>NZ_JDWJ01000003.1:320628-602401 GCF_012932895.1 Pseudomonas sp. KD5 | reverse complement strand
GCTGCCGAAAACTGCGTAACTCGTTGTTTACCAAGGAGTTTTCCGTTTCGACTGCGCCGGAAGTGGGGCGAATTATAGACGTCCAGAATCTGCCGTCAACCCCTGATTACGCTTTTCTATCAGGATGTTCAAAATCCCTGCTTATATATAGACGCAACCGCAACGAATGCGCAGTATATTGCCCAACACATTACGCACTACTCTCGTTTCTCACCTCGGACGATGCCACACAATGAATGACCACCCCCGCAGCCTTGCCTCTATCCTGTTCTCGGTAGGCCTGCTCTTGATAGCTATGGCATCGATCCAGTCCGGAGCCTCCCTGGCCAAAAGCATGTTCCCGGTTATCGGCGCTCAAGGGACCACCACCCTGCGGCTGATCTTCGCCAGCGTGATCATGCTGCTGCTATTACGCCCATGGCGAGCGAAGCTCACCGCAAAGTCCCTGCGCACGGTAATTGTCTATGGGATGGCGCTGGGCGGCATGAACTTCCTCTTCTATATGTCCTTGAACACTGTCCCTCTGGGAATCGCGGTAGCCCTGGAGTTCACTGGCCCATTAGCGGTCGCTATTTATGCCTCACGTCGGGCGATCGACTTTCTGTGGATCGCTCTGGCAGCCGTGGGCTTACTGCTGTTGATTCCGACTGGCGCCACGAGTGCAGGTATTGATCTGGTTGGCGCAGGTTATGCCCTTGGCGCCGGTGTCTGCTGGGCGTTGTACATTCTGTTCGGCCAGAAGGCTGGTGCCGACAATGGCGTGCAGACCGCCGCATTGGGCGTGATGATTGCTGCACTGTTCGTAGCCCCCATCGGTATCGTCCATGCTGGTGCTGCACTGCTGACACCCTCACTGATTCCCGTGGCCATAGGGGTCGCGATTCTGTCCACTGCCCTGCCCTACACCCTGGAGATGGTCGCCCTCACACGGCTGCCGGCCCGGACCTTCGGCACATTGATGAGTATCGAGCCCGCGTTCGGTGCACTGTCCGGCCTGTTGTTCCTCCATGAATACCTTTCCCTGTCACAGTGGATGGCAATCCTGTGCATCATTCTGGCGTCCGTCGGCGCAACCATGACCATGGGGAGCACCGCCAAGCCCGCAGTTGCGGCGGATTGATACGAGATTTGACGAAGGTCTGGTATTTACCGCTCAATTAGGCCATGTTTAGGTCACGTAACTCAGTGTCAGACATGGACTTTTTCAGATAGGGATATCAGAACGCTTCAAGCAAAAGCGAATGCAGGCAGACCCGGGCACAAAGATCCGGAGCCTCAATAAGGACAGCAATGAAACGAATTTTGATACTGATCGCCGTGCTTGCAGTTGCGGGCTGCGCGGCGACCTCGAAAACCCAGATCAAACACGGCAAGAAAGGGCTGCATATCAACTGTTCCGGGCTGTCGTCCTCCTGGGACCAGTGCTACACCAGCGCTGCCAACTCGTGCGCACCCAAGGGTTACAAGGTGATTGCCAAGTCAGGGGATGCGGTCGAAGAACCCGGGGATTATCCGTTTGGCCTCAACCCGGCCGGCTATACCAGCCGCAGTATGATCGTCATCTGCAAGTAACCCTCCAACCCTGTTGGGCTTGCGTAGCCCGATAGGCGCCTCGCCCGGGATGCTGCTAACGTTCGTCAGTCACTGACCGTTCAGCAAAGGGCGACATCCATGACCACCGCTATCAATAACAAGAAAATCGTATTGGTCGTCGGCGCAGGCGATGCCACCGGCGGCGCAATCGCCAAGCGTTTTGCCCGGGAAGGCTACGTCGCCTGCGTCACACGTCGCAGCGCAGACAAACTTCAGCCACTGGTAGATGCCATCACGATCAGCGGCGGCGAGGCTCATGGCTTTGCCTGCGATGCGCGCAAAGAAGAGGATGTGATTGCGCTCATCGAGCAGATCGAAACCGAGATCGGCCCCATCGAAGCGTTCGTCTTCAATATCGGCGCCAATGTGCCGTGCAGTATTCTCGAAGAAACCGCTCGCAAGTATTTCAAGATCTGGGAAATGGCCTGTTTCTCAGGGTTTCTCAACGCTCGCGAAGTGGCCAAGCGCATGGTCACCCGCCAACGGGGCACGATCCTGTTCACCGGGGCCACCGCCGGCTTGCGCGGTGCCGCAGGGTTTGCAGCCTTCGCTGGCGCCAAGCACGGGATTCGCGCCCTGGCCCAAAGCATGGCCCGCGAACTGGGGCCGATGAACATCCACGTCGCCCATGTGGTGGTCGATGGTGCCATCGACACCGACTTTATCCGCGACAGATTTCCGGAAAAATACGCGACCAAGGATCAGGACGGCATCCTCAATCCCGAGCACATCGCCGAAAACTATTGGTACTTACACAGCCAGCCACGGGATGCCTGGACGTTCGAGCTGGATCTGCGCCCCTGGAACGAACGCTGGTAAGCCCTCCCCTACGACAAAAAGAAGAGCACATCGACCATGAGCAAAACCGTGGAGTTCTTTTTCGACCTCGGCAGCCCCGCCACCTACCTGGCCTACACCCAACTGCCGAAAATCTGCGCGCAGACCGATAGTCAGCTGATCTACAAACCGATGCTGCTGGGCGGAGTTTTCAAAGCCACCGGCAACGCCTCCCCGGTGACCATCCCGGCCAAGGGTCGCTACATGTTTCAGGATCTGGACCGCTATGCCAAGCGTTACGGTGTGCCGCTGAAGTTCAACCCGCACTTCCCCATCAGTACCCTGATGTTGATGCGCGCGGTCACGGGTATGCAATTACGTCATCCCGAACGCTTTCAGGCGTTTATCGATTGCCTGTTTCACGCCCTGTGGGTGGAAGGGCGCAGCCTCGATGATCCCGCGACCGTTGCCGCCGTGCTGACGCAAAACGGTTTCGATCCGAATGAAGTGCTGGCACTGACCGCCGATGAGAACGTCAAAGCCGCCCTCAAGCAGAACACCGAGGAAGCAGTACAACGCGGTGTATTCGGCGCACCGAGCATGTTTGTCGGGAATCAGCTGTTCTTTGGCCAGGATCGGCTGGACTTCGTCCTTGAAGCCCTGCGGGCACAATAGCCAGGCATGAGCCAGGCACTGTTTCCAGCGCCTGAACTCAAGCCGATCAAATAGCCGCGGTCCGGGTGTTCAACCACTCAAGGGCCGCGCCATCGAGCAACGGGCTCAGGCGCTCGCGCACTTCGGCATGGTAGCCGTTGAACCACTGCTTTTCGTCTTCGGTCAGCAACGACGGTTCCAGGCAGCGGGTGTCGATCGGGCACAGGGTCAGGGTTTCGAACTTCAGGAATTCACCGAACTCGCTCTTGCCCGCCTCGCGGTTCAACACCAGGTTCTCGATCCGCACGCCCCAGCGGCCCGGACGGTAGGTGCCCGGTTCGATGGAAGTGATCATCCCTGGTTGCATCGCAGTTTGCGGTGCGGCTGCCGCCTGATAGGCGATGACTTGCGGGCCTTCGTGAACGTTGAGGAAGTAGCCGACGCCGTGACCGGTGCCATGACCGTAGTCGACACTTTCGGCCCAGATCGGTGCGCGGGCAATGGCGTCCAGCAACGGCGACAGAATGCCCCGCGGGAACTGCGCGCGGGAGAGTGCAATCACTCCTTTGAGTACGCGGGTGCAATCGCGCTTCTGCTCGTCAGTCGGCGTCCCCACCGGCACCATCCGCGTAATGTCGGTAGTGCCGCCGAGGTATTGGCCGCCGGAGTCGATCAGCAACAGGCCGTCACCCTCGATGACCGCGTGCTCTTCTTCGGTGGCGTGGTAATGCGGCATCGCACCGTTGGCGTTAAACGCAGCAATGGTGTTGAAGCTCAGCGACACATAATCCGGGCGCCGGGTGCGGGCCGCGGTCAGGTGTTCGTCGATGGTCAGCTCGGTGATGCGCTCACGCCCCCATGCCGCCTCCAGCCAGGCGAAGAATTCGCACAGCGCCGCGCCATCCTGCTCCATGGCCCGACGGATGTGCTCGGCATCGGCCAGGCTTTTTTGTGACTTGGCCAGGGTGGTCGGGTTCAGGCCTTCGACCAGTTTCACATCACTGTTCAAGTTATCCAGCAGACCCGCCGTGACCCGCGCCGGATCGACTTGCAGGCTCGCGCCGCTTGGTATGGCGCGCAAGGCGGCGGCCACTTCACTGTAATCGCGCAGGGTCACGCCGTCCTGTTCAAGGATGGCACGCAGCTCGGCGCTGACTTTACTCAGGGCGACGAACAAGGTGGCCTGTTGCTGGCTAATGAGCGCGAAGGACACAAACACCGGGTTGAACGACACATCGCCGCCGCGCAAGTTGAACAGCCAGGCGATGTCATCGAGGGTGGCAATGAAATGCCAGTCGGCACCGCGTTCTTTCAACACGTCACGCAGCTGGGCGAGTTTTTCGCCACGGCTGACGGTCGCCTGAGGCGGTAAGTGTTGATAAATCGGCTCGTTCGGCAAGCTCGGGCGATCACTCCAGACTTCGCTCAGCAAATCGATGTCAGTGCGCAGACGTGCGCCGCGTTCTTGGAGTTTGCTGCTCAGGGTACGCGCCGACGCCATGGCCATCACCGCGCCATCGACTGCAACGACACCGCCTTCAGGCGTTTGCTCGGCCAGCCAATCAAGCGGGCCGGGTTGACCCGGTTGCAGCTTGACCAGCTCGATACCGCTGCCCTTGAGTTCCTTGCTCGCTTGTTCCCAATAGCGGCTGTCGGCCCAGACGCCGGCGAAATCCGGCGTGACGATCAGCGTGCCGACCGAGCCATGGAAACCCGACAGCCACTGCCGCCCCTGCCAATAGCCCGGCAGGTATTCCGACAGGTGCGGGTCGGCCGACGGCACCAACAGAGCATGAATGCCCTCCCGGCTCATCAGCTCGCGGGTTTGCGCCAGGCGCCGGGGTACCAATCCATTGATCGAAGGCTGCGTACTCATCGTGTCTCCTGCTTACCACTTCATCATTATTGTTTGGTGCCGATCAGAGTCGGCGCTTAAGGACCTGTCGCCCAGAATGCCGGAGCACTGGCGGTGGCCGTTTTGATCAGGTGCGCAGCCTGGTCGATATCTTGCTCGGTGGTGAAACGCCCCAGGCTCAGGCGAATGGTGCGACTGGCCGAGCGCGCGTCATGCCCCAGCGCCAGCAGCACATGAGATGGCGCATTACTGGCGGAGTTGCAGGCCGACGTCGCGGAAAACGCGATCGAGGTGCTCAACGCCGCGGAATTGAACTCGCCTTCGTTGAAAGTCAGACTCAAGGTATGGGGAATGCGCTGGGTCGGACTGCCATTGACGCGAATACCGGGAATGCTCAGCAGCTGATCGAGCAAGCGTTCACGCAGGCGCACGATGGTGGCTTTTTCTTCATCGAACAAAGCGGCCGCCAGCGCGAAAGCGGCGCCCATGGCTGCGATCTGGTGCGTCGCCAGAGTACCGGAACGCAACCCGCCCTCATGACCGCCGCCGTGGATCTGCGCTTGCAGGCGCTGTTGCGCGCGAGGCCCGACGTACAGCGCGCCGATGCCTTTGGGGCCATAGACCTTGTGCGCCGAGAATGACATCAAATCCACCGGCCATTGGGCCAGGTCGATCGCCACTTTGCCCACGCCCTGAGCCGCGTCAACGTGGAACAACGCATCACGATCACGCACCACCTGGCCGATGGCCGGGATGTCGTTGACGGTGCCCAGTTCGTTATTGACCAGCATCAGCGACACCAGAAAGGTGTCTTCGCGCATCGCCTCGCTGACTGCTTGCGCAGTTATCAGGCCTTCGGCATCGGGCACCAGATACGTCACGGCAACGCCGGCATCCTGCAATTGTTTGGCGGTGTCGAGAATTGCCTTGTGTTCAATCTGGCTGGTGATGATATGGCCGCCGGACACACCGCGGGCCTGGGTAACGCCCTTGAGTGCCAGGTTGTTGGATTCGGTGGCGCCGGAGGTCCAGACGATCTGCTCGGCCTGGGCGCCCACCAGTTCGGCGACCTGGCGCCGTGCGTGCTCGACCGATTGCCGGGCCTGTTGACCGAAGGCGTGGGAGCTGGACGCTGGATTGCCGAAGTTACCCGTGAAACCCAGACACTCAACCATCACCTTGATGACCCGCTCATCCACCGGCGTGGTGGCGGCGTAGTCGAAATACAACGGACGTTTATTCATAGAAGACTCGCAGAGCGTGTTCCGGGATCAGGAAGCTCGTCACTGGAAATATCAAAGCGCCGCCTTATGAGCGGTGCCGAATTTGCAGAACGATAGCAATACCTGATCGGAGGCCGTTAAAGAAGAACAACTTCATTTAAAAGTGCGTAGGAACGCTCCTGAAGTCGAGCTTAACAGGCATCGGGCAACCGGTTGAAGCAATGCGTCAGCTAAAACTTTCAAGCAACAACGGATACATGGAAGCCACCAGCAACAAGGCCATGCCCCAGTTGAACAGGCGCAGCCAGCGGCGATCGCGCAGCACATTGCGCAACAGCGTGCCACAACCAGCCCACACACCGACGCTCGGCAGGTTGATCAGAGCGAAGACCGCGGCAATCACAATCACATTGGTGAAATAGCCCTGCATCGGCGTGTAGGTGCTGATGGCACCGATGGCCATGATCCAGGCCTTGGGGTTGACCCATTGAAACGCCGCCGCGCCCAAATAACTGATCGGCTTGCCCTCGCCCTGCTCACCCTCGGCGACCGGCCCGGAATGCGCAATCTTCCAGGCCAGGTACAGCAAATACGCCGCGCCGACATAACGCAGCACGGTGTAAAGCAGTGGATAGGTTTGAAACACCGTGCCCAGGCCGAAACCGACGGCCACCACCAACACGAAGAAGCCGCAGGTAATGCCCAGCATGTGAGGGATGGTGCGGCTAAAGCCGAAATTCACGCCCGAGGCCAGCAACATGGTGTTGTTCGGGCCGGGGGTGATCGAGGTGACAAGGGCGAACAGGGCAAAGCCCAGCAGCAGGTCGAGCGAGAGCATGGGGGGGGCAGTCCATCAGAGTCAGTCAGGTGTTGACCCTATCGCACGCCTTGAGGGAAACCCATGGACAGTTGCGTGAAAGTTCGAGCAGTACAGTTGTCGCTCAGCTTTGGCGACCGTGCAGCTGTACTGTGCGCTCGGCGTTCATCTCGCCTTGCTTGTCAAAACTGATCGATTTGGTTGGCTGGCCAAGCAATTCGGCTTTCTTCGCGTGGTACTCCTCGAAGGACAAGCCGCGACGATTCAAGGCTTCCAGCGCCAGTTCCCGGGTTTCTTCAGCGGTGTAGGGGCGTAGTTCCGGTGAAACATGACTGGCGCATCCGGCGAGGACGGAAACGGCGAGCAACAGGAAAGTGGCGAGTAGAGTTTTCATTTCGAGCGTCCGGATAGCTGGGTTCGGGGCAATGAACACAGGCTACCGACGCGCCCCGACGGGCAGAAATCAATGCTCTCGATAGTGGGTATTGGGAATTGGTGAACAGGCAGTAAACAAGCGTCGCGCCACAGAGAAACTGTCGATCCAGGTTCTTACCGCTGATGCACCAAAATTACAGTGCAGCGCGTTGTCGTGACTGCGGCTACTCGTCGGGCACTCGGTTGTGGCGAAGGGGTTGACCTATAGTTATCCGACCGGAAAACGGCGAAGGAACACCTTAATTCCACAACAATAAAGGGAGAACCGTCATGAGCGTCAAACCTATTCCAGAGGGTTATCACAGCATCACCCCTTATCTGGGCATTCAGAAAGCTGCCGAAGCCATCGACTTCTACAAGAAAGCCTTTGGCGCCACCGAAGTCATGCGCCTGGCCATGCCCGACGGCGGCATCGGGCACGCCGAACTGCGTATCGGCGATAGCCCGATCATGCTGGGCACACCCTGTGACCAGGGGCCCTTGAGCAACCCGGACAAATCGCCGTCCGTGGGCCTGCATTTGTATGTGAACGATGTGGACAAGTCCTATAAACAGGCCATCGATGCCGGTGCCACGGTGGTGTCCGAGGTCAAGGATCAGTTTTATGGCGACCGCACGGGGACCTTGAAGGATCCCTATGGGCATGTGTGGTTTCTGGCCACGCGCAAGGAAGATCTGACGCAGGAACAGATCGAACAGCGGGCGAAGGAGATGTTCAAGCAGGGTTGATAGCTTCGGTACGTGATCAGGCCCCATCGCGAGCAGGCTCGCGATGGGGCCTGATCACATTCAACATCAATATTGGCCGTTCCCACACAGCGCAGAAACACGAAACATTTACTTTCATATCCCCTTTCGGGATTTCCGATACTCATACGTCTTATTTAGATGCAGCCGGTCGCGTAGGCAAAAGCCACGACCGGGCCTTTCATGGACCTCAACGCTGGGAAGCCCGCAGCAGAGGTCCTCTCATCGAAACAAGACCTTTAATCATGTCGAAGAAATCCCGCTCAAAACTCTGGTTTCTGGTCCATAGCTGGCTGGCCCTGCCCATCTGGTTCTTTGTATTGATCGTCTGTGTGACCGGCACATTGGCGGTGGTCAGTCAGGAAATCGTCTGGCTGGCCAACCCGCAAATGCGCGCCAGCCCGCCTTCGGACGACGCGCCGCTGCTCAGCCATGACCAGATCATCGCCGCCATCAAAACGGCCGAGCCCCAAACGCTGGTCGAAAGTATCAACCGTCCCGACGAGTCGCATTTCGCCCTGGACGTGAAGGTCAGCTACCCGGACGGACGCTCGGTGACGGTCTATGTGAATCCCTACAGCGGAGCGATTCAGGGCACCGCTCCACCCTTCAACTTCCAGGCCTTCACTCGCGCGCTGCATGGCTGGTGGCTGGTGCCATTCACCAACGGCTACAGCTGGGGCTGGTATCTGGTGTCGTTCCTCGGCTTGCCGATGCTGGCTTCACTGGTGACGGGGCTTGTGGTCTACAAACGGTTCTGGAAAGGCTTCTTGCGACCGACCCTGCGCATTCGTCATGGCGCGCGGATTTTCTGGGGCGACTTTCACCGGCTCAGCGGCATCTGGTCGATCTGGTTCATTGCGGTGATTTCCGTCACCAGCACCTGGTTCATGATTGAAGCGATCCTGTCCGATAACCATATTTCGATTTCCACCGCGCCGGTCGCCCCCGTCGTCCCGCGTGAGAGCGTGCCGCTCACCGCCGATGGCGCACCAGCGCCGATGATCAGCCTGGAAAGCGCGATCCGCGAGGCCAAGGAACGCATTCCCGGTCTGGAAGACAGTTCCGTCAGCCTGCCCGCCAATGCCTATAGCCATCTTTTGGTGAGCGGGCGCAGTTGGTACCCGTTGATCTACCAGAGCGCCGAGGTCAACCCTTACACCGGTGACATTTCCACCACGCGCCTGCTGTCGGATCGTTCGGGTCTGGAGCTGGTGACCGAATCCATGCGTCCGCTGCACACCGGCGATTTCGGCGGTATCTGGATCAAGCTGATCTGGTTCTTCTTCGGCCTGATCCTGAGCATGATGGTCCTCAGCGGCCTGTTGATCTGGACCAAACGCACCGCCCTGGCCACGGCCAATGCGCTCAAGCGCAGCAACAAGCGTCCACGGGCTGCGGTGATCGGTCAGCCCGCCCCGGCCATGAGCCGCGAAGCCACGGAGGGCAGCCGATGAGCCAGGTCGCAGCAGAAAAACCACGCTCGCCGCTAAGCCGCTTCTGGCACACATGGCGCTTCCACATCAACGTGCTGCTGTTGCTGGTGCCGCTGGGGTTCATGCCCAAATACTTCGCCGACGCAGCGCTGTTTCGCGGAGACACCGGCCTGGGTGAGCGTGAAGTCGGTGAAGTTCAGGTCGGCCCCTGGAGCCTGCGACTGGCTGAATTGCGCAACGCAGCCCCGGTATCCGATGGCCCGGCCGGCTACTTGAAGTCCTTCAATGCTGCGCTCTGCGACAGCTGTCGCGATCAGGTCAAGGCGACTTACCTGCGCATTGGCAAACCGCGCAGCCTGCGCGTAGCCGGGGTGATTTTCTTCGGCACGCCCTACCACATGGGCGCCGCGCTGCCGGTACCCGAAAAGACCAAAAGCGATGCTGAGCTGTGGATCACCATGGAAGGCTGGGACGGCGCCATGCATCAAGCCTCCATCCCCCTGAGCCAGGCGTCCCCGGCCACCGTCGCATGGCTGAACAGACAAGGAGGCAAACCATGACCAGCGCTTTTCGCCCCGTTTTACTGGTGCTCTGCGCCGCCTTCAGCGCCAGCGTCCTGGCCCACAACCCGATGTGCGAATGCAAGGCCATCGACGCCGAACAGATCCGTTGCACCGGTGGTTTCTCCGACGGCAGCGGCGCGCCGGGCGTGACCCTGGATGTGATCGGCTACGACGAAACCATTCTGGTGCCAGGCAAGCTCGGTGCCGATTCGACCCTGACCTTCAAGAAACCCGGCGCCGAATTCTACGTGCTGTTCGACGCCGGTCCCGGCCACGTGGTCGAGATCGACCAAGCCGACATCGAGGCGCCCTGAACATGAGCATGATCACGCCAACCACCCAATTGGTGCGCCCGGCCGGAGCCGGCCATGAAACCCTCTATGTGTTGCTGTTGTGCCTGATGATTCTGGCGGTGGCCGGTTCGGTGGTCGCCTGGCGCGGCGAGTCCCGGGAAGTGAGCAGCGTCGGCAGCCATCAACTGGATGCCCGCCGCGACCTGAGCGCATCCGAGCAAGGTATTTACGCAGACCTGCGGGTCACGCTGGATGAAATCCACCTGTTGCGCGAGGAACAACAAGCACTGCCCACGCCCGCCACCCTCGCCGAGGAAGGTTTCGCGCCGTTTGCCCAAGACGCCAGTTCTGTCAGTCGAGGCGGTCATGCCTGGCAATTGCTGGACGCCAAGGCGTATTTCGGCCAGAGCCAGACACCCACCGTGGCCGGCTCGTTTCTGATGCGTTTGACCGCTGACGACGATGCGCCAGACGTCTGGCTCAATCGCGGCAAAGCCCTCACTACCCCGGCTGATCTGACTGACGCCGCACTCGAAAGCGCCGGCTGGCAGCAGATCGTCGCGCAATTCGATGCAGGGGTCACCCGCCAGCATCGGCACTGAACCCTCGCCCTCACCCGAGAGAAGACCGCTTTCCCATGCCTAGTTCATCTCAACGTCGTTTTTTGCGCCTGCTACTGGTCGGCCTGCTTGCCTGTTTGCTGACGCCTCTGGCCAGTGCCGACGAAGCCAAGCGCCTGCGCATCGGCATCACCCTGCACCCTTATTACAGCTACGTGGCCAATATCGTCGGCGACAAGGCCGAAGTGGTGCCGTTGATTCCGGCCGGTTTCAACCCGCACGCCTATGAGCCCCGCGCCGAGGACATCAAACGCATCAGCGGGCTCGACGTGATCGTACTCAACGGCGTGGGCCATGACGACTTCGCCGACCGCATGATCGCCGCCAGCGAAACCCCGAATATCAAAGTGATCGAAGCCAACGAAAACGTGCCGCTGCTGGCCGCCACCGGTGTCGCCGCTCGCGGTGCCGGTAAAGTGGTGAACCCGCACACGTTCTTGTCGATCAGCGCTTCGATTGCCCAGGTCAACAACATTGCCCGCGAGTTGGGCAAGCTCGACCCGGCCAACGCTAAAACCTACACCCAGAATGCCCGCGCCTACGGTAAGCGCCTGCGGCAGATGCGCGCCGATGCCCTGGCCAAACTGACCCAGGCGCCGAACGCCGAACTACGCGTGGCCACGGTCCATGCCGCCTACGACTATCTGCTTCGCGAGTTCGGCCTGGAAGTCACCGCCGTGGTCGAGCCGGCCCACGGCATCGAACCCAGCCCCAGCCAACTGAAAAAGACCATCGATCAACTGCGGGAGCTGGACGTGAAAGTGATCTTCTCGGAGATGGATTTCCCTTCCACCTACGTCGAGACCATCCAGCGTGAGTCCGGGGTGAAGCTGTATCCGCTGTCGCACATTTCCTATGGCGAATACACCGCCGACAAGTACGAAAAGGAAATGACCGGCAACCTCAACACCGTGGTTCGGGCGATTCAGGAGTCCGGCGCATGACCGCTCAAGAAACCCTGACCGTACAAAGCGCCGGCCCGACCCTCGACTTCGCCGAAGTCAGCCTGACCCTCGGTCGCACGACGATCCTCGACAACGTGACCTTTCAGGTCCGGCCCGGCAGCGTGCATGCCCTGGTCGGCCCCAACGGTGGCGGCAAGAGTTCGCTGATCAAGACCCTGCTCGGGCAGATGCCGCATCAGGGCCGTTTGAGCCTGCAATGGCCCGGCGAACCCGGGACGATCGGCTACGTGCCGCAAGCGCTGGAGTTTGATCGCGGTTTGCCAATGACTGTCGACGACTTCATGGCGGCCATGTGTCAGCGGCGCCCGGCGTTTCTCGGCTTGAGCAAGCATTACGCAACGGCCATTGGCGAGGCGCTGGAACGGGTCGGCATGCAGGACAAACGCAAACGGCGCATGGGCGCGCTGTCCGGCGGCGAGCGCCAGCGGGTTTTGCTGGCCCAAGGGCTGATTCCGGCGCCACAGTTGCTGGTGCTCGATGAACCGATGTCGGCGCTCGATGAGGCCGGTATCCAAGTGTTCGAACGGCTGCTGGGCGATTGGCGCCAGAGCGGCATCACCGTGCTGTGGATCGAACATGATCTGGAAGCGGTCGGGCGTCTGGCGGACCGGGTCACCGGGCTCAATCGCCGGGTGCTGTTCGACGCCACGCCGAAACAGGCGCTGACCCCGGAGCGACTGCTGACCTTGTTCTCGACCCATCCCCGGAGCGCTGCCTGATGAGTTACGAAGCCTTTCGTTTGATGGTCCAGGGTTGGGCCTCGTCGGGTTACCTGCCGGAAGCGCTGGCCTATGGATTTGTGGTCAACGCCCTGCTCGCTGGATTGCTGATCGGCCCGGTGCTGGGCGGTTTGGGCACGCTGGTGGTGGTCAAGCGCTTCGCGTTTTTCTCCGAAGCGGTGGGTCACGCGGCGTTGACTGGCGTGGCCATCGGCATTCTGCTCGGTGAACCTTACACCGGGCCTTATGGCAGCCTGTTCGGTTACTGCCTGCTGTTCGGGATCTTGCTGAACTACCTGCGCAACCGCACGGGTCTGGCGCCGGATACGTTGATCGGCGTGTTTCTGTCGGTGTCGTTGGCACTGGGCGCAAGCCTGCTGTTGATCCTGGCGGGCAAGATCAATGTGCACATTCTGGAAAACGTGCTGTTCGGCTCGGTACTGACGGTCAACGGCAACGACCTGCTGGTATTGGCGATCGTCGGCTCACTGGTGATGGCACTGGCCCTACCGCTGTACAACCGCATCATGCTCGCCAGTTTCAACCCGCAACTGGCGGCGGTACGTGGCGTGGCGGTGAAAACCCTGGACTACCTGTTCGTGATCCTGGTGACGCTGATCACGGTGGCAGCGGTGAAAGTCATCGGCGCGATTCTGGTCGGCGCCCTGCTGGTGATTCCGGCGGCGGCCGCGCGCTTGCTCAGTCAATCGCTGAAGGGTTTCTTCTGGTGTTCGGTGCTGATTGCCACGGTGAGCACCCTGTGCGGAATCCTCGCACCGATTGTCTTTGACCTGCCCATCCCGTCCGGTGCCGCGATCATTCTGGTGGCCGGTATCGCCTTCGCCCTGGCCGCGATCGCTCGCGGCATCCTCCCCAGCCTGAAAGGGAACCTCGGATAAATGTGCTTTTCTCTGCGTCAACTGACCCTGGCATTGACCTTCACATTGCCCCTGTGCGGTCTGGCCAATACTTGCGCTGCGGCGGACAGCGCCAAACCGCTGCACGTGCTGGCGTCCTTGCCGATCACCTATGGTCTGGGCGAAGTGTTGCTCAAAGGCACCGAAATCAAACTGGAACGGGCCGCGCCGGACAATCTGCCCGGCAGCCGACAGACCGCCTATTTCACCGGTCGTGGCGCTCCGGCGCTGGCCAAGCTGGCGACCGACGCCGATGCCGTGATTGGTCTGCGTTCCCTGTGGGCGGATGATCCGCTGTACCCGATATCCCGGCGCAGCAATATTCGTATCGTCGAAGTCGACGCCGCCCGCCCGGTGGACGGCGCCCTTCCCGGCATCGCCGTGCAGCCCGGCAGCAAGGTCGACGGGTTGAACAGCCAGCCGTGGCTTTCCAGCAACAACATGGGGCGCATGGCAGACGTGATGGCGGCGGACCTGGTGCGCCTGGCGCCGGCGGCCAAACCGACCATCGAGGCCAATCTGGCAGCGCTCAAGCAGCGCTTGCTCAAGCTCAGTGCCGACAGCGAAGCGCGGCTGGCCAGTGCCGAGAACCTGAGCGTGATGAGCCTGAGCGATCATTTCGGCTACCTGATCGGCGGCCTCAACCTGGAGCTGATCGGCCTCGATGCACGGCCGGATGCCGAGTGGACGCCTGAAGCGCTCAAGCAGTTGAGTGCGACGCTCAAGGACCATGACGTGGCGGTGGTGTTGCATCATCGACAGCCGTCGGAGGCGGTGAAAGCGGCGATCTCGCAGGCAGGCAGTCGGTTGGTGGTGTTGAGTGTCGATGCGGCAGATCCGGTGGCCGAGCTGGAAGGGAATGTGGATCAAGTGATCAAGGGGTTGAGCGGGGCATAACGTCAGTTAAACCCGCGATGGCAGCCGCGCAGACAACAGAGATTTCAAACGTGAAAAACCCGCTGACCGTCACCGGTTCAGCGGGTTTCTTTTTGCGCGGCGACTCAGTGAGCCACGGCCGCCTGCTCTTCCATTTTCTGGCGCAGGCTCAGTGGACGCATGTCAGTCCAGACCTCTTCGATGTAGGCCAGGCATTCCTTTTTCAGGCCGCTCTTGCCCACGGTGCGCCAGCCTTGTGGCACGGCTTTGTAGTCGGGCCAGATCGAGTATTGCTCTTCGTGGTTGACCACGACCTGAAAGAGGATGTCCTCGCGGTCGAATACTGACGTCATGCTGTCTCTCCATCGCTATAGGGTGGGCTGCACACCGCGCGCAGCCGTTATGTAGAAGGAACGTTAAAGGCGCTGAAAAATTTAGAGGCTGGCGACGGCTGCGGCCATGGCCCTGCCGAAAATGTCGGCCACCCGATCGATTTCGGCAGCGGTGATCACCAACGGCGGCAGAAAACGCACGACACCGCCATGACGCCCGCCCAGCTCGAGGATTAACCCACGCTTGAGACATTCGCGCTGCACCAACGACGCCAGACGACCGAATACCGGTGGATGGCCTTGAGCATCCGGCGCACCAGCCGGGTCGACCAATTCGACACCCAGCATCAAGCCACGTCCGCGAATGTCGCCCAGCTGCGGGAAGTCCCGCTGCAGGATGTGCAGGTGTTCGCTCAAGCGCTCGCCCATGGTGGCGGCGTGCTCGCAAACCTTGTGTTCGGTCAGGTAGCGCATCACCGCAGAGCCTGCGGCCATGGCCATCTGATTGCCGCGGAAGGTTCCGGCATGGGCGCCCGGCAGCCAGGTGTCGAGCCAGTCGCGATAGACCACCACCGCCAGCGGCAGGCTGCCGCCGATGGCCTTGGACATCACCACCACGTCCGGAATGATTCCGGCGTGCTCGAAGGCGAACATCTTGCCGGTGCGGGCGAAGCCGCTCTGAATCTCATCGACGATCAGCGCCACGCCGGCCTGCTCGGTGATGCGCCGCAAACCGCGCAGCCAGTCGAGATCGGCCGGAATCACCCCGCCCTCGCCCTGCACCACTTCGACGATCACCGCAGCCGGCAGTTGCACGCCAGCCTCTGGATCGTTCAGCAGGTTCTCCAGGTAATTCAGGTTGACCTGCACTCCCTGCGCGCCACCGAGCCCGAACGGGCAACGGTAATCGTAGGGATACGGCATGAACTGCACGCCATTGCCGAGCAAGGCACCCAACGGCTTTTTCGGTCCCAGACTGCCCATCAGGCTCAGCGCGCCTTGACTCATGCCGTGGTAACCGCCCTGGAACGACAAGACGGTGCTGCGCCCGGTGGCGGTGCGCACCAGTTTCAGCGCGGCTTCCACGGCATCGGTGCCAGTGGGGCCACAGAACTGAATCTTCGCTTCAGCGGCCAATGCCGGCGGCAGCAGGCCGAACAGGTCCTGGACAAACCGGTCCTTGACCGGCGTGGTCAGGTCGAGGGTGTGCAGCGGCAGTTCATCGCTCAGCACTTGCTGGATCGCTTCGATCACCACCGGATGGTTGTGCCCCAGGGCCAGGGTTCCGGCACCGGCCAGGCAATCGATGAAACGGCGGCCTTCGACGTCTTCGACGTAAATGCCTTTGGCGCGTTTGAGTGCCAGGGGTATGCGTCGCGGGTAGCTGCGGGCGTTCGATTCCTGTTGGCTCTGACGGGCCAACAGCGGCGATTCGTTGAACTGATAAAGCGTCTCGGCAGGCGTCGGGGCAATCCGGGCCGGCTGATCTTCGATAAGGCTGGTAGCGACTGACATCTCTCGACCCCTGTTGATAGTGACCAAAACTGCACACCGGGCAGGTGCGCATTCCGTTCATGGGGCGCACTTGCAGGTTTTCCTGTTCTGGAAACGCATCAAGGGCTCGAGGATTTAGCCCCTCGATCAGCTTTCTATGACGGTGGTGGCAGCGCCTTGTGCATGGGAATGGCGTGGAGCCCCGCCACCGTGAAAGCTTCGGCGCAAACCCGGTAACCCAGGTGGAGATAAAACGCTTCGCCGGTGCGCGTGCTGTTGAGACGTGCCTGGGGCAAACCCTGAGTGATCAACCACGTCTCCAGATCATGCACCAGCGCTTGTCCGGCGCCGCGTCGAAACCATTCCGGCTGCACGTAACAAAACGCAACCTTGCCGCTGATCGCCGCCATGGCGACGCCGACCGGTTTGTCTTGCAACAGAGCGATGTTCAGGTACAAACGCGGGTCGTTCAGCCAGGGCTGCACGTGTTCGATGGTTTTGTTGTGGGTCCAGGTGGCAACCGTTCGTGGATCATTGCGGTGGTCGAGCGCGCAGCCGACGCGAATGGAGCGCTCGACGATCCGGCTGATGATGCCGGCGTCGGCAGACGTTGCCTTGCAGATGTGTATCGATGCAGTCATGGCGCTGTTACCTCAATCCATTGAGTCAAAGCTGCCGGGGACGATAACGCCGTGGGGGCCGGGTGGCCAACGGAGAGACGTTACATTTGGTGTGCGACATAGACACCCTGTGGGAGCGGTGTCTGTTAGACAGGTTGCAACGGCATCGTCAATTCAACCCGCAGGCCATCCGGCCGGCTGTCGAAATGCAGGGTACAGCCGCAGCGCTGGACGATGGCCTGGACAATCGCCAGGCCGAGGCCGCAACCGGTGCTCTGGCCGTTGCGCCAGAAGCGTTGAGTCAGGTGTTGCAAGTCGTCTTCGGCAATTCCCGGGCCGTGGTCGCGCACCAAAAAGTGCACACGATTGCCATTGGTTTCCAGGCTCAGCTCCACCGCCCCATCGCCCGGCGTATGGCGCAGGGCGTTGTCGAGCAAGTTACGCAATGCAGCAATCGACAGCACTGCGGGCATTTGCAGCGGCGCATCGGAGAATCTGGCCGGCACCTGAAACTTGATCCGCTGACGATCGCCGCTGGCCGCATCCTGAATCGCCAGTTTCGCCACCTGCTCAGCGCTGCACTGCACGCCATCATCGAACGACAGGCTGCCCTCGACACGCGCCAGCAACAGCAATTGTTCAAGGGTACGGTGCAGGCGGTCGGCGCCCTCTTCAGCCCGGGCCAGGGACTGATCCCGCGCGGCACCGTCGGTCATGCGCGCCACTTGCAGATGGGTTTTGATCGCAGTCAGCGGGCTACGCAATTCGTGCGCCGCATCACCGGTCAGGCGCCGTTCACGCTCGATGGTCTTGCCGATGCGCTGGAACAACTGATTCTGGGTTTCCAGCAACGGCTGCAATTCGCTGGGCAACGGCTGGATCTGCAATGGCTCCAGAGAATCGGCGCTACGCCGCATCAACGCATCGCGCATACGATTGAGCGGTGCCAGCCCCTGACCGATGCCGAGCCACAACAGGCACAGGCAGCCAAGCAGCGCCACGCCGACCGGCACCGAAGCCGCCAGCAGAATGGACATGTTCAGCGCTTCACGCTCGATCTGCCGGTCGGCGGTAGTGATGCGCACATCGCCCCGCGCCAGGGTGAAACTGCGCCATGGCGCGCCGTCGATAATCTGATCGTGGAAGCCCATTTTCTCGGCTTCCAGCGCTTGCTCGGGGTTGCTGTGGCTGCGGGCCAGAATCTCGCCGCGCAACGAGCTGACCTGACAGGCCATGCCGCCGGGGATATTCAGTTGTTCAGCGCTGAAATGGGTGCCCTCGCCCTTGCTCGGCAACGCCGGCAGTTGCTCCAGTAGCCCGGCGACCATCCGCGCCGAGGCGACCAGCCGCTGGTCGAGGGAAAACATCATCTGGTTGCGCAGATCGCTGAGCATCCAGGCGGCGGCCAAGGCCCAGATCAGCGCAAATGCAGCGCCGAGGGTCAGGCTCAGACGCAAACGCAGGCTCATCACTTCGATTCTTCTCCGCCATCGGCCGGCCCCAGGCGATAGCCCAGGCCACGCACCGTCTCGACAATGCCATTGCCGAGTTTACGCCGCAGGTGATGGATATGGACGTTAAGGGCGTTGCTTTCCAGCTCATCGTTGAAACCGTAGACGCTGTCTTTCAGTTGCTCGGTTGAGAGTACGCGACCACGGTTGTGCAGCAAGGCTTGCAACAGCGATTGCTCGCGACGGGAAAGGTCCACCGGCTGGCCACCCAGCATGGTTTCGCGGCTGCTCGGATCGTAGGTCAAACGACCGTGCTCGATCAGGTTAACGCTGCGCCCCGCCACTCGCCGCAGCAACGTGTGCAGGCGCGCTGCCAGTTCGCGCAGGTCAAAAGGCTTGAGCAAGTAATCGTCGGCCCCGGCCTGCAAGCCGTCAACGCGATCGGTGACCGAATCCCGCGCCGTGAGAATCAACACCGGAATCTCCAGGCCGCTGTGACGCAACTGCTGCAACAGCTTCAGGCCATCCTCATCGGGAAGGCCAAGGTCGAGCACCATGACATCGAACTCAGCCACCTTGAGCATCGCCCGGGCAGTCGACGCGGTGGCGACGTGCTCGACGGTCAGGCCTTGTGCGGTCAGGCCGGCAACAATACCGCTGGCGATCAGCTCATCGTCTTCGCAAACCAGTACATGCATGGGAGCCCCCAGGACAAAAAAGCGAGTGAAGCAGCTGAGGATTAAGCCGCAATTATGGCAAGGCCCACTGCCGACGAGAAGCATCGCTGCCGTTCAGCCGTCGCACCAGCGTATCAGAGGGGTATTTGATAATCGCCTGATCATTTCAGTGCGTCAGTTAGTTGGCAGTACACAGACCGGTTTCAAACCGAAACAACCTCCCTCTAAAAAACCATACTGAATAGCATTACATCGCGATAATCTAAACCCGACACAAACCACAACCAACCACTCATTTAAAAACACCACACAAACAAAACCTCACTTAACTGAAAGGATTCAGTTCATGCCAAAACTCAACAACTTTGTTGCCGTCGACTGGCGCGCCGGAAAAGATAAAATCTATTTCTTCTTCAAAGACACCAATCAATATTCACGATTTGATATTGCCTCGAACACGGTAGAAGCGGGTTTTCCTGCCAATATTACATCCGGTAATTGGGGGGCCGTTCATGCTCAACTCAAAAACCTGCGTTTCGGATTCACAGCTCCTGCACTGGGCGGTTCCTGGGGCGGAGGCGATGATATTCTGTGGCTATTTTATTACGGCGGCGATACGCCGATGGTCTGCAAGTACGATCAGGACCTTGACAAGCCAGTCGCAAACTATCGCCTTGAAAACTCCCCATGGCACTCCTTACTTCCTTACTTTGACAACATAGTTGCCGGCACGTGGTGGGATACCTTTGCGCCAAAAAATGTATTTCGATTCCTGATGAATGATGGGCACTACATCACCTTTAACTACATCACAAAAACAACCACACGACTGCCGATAACGCCCGACTCCTGGCCAGGACTGTCACACTATAAAGATCGAATTATAACGGCGGTGCAAAACGACGCGCCCCTTATCGACACCTACTACTATATTTTCCTCACGAACAACGAATACATCAGGTACAACCTCAAGAACAACAAGGCAGAGACCGGCCCTGTGAAAATCAATGACGGCAATTGGCCCGGACTCTTGCGGGGCTGAGGTTCAAGGCCAGGCGGCGGTTAATCATCGGTTAATCGCCGCCACCCATTGTGCACCTCACTTGCACAGGGATAAGGCTTACCCATGCGTCGACTGTTTCTATTTTTCGTTCTCTTGATCTCGGGTGTAGCCCAGGCAGGGACCAATCCGTTCGAAGCCAAACCCGAATTTCTGCCGGTGGAAAAGGCATTCGTCTTCACCTCCGAACGCCTTGATTCAGGTGAAACACAGCTCTATTGGCAGATTACCGACGGTTATTACCTCTATCAGAAGCGTCTGAAATTCGATGGCTTGCTTGGGGAGCAGCGTCCTGTGTTACCCGAAGGTGAAACGCACAGTGACGAGTTCTTCGGAGAGCAGCCGGTATATCGTCAGGGTCTGGAACTGAAGATTCCGGCCGGTGCCACCGGTCAGATCAAGGTAGGTTTCCAGGGTTGTGCCGATGCCGGCTTGTGTTATCCACCGCAGACTCAGGTCGTGGACCTGGGCGGCAATGTTGCCACTGCAGTGGTCAACGAAGCACCGGATCAAGCCCTGGCCAGTGACCTGCAACAACGTGCGCTGGGCTGGAGCTTGTTGGTGTTCTTTGGTCTGGGCCTGTTGCTGGCCTTCACCCCTTGCTCGTTGCCGATGCTGCCGATTCTGGCGGGGTTGATCGTTGGCAGTGGTGCCACGCCCAAACGCGGTTTTGCCCTCGCCGGCAGTTATGTGATCAGCATGGCGCTGGTGTATGCGGCGATGGGTGTTCTGGCGGCATCGCTCGGCGCGAACCTTCAAGCGCTGCTGCAGAATCCATGGCTGTTGGGCAGCTTTGCGGCGGTGTTCGTACTGCTGGCCTTGCCGATGTTCGGTTTTTTTGAACTGCAATTGCCGGTGGCCGTGCGGGATCGGCTGGAACATGTTTCACGCAGCCAGCGCGGTGGCAACCTGATGGGCGCCGGTGTGCTGGGGGCCTTGTCCGGTCTGTTGGTGGGACCGTGCATGACTGCCCCATTGGCCGGCGCCCTGCTCTATATCGCCCAGAGCGGCAATGCGCTGCACGGCGGGTTGATTCTGTTCGCCCTGGGCATCGGCATCGGTGTGCCGCTGTTACTGCTGGTCACCGTCGGCAATCGCTTCCTGCCTAAACCTGGCGCATGGATGAACCTGCTCAAGGGTGTGTTCGGTTTCCTGTTTCTCGCCACGGCTTTGCTGATGCTGCGTCCGGTGCTGGATGAATCGCTGTGGCTCGGTTTGTGTGGCGGTTTGCTGCTGATCACCGCCTACAGCGCCTGGAAGCAGTCCCAGGGATTTGGCCGCGTGGCCCACCTGTTCGGCGCCAGTTCGCTGCTGTTGGGGTTATGGGGCAGCCTGCTGGTGGTCGGTGCGGCGGGCGGCAGTGACGATCCGTATCAGCCGTTGCAGGTGTACAGCGCCGGTCGTACCGGCGCTGTCTCGCCGAGCGCTCACGATGCATTCACTACGATCAAGGAGCCCGCGTCCCTGCAACGTGAGCTCGACGCCGCCAAGGCCCAGGGCCAATGGGTGCTGCTGGACTACTACGCCGACTGGTGTGTGTCGTGCAAAGTCATGGAAAAACAGGTCTTCGGCAAACCCCAGGTGCTGGATGCGCTGAGCGATGTGCGCTTGCTACGGCTGGACGTCACCGCCGACAATGCCGCCAGCCGCGAACTGCTCGGCCGTTATAAAGTGCCGGGGCCGCCGAGCCTGTTGTGGATCGGCACCGACGGCGAAGAGCGTCGCAGCCAGCGCATCACCGGCGAGGTCGATGCTGGCACTTTCCTGCAACGCTGGACCACCACCCGAGACGCTCGTTAATGCTGACCTTTACCCTCGGCACCTTTGCCATCGCGCTTAACCATTTGCTGCTGATCAGTGCCCTGGCGCTGGCGACGTTTGTCGGCTGGCGGGTGGCCAAGCGTGGCGGCGAGAACCCGGAATCGGTACTGTTCAGCCTGTTCCTGTTGGGCATGTTGGCGGCCCGGGTCGGCTTCGTGATTGCCTACTGGGCACATTATCGCAACGACCCGTGGCAGATCATCGACCTGCGCGACGGTGGTTTTCTTGCCTGGCCAGGGGTGGTCGTGCTCCTGCTGGCGACGTTGTACCGAGGCTGGCGTCAACCGGGCCTGCGTCGGCCGTTGGGCTTTGGCGTGGCCAGCGGTCTGGTGTTCTGGCTGCTGGCGAGTTTCTCCCTGAGTATTTACGAACAAGGCACGCGCCTGCCGCAGATCACCTTGCGCAATGCCGCTGGCCAGACCCTACAACTCAGCGACTACCAGGGCGGCCCATTGGTCATCAACCTCTGGGCCACCTGGTGCCCGCCGTGCCGCCGGGAAATGCCGGTGCTGGAGAACGCCCAGCAACAGCGCCCGGACCTGACCTTCCTGTTCGTCAACCAGAGCGAAAGCATGCAGAGCGTCGCCACTTTCCTCGAAACCCAGGGCCTGAGCCTGACCAACGTGCTGTTCGATGGCAGCGGTCGATTGAGCCAGGCCGTGGGTTCCATGGCATTGCCGACTACGCTGTTCTATAGCCCCAACGGGTATCTGTTGGGCAGTCACCTGGGTGAGTTGTCGGAAGCCAGCCTGGCCCGCGCCCTGGAACACTTCGACACCCCGAACCCGGCCACCTCGGCCACGCCTTCAAGGAAATTGCCATGCTCCGCCTCCGCCACCTGCTGACACTGACCCTGGGTGCTGCCCTGCTGCACCTGCCGTCGGTACAGGCCGAAGAACTGCCTGAAGCAATCAAGAAGATCGAAGCCAAGGGCGCCAAAATCGTCGGTACCTTCGACGCGCCCGACGGCCTGCGCGGTTACGCGGCGCAGTACCAGAACCGCGGCATGACGCTGTACCTGACCCCGGACGGCAA
The DNA here is from genome assembly GCF_012932895.1 of Pseudomonas sp. KD5. Classification (NCBI taxonomy): domain Bacteria; kingdom Pseudomonadati; phylum Pseudomonadota; class Gammaproteobacteria; order Pseudomonadales; family Pseudomonadaceae; genus Pseudomonas; species Pseudomonas sp. KD5. The sequence continues at coordinate 579,421 of NZ_JDWJ01000003.1, read as the reverse complement.
ACATGTGCTGCTCGGCAATCTGTACGACGCCGACGGCAATGACCTGAGCAGCGCACCGTTGCAGAAACTGGTCTACGCGCCGATGGCCAAGGAAGTCTGGGGCAAGATGGAAGCAAGCAGTTGGATCGGTGACGGCAATAAGGACGCACCAAGGGTCGTCTACCTGTTCAGCGACCCGAACTGCCCGTACTGCAACATGTTCTGGGAACAGGCACGGCCGTGGGTCCAGGCCGGCAAGGTGCAGTTGCGACACATCATGGTCGGCATCATTCGCGAAGACAGCCCGGGAAAATCCGCCGCGCTGCTGGCCGCCAAGGACCCGCAGAAAGCCCTGGAAGAACACGAGAAATCCGGCAAGGGCAGCTCGCTCAAGGCCTTGAAGGACGTACCACCGGCGGTTCAGGCGAAACTGGCGGCGAACATGAAGTTGATGGAAGACCTGGAACTGGCCGCCACTCCGGCGATTTTCTACATGGATGAAAAGGGCCAGTTGCAACAACAGCAAGGCGCGCCGTCGCCGGACAAGTTGCTGAAGATTCTCGGGCCCAAATAAAGATCAAAAGATCGTCCGAAGGCTCGGGCCGCGTTCGGACGATCTTTTTAATCAAGCGCTACACGGATTTCTGTCGGCCAGAAATTTCAGCAGCGCATCTGTAACAAACTGCGGATTCTCCAGACTGGAAATATGCCCCGCCTCCGGCACCAGCACATACGGGCAACCGATCAACTCGGCCATCTCTTGGGTTTCCGATGGCGGCCGAGGTTTGTCCTGGTCGCCACACATCAACAGCGTGGTTTCAGGGTTCAGCTGAGCCAGGCGCGGCAACAAATCATCACGACTAAACGTGATCCGCCCCATCGGCACGATGCTTTCACGCAGCCGGTTGACTGGCAATGCAGCCAGCCTGGCGCGGAAATCCTGATACAAAGCCGACTGCGGATCGATGCCCGGACGGAAGAAGATCGGCACAATAATGTCGAGCAGTTGCGACGAGATCTCACCGCTGTCTTCGATCTGTTTGAACAGCGAGAAGTAATACTGACGAGTCGGTTCCGGTTCGACACCAACGTAAGTATCCATCAGCACCAGCCCGTTGAGCCGCTGCGGCGCCGACAGTGCCAGGCGAACGCCCCACATGCCACCGACCGAAAGACCGACCAGCGTGACGCGATCGATGTCCAGATGATCGAGCAATGCCAGTGCCTGACGCGCCACGTCATCCAGCGACGTCATGCCCTCGGGCATCCGCCCGGACTCGCCATGGCCCCAGAGGTCCAGGGCAATGACCCGATAGTGCTGCGACAGCACCGCAATCTGCGGCGCCCACATGGCCTGGTCCCACAGGTAGCTCCCGGCCAGCAATACCGCCGGACCTGTGCCTTGATCTATGTAGTGAAGCGCTTGTCCATCAACCGTTACGAAGGGCATCGACTGTCTCCCTGGTGAAAGAGGATCCATTAAAAAACCACGGGAAGCCTGAGCCGCGTGGGCTCGGCAGTCAACCCGGGTTAAAGCCCCTCCAGCTCCGCCATCAGGTCATTCAACCGATCCACCTTCTCCTCGGTGATGTCGCTCACCGCCAACCCGTCGATGTACTCGGCCAACTCCGCCACCGTGCTGCACTCGAACATCGCCCGCAGCGGTACGTTGCGTTGCAGGGCTTTCTGCACCCGCGAGGCAATCTGCGTGGCCAGCAGCGAATGCCCACCCAGCTCGAAGAAGTTGTCACGCACGCCAACCTTCTCGACCTTCAACACTTCGGCCCAGATATCCGCCAAGGTCTGCTCCAGCTCATTTCCCGGCGCCTGATAGTCCTGGCTCTGCAACTGGCCGATCTCCAGTGCCGGCAAGGCCTTGCGATCGAGTTTGCCGTTGGCGTTGAGCGGCAGCTTGTCGAGCCACAACCAGTGCAGCGGCACCATGTATTCCGGCAGTTCGGCACGCAAGCGCTGCTTGATCCGCTCCAGTCGTTCGTTCGGATTGAGCGCCGAATCCGCTGCCACCAGATAGCCGACCAGATGCTTGCCGTTGACGCCCTCCTGCACCCCGACCGCCGCATCGCGGACTTCCGGCTGTTCATGCAGACGCGCTTCGATTTCACCCAGTTCTATGCGGTAACCGCGAATCTTCACCTGATGGTCGATACGTCCGACGTATTCCAGCACGCCATCACTGCGCCGACGGGCCAGGTCACCGGTGCGATACAGACGATCCCCTGGCGCACCGAACGGGTTCGGCACAAACACCTGCGCCGTGCGCAACGGATCGCTCACATAACCGCGCCCCACCCCGGTGCCGGCCACGCACAACTCACCCACCGCCCCCAACGGCACCAGCTCCAGCGCGCCATCGAGCAGGTACAAACGGTTGTTGTCGGTCGGCGTACCGATCGGCAAATAGCTGCCACGCGTCGAGGCCAGGTCGACCCGGAAGAACGCCACATCGTCCGAGCACTCCGCCGGGCCATAAGCGTTCACCAGTCCCATCTGCGGGTAACGCAGCAACCATTGATGCGCCAGTTCCGGCGGCATCGCTTCACCGGTCGGCAACATCCAGCGCAGGCCATCGAGGCTCATGCAGTCCTGGGCGAGCATGCCCTGAATCAGCGACGGCACGCTTTCCAGCACGCTAATGCCCTGGCTCTGGACGTGAGCCAGCAAGCCTTGCGGATCGTGGGCGATGCTGTTCGGCACGATGTCCACCCGAGCACCGAACAACGGCGCCGCGAGGAATTGCCAGACCGAAATATCGAAGCTTTGCGAGGCAGTCTGGGCGATCACATCGGCGTCACTCAGTTTCAAGTACGGCACCTTGCTCAACTGGTTATTGAGCATGCCGCGCTGCTCGACCATCACGCCTTTCGGCAGGCCGGTGGAGCCCGAGGTGTAGATCACGTAGGCGAGGTTGTCCGGGCCACTGTAAATACCTGGATTGGCCACCGAAACGTCGCTCGCCTGCACGTCTTCCCAAACCAGCAATCGAGGCCGGTTGGCACAACCGAATTCCTCCAGCAGCGCGACGGCTTGTTCACGGCACGCCTGAGTACAGACCAGTAACGGCGTGCGGCTCAGGTCAATGATCCGGCTCAGGCGCTGACTCGGCAGGCCCGGGTCCAGCGGCAAGTAACCGGCACCGGCCTTGAAGCTGCCGATGATCATGCCCAGCAGATCGAGGTTACGCTCGGCGAGCAGCGCCACCGGTTGATCGAGGCCGACGCCTGCAGCGATCAAGGCATGGCCGAGACGGTTGCTGCGCTGGTTCAGCTCAACATAGCTGTGTTGCTGATCGAGACAACTGGCGGCAATTCGCTGCGGATGCCGGGCAACCTGCGCTTCGAACAGTGAGACATAGCTCTGCTCCAGCGGATAGTCGTGTTGGCTCTGGTTGCAGCCATGGATCAGGAAGTCCTGTTCCTCGGCGCCCAACAGCGGCAAATCGGCCATGTCACCGTGGAAGCCCTCGACCAGCGCCAGCAACAGGCGCTTGAACTCACCGAGCATGCGCTCGACGGTGGATTCGTCGAAGTAACGCTGGTCGTAGGACAAGTGCAAGCCCAGGTCATCCCCCGGATAGCAGACCGCCGTCAACGGGAAGTTGGTGTGGGTGCGGCCCGAATCCGAAGTGGCATTGAGGCTTTGCGCACGGTCCAGCACCGAGACTTCCACCGGGGCGTTTTCGAACACGAACAGGCTGTCGAACAGTGGCTGGCCTTTAGGCAACTCGCTGTTTTCCTGAATGCTCACCAGCGGCAGGTACTCGTATTCGCGCAGTTGCATGTTGCTGTCGAGCAAACCGCTGAGCCACTGACGAACGCTGCAGCGCTGATCGTCCTCGGGCATTTTCACCCGCAGGGCGATGCTGTTGATGAACAGCCCAACGGTGCGCTGCATCTCTGGCATCTCCACCGGACGCCCGGCCACCGTGACGCCGAACAACACGTCGCGATCGCCGCTCAAGCGACGCAGCACCAGCGCCCACGCCGCCTGGGCGAAGGTGTTGACGGTCAACTGATGGGCCTGGGCCAGTTCGCGCAATTGCGCGCCGTCCCGGGGATCAAGCCTTGTGTGACGGTCGCCGACGATCATGCCGCCGCTGTCGCCGGCATGTTCACGCAGGAACGGCCGGTCGCTCGGAATCGGCGTGGTGCGCTCGAAACCTTGCAGGTTCTGCCGCCACCACTGCCGCGCCTCGGCCAGGCTCTGGCGTTGCAGCCAGCCGATGTAATCGCGATAACGCGGCGGCACGGCCAGTTGCGCTTGCCGGCCTTCGCCGAGGGCGGTGTAGATCTCGAAGAAATCGTTCATGAGCAGCGAACGGCACCAGGCATCGATGAGGATGTGGTGGTTGCTCATCATGAACCAGTAGCGCGCCGCGCCGACGCGGATCAAACGCAGATGGAACGGTGCCTGGTTGAGCAGATCGAACCCGGCCTCGCGCTCGCTTTTCAGCAGCGCCTGCAGCTTTGGTTCTTGCTCGGTTTCGGCAACCGCGCTCCAGTCCAGATACTCGATCGGCGTGCTGCCGGGTTTATGGATCACTTGCAGCATGTCTTCGCCGACGTTCCAGCAGAACGACGCGCGCAGGGCTTCGTGACGGGCGATCACCGCTTGCCAGGCTTGGGCGAAGCGCTCGGGGTCGAGCTCGCTGTTGATGCGGTAGCGGTCCTGCATGTAGTAGAGGCCGGTGCCCGGTTCGAGCAAGGTGTGCAGCAACATGCCTTCCTGCATCGGGGTCAGCGGGTAGACGTCTTCGATCATCGCCGCCGGGACTGGCAGTGCGTCGAGTTGCGGCTGAGTCAATCTGGCCAGCGGGAAGTCCGACGGCGTCAGGCCGCCCGCGTGGTCGCTCAGGCAGTGCTGGATCAGGCTGTGCAATTCATCCAGATACGCCTGCGCCAGGTCGGTGATGGTTTGCCGGTCGTGGCGTTCGGCGCTGAAGGTCCAGCGCAGCACCAGTTCACCACCGTACACCTGACTGTCGATGCTCAGTTCGTTGGGCAACGGCGCATGCGGATCATGGGCCGCATCCACCGGCTCATCGAGCGGACGGAACAGCGCATTGCTGCCGAAGCTCTGGTCGAACTGGCCAAGGTAGTTGAAGGTGATCGGCGCCACCGGCAGCGCGGCCATGGTCTGTCGGCACAGGCCATCGGCCAGGTAGCGCAGCACGCCATACCCCAGGCCTTTATGCGGCACCGCGCGCAGTTGCTCCTTGATCGCCTTGATCGATGCACCCTGCCCGTTCGCAGGTGTGAGGCGCAGCGGATACGCGCTGGTGAACCAGCCGACAGTGCGGGTCAGGTCGATTTCGTCGAATAGGGTTTCGCGACCGTGGCCTTCGAGTTGAATCAACGCCGACGCATGACCGCTCCAGCGGCACAGCACACGGGCCAACGCAGTCAGCAGTAAATCGTTGACTTGGGTGCGATAAGCCGCCGGCGCCTGTTGCAACAGTTGGCGGGTGTGCTCGCTGTCGAGGCGCACGCTGACGGTTTGTGCGTGACGATTCTGCTGCCCGCCCCGAGGCCGATCACACGGCAATTCAGCGCTTGGGCCGGCCAGTTGCGCCTGCCACCAGCTCAATTCTTCCCGCAAGGATTCGCTGCCGGCATAAGCCTGCAACCGTGCGGCCCAGTCCCTGAAGGCACTGGTTTTCGCTGGCAGTTTTACTGACTGCTCTGCGTCCAGTTGGCGATAAACCGTTTGCAGATCGTCCAGCAGCACCCGCCACGACACCCCGTCCACCACCAAGTGGTGAATGGCAATGAACAACCGTTGTTGCCCCTCGGGATCGTCGACCAACAGCGCCCGCATCAGTGGCCCCTGCTCAAGGTCGAGGCTGCGCTGGGCTTCGGCGAACAGTGCCGCGCATGTGTCCATCGTCGGCACCTGCACTTGCCACAGCACGGCAGCGTCGGAAACTGCCTGATGCTCGGCCTGCCAATGACCGGCGACTTCGGTGAAGCGCAGGCGCAAGGCATCGTGCTGTTCGATCACTGCCAGCAGCGCTTGCTCCAGGCGATGCGGCTCCAGCGCCACGGTCGGCGCCAGCAGCAACGCCTGGTTCCAGTGTTGACGCTGCGGGATTTCGGTGTCGAAGAACCAATGCTGAATGGGCGTCATACGCGATTCACCCATGAGCAAACCTTGCTCGGCGGTGAACTGCTCGGTGCGGGTCGCCACCGCAGCCAACGTCTGTACGGTCTGGTGCTGGAACAGGTCGCGCGGGCTGAAGTGAATACCCTGCTGCCGCGCCCGGCTGACCACCTGGATCGACAGGATCGAATCGCCGCCCAGTTCGAAGAAGTTGTCGTTAAGGCCGACCTGCCGCACGTTCAACACTTCGCACCAGATGCCGGCCAGGGTCAGCTCAAGTTCGTTGCTCGGCGCCACGTATTGCTGACGATTCAACTCCGGGTCCGGTGCCGGCAGTGCGCGGCGGTCGAGTTTGCCGTTGGCGGTCAGCGGCATCCTGGCCAGCAGGATCAAGTGCGTCGGCACCATGTAATCCGGCAACTGAGATTTGAGGTGCGCCTTCAACGCTTCGCGCAGTGCAGTTTGTTGCGCTTCATCCTGCTCGGCCACGTTTGTAACCAGATAGCCCACCAGTTGCTTGCCGCTCGGCGCATCGAGCGCCAGCACGACCGCTTCACGGATCGACTCATGTTCCAGCAGACGGGTTTCGATCTCGCCCAGTTCGATGCGAAAACCACGGATCTTCACTTGATGGTCGATACGGCCGAGGTACTCGACCAGGCCATCGGCGCGCTGACGGACAAGGTCGCCGGTGCGGTACAAGCGTCCGCCGTTCGCGGCAAAAGGATCAGCGACAAAGCGTTCGGCGGTCATCCCCGGACGTTGGTGATAACCCTGCGCCAGACCGGCGCCGCCGACATACAACTCGCCGGTCGCGCCTTGCGGCAGCAACGCCAGATCGGCGTCGAGAATGTACGCCACCCGAGCGCCGATCACGCTGCCAATCGGCACACTGCCCAGCCCTTCTTCCAATTGCTCGGGGGCCAGGCTGGCGAGCGGCATGACCACAGTTTCGGTCGGGCCGTAAGCGTTGAAAAACAGGCTCGGTTTGAACGCCGCGCGAATCCGCTGCAAGTGTTCGCCAGTCAGGGCTTCGCCACCGGTGATGCACATGCGCACCGGCAGGGTTTCGCCCTGGGTCGCCAGCCATTGCGCCAACTGGCTGCCGTAGCTTGGGGTGAAGCCGAGGATGTTGATGTGGTGGCGACGAATCAGCCCGCAGATTTCCTGCGCGTCCCACTGGCCTTGAGCGCGAAGGACCACCTGCGCACCGCTCAATAGCGGCACCAGCAGACGCTCGGTCGCAGCATCGAAGTTGATTGAATAAAAATGCAGCTCGCAATCATCCGGGCGCATGCCGAAACGCTCGATCACCGCGCGGCAATGCATGGCGATTTCACCGTGGGACACCACCACGCCTTTCGGTTTTCCGGTCGAGCCCGAGGTGTAAATCAGGTACGCCTGATGCTGCGGCATACTGATAAACGGCAGCTCGCTGGCCGGGTAATTGGCCAGGTCCGCGGCATCGTCTTCCAGGCACCAACGACCGACGCTGGCCGGCAATTCACCGAGTGCTGCGAACATCGCCGCATCGCTGAGCAACAAACCGATGCCGCTGTCTTCGATCATGTAGCGCAGGCGATCCAGCGGGTATTCCGGGTCCAGCGGCACATAGGCGCCGCCCGCCTTGAGGATTGCCAGCAAGCCGATGACCATCTCCAGCGAACGTTCCAACGCCAAGCCGACCCGCACTTGCGGCCCGACACCGCGCTCACGGAGCATCCAGGCCAGACGATTGGCGCGGCTGTCGAGCTCGGCGTAGCTCAAGGTTTGCCCGGCGAACGTCAGCGCCGGCGCGCCCATGCGCACCAGCGCCTGCTCAGCGAACAGCTGATGAATGCATTGATCGAGGCGATGCTCACCCGGCTCGATGCCGAGGTTGTCGAGCAGGTTTTGCTGTTCAGTGGCGTCGAGCAACGGCAGTTCACTCAAGCGCTGTTGCGGATCGGCCAGCAACGCTTCCAGCAGATTGCGCCAGTGCCCGGCCATGCGCGCAATGCGCGGCTCATCGAACAGATCGGTGCTGTAAGTCAGGCAGCAACCGAGGCGATGGTCGAGGTCGGTGACTTCCAGGTTGAGGTCGAACTTGGTCGCGCGCGCATCGTTGGCCAGGTACTCGACGGTCATCCCGGCCAGGGTGCGGCGCTGCTGGAATTCCCAGCGCTGCACGTTGCACATCACCTGGAACAGCGGGTTGTAAGCGGCGCTGCGCGGTGGTTGCAGGGCTTCGACCAAATGATCGAACGGCAGGTCCTGATGGGACTGGCCTTCGATCACCGTGTGGCGAACCTGCTCGAACAACTCGCCGACGGACATCTGCCCATCGAGCTGGCAACGCAGCACTTGGGTGTTGAGGAATGCGCCGATCAACCCTTCGCTTTCCGGGCGAATGCGGTTGGCCACCGGCGCACCGATGCGCAGGTCGGTCTGGCCGCTGTAGCGGTAAAGCAGCACGGCCAGGGCGGCGGTCATGGTCATGAACAGGGTCAGACCGTTGTCTGCGTTGAAGGCACGAACCCGCGCCGCGAGGTCATCACTGAGGTCGAAGCGGAACAGTTCGCCCTGATGACTTTGCACCGGCGGACGCGGACGATCAGCCGGCAACTCCACCAGTGGATGTTCGCGGCCCAGTTGCGCGGTCCAGTAATCGAGCTGGCGCTGACGTTCGCCGGATTCCAGCCACTGACGCTGCCACACGCTGTAATCCAGGTACTGCACCGGCAAGGGTTGCAGTGGTGATTCGCGGTCATCGACGAACGCTTCGTAGAGCGCGCTGAGTTCCCGGGCGAAGATGTCCATCGCCCAGCCTTCGGTGACAATGTGGTGCAGGGTCAGCACCAGGTAATGTTCCTGCTCGGCGGTCTTGACCAGGCAGGCGCGCAGCAACGGTCCGGTTTCCAGATCGAAAGGCGTGTGCGCCTCGCTGTCGGCCAGTTGCTGGACACGCTGCTCACGAGTATCAGCCGCCAGCGCGGAGAAATCCTTCCAGTCCATGCGCATACCGGTGTCCGGATGCACCTGTTGCCGGGCCACGCCGTCGACGCTCGGGAATGTCGTGCGCAGGGTTTCGTGACGCATGATCAGCGCTTGCAACGCCGCCTCGAAACGCCCGACATCCAGCACGCCGCGCAACCGCGCCATGCCGCCGACGTTGTAGGCCGGGCTGTCCGGTTCCATCTGCCACAAGAACCACATGCGTTGCTGGGAATAGGACAACGGCACCGGTTGGCGGCGGTCGACCTTCTCGATCAGTGGCTGCCGGTTGGTTTTGCCGCTGGCCTGGATCAAGCGAACCTGTTCGGCAAACGCGCCCAGCTCACTGGCCTCGAACAGCGCTCGCAACGGCAACTCGACGTCGCAGGCCTGACGGGTACGGGAGATGATTTGCGTGGCCAGCAGCGAGTGGCCGCCAAGGGCGAAGAAGTCGTCGCGCAGACCGATCTGCGTCTGGCCCAGCACTTCACGCCAGATGCCGGCGATTTGTTGCTCAAGCGCCGTGACCGGTTCGACGTGCTCGCGGACGTGCCACTGAGGTTCCGGCAAGGCGCGGCGATCGAGTTTGCCGCTCGGGCTCAAGGGCATTTGGTCCAGACGCATCAGTTGCGCCGGCACCATGTATTCCGGCAACTCAGCGGCCAGCACGGCTTTCAGGCGTGCGGCTTGAGTGTCGAGGTCTTCAGTGGAATCAGTGGCGGTGTAGTAACCGATCAACTGCCCGCCGACCGCCGTTTCGCGCACCAGCACCACCGCTTGGGCGACGCCGGATTGTGCCAACAGCCGCGCTTCGATCTCTTGCGGCTCGACACGAAAGCCACGCAGTTTGACCTGCTGATCGAGACGACCGAGGTATTCGATTACGCCATCGGCGGTCCAGCGCGCACGGTCGCCGGTGCGGTACAGACGCGCGCCCTGCTCGCCCAGTGGATCGACCACGAAACGCTCAGCCGTCAGCCCCGCACGGCCCAGATAGCCCCGGGCCAAACCGATACCGCTGATGCACAGTTCACCCGGCACGCCGGCCGGCACCGGGTTGAGGTCACTGTCGAGCACCCGGCACAGCACGTTGCCCAATGGCCGGCCAATCGGCGAGCGCTCGCCATCGGCGGTTGTGCAGTGCCAGTGGGTGACGTTGATCGCGGTTTCGGTCGGGCCGTAGCGGTTGTGCAGTTGCACCGCCGGCAGTTGCGTCAGCACGCGGTTGCGCAGTTCGGTGGGCAAGGCTTCGCCGCCGGAAAACACCCGGCGCAGGCTGGTGCATTCGGCGGTCAGCGGTTCGTCGATGAACAGCGAAAGCAGCGGCGGCACAAAGTGCAGCGTGGTCACACCGTACTGCTTGACCAGTTGCGCGATGCGGTGTGTATCGCGATGTTCGCCGGGACCGGCGATCAGCAAGCGGCACCCGGTGATCAACGGCCAGAAACACTCCCACACCGACACGTCAAAACTGATCGGGGCTTTTTGCATCAGCACGTCGGTATCGTTCAGGTGATAAGTGTTCTGCATCCATTGCAGACGTTCAGCGAGCGCTGCGTGAGTGTTGCCAACGCCCTTGGGCTGGCCGGTGGAACCGGAGGTATAAATCACGTAGGCCAGGTTGTCGCCGTGCAGGTGCAGACCCGGCGCATGGCTTGGCCAGCTCTCCAGGTGCAGGGCGTCCATGGCAATCACGCAGACGCCATCAGTGGCCGGCAAGCGGCCGAGCAATTCGGCTTGGGTCAGCAACAACTCGACGCCACTGTCGCTGAGCATGTAGGCCAGGCGCTCAGCCGGGTAATCCGGGTCCAGCGGCACATAAGCGCCGCCGGCCTTGATGATCGCCAGCAAGCCGATCAACAGTTGCGGCGAACGCTCGGCGGCGATGGCCACGCACACGTCCGGGCCGACGCCTTTGTCGCGCAGGTAATGCGCCAAGCGGTTGGCCTGAGTATGCAGTTCAGCGAAGTCCAGGCTGCCGCCGTCCCACAGCAACGCGGTGCGCTCCGGGATCTGGCGTGCTTGTTCGCTGAGCAGTTCCGGCAACCACTGCTGCGCCGGTTTGCACGGAGCAACGCTCCAGTCATTTTGCTGAGCCTGTTCGGCGGCGGTCAGCAGTTGCAGATCGCCGATCGCTTGTTGCGGACGCTCACAGACGGCTCGCAGCAGGTTGCTGAAATGCTCGGCCAGACGCTCGATGGTCGCCGCGTCGAACAGTTCAGTGGCGTAGTCGAACGACAGACTCAAGCGCCCGTTGCGGTCTTCTTCGCTGTGCAGTTGCAGGTCGAATTTGGCTTCGCGGCTGTGCCACGGCAGCTCTTCGGCGAGTAGCCCCGGCAAGCGGCGCAGTGCACTGAGATCCCGTTGCTGGTGGTTGAACATGACCTGGAACAAACCTTGTTCGCGAGCCTGGGGGAAGGCTTCGAGCAGCTGTTCGAACGGCAGGTCCTGATGCGCTTGCGCGCCCAATGCGGCTTGCCGGGTTTGCGCCAGCAACTCAATGAACGGCAGACGCGAATCCACCTCGGCGCGCAGCACCTGAGTGTTGATAAAGAAGCCGATCAACCCCTGGGTTTCCAAGCGTGGACGGTTGGCATTCGGCACGCCGATGCGGATGTCGCGCTGGCCGCTGTAGCGATGCAGCTGGCTCTGGAACGCTGCGAGCAACAGCATGAACGGTGTCGATTCATGGGCCTGGGCGGTCTGGCGAATCGCGTTGCTCAGGCTCGCGTCCAACCGCAGGGTGTGGCGGGCGGCGCTATGGGTGTGTTGTGCCGAACGTGGGTGGTCGGTGGCCAGGCTCAGGGTCGGATGCTCATCACCCAACTGCTCTTTCCAGTAAGCGAGTTGCCGTTCGCCCTCCCCTTGCGCCAGCCACTGGCGCTGCCAACTGCCATAGTCAGCGTATTGGGTCGACAAGGCCGGGAGGCTGGTGGTCTGGCCTTGAGAGGCCGCCGCATACAGGCGCGAGAATTCATCGATCAGAATGTTCAGCGACCAGCCATCCGCGATGATGTGATGCATCGTCACCAGCAGTTGATGATCCTCATCGTCGAGGCGCACCAGGGTCACCCACAGCAGCGGGCCGTTCTCCAGGTCGAACCGGGTGCGGGCTTCGTCCTCGCGGATTTGTTGCGCGCGGGCTTCACGCCCGGCGGCAGGCACGTCGCTGATGTCGATCACTTGAAGATTGAATGCAGCGCCAGTATCGACCTGTTGCAGGGCCACACCGTCGCGCTCGAAAAACCGCGTGCGCAGGGATTCGTGACGCTCGATCAGTTGCTGGAAACTGGCGCGCAAGGCGTCTTCGTCCAGTTCGCCGCGCAGGCGCAAGGCGCCGGGAATGTTGTAGGCGCTGCTCTGCGGGTCGAGTTGCCAGGTGATCCACAAACGGTTTTGCGCCAGGGATTGCGGCATGGCGTCGTTGCGCGACAGCTGAGTGATCGCGCCTTGGGCGAGGCCGCCATCCTGTTGTTGCCGGGCGACGGCGGCGGCGAACGCGCCGAGGGTCGGCGCTTCGAATAACAGACGCAGATTCAGCTCCAGACCCAACGTTTCACGCAGGCGAGCAACCACTTGAGTGGCGGCGATGGAGTTACCGCCGAGCAGGAAGAAGTGATCGTCGGCGTTGACTTGCTTGACCTGCAATTGCTCGCACCAGATCTGGCCGATCAGGGTTTGCAGTTCGGAACCCGACTCGCTGCTGCCTTCACTTTCGTTCGCTGCCGACGGGAAAACCGCATAGCTGTCGAGGCTGCCATCGGCCAGGCGATTGCGGCAGGCCGAACGTTGCAACTTGCCGCTGGAAGTCTTGGGCAGCGCCCCCGGATTGAGCAGCACCACCACGCTCGGCGCTTCCTGATACGCCTCGGCCACCGCTTGACGGATGGCTTTGATCAGCGCCTCGGGCGGCAGGATTTTCTGCACGCTGCGGCTGATTTCCGCGGCGACGCCGATACCTTCCTGTCCCTCGAGGTTGACCGCGAACGCAGCCACGCGACCTTTGCGCACCATCTCCACTTCACGCTCGACGGTCTGCTCGATGTCCTGCGGATAGAGGTTATGGCCACGAACGATCAGCATGTCTTTCAGGCGCCCGGTGATGAACAGTTCACCGCCACGTAAAAAGCCCAGGTCGCCGGTGCGCAGCCAGGTGCGGCCTGCGTGCTGGACGAAGGTCTTGGCCGTGGCTTCAGGGTTGCGCCAGTAGCCATGGGCGATGCTCGGCCCGGCGGCCCAGACTTCACCGACCGTGTTGTCGGCGAGTTCTTCGAGCGATACCGAATCGACAATCAGCACCGCATGATCCGGCTGGCTGATGCCGCAACTCATGACCGGACTGCCGTCGCCCGGTTCGGCGCGGTTTTGCGCCAACGCCTGATCGTCCACGCGCAACGCCGGAATGCCCCGACCGCGCGGAGTGCCGGCAACGAACAGTGTCGCTTCCGCGAGACCGTAAGAGGCCATGAAACTGTCCGACGTAAAGCCACAGGCCGCGAACTTCTCGGCGAAGCGTTCCAGGGTGTCGAGGCGAATCGGTTCGGAACCGGAATACGCCACGCGCCAGCCGCTCAAATCAAGGCGCTCCAGAGCCGATTCGCTGACGCGCTCGCTGCACAGTCGATAGGCGAAGTCCGGCCCGCCGCTGATGGTGCCGCCGTATTCGCTGATCGCTTCCAGCCAGCGCAACGGGCGACCGAGGAAGTACGCCGGCGACATCAACACGCACGGCACACCACTGAAAATCGGCTGCAGCAGACCACCGATCAGGCCCATGTCGTGGTACAGCGGCAGCCAGCTGACAATCACGTCATCAGGATTGAGGTCGATGCCAAAGCCGTGACGAATCAATCGTTCGTTGGCCACCAGGTTGCCGTGGCTGACTTGCACGCCTTTAGGCAACGCGGTGGAGCCAGAGGTGTATTGCAGGAAAGCGATGTGCTCGCCTTGCAGGTCCGGCGCAACCCAGCGTTCAGCCAGGGCGCTGTCGAGGGTGTCGACACATAGCAGCGGCGGCGCCCCGTTGATTTGCAGCAAGGCGTCGCGCAGGTCGGCGCTGGTCAACAGCAGGCGCGGCTCGGCATCGCTGATGATCGACAGCAGGCGTTCCTGATGATGACGACGGGTCGATTCCGGCGGATAGGCCGGCACCGCGATCACCCCGGCGTACAGGCAACCAAAGAACGCCGCGACGTAATCCGGGCCGCTGGGAAACAACAGCACCGCGCGATCACCGAACGACGCCTGGGCCTGCAACGCGCCGGCAATGGTTCGCGCCCGCAGGTCCAGCTCACGATAACTGAGCACCACAGCCTGATCCTGGGTTTCGGCGAGAAAACGCAAGGCCACCCGGTCCGGCGTCAGGGCCGCGCGGCGCTGGAGGGCTTGGACCAGTGTGCTGGGGAGTTCGAACGCGTCGGTCATGAGGTTTCCTGCCTGAATTCGGCTTGCAAGTGGAATCGGTTTTCATATTTCACGCCCGTTCACGGGCATGCAGGACGCGGTCTTCGCCGACCGCGCAAGGCTTGGGAATGCTGTTTTGGCCGGGGTTTGCGCCCGCAGCCATTCACCAATGAGAACGGATGAGGTCTTGGAATAATTAGTCGCCGGGCTTGAGCGCCGGCAGGCTTGTGGCCGGTGGGTGAGTCAGCGTGTTGCCGTTCTCACTGCGCACCTTCATGAAGCATTAATTCTATTTCTCAATTGACAATCATTATCATTCAACATAATTTGTCGCTCGATATGTAGGACGGCTCCGACCCCCTTGTCGTCCCACAACCCTATTTGCAGCAAGGTGATTTCCAATGACGGAACAAGTATCCACAAGCAGGTGCGATTCACCGCTACTTCAGGCCTTCGTCGACAACCGAATGATTCTGGTCAAGATTGCCGCCCGTATTACCGGCTGCCGATCCCGCGCCGAAGACGTGGTGCAGGATGCGTTCTTCCGGTTGCAATCGGCACCGCAGATCACCTCGTCCATCAAGGCACAGCTCAGTTACCTGTTCCAGATCGTGCGCAACCTGGCGATCGATCACTACCGCAAGCAGGCGCTGGAGCAGAAGTATTCGGGCCCGGAAGAGGAAGGTCTGAACGTGGTGATCCAGGGCGCTTCGCCGGAAACCTCGCATATGAATTTCTCGACCCTGGAAAACATTGCCGATGCACTGACGGAGCTGCCCAGCCGCACCCGTTACGCCTTCGAGATGTACCGCCTGCACGGCGTGCCGCAAAAAGACATCGCCAAGGAACTGGGCGTCTCGCCGACCCTGGTGAACTTCATGATTCGTGATGCGCTGGTGCATTGCCGCAAAGTGTCGGGCAATCGTGCCGATACCTTCGCACGTCGCTAAAAGCTTCGCGGGCAAGCCTCGCTCCACAGGGAATATTGCCTGTCATTGTAGGAGCGAGCGGTGCGGCGATCCGACTTGCCCGCGAAGACTGACTCAAGCCAACGAACACCGATCAAAAAACCGCTCACGCCCCAGCATCATCAGCGCCGCGCGCTTGTGCGGGAAGTCGAACTCTTTCTCGCAGTGAAAACACTGATTATGCAGATGCCCGATCATCTTCGCGTTGTCGGCGCGAGGTTCGGCGACCACCCTTTGAGTGCGCGGATCATCGAGAAACAGGTAGTGCACCAGCGCCGATAACCAACTCGCCACTTTGTGCGGGCCACGGTGATTTTCCTCACCCACCAGCATGTGAATGCCACGGTCGTAATCGGCGACATCATAGAACGGCGCAATGCGATCTTCCTTGGCCCAGTAGGCTTCAAAGTAGGCAAACGGCTGATCATCGAAGCAACCGATCAGGGTCAAGGTGTGCGGGTCGGCTTCGAGCTTGCTCAGGTATTCCCGATGCTGCTCGAGACTGCCCTCCTCCTGCCAGAAACTCGCGACCCGCGGGCTGTTCTGCCAGCGGTTGAAACGCGCCAGATCCTGCTCGATTTCTAGTGTACGCAGGGAAACCCATGCACCGAGCCGCGCATCAAAGCGCCGATAGACCTCACCACGGGGTTTCACCGCACGCAGGGGATGGCGCTTGCCGTCACTGATGACCATCTGCTGTGGATAACTGCCAGTCAACGACTCACCCAGCCAAGGCTGAGGCAATTGCCAGAACAGCGTGCGTTCACAGCGATACTGACCGTTGACGTCGGTGGCGATCAGCAATCCGCTGAGCAAGGCTTCGGTGGGCACTTGATCGAGGTGCCAGATCAGACGCTGACACTGCGCATCACGGGCAAACAGCCAATAACAGGCCGCCCAGAATGCTTGACCGTCAGGACGGCCAAAGCGCTCCTCCAGCCGCAGATTCAGCTCAGGCTCGCGGGTCAGCCGCAGTTCGATCAGCGGTTGCCCTTCCAGGCTGAGGCTCAGGCGACTTGTGGTTTCATCGGCTACAAGACGGTTGCCTGACGGCAAGGCCAGGGCGGTCAGGTCATTCAGATTGGACATGGATCGGGCTCACGGTAATCGTCGACAGTTAACTGAGGTGACGTGAGCCGGGCATGGAAATTTAACGAAAAACACCGCGAACCTTAATCAGCATTCGCGGTGGCATGCACAGCCCGGATCAGTT
The DNA here is from genome assembly GCF_012932895.1 of Pseudomonas sp. KD5. NCBI lineage: Bacteria > Pseudomonadati > Pseudomonadota > Gammaproteobacteria > Pseudomonadales > Pseudomonadaceae > Pseudomonas > Pseudomonas sp. KD5. Next base: position 562,768 of record NZ_JDWJ01000003.1, on the reverse strand, counting down.
CCAGGCCATTGACGTTACGCAGGTGCTAGATCGACCTGACCCAGATTTCGCGGAAGGCATAGTCGTTGCCGTTTCCGGTGGCGACATGGTTAACGATCTGCAACTCCATCTGTGATGCACTCGCGGTAAACGTGCCTTTGAGCGGAGCCCAGGCCATTGACGAAATTTCCGTCGCGGGGGCAATGACTTGCGCTCCGCTGTTGAGTGACAGCACCGGAACCGAATAGCTGTTGTTCCACCTGCGCACGGTCAGCCCGAACTCATAGGATCGACCCATCTCCAGCCCCTGAAAGGTCTTTTTCAACACTGTCCCGGCAGAGTTGTTGGTGTAGGTGTTGTCGAATAATACGTAGATATCTCCATCTTTGGTGATGGTGAGATCCCGTGGATCAGTCGCAGCGTCGCCCCTCATCCAACCATTCCAGTTATTGGTACCGTCTGTTGCCGAGAAGGTCGTTGTATCGTCAAAAGGCGCCTGAACCTCAAGACACAATGTCGGGAACAGCACCGGGCCAGCACAACTGCCTCCATCCAGCGCCGCCTGAAAAACAAACGCGAGATGGCTCCCGTCTTTCAGATTCTGTAAAGACGCCCAGGCAATATTGCGACGCCAGCCCTCCTGGAACTCTTGTTGCGTAACGGGCTCGGCGTCCGCCACTCGCAGCATCACTGGCGAGCCGTCGGCTTGTTGACCGCAGACATGCAGCGTTGTCTTTTGATTAACCACCATGAATGGCCAACGCGCCACCTCGACCGTGACACCGGCCGAATCATCAGGTTTTTTCAGAATGAGTACATCGTTGACGGCTTGTGGCACCACAGGAGCGGGCACACAGGAGAGAGAAACCAACGAGGGGGTTGTCATGACAGAAATCCTTTCTGAATGAGCGCCAACCCCTCCATGGGGTCGGACACAGGAAAGGAGCTAAGACCACGTTAGGCGAAGCGTCTACTGTCAATTCGACCATTCGAACAGCAGAACATAAATACCAGATGAATGGTCGTCCGCCCCCCCTGCCCCTGGAAACTCTATCTGTCAGTGCTTGCCCACCGGCACCAGGGCAATTTTGTAGGGATCGAAAATCTTCAGCATCTGGCCGTTGTTTCGCAGGCCTTGCAGCAACTTGCCGAATGCTTCACCCGTAATCGGCGCCTCTGGACGAATCAGCGCGTAATGGTGATAGACCTGATCGATGCGTTGCGACACCAGCAACTGCTCACCGACTTTTTCGTTGCGCAGCAGGTAATCGCTCAGATAAGAGCGTGTCACCAGGGCTATGTCCGCTCGCCCGCGCAGCACCATCAGCAGGTTGCTGTCGTGGGAATAGGTCAGCGTGGCGTTGTAGGTGTCGGCCAGGTACTTGGGATCGGCGTTGAAATTGGCAAACTCGTAGTGATAGCCGCTGTACAGCGCCAGGCGCTTGCTCGCCAGATCCTTGAAGTAGTTCTCATCGCGACCGGGTTGCTTCTGCGCGACAAAGATTTCTGCGTCTTCCAGGCCCATGTCGACGTCGGTATGCGGAATGTCCTTCCAGCCCCACTCCGGGTTCTCGAAAATGGCCATATCGACCCGGCCTTCCTTGAAGTCATTGAAACGCCTGGGAATCGAGGTGGGCACCAGCACAAACTGATAATCGGTTTGCAGCTGATTCAGCGCTTCCACCAGTTGCGGCAGCAGACCGGTGTCGGCACCGGACTCCGGGCGCACGGTATAGGGTGGAAAATGGGCGGCCCCGACCCGCACCTGTTGTGCGGCCTGAGATGGCAACACCCAGCACACCGCAAGCGCCGCCAGCAAAAGCCGCGACGCCATTCGAATTGATGAAGACATCAAAACAGCACACTCCCCAAAAAAATACTCACCAATGCATACAAACTAGGCGGTTTCGTCAACTTAGCCAGTTTCTTGCCGAGATAGACGGCTCTTACCGTTCTTCAAGCACCAGAATCAGCGCTTCATCGGCCAATTGATCGAGGCTCATGCTGCCATCGGCGCGAAACCAGGTGGTGGTCCAGGATAGCGCGCCCGTCAGGAAACGGCGGGTGATGAACACATCGCCACGGATAAAACCGGCGTCCTTGGCTTCTCCCAGCACCTGCAGCCAGATGGCTTCATAAATATCGCGCAGCGCCAGAACCTGCGCCTGGCCTTCCTCAGACAGCGAACGCCACTCATATACCAGCACCGCCATGGCCTCGCCACTGCCGCCCATGATCGACTGCAATTCACAGCGAATCAGCGCCAGCACCCGCTCGCGCACATTGCCGGCCTCGGCCAGCGCTGCACGCATCAACGCGGTGTTGTAGCGAATGGTCTCCTCCATCACTGCCCGCAGGATCTCGTCCTTGCTTTTGAAGTGATGAAAAATGCTGCCTGACTGAATGCCCACCGCACTGGCCAGGTCACGCACGGTGGTGCGTTCATAACCTTTGTTGCGAAACAGGTGAGCGGCCACTTGCAGCAGTTTGCCGCGGGCGCTGTCGGGGTCGGTCAATTGGCCGCTGTCGACCAACTCGCGCATCACCCTCAGGGCTTTTTGCTCGTCCACCCGTTCTCTCCTACAGTCGATCAATCAAATGCGCCGCTGCCCATTAAAACAGCAGGGTTGCGCGGGCAATTTAAGCTGGCAGGGGCGACCAAGCAAGCGCTCGGGAAGAAGATAATCAAGGCGCTTACAAACCAAGCGCTTGCTTGGTAGTCTCGAAGCGCTTCTGTCGCAGATGGCTATGGAGTTGACTGTGCCTAAAACAATTCGCATCGGTTGTGCCAGTGCATTCTGGGGCGACACCTCGACCGCCGCCGCACAGTTGGTGGAGGGCGGGCGACTGGACTATCTGGTGTTCGATTATCTGGCCGAAATAACAATGTCGATCATGGCCGGGGCGCGGATGAAAGATCCCGCCACCGGCTACGCCAGCGACTTCATCGAAGTCCTCAGCCCCCTCCTCGAGCAGCTCGCGAAACAACAGATCCGGGTGATCAGCAACGCCGGCGGGGTTAATCCACAGGCCTGCGCTGCTGCCCTGCAAGCGGCCTGCGACAAGGCCGGGGTGGCGCTGAAAATCGCCGTGCTGTCGGGTGACGACCTGCAACCGCAGTTCAAACGCCTGAGCAGTCTGGGCATCCATGAGATGTTCAGTGGCGCGCCCCTGCCGCCGATGTGCGTATCGACCAACGCCTACCTCGGCGCACCGGGCATCGTCGAAGCCCTGCGCCTGGGCGCCGACATTGTGATCACCGGGCGCGTGGTCGACAGCGCCGTGGTCAGCGCCGCGCTGGTGCATGAGTTCGGCTGGTCGTGGCACGACTACGACAAACTCGCCCAAGCCGCATTGGCCGGGCATCTGATCGAATGCGGCGCCCAGTGCACCGGTGGCAATTTCACCGATTGGCATGACGTGCCCGATTACGAACACATCGGTTTTCCGATCGTCGAAGTCGGTGCCGACAGCCAGTTCATCGTCAGCAAACCCGACGGCTCCGGCGGCCTGGTCACACCCCTGACGGTTGGCGAGCAGATGCTCTATGAGATCGGCGACCCACAGGCCTATTTGCTGCCCGATGTAGTGTGCGATTTCAGCCAGGTCAAACTCGTGCAACAAGGCAAAAACGCGGTTCAGGTGCATGGCGCAAAAGGCTTGCCGCCGACCGCTCAGTACAAGGTCAGCGCAACGTACCCGGACGGTTTCCGCTGCACCGCCAGTTGCCTGATCGCCGGGATCGATGCCGTGGCCAAGGCCCGACGGGTCAGCCAGGCGATCATCAACAAGACCTCGCAAATGTTTAGCCAGCGCGGCTGGGCGCCCTACAGCGAAGTGAACATCGAACTGCTGGGCAGCGAGGCCACTTACGGCCCCCACGGCCAGCGCCAGGACAGCCGCGAAGTGGTGATCAAACTCGCCGTGCGCCATCCGAGCAAACAGGCCTTGATTCTGTTCTCCCGGGAAATAGCTCAGGCTGCCACCGGTATGGCGCCTGGGCTGACGGGAATCGTCGGCGGGCGGCCGACGGTGTATCCGTTGATCCGGCTGTTTTCGTTCCTGATCGACAAAACCGCCTGCGCCTTGGAAATCGACCTTGCCGGTGAGCGCCATCCGTGTGCCCTGCCCGCCCTCGATGCGCTCGATCCGGCTGACTTGCCGCTGCCGTTCGACCCACCCAAAACCACAGAGCGTGCCGACGCTAGCGTGGCCTTGATCAAACTTGCCGTGGCGCGCTCCGGCGACAAGGGTAACCACAGCAACATCGGCGTCATGGCCCGCCACCCCGACTACCTGCCGTGGATCGCCGAAGCATTGACACCCGAGGTGATGGTCGACTGGATGAGCCATGTCCTCGACCCGATCCACGGACGCGTCGAACGCTGGTATTTACCCGGCACTCAGAGCTTTAATTTTCTTCTGGAAAACGCACTCGGCGGCGGTGGCGTGGCCAGCCTGCGGATCGATCCGCAAGGCAAGGCGTTCGCCCAACAACTGTTGGAAATCCAGATTCCGGTGCCCCAGCGCATCGCCGATCAGTTCAACTAGAGGACTGTCGCCATGGCTTACGACTCGATTTTCAAACCCGACCTGTTCGCCGGCCAAACCATCATCGTCACCGGTGGCGGCAGCGGCATCGGTCGTTGCACCGCCCATGAGCTCGCGGCCCTCGGCGCGCAAGTGCTGCTGGTGGGGCGCAATGCCGAGAAATTGAAAAAGGTCAGCGCCGAAATCACCGAAGACGGCGGAAAAGCCAGTTGGCAGGTCTGCGATATCCGCAACGAAGACGCTGTCACGCAGCTGGTCAGCGAGCTGATCCGCGAACACGGGCCGATTCATGGATTGGTCAACAATGCTGGCGGGCAGTACCCGTCGCCACTGGCGTCGATCAATCAGAAAGGTTTCGAAACCATCCTGCGCACCAACCTGGTGGGCGGTTTTCTGATGGCTCGCGAGGTGTTCAATCAGTCCATGAGCAAGCACGGCGGCGCCATCGTCAATATGCTCGCCGACATGTGGGGCGGCATGCCCGGCATGGGCCATTCGGGCGCAGCGCGCTCGGGCATGGACAACTTCACCAAGACCGCCGCGTTCGAATGGGGCTACGCCGGCGTGCGGGTCAACGCCGTCGCGCCGGGCTGGGTCGCGTCCAGCGGCATGGACACCTACGAAGGCGCGTTCCGGGCGGTGATTCCGACGCTGTGCGAACACGTGCCGCTCAAGCGCATCGGCACCGAATCGGAAATCAGCGCGGCGATTGTGTTCCTGCTCAGCCCGGCCGCGGCGTTTGTCAGCGGCAGCACGTTGCGCATCGACGGTGCCGCCAGCCTCGGCGGGCGGGCCTGGCCAATGCACAAGGCGCAGAACAGTCACTCGTACAACGGCTTTCACCGCGCCTATTTACCTGAAGTACTCAGGCCGGCCCCCTCCAAACCAGACGAACCGAAGGACAAGGAATAACCATGCCGGTCATCCAGTCCCAGATAGACCCGTTCAGCGAACCATTCGCCCGCAACCGTGCGGCCATGCTGGCCGGCATCGAGCAGGTCCGCCAGCTCGAACAGAACCTGTTGAATAAAGCCGCTGAAGCCAAACCGAGGTTCGACAAGCGCGGGCAACTGCTGCCCCGGGAGCGGCTGAACCTGCTGCTTGATCCCGGCGCGCCGTTCCTCGAACTGGCGAGCCTGGCCGGCTACAAGCTGCATGACGACAAGGACGGCAGCGCGGCCGGCGGCGGTTTGATCGCCGGGATCGGTTACGTGTCCGGCGTGCGGGTGCTGGTGGTGGCGAACAACAGCGCAATCAAGGGCGGGACCATTTCCCCCAGCGGCCTGAAAAAGTCCCTGCGCCTGCAACAGATCGCCATAGAAAACAAACTGCCGGTGATCACCCTCGCCGAGAGCGGTGGCGCCAACCTCAATTATGCGGCGGAGATTTTCGTCGAAGGCGCGCGCAGCTTTGCCAATCAGGCGCGGATGTCGGCGATGGGCTTGCCGCAGATCACCGTGGTCCACGGCTCGGCCACGGCAGGCGGCGCTTATCAGCCGGGGTTGTCGGATTACGTGGTGGTGGTGCGCGGCAAGGCCAAGCTGTTTCTCGCCGGCCCCCCACTGCTCAAGGCCGCCACCGGTGAAGTCGCCACCGACGAAGAACTGGGCGGTGCCGAGATGCATGCGCAAACCGCCGGCACCGCCGAATACCTGGCCGAGAACGATGCCGATGGCGTGCGCCAGGTGCGCGAGATTGTCAGTCTGTTGCCGTGGAACGATCAGTTGCCGTGGTTACCGGAACGTCGGTGGGAAGAGCCGCGCTACCCCATCGACGAACTGCTGGGGCTGATCCCGGATGACCCGAAAAAACCTTACGACGTGCGTGAAATCATCGCGCGGGTTGCCGACGCTTCGAACTTCCTCGAATTCAAAAGCGAGTTCGATCAGCAGACGGTGTGCGGGCATTTGCAGATCCAGGGTCGAGCCTGCGGTTTCATCGGCAACAACGGCCCGATCACCCCCAAAGGCGCGAGCAAGGCCGCGCAGTTCATTCAACTCTGCGACCAGAGCCAGACGCCGCTGCTGTTTTTCCATAACACCACCGGCTTCATGGTCGGCACCGAGTCGGAACAGCAAGGCGTGATCAAGCACGGCGCGAAAATGATTCAAGCGGTGGCCAATGCCCGGGTGCCTAAACTGACAATCGTCGTCGGCGGTTCCTACGGTGCCGGCAATTACGCGATGTGCGGCCGCGGTCTCGACCCGCGCTTCATCTTCGCCTGGCCCAACAGCCGTACCGCGGTGATGGGCGGTGCCCAGGCCGGCAAAGTGCTGCGGATCGTCACCGAAGCCAAACAACTCAAGGACGGATTGGTGCCCGACCCGAAAATGCTCGACATGCTGGAACACGTCACCGCGCAGAAACTCGACAGCCAGTCCACCGCGCTGTATGGCAGCGCCAACCTGTGGGATGACGGGCTGATCGATCCACGGGATACCCGCACGTTGCTTGGATACTTGCTGGACATCTGCCATGAGGCCGAGGTTCGGACGCTGCAACCCAACAGCTTTGGTGTCGCACGTTTTTGATTGATCGTTCCCACGCTCTGCGTGGGAATGCAGCCCGGGACGCTCCGCGTCCCAAAAGCGGACGCGGAGCGTCCATAGAGGCGTTCCTTTGCTGCGCATGGGAACGATCGGGTTCGACAGGAGAACAATAAAAATGATCTTCACCCAGGAACACGAAGCACTGCGCCGCACCGTCCGCCAATTCGTCGATCACGAGATCAATCCTCATGTCGAGGAATGGGAAAAGGCCGGGCGCTTTCCGATCCATGAGATCTTCCGCAAGGCCGGTGAGCTCGGTCTGCTGGGAATTTCCAAACCGGAAAAATTCGGCGGCATGGGCCTCGACTACAGCTATTCGATTGTGGCGGCCGAAGAGTTCGGCACCATTCATTGCGGCGGCATTCCGATGTCCATCGGCGTGCAGACCGACATGTGCACCCCGGCCCTGGCGCGTTTCGGCTCCGATGAACTGCGCGAAGAGTTCCTGCGACCGGCGATCACCGGCGAGCAGGTCGGCTGCATCGGTGTTTCCGAAGTCGGCGCGGGCTCCGACGTCGCCGGGCTGAAAACCACCGCCCGCAAGGACGGCGACGACTACGTGATCAATGGCAGCAAGATGTGGATCACCAACTCACCGAGCGCCGACTTCATTTGCCTGCTGGCCAACACCTCGGACGACAAACCGCACATCAACAAGTCGCTGATCATGGTGCCGATGAACAGCCCCGGCATCAGCCTCAGCTCGCACCTGGACAAGCTCGGCATGCGCAGCTCGGAAACCGCCCAGGTGTTTTTCGACAACGTGCGCGTGCCGCAGCGCAACCGCATCGGCCACGAAGGCGCAGGGTTCATGATGCAGATGCTGCAGTTCCAGGAAGAACGGCTGTTCGGCGCGGCGAACATGATCAAAGGCCTGGAGTACTGCGTCGACAGCACCATCGAGTACTGCAAGGAGCGTAAAACCTTCGGCAACGCGCTGATCGACAACCAGGTCATCCACTTTCGCCTGGCCGAACTGCAAACCGAAATCGAATGCCTGCGGGCGCTGGTCTATCAGGCCACCGAGCAATACATCAAAGGCCAGGATGTCACCCGTCTGGCATCGATGGCCAAACTCAAGGCCGGGCGACTGGGCCGGGAAGTCAGCGACAGTTGCCTGCAATACTGGGGCGGCATGGGCTTCATGTGGGACAACCCAGTGGCCCGGGCTTACCGCGATGTGCGGCTGGTATCGATTGGCGGCGGTGCCGACGAAATCATGCTGGGGATCATCTGCAAACTCATGGGCATCCTGCCGGGGAAAAACAAATGAGCACCCTCCCCACCTGTCAAACCCTGCTGCTCGACCTGCATGACTGCGTGCTGCACATCACCCTCAATCGTCCCGAAAGCCGTAATGCCATGAGCTTGCAGATGGTCGCCGAACTGCGTGCGGTGCTGGCGGCGGTTCGCGATGATCGGCAGATTCGTGCGCTGGTGATCGGCGGTGCCGGCGGGCATTTTTGTGCCGGTGCCGACATCAAGGACATGGCCAACGCCCGCGCTCAAGGCCAGCCCGCCTACCGCGATCTGAACCGTGCGTTCGGTGCGCTACTGCAAGAGGTGCAACACGCGCCGCAAGTGGTGATTACGGTGCTGCAAGGTGCGGTGCTTGGCGGTGGCTTCGGCCTGGTTTGTGTCAGCGACATCGCGATGGCCGATCATCAGGCGCAATTCGGCCTGCCGGAAACCAGCCTCGGCCTGTTGCCGGCGCAGATCGCGCCTTACGTGGTGCAACGCATCGGCCTGACCCAGGCCCGCCGACTGGCCCTGACCGCCGCACGCTTCGATGGCACCCAAGCGCGGCGCATGGGGCTGGTGCATTTTGTCGAACATGACCCACAAGCCTTGGCCGAACGCCTCGATGAGGTGCTGGCCCATGTGTTGTGTTGCGCACCGGGGGCGAATGCAGCAACCAAAAAGCTGTTGCTGGCGAGTGCCGGACAACCCTCGGATGACCTGCTGGATCAGGCAGCTGAGTGGTTCAGCGAAGCAGTGACCGGGGCTGAAGGGATCGAGGGGACGCTGGCTTTTGTGCAGAAGCGTAAACCGGGGTGGGCCGTTTAAAGAGCTTCGCGAGCAAGCCCTTACATTCACCGCAAAAAACCAAGGGAATAACCGATGCCCGCCCTCAAAAAAATCCTGATCGCCAACCGCGGTGAAATCGCCTGCCGCGTCCAACGCACCGCGCAAAACCTGGGCTACCGCACCGTCGCCGTATTCAGCGACGCCGACGCCAATGCGCTGCATGTGCAGATGGCCGACGAAGCCGTGAACATCGGCCCGGCACCGGTGCAGCAGTCTTATCTGAACATCCCGGCCATCATCGATGCTGCCCGGCGCACCGGTGCCGATGCAATCCATCCCGGTTACGGCTTCCTCTCGGAAAACCCGGGTTTCGCCCTCGCCTGCCAACAGGCCGGCATCATCTTCATCGGCCCCAGCCCCGAAGCCATCGAGCTGATGGGCAGTAAACGGCTGTCGAAACTCGCCATGATCAAAGCCGGCGTGCCTTGCATCAAAGGCTATCAGGGCAGCGAACAGGACGACGCTACCCTGCGCCGCGAAGCCGAACGCATCGGCTACCCGCTGATGATCAAGGCCAGTGCCGGTGGTGGCGGTCGCGGCATGCGCCTGGTGCATAGCGCCGCCGAATTGCTGGAACAGCTCCGCAGCGCACGCTCCGAAGCGCTGCACGGGTTTGGTAGCGACGAATTGATCCTCGAACAAGCCTTGATCGATCCGCGTCACGTTGAAGTTCAGGTGTTCGGCGACCAGCACGGCAACCTGATTTATCTCGGCGAACGCGACTGTTCGATCCAGCGTCGCCACCAGAAAATCATCGAAGAAGCGCCCTGCCCGGCGATGACCACCGAGTTGCGCCAGGCCATGGGCGAGGCGGCACTCAAGGCGGGTCGCACGGTGAATTACGTGGGGGCGGGTACCGTGGAATTCCTGCTGGATGCTCACGGCCGGTTTTACTTTCTGGAGATGAACACCCGGTTGCAAGTGGAACACCCGGTGACTGAACTGATCACCGGCCTCGATCTGGTGGCCTGGCAGTTGCACATTGCCGAAGGGCAACCGCTGCCGCTACGACAGGAACAGGTGCGGCTCAACGGGCATGCCATGGAAGTGCGCCTCTATGCCGAAGATCCGGCCCAGGGATTTCTGCCGCAAACCGGGCGAGTCGAGGCTTGGGAGCCAGCGATCCAGGGCAGCGTACGGATCGACCATAGCCTGATCGAAGGCCAGTCTGTCAGCCCCTTCTATGACCCGCTGCTGGGCAAGCTCATCGCCCACGGTGCCACCCGTGAAGAAGCCCGGCGCAAGTTGCTGCGGGCGGTACAGGACAGTGTGCTGCTGGGCGTGCAGAGCAATCAGCGCTTACTCGCCAATCTGCTGGAACACCCACAGTTCATCAGTGGCGAATTCAGCACCGGGTTCATCCCCACGAACTTCGCCGACCATCCCTGCCTGCACCCTCATGCGCCGAGCGCCGACGAGTTGGCCATCGCCGCGGTGCTTTATTATCAAGCATCTGCGCAGGCTCACCCCGCCCCGCTGGCCGGTTGGCGCAACAATGCCAGCGTGCCTCTGCACTATCGGATCGGCCTGGAGGATCAGGAATGGCCGGTCGAACTGCACGCTGAACCTGGCGAACCCTACCGTGTTCAGATCGGTGCCCGGACCCTCGAACTGAAGGTCATCCAGTGCGACGGACGCTGGGCCACCCTGCAAATCGACGGCATCCGCCAACGCCATGCCTACCGCCTCGAAGCCGGGCAACTCTGGTTGTTCACGCGCCCCGGCAGCCTGCGGCTGGTCGATCGGACCCGGGCGCTGGTCAGCGGCCAGGCCAGTGTCAGCTCCGGCACGCTCAAGGCACCGATGGACGGGGCGATCGTCGACGTATTGGTCAGTGAGGGCAGCCCGGTCAGCAAAGGGCAGCTGCTGGTGGTGCTTGAAGCGATGAAAATGGAGCATCCACTCAAATCGGGTATCGACGGCGTGCTCAAGCGCTTGCAGGTCAGGGTCGGTGACCAGGTAAAAAATCGTCAGATTTTGTTGGAGGTCGAATAAGCCGCTAGGCGGATCCGCCGGGTTTGGCTACGCTCAAGCCCTATCAGGATGCGGATACCAGGAAACCTGCAATGCCTCACTGGCTGGTCATTGATCTGGAAGCCACCACCGATGAGGGCGGCTGGCCAGTAACAGAAATGGAAATCATCGAAATCGGCGCCACCCTCGTGGACCGCAAAGGCCGGGAACTGGATCACTTCCAGTGCTTCGTGCGCCCGTTGCGTCGGCCCCTGTTGACCCCGTTTTGCCGCGAATTGACCCACATCACCCAGGCCAATGTCGATGCTGCCCAGCCCCTGAGCGACGTCTGGGTTTCGTTCGAACACTGGCTCGACCAACATCTCTCGAATCTGGAAGGCTGGGCCAGTTGGGGTGACTACGACCGCAAACAGCTGCTTCAGGAATGGCAGCGGCTGCAACTCGACAGCGCCCTGAACCGGGTGCCGCACATGAATCTCAAGCAACGTTTCGCCAAGGCCTGTCGACTGGAGCGCCCGCTGGGGCTTAACGGCGCCCTGCAACTGGCGGGCCTGCAGTTCAACGGTCAGCAGCATCGGGCGCTGGAGGATGCGCGCAATACCGCGCGCCTGTTACCACTGATTTTCCCCACCAATCCTTGAGTGCAGGAGGTGACGCCTATCGACACCTTGTGCATACTGGCCGGCCCTTTTTAGCCCTTTTCGAGGAATCGCCCATGTTTAAAGTCAACGAGTACTTCGACGGCACCGTCAAGTCGATCGCCTTTGGCACCGCTGAAGGTCCGGCGACCATCGGCGTCATGGCACCGGGCGAATACGAATTCGGCACCAGCCAGCGTGAAATCATGCACGTGGTGTCCGGCGCCCTGACCGTCAAACTGCCTGACAGCAGCGACTGGCAAACCTTCGCCGCCGGCAGCCAGTTCAACGTGCCCGCCAACAGCAAGTTCCAGCTGAAAGTGGCCGTCGACACCGCTTACCTGTGCGAATACCGCGGCTAAACCCCTAGGGTTTCACAGCGAAAAAAAAAATGCCCGTGTCCAAGAACACGGGCATTTTTTATCAGGGCTGCTATTCGAGGATCGTCACCGGCATGCCGACTTCGAGCCGACCGTTACCGTCATTGACCAGGTTCTGCCCGAACATCGCGCCGTCCTCTTGAGCCCGATATTGCTGCAAGGTCGCCAGAGGTTCGCGGTCGTCACTACGTTCGCCGGTCTGCGGGTCGATGGTGGTCAGAATGCAACGTGAGCAGGACTTGACCACGCGGAACTCGACATCGCCAATGCGGATGCGCTTCCAGCCATCTTCGGCGAACGCCTCGCTGCCCTCGATCACCAGATTGGGCCGAAAGCGCAGCATCTCCAGCGGTCGCCCGACCCGTTGCGACAAGTCTTCCAGCGACGCCTGGCCAATCAGCAACAACGGAAAACCGTCGGCAAAAGCCACCTGATCGTCGTCCTTGCCGTAGCCGGCCTGGGTGGTTCGCGCACGATCGAGCGGCACATGCACCAGACGCGTCGGCTTGCCGATGAACTCACTGACCCAGGCAGCCGCAGCAATACCGGCATCGGGCACGCGCAAGGTGTCGCGCCAGATGGTCACGCCACGCAGCTCTGCATCGCTGGCGGGCAAGGCGATATCGATCGGTGAATGGCCTTGGGCACTGAGGGTCAAGCCACCGCTTGCGTTCCACAACGCCGACAGCTGACTCATTTTCGCCTCCGCGCGCTGGGTCAGAAAACGCCCGCTGGCCTCGTCCACCAGCATCCAGCGTCGATCGCCGTCCAGCCCCAGTTTGTCCAGGCTGACCTGATTCAAGGTCTCGCCCTTGCCGGATTTCAACGGAAAACGATAAAGCGCGCTCAGATGCATGGCCACAGCTCCCTGGTGGGCAAAAACGCCACCCTATACGAGCTTGATCGCCGAATCAAAGCCCCTGTGGCGAGGGGGCTTGCCCCCGTTGGGCTGCGCAGCAGCCCCAAACCCTGCCGCCGCGCTTTTCCAGATCGTTATCAGGCCGGCACTTCGTCGAGCATCAGGCGCTGACGCACCACGTCGACGAGTTTGTCGGGCTGGAATTTGGAGAGGAAGTTGTCGCAGCCGACCTTCTTGACCATCGAGTCATTGAAGCTACCCGACAACGAGGTGTGCAGGACCACATAAAGGCCGCGCAAACGTGGGTCGTTGCGGATCTCGGTGGTCAGGCGATAGCCGTCCATCTCCGGCATTTCCGCATCGGTAAAGATCATCAACAGTTTGTCGGTCATGTTCACACCGGTATCAGCCCAGGCCTTGAGCATGTTCAGCGCCTTCAAGCCATCACTGGCGATGTGCATTTTCACGCCCAACTGACCCAAGGTGTCGCGCAATTGCGACAGAGCCACGTTCGAGTCATCCACCAGCAGCACTTCACGGCCACGGGCGCGCTCCAGAACCGGATCGTCGAGTTTGTCGCGAGAGACCTTGGCGTTGTACGGCACGATTTCGGCCAGGACTTTTTCGACGTCGATGATTTCCACCAGTTGATCGTCGACCTTGCTGATGGCGGTCAGGTAATGCTGGCGACCGGCGCTGGTCGGCGGCGGCAGAATGGCTTCCCAGTTCATATTGACGATGCGGTCCACGCCACCGACCAGGAACGCCTGCACCGAACGGTTGTACTCGGTGACGATGATCGTACTGGTGGGGCTTGGCACCAGCGGACGCATGCCGATGGCCTGGGACAGGTCGATCACCGGCAGCGTCTGGCCACGCAGGTTGACCACGCCACAAACAAAGGGGTGGCGCTGCGGCATCAGGGTCAGTTTCGGCAGCTGCAGCACTTCCTGGACCTTGAAGACGTTGATCGCGAACAATTGCCGTCCGGCCAGCCGGAACATGAGAATTTCCAGGCGATTCTCACCCACCAGTTGCGTGCGTTGGTCTACCGTGTCGAGAATGCCGGCCATTAATGACTCCTGGGCTTGTTCTGATGAATTCACTAAAGAGAGTTATCGGCAGTTTTTGCCGAATCTTGACCCCCGGACAAAATGCCATGCCCAAGCATTGATGTCACATTAACATCATGCTTTACTGACCCCGTGAATTCATCTGCTTCACCCCTTGCGGCGCGACCTCGGTTTGCACGTTAGGTTCCCCTGTGTAAGGGATTCCCCTAGGCACAATCAGGCCCAACCTGATATTCGCAATATCCAATAGCCATTAATGTGACGCCATTCTCATTGCATGAACGGAGTCAGGCTTTTGTGTGCGATCGCAGGTCAGTGGCCATCCACTCTTTCGAGTTCCCCAGTCGGTGCCCAAGCCTGCCAGAGCGCGATCTCACCAAGGCATGGCAGCGCCGGGACACGTAAGGTTCTCGTCGACACACACGACATTCCCTCATCTGACATGACGTTGTGGAGATAAGCATGGCGAACAACCCTAAAGAGTGGGCCCAGCGAATTCCGGAGTTTCTCGTCGAGGCTGAAACACTCCTGGCCAAGTCCGAGGAGTGCCTGAGTCATTTGCAGTTGATCAGCAATGACAAGGACGCCATCGATTGCATGCTCAGCACCCTTCTCAAGCTGGCGAGCAAGGCCGATGCCCTGGCACTGGCAACGGTTTCGGAATTCTCGCTGCACATTCATGGATTGCTGAGCCACGCCCAGAATCACATGGACCTGCACGATCAGGCCCTGGATGCACTCAAGGATTGCTTCACGTTAATGGCCTGGCAACTCGAACTCATCGACCAGACCACCGGCCAACTCGGCCTCGATGACAGTGAACAGACGTCCCTGATCGAAGCGTTTGCATTTCAAGTGGGACAAAGTCAGTTTCAGCCGCCCAGCCACTCCAAGCAGTTCAGGCTCGTTTCGTTCTCTGAACGACAGGCTTAAATTCATCAACCCTGTGTTGCACATTTTTTATTGTAATGATGTCGCCCTGTAACTTGAGTGTGCGCATACCGCATTTGAATATTTCATACCCGTCGATGGCAGCTCGAAACAAATAGATACCCCGGCCCCGACTTCAGATAGTGCCTGCCAATAAAATCTAAACGCCTGGCACACTCGATATCTTTCGAAGATAAAAATCAAAAAGCTTTTCCATTATGGAACCATCGTCCAAAAACGTTATTTCCTGAAGATGCCTACCTATATGCCGAACGCGACCAACGGTATCTTAAGTGGTATTATGCCGCCCATTCGTTGACGTCAATTAATGACAGAGTGACCCTTGGCGCGAACAAGCTCATAACATTGAAGGCTTTATTTCGAGCATTGCACTGCCGTCATTAAAGGCGACTCATACAACCTATTTTCAAACAGAGACCCGTCAGCCCTTATGACCGGTCTGCCCGCAGCGAACATCCATTGGCTCCATCCGCTATGTACGCCAGCCTCAAGTCAATCGCCCTGTGGCCACCCTCCCGAAAAAGCGCGCGCCGGTTCACGCTTTTCGTGTGCACCTGCTCGGCGCTTGGCAGCCTGTTGGTCTACAGCTTGTCGATGCCTCTGCCGGTGAGTCTGCTGGTGCTCAATACTGCGGCGCTGGCCTGCGTCTGGGTGGGGCATCGCCTCTCGCTCAAATCGATAAAGTTTCAGCCTCAAGAATTGGCCGACCGTCTGCTGGAAGTTCAGGAAAATGAACGTCACCGGCTCAGTCGGGAACTGCATGATGATATTGGCCAATTGCTGACCGCCGCAAAACTTCAGAGTGAATGGCTCAAACGTCGATTGCCTGAAGAACTGCAGGGTCAATGTTCGGTCCTCTGCGATACGCTGGACGAAACCCTGACCAAAGTTCGTGATGTATCAGCCATCCTGAACCCACGACAGTTGACCAGTCTCGGGCTGGAAGCCAGTCTGCGTGCGCATTTACTCAGAACCCTGGCCAATACGTCTGTGAACTGGAGCCTGGAATGCCATCAACGTTTGACTGGCATACCGGAAGAAATGGCGGTGGCGGCCTTTCGCATCACTCAAGAAGCGGTTACCAATATGCTGCGCCATGCCGAAGCCAGGAATCTGTTGGTCCGCCTGCAACGTCTGCCCCAAGGCCTGACGTTGTTAATCAGTGACGACGGCCTGGGTTTCGAACCAGCGGCAGACCCTGCTCGCGAGGGGCAACGCGGAATGGCTGGAATGTCGGAACGGATCGATCAGTTGGGCGGCACGTTGACCGTGACCAGCGAGCCGGGCAAAGGCACTCAAATCGAAGCACTCTTCCCCTGGGCGCCCCGTGCGCTGGAACGGGCCAGCACGAATAAGGTTATGCATTGACTTGTAACTTACTTCTGGTGGACGACCACTCGCTTATCAGGGCTGGCGTGCGCGCTCTGGTGCTGGATATTCCTGGCTATGCGGTCATTGGGGAGGCCAGTGACGGCTCGCAGTTACTCGAGATGGTCGAACAACTGTCGCCGGACATCATCCTGCTGGATATTTCCATGAGGAAAACCGGTGGCCTTGAAGCCTTGCAGCGACTCAAACGAGTACGTCCGCAGTGCAAAGTGCTCATCCTGTCGATGCACACCGACCCGGCGCTCATCATGCAAGCACTCGAATCCGGGGCTCATGGCTACCTGCTCAAAGACACCACGGCCACTGAGCTCGAACATGCCCTGGATGCCTTGCGCAATAACGAACGCTACCTGAGCCCGGCCATTGCCCACACCGTCATCAACCAGGCGCTGACCCGAACCCAGAAAAATCAGGCGCCAACCCAGGACTCGCACAACCTGACGGCACGCCAGCTGGAAATCCTGCGATTGATTGTTCGCGGAAAATCCACCCGGGAAATTGCCAATGGCTTGGGCCTGAGCATCAAGACTGTCGAAACCCACCGCTCGCAGATCATGAAACGCTTGCAGATCTACGATGTGGCCGGCCTGGTGTTGTTCGCCGTACGCGAGCAAATCATCAGTCTGGACGATTAGCCGGATTCGAGCCGCTCAGCAGCGGCGAGCCCTCGGGCAAATGCACCCGCAATGCCGCCGGCCGTGCCGAAAAACGCAGGCTATCGCCCTCCAGAGGCTCACCATCAAGGTTGATATAAAGGCCCTCCGATACTTTGATCTCGACCCACGGCAAGCGGGCTCGCACAAACATGCTGTCGATTCCGAAACCATCGGTCAGCAGGTCTTTCAAGGTACCGACCACTTCCTGGGGCGCGGGCAAAATGCTGATATCCAGCAGACCATCGTCAGCCAGCGCCTGCGGGCACAACATATGACCACCACCAGCCTGTCGGCCATTGCCGATGCCTAATGCCAACAACTCACCGGCCCAGTGAAAATCCGGCCCCTGCAACTCGCCATAGGCCGCATGCAACTCACTGAAGCGCGATAAACCGGTGAAGAGATAAGCCGCGCCGCCAAGAATTTTTTTCAGATCCTCGGAAGTATTGGCCGTGACCTGACTGCCAAAGCCGCCCGTGGCCATGTTCAGAAAAACCTGCCCGCCGACCTCCCCCAGATCAATGGCATGCGGGGCGGCCTCCAAAAGCTCCAGCGCTTGAGCGGGCTCCAGGGGCGCACCCGCGGCGCGTGCAAAATCGTTGGCGGTGCCCAAGGGCAAAAGCACCAGGCTGGCCTGCGTCGAATGCGCCGCCATGGCTTCGGCGATATCACGCAAGGTGCCATCGCCGCCGCCGGCAATCAGCTGCGTATAGCCCGCCGCCAATGCTTCCCCCACCAGCCGCTGCGCATCACCGGCCTCCCAGGTCAATCGAACAGCCAGTTCCCAGCCTTGTTGGCGCTTGCCTTCGACAGCTGAACGGACCTGCTCATTGAGTGCCTGCTTGCCGTGCAGAATCAACAGCGCCTTGCGCTCGCTCATTGTGATCACCCCCCTTTCCGAATCCGTATGGGAGATGTTGACCTCGCAGCCCCTCATAAAAGTCGCAAGGATTTCAATTATTTCCAGGGGAAGGACAGTTGAGTCCTACAGAGCGGTATTTTTTCTTACAAAACCTGAGGAATCGGCTCAATTGACCCATCAGGGCAATTGGTACACCGTTGTGTCAGCGGTTATCAGTCATCACCAGTAAATTACACAGGGACGTGCAAACAATGAATGGAACCCCTTTAAGGTCCTCAAAAATCGTAAGTAATAACAGTATCGGCCACCTGAATGGTTTTAACGCAAGGAGCCAATTATTCCATGCAAAGCCATGACCTCAGGCAATCGGTAACTCCGATTACGCCGTTCTCAGACAATCACGCCAATCAGCAGGCTGAATTCAAAAGCAGCGCAAAACCCACCGGAGAAGTTGATATGGAACCTCGCGTCACGGAACTGGAGACACATCTCAAGTACATCCGCAGGGACCTGGATGAAGTCCGCGGCGACGTAAAATCCATCAAGCACAGGCTTGCCTATTCAGCTGGCGGAACAGCTGTGGTCCTGGGGCTTTTGAGCTGGATCTCCAACAGTCGCTTCGACCAGGTCGTGACCCTTCTGGCAAATTAAGGAACGGTCATGCACGCAAGCCCCAACGCTTTCGACCGGGCTTGCGTGGCAGAACCAGGACCTGCATCAGCCCAGGACTTCACTCAACGGGATGAAGCTCACACTATCACCCTCGATCAGCGTACGGTCCTCCAGCACTTCAACCAGACCATCCGCCCAGGCGGCACTGCGCAGTACGCCAGAGCTCTGATTCTTGTAGATGATTGCCCGGCCATTCTCCAGGCGTCCGCGCAAGTACTCACGTCGGTTACCAGCCTTTGGCCAGACAAACCCTGCCGGTACCTGAAACTTCAGGGGTTCGATCTCTTTTACGCCTTGGCGGCGCAAGAGGTAGGGCCTCGCCAACAGAGCAAAAGTCACCAGGGTTGACGCCGGATTGCCGGGCAAACCAATGACAGGCACACCGCGAAAATGCCCGAACGTCAGCGGCTTGCCTGGCTTGATGGCAAGCTTCCACAGGGTCAACTCGCCCTCTTCCCGCAAGGCAATGCCCAGAAAGTCGGCTTCTCCCACCGATACGCCACCGGTGGAGAGAATCAGGTCGACATCCTTCAACTCGCCGAGACGGGCACGAGTGGTCGCTAAATCATCGGGAAGAATGCCAGCATCGATCACCTCACAGCCCAAGCGCTGCAACCAGCTGCAAAGCAACACTCGATTGCTGTTGTAGATCTGTCCCGGTCCAAGGGCCTGGCCCGGCTCAATCAGCTCATCCCCGGTAGACAAAACCGCAACACGAACCTTGCGAACCACATCCAGTTCAGCGCACCCCAACGATGCCGCCAGCCCCTGTTCGATGGGACCCAGGCGTGTACCGGCGGGCAAGATCAACTCACCGGCGGTGGTTTCCTGGCCTTGTGGACGGATGTTCTGCCCCGGGGTCATGGTCTCGGTGAAACGTACCCGCTCATCCGCCTGAACCTCGGCGTTCTCCTGCATCTCGACACAGTCGGCACCCGCGGGCACAGGCGCGCCGGTGAAGATCCGCGCACAGGTCCCAGGCTTCAAGGGCTCCGGAGCCTGACCCGCAAAAATCTTCTGGCTGACCGGCAACGGTTCTCCCGTCCAGTCGGCGACGCGCAAGGCATACCCATCCATGGCACTGTTGGGCCAAGGCGGCAGATCAAGTGTCGAGACCAGATCAGCAGCCAGTACACGCCCCTGAACCTGCGCCAACGGCAAGCGTTGGTGCTCATGAATTCTCGAGGCGTCGGCCATTTCCAGTAGCCGCGCGAGCGCCACCTCGACAGCCATCAGGCTGCCAGTCTTGCCTGGCTTACCCGCGGGATTCACAGGGTGCCGCCTGTTTCAGATGGGTCACGAAATTGCACGGACGGTGCCGGGAATCCAGTTGTTCGGCGAGAATGCCGTCCCAACCGGTGCGCACCGCATTGGTCGAACCCGGCAAGCAGCAAACCAGCGTGCCATTGGCCAGACCGGCCAAGGCCCGGGACTGAACCGTGGAAGTACCGATATCCGCCACCGATATCTGCCGGAATAGTTCACCAAAACCATCGACCTGCTTATCCAACAAGCAACTCACCGCTTCGGGCGTGCTGTCACGACCGGTAAACCCGGTACCGCCAGTGATCAGCACCACTTGCACGACTTCATCGGCAATCCAGTTGGCCACTTGCGCACGAATTTTGTAGAGATCATCTTTGAGCAATACACGGGCCGCCAGGTTATGACCGGCAGCGCTCAAGCGGTCAACGAAGACCTGGCCTGAGGTATCGGTTTCCAGGGTGCGGGTATCGCTGACAGTCAGCACCGCGATGTTGAGCGGTGCGAAAGGTACATCAGCCTTGGCTTTCATAGGCTCGTCCAGTTGTAGGAGAAACAGTCCGGTGTTATATCACAGCGCCTCATTTTTTCGCCGCCCCCATGGAGAAGTGCAATGACCTCGGATACACCTTTGGCGCCATGCTCCATTTTGCTCCTGGCGGGCGGGCGTGGCCAACGCATGGGCGGTCAGGACAAAGGTTTGCTGGAATGGCACGGCGAGCCACTGATCGCGCACCTGCACCGCAAGACCCGTCTGCTGAGTGATGATCTGATCATCTCCTGCAACAGAAACCTGGAGAAATATGCGCCTTATGCGGATCAACTGGTCCATGACGATGAAGGCGACTTTCCGGGGCCATTGGCGGGTATTCGCGCAGGCCTGAAGGCCGCCCGCCACACGCACCTGCTGGTATTACCCTGCGATGTGCCACGCATCGATGCGGCGCTGCTCCAGAACATGCGTGAAACTGCCGCGCAGCATCCGGACAAACCGTTGATGCTGCGCCATGGAGAACACTGGGAACCTTTGCTGTGCATGATTCCCGTCGTTCTTTCAGGGGCTTTCGAGACGGCCTGGAACGAAGGCGAGCGCAGCCCGGGCCGACTGATGCGCACATTGGGCGCCATGGCCCTGCAGTGCCCCGACAACGACCCTCGCCTGGCCAACCTCAATACGCCGGAACTGTTAAGCACGCATCACACTGTGTCAGACTGACACTCGAAGGAACTTGCGCGCGCTGCATACGTCTCAAGCTCAGTATTCAAAAGATTTTCCATTCGGAGACACACCCATGACCCAACGGACCCTCGCCACTTTCATGCTCGCACTGGGCCTTGCGACCCTCGCCGGTTGTGCATCGCCTTCAGTGATCACCTTGAATGACGGTCGAGAAATCCAGGCCGTCGACGCGCCTAAGTACGATCAAGAATCGGGCTTTTACGAGTTCGAACAGCTGGATGGCAAACACATCCGTATCAACAAGGATCAGGTTCGTACCGTTAAAGAGTTGTAATCTTTGCGGCGACCATCGGATACAGAAAAGCCCGCTTTTAAAGCGGGCTTTTTCGTGGCTGAAGAAAAGCAGGTTTGCCTGTAATCACCACTCCAGGGCGATTGTGCTTTCGAACTCTCTTTCCTGCCCCGTGACCGGATCGACAAATCGCAATCCCTGGGCCAGCAGCTTCAAGGGGTTGGCATAGTCGTCTTCTACGTCCTTGAGCACCTGCGGATAGAACGGGTCATTGCAGATGCCAGCCCCCAGGGCCGCCATGTGCACTCGCAACTGATGTTTCTTGCCCGTTACCGGGTAAAGCGCATAGCGCCAGAATTCACCGTTTTTTTCCCTGACCTCGACAGCCGTCTCCGTATTGCTAACGCCCGGACCTTCCTGCATGCGAAAAAACGGCTCGCCATCGATGAGTCGACTTTTATGAACCATCGGGAAGGTCAGTTCAGGCAATGCCCGGGCGATTGCTTCGTAGCGTTTTTCGATCTGACGTGTAGGAAACAACGACTGATACGCCGACCGACTCTGAGGATTGGCTGAGAACAGCACCAGCCCTGCTGTATGCCGGTCAATACGATGCAAAGGCACCAGATGCGGGTTATCCAGTCGCCGGATCAGTCGTCGCAGCAATGTCTGCTCCACATACTCCCCAGCCGGCGTCACCGGCAGGAAGTGCGGTTTGTCCGCCACCACCAGATGCTCGTCGGCATAGAGGATCGACTCCACCACCGGGATCGGTTTTTCGTCCGGTACTTCACGAAAATAATGAATCCGCAAACCTTCCTTGTAAGGCAGGTCCAGGGCGATCGGCATGCCTTGCCCATCGAGGACACGACCGCGAGCAATTCTGTCCAGCCATTGCTCACGACCGATGGCGCTGAAGTGTTCGCACAGGCAATCGAATACGGTCTGCCACGGACCAGGCGGCAGATAGAGCGTGCTGGCCTGGTTGTGCGCAGCAGAAAACGATGAAGTGGACATACGAAAAACTCTAACCCTCAATGCAGGGCAGCATTATCCAACAGTGGCCGGAACGAACCTAGAAGAGAATCCTCAGGCCGGTATTGACTGCGTTCGAGCGGCCGCTTCGGTGAACTCCTTGAGCCAGCGCAGCACATCGACCGCTTCCCAGCGACCCGGATCATAAAGCGCATACAACAACCCCTGATAGCCCACGACATCGAGCTGCCGGTGATAACCCGCACGCTGGAACAAGGCTTCGATTTCGGCGAAACAGGTATTGAAATGCAGTTTGTTGAAAGGCGTTTTTCCTTCCGTGACCAGACCATCCAGACGCAATTCGAGAACCGCCTCGCGCACCACGTCCGCCGACATCCGGTTCACGCTGTTCTTCAATTGTTCGACATTGACCACATTTCATCCCTCTGACGTCCGGGATCATCTGCCCAAACCCGAACAGGGAGAAGCATGGCAGGCAATCCGAATAACTGTATACACATACAGTAACCGAATAACCAACCTTTCGCCAACGAATGAAACGAGGATCGCGACAGGTGGGGCATCGCCAGCAGTGTCAGGATTCGCGCAGGAACGCCACCACCTGCTCGGCACTAAACGGCCAGCCCAGTTCAGCGCCGGTATCGACCCGACGCAACACCGGAATACGCAGGCTGTAGGCTTCGAACCAGGTTTCATCGTCAGCGATATCCACCAGCTCCACCAACAGACCACGCTCGACAAACTCCATCAGCATGGCTTCGGCGACTTCACAAAGATGGCAACCAACGGTGCCGAACAGCTGACATTCAGGAGGCATGACGACAAGACCAAACGAAGTAAGCGCTCATTCTAGGCCCGCCATCAAACGCAGTCGAGCCGACGTCCAAGCAACGGTGATTTCAAGAGATTTCGGCAAAATTCTGACGCAAATCATTTGCGTCAGCGGTCATTTGCGCGATGCTCGCGTCTTTTTTGCCTCTACGCTTGAGTAGCCAGAACCCTCATCGGAGTTTTTTGTGTTTGCCAACTTGTTGATCATCCTCGCCTCCTCCCTGGTGGTGATTGCACTGTTCCAGCGCCTGCGTTTGCCACCGGTGCTGGGCTACTTGTGCGTAGGGCTGATGATCGGGCCGACAGCGTTCAACTGGGTGAACGAAAACGAAGATTTGCCCGATCTGGCTGAATTGGGCGTGGTGTTCCTGCTGTTCTCCCTGGGGCTTGAGTTTTCCCTGTCGAAGATGCTCGCACTGCGCCAGGTGGTGTTTGGCCTGGGCAGCCTGCAAGTGCTGGGGTCCGGGATCTTGCTGGGAGCTTTGCTGATGCTGTTCGGCATGCCGATCACACCGGCCCTGTTACTCGGCGCCGGTCTGGCGCTGTCGTCTACCGCCATTGTCAGCAAGGAGTTGAGCAGCCTCGGCGAAATATTCAGCCGTCACGGCCAGAATGCCATCGCCGTGCTGTTGTTCCAGGACGTGATTGCGGTGTTGCTGCTGACGCTTGTGCCGGTGTTCGCCGGCAGCAGCGACCAGGCCTGGTATTGGGCGCTGCCGTTGACGCTGGCCAAGACCCTGGTGCTGTTCGTCGGTTTGCTGCTGGTCAGTCGCTGGTTTCTGCCACGGCTGTTCCATGAAGTCGCCGCGGCCCGGTCCGCGGAGCTGTTCGTGCTGTTGGCACTGGTGATTGTTCTGCTGACGGCCTGGCTGACTCACCTGCTCGGCCTCTCTCCTGCCCTGGGCGCCTTTCTCGCCGGCATGCTGCTGGGGGAAAGCCATTACCGACATCAGATCGAGGCCGACATCCGTCCGTTCCGCGATATTCTGCTCGGAGTGTTCTTCGTCAGTATCGGCATGCTGATCGACTTGCGCCTGTTTGCCAGCCACGGCCTGCTGATTCTCGGTCTGACGCTTGGGTTGCTGCTGATCAAAGGCACCGTGGTCGCCCTGCTGGTCAAATGGCGCGGCAGCGATGGTGAAACCGCCTGGCGTAGCGGCCTGGCATTGGCCCAGGGCGGCGAATTCTGCTTTGCCCTGATGGCGCAGATGCAACAGAACAAACTGATGCCCGCCGACCTCGGCGGCCTGCTGCTGGCCGCCACGTTCTGCTCGATGCTGGTAACGCCTGTACTCCTGCGCGCCGCTCCCCGCATCGCCATGCGTCTGCACCGCAAACCCAACAAAGCAGCCGAACTCGAAGAAATCAGCGCGCTCAACGCCGGCCTGCACAATCACGTGGTGATCTGTGGCTACGGCCGCGTCGGTCAATCCATCGGGCGTTTCCTGCGTCATGTTCAGCAACCGTACATCGCGCTGGACACCGATCCGGTTCGGGTCCAGGAAGCCGTGGTCAATGAAAGCAGTGTGCACTACGGCGACTCACGCCGCGGCGAGCTGCTGATCGCGATAGGGCTGGAGCGTGCAAGATTGTTGGTGGTTGCCGTGGACAAGACGGACATCGCCCTGCTGATTCTCAAGGAAGCACGGCGGTTCAACCCGACCGTGCCGATCCTGGTGCGCACCCGGGATGACAGCCAGTTGGCCGAGTTGAAGGCGGCCGGTGCCAGCGAAGTCGTACCCGAGTTGCTGGAGTCCAGCCTGATGCTCGCCTCCCACGCGCTGATCATGCTGGGCATACCCGGTCAGCAGGTGCAGGATCGGGTCGACCAGGTACGACATGACCGCTATCGCCTGCTGCACGATTTTTATCCCGGCGCCAACGATGAAGAACGCTGATTCAATCCTGGCTCACGGCGCCGATCTTGTGCACCGACAAATCCGCGCCGTAATACTCTTCTTCCTGGCTCAGGCGCAAGCCATGGACCGCCTTGATCGCGCCATACACGGCAAAACCACCGGCCAGCGCCACGACCACCCCCAAAGAGGTGCCGATCAACTGGCTGATCAGGCTCACACCCCCCAAACCACCCAAAGCGGTTTGCCCGAAGATGCCGCAAGCGATCCCGCCCCAGACACCACACAGCCCATGCAAAGGCCAGACACCCAGCACATCGTCAATACGCCACTTGCCTTGAGCTGCGGTAAAGCACCAGACAAACAGGCCCCCGGCGATGGCGCCGGTCACCAATGCGCCCACCGGGTGCATCAGATCCGAACCGGCGCAGATAGCCACCAATCCGGCCAACGGGCCGTTATGCAGGAAGCCCGGGTCATTGCGCCCGACGATCAACGCCGCCACCGTGCCGCCGACCATCGCCATCAACGAATTCACCGCCACCAGCCCGCTGACCCCTTGCAGGGTCTGGGCGCTCATCACGTTGAAACCGAACCAGCCGACGATCAGGATCCACGACCCCAACGCCAGAAAGGGAATGCTCGACGGTGCGAATGCCACCAGTCGCCCGTCGCGATAACGACCTTGCCTCGGCCCCAGCAGCAACACCGCCGCGAGTGCCAGCCAGCCGCCCATGGCGTGAACCACCACAGAGCCGGCAAAGTCATGGAAACTGGCGCCAAAATGTTCCAGCAACCAGGCTTGCAGACCGAAGTTGCCGTTCCAGACCACGCCTTCGAAGAAGGGGTAGATAAACGCCACGATCAGCGCCGTCGCGCACAACTGCGGGACGAACCGGGCGCGCTCGGCGATGCCTCCGGAAATGATCGCAGGTATCGCCGCGGCAAAGGTCAGCAGAAAGAAAAACTTCACCAGCCCATAGCCATGATCGGCGGTGATCACCGCCGCCGGTTGCATAAAACTGACCCCATAGGAAATCCAATAGCCTATAAAGAAGTAGGCCAGGGTCGAAATGGCGAAGTCGCTGAGGATCTTCGACAAGGCGTTGACCTGATTCTTTTGGCGAACCGTACCGACCTCAAGAAAGGCGAAACCGGCGTGCATGGCAAGAACCATGACCGCACCGATAAGGATGAACAACGTGTTGGAGCTATGGACCAGACTGTCCACAGCACTTTGCAGATTTTCCATGGATTGGCAGACCTGAAGGCTGAAAAAAAGCACCAAAGCAGTTCGCGAAGATGGCTGACGCACCAAGTTGCAGCTCATCCAGCCCGTTGCGCTGATCCGGATGAACCGCTTTGGCGCACAAGACCGCCGCCTCTGCGCGAGTTTTAATTGTTTGAGTCAGGGGTTTCCTGAAATCATGCCCGGCAACAGCGCAATAGCGCCGGCTGACGCACCACGACGTAGCAAAAGTTGTACCAGTCATTTGTACTGAACCTTCGCGCAAGGCTCATACTCGAACGCTTCAGAAGCCACTTACGGAGATCACCAATGGCACGCATCAAGGCAAAGACTGCTCAAGAAATTCTGATGGAAGATTTTCAGACACTGGTCAGCGACACCGAACGGTTGCTGGAACACACCGCCTCCCTGGCCGGTGATCAGGCCGACGAGCTGCGCGAACAGATCCGCGACAGCCTGCTGCGTGCCCGGGAAACCCTGAAGCTGACCGAAGACGCCCTGCAAGAGCGCGGCAAAGCGGCCGTCGCCGCCACGGAAGATTACGTTCAGGCCAACCCATGGCAATCGGTCGGGATTGCAGCCGGCGTGGGTTTCCTGATTGGTCTGCTGGCCACTCGGCGCTGATATGGCGATCGATGAATCCGGCTCGTCCGCGACGGGCACCCGCTCTTCATCGCGGCGCCTGGGTGCCGCGTTTCTTGGATTGCTGCATAGCCATGTCGAACTGTTCGGCATCGAACTGCAGGAGCAAAAAGCACGTACCGTAAGCCTGTTGCTGTTTGCAGGCCTGACGCTGGTCTTTGCCTTGTTGTTGCTGGTGGGGTTGTCGACGCTGGTGTTGATCCTGTTCTGGGACACCTATCGCCTGGCGGCGATCATCGGGCTCTGTGTGTTCTACACCCTCGCTACGTTGTTCTGCGCGATGCGCTTGAGGGCAGCGATTTTCGATGAATCCTCACCCTTCCATGGCACCCTCGAAGAGCTGGCCAATGATCGGGAGCGTCTGTTGCCATGAGCATGCCTGAACTTCCCCGCAATAGTTCGCGAACTGAAATGCGCAAGGCACTGATCCGCCTGCGCATGGAAATGCATCGCCAGGAAATTCGCCACGAATCCCAACAACTGCTGCAACCCCTGCAACGGGTGCGCGGCATGACACAAAGCCTACAAGACGGCTTCGGCATCAAACACGCCCCGCTCTGGGGCATCGCCGCCGTACTCGGGTTGGGCTTTCTGACCGGCAAGGGTGCCAAGGGCGGTGGTCTCGGTAGCCTGACCAAGCTGGTTAGCCTGGGCGCCGCATTAGGGCCGCTGATCAAGCTGGTCATGCAGAGCGCTTCGCGCAAACACTAATCAGTCTTGTCTGGCTGCATTCTTGCAGTACCACCAGGATCAACCTCTTTATCGAGAGGTTGATCCTGCGTGCCTACCTGGCGATCAGGTATTTATCCAGAACAACACCTTAATAAGGAGGCCTCGTGATCGACGGGCAACCGCTCGCCTGTTTTCAGCCATTCATCGATACCGCCACAGGCCGTATCGCGGGTGTCGAAGCGCTGGGCCGACTGCGCCAGGCCGATGGTCAACTGATCTCGGTAGGTGCGCTGTTCGCCGATCCGCGAACCCCGGCCATCGCCCTGCGACGTCTCGATCGCCAGATTCGCGACAACGCCCTGAGCCGTCTGCATGAAGCACCCGCGGACTGGTTTCTCAGCCTGAACATCTCACCCCGCTGGATCAGCCGCTTGCGCCGGGACCAGGCACTGCCGAGCCTCAAGCAACTGAGCAGGCATGGTGTCGATGCACAGCGAATCGTCTTCGAGATCACCGAATTGGGCGGCGACAGCCAGCGTCTGGCTGAAGTCGTGGCCCGCTACCGGCAAGCTGGGGCGCGGATCGCCATTGATGATTTCGGTGCCGGTTACTCTCAACTCGATCGCGTGCTGGCCCTGCAACCGGACATTCTCAAACTCGACATGCGACTGTTCCAGGCCGCCGCGTTGGGCGGTCCCAGCAGCGATGTGGTCAAGGCACTGGCGCAAATGGCGGAAAAAACCGGTTGCTGGATCATCGCCGAAGGTGTGGAAACCGAAGCTCAACTGAATTTTGCCCTGGAGTGTGGCTCACGCTACGTACAGGGTTTTCTGTTCGCCCGAGCGCAAGCGGATTTCTTCGCCACCGACGCCTTTGTCGAGCGCTTCGCGCAACTGCGCCAGCGTTACGTTCAGCAAAAGCTGACTGAACGCGCTCGCCTGATGATCATGCGCCAGCAACTCAGCGAACTGATGACCATCCTGCAAGCCTGGGCTCAAGCCAGCGCCCCCCTCAGCGCCTTGCCGCAACTGCAGGCGTTTCCATGGCTGCTGCGTTTTTATCAGTGCGACCGCCACGGCACGCAACTGACCCCCAACCTGGAATGGCGCAACAACGGCTGGGAAGCCGATAACCGCTACCTGGGCCATAACTGGTCATGGCGCCCCTATTTCTATCACCTGCTGGCCGAGGGTTGGGATGAGCGCCGTCTGACGCTTTCCAACACTTACCGCGACGCCACCAGCAATCAGTACTGCCTCACTGCCGGGCAGTTTTTCGATAACGGCGAACGGCTACTGCTCATCGATATCGACGCTGCGGGGTTGTAGTTCTCCTTGCAGGTACCAGCGCGAAACGGGAAGCTAGGGGTTCAGTCACCTGACGGAGAAACCAGCCTTGGATTGGCACACCCTGCTTACCCGCGAACGCCTCGGAAAACCTGTGCACAGCCCGGAAGAACTCGGCCGCAGTCCTTTCCATAAAGACCACGACCGGATCATTTTCTCAGGCGCGTTTCGCCGTCTCGGGCGCAAGACCCAGGTCCATCCGGTCTCCAGCAACGATCACATTCATACACGCCTGACCCACTCGCTGGAAGTCAGCTGCGTCGGCCGTTCGCTGGGGATGCGCGTCGGTGAAACCATCCGCAGCGCGCTGCCCGACTGGTGCGAACCGAGCGACCTGGGGATGGTGGTGCAATCGGCCTGCCTGGCCCATGACATCGGCAACCCACCCTTCGGCCACTCTGGCGAAGACGCGATCCGCCACTGGTTCCAGCAGGCCGCCGGCCGTGGCTGGCTGGATGCCATGAGCGAAGCCGAACGCAACGACTTCCTCAACTTCGAAGGCAATGCCCAAGGTTTCCGGGTGCTCACCCAGCTTGAATACCATCAGTTCGAAGGAGGCACCCGGCTGACCTATGCCACCCTGGGCACCTACCTGAAATACCCGTGGACGGCCCGGCACGCCGACTCACTGGGCTACAAGAAACACAAGTTCGGCTGCTACCAGAGCGAACTGCCGCTGCTGGAACAGATCGCTCATAAACTCGGCCTGCCCCAACTGGAAGAGCAGCGCTGGGCGCGCCATCCGCTGGTGTATCTGATGGAGGCCGCCGACGACATCTGCTACGCGCTGATCGATCTGGAAGATGGCCTGGAAATGGAGCTGCTGGAGTACGCCGAAGTCGAGTCCCTGCTGCTGGACCTGGTGGGCGACGATCTCCCGGAAACCTATCGCCAGCTCGGTCCACAGGATTCGCGGCGGCGCAAACTGGCGATTCTGCGGGGCAAAGCCATCGAACACCTGACCAACGCAGCTGCCCGAGCCTTTGTCGAGCAACAGGACGCGTTGCTGTCCGGCACGCTACCGGGGGACCTTGTCGAACACATGCATGGCCCGGCCAAACGCTGTGTCTTGAATGCCAAGGACATGGCACGCAAAAAAATCTTCCAGGACAAGCGCAAGACGCTCCACGAAATCGGCGCCTACACCACCCTGGAAATCCTGCTCAATGCTTTTTGCGGCGCAGCACTGGAGCAGCACAACGGTCGTACGCCCTCCTTCAAGAACCGGCGCATACTCGACCTGTTGGGCAACAATGCACCCGATCCCCATGGCCCGTTGCACACCTCTTTTTTGCGCATGATTGATTTCATCGCCGGCATGACCGACAGCTATGCCGGTGAAATGGCGCTGGAAATGACCGGTCGTTCAAGCCACGGATAACAGCGCATCGATCAGCCGTGTCAGCGATGCCTGAACGGCTGATCGAATGCCTCGACATTCATCTGTATTTCAACATCGACAGAATCGCCCTACACCTTGTGCAGAGCTGACTGATCGATTGTTCGGCCATCTCGCGAAACAATTGCACACCCACTGCTCGACAGATGACGCATGAAAACTCCTACGTTCAAACACGATTGGCACATATTGCTGGTGGAAGATCATCCGTTTCAGCTGAGAGCGACTCAATACCTGCTCGAGAGTTACGGCTTCACCCAGCTGACCACCACTGACAGTGCCGAAGGCGCCTTGCAACAAATGCTCAAAGCTGCGCAACCGTTCGATATTCTTCTGTGCGACCAATGCCTGCCCGACCTTCCCGGTCTTGATTTGATCGAGTTCGCCAGTCACCGGGGAATGATCAGACAGGCAATACTGCTGAGCAGCCTGACATCCGCCGAACTGGAAAAACTTAAAACAGTAGCCTACGAACACGGACTTCCCTTGCTGGGTTATTTGATCAAACCATTGAAACAATCAGACTTTAGAAACTTGTTGACCTTAGCCTCACAATAAAACACCACACACTAAAACCACACCAAAAACACAGATTAAAACTTATAACCGAACGTTTTCACCCTCTTGACTACACCATCAAAACTTTACCCCTTCCTCATTCACAACCTAGTTGGTACGTAGTCCATTTCTTTTTCAATTGTAGGACTTTTCCTATATTGATGCTATCGGCTTGTCAGTTCATGCGTCCCCTCAACTACTGAGCTAAGGTGCGCGCTTTATTTGTGCACGTATGGGATTTGATTATGAACTCCGTTTTTATTGTCGACGATCACCCTGTCATCCGCCTTGCCGTTCGAATGCTGCTGGAACATGAAGGTTACAAAGTCGTCGGTGAAACTGACAATGGCGTCGATGCCATGCAAATGGTGCGCGAATGCATGCCCGACCTGATCATCCTCGACATCAGTATTCCCAAACTGGATGGGCTGGAAGTGCTCTCACGTTTCAACGCAATGAGCACGCCATTAAAAACACTGGTGCTAACTGCACAATGCCCAAAACTTTTTGGTATTCGCTGCATGCAGTCAGGTGCATCAGGGTATGTATGCAAACAGGAAGAGCTCAGTGAACTGGTGAGCGCGATCAAAGCAGTATTATCAGGTTACAACTACTTCCCCAGCGAGGCCTTGAACCCAGTTCGTTGTGACGACGCACAGTGGGCAGACCTGGACTTATTCAAATCCGTAAATGATCGAGAGTTGATGGTATTACAACTTTTCGCCCAAGGTCGCACCAACAAGGAAATTGCCAAGGGCATGTTCCTCAGCAACAAAACTGTCAGCACCTATAAAAAACGACTTATGCAGAAACTCAAAGCCAAATCTCTGGTTGAACTCATCGATATGGCAAAACGTAACGCGCTAGTGTGAGGAACAGGATGCCCAGTCGTTTGAAGGATTATCTAAGACTCATGGTCGCGGCTTTATGCCTGAGTACCCCGGTGCTCGCGGCGCAGACGGCCAGCGAAAACTACACCCTGCTCAGTCGCTCAACGACCGGGCACATGGAAGTCCAACTGGGTACCTCACAAAGACAATGGGTCAAAGACAAACGTGAATTGATCCTGGGTACGTCAGGCCCGGATTATCCACCTTTCGACCTGACCCTCAGCGGCCACGACTACGAAGGTTTCACCGCCGACTACGCCGGCATCCTCGGCAAGGTTACGGGGTTGCCCGTCAAGGTTCAGCGCTTCGCGTCCCGAGGGGCTGCGATCGAGGCACTGGAAAAGGGTCAGGTCGACATGCTTGGCACCGCCAACGGGTTCGAGGCCGACAATGCCGACATTGCGCTGTCCATCCCTTACGCAGTGGATCAACCCGTGCTGGTCACACGGGAAGGAGAAACCCGATCACTGTCAGATGGACTCGCCGGCCTGCGACTTAGCATGGTCTATCACTATCTGCCTCTGGATGAAGTCAGGGTGCTATACCCCAAGGCAATCATCACCTCCTACCCGTCCTACCAGAATGCAATCAATGCGGTTGCCTTCGACCAGGCCGACGTTTTTCTCGGTGACACCATTTCAACTCATTACATGATCAACAAGGGGTATCTGAACAACATCCGCATGGCCAACTTCGGTAAACACGAAGCCCATGGTTTCAGCTTTGCCGTACAGAAGGACAACCCGGACCTGCTCGGGATCATCAACTCGGTACTCAAGGCCATCCCCACCAGCGAACGGGAAAACATCGCCAAACGCTGGAGTGCCGGCAGCGACATTCTTCTCACCGATCAAAAACTGCAACTCACCCACCACGAAGAGCGCTGGCTGGCGCAACATCCGGTTGTGCGGGTGGTGGTTAATGAAGCATTTGCGCCGCTGACGTTTTTTGACAGCGACGGCAACTTTCGGGGTGTCACGGCTGACCTGCTCGAACTGATCAGATTGCGTACCGGTTTGCGCTTCGAGATCCAGCGCAGCCGAAGCGATGACGAGATGGTCGAGCAGATCGCCAACCAGCAGGCCGACCTGATCGCCGCCCTTCTCCCCAGCGCACAGCGTGAAACGATATTGAACTTCAGCCGCCCTTATCTGGAAAACTCCTTTGTCCTGCTGACACGCAAAGCGGCCGACAGCCCGACTAACCTCAACCAGCTGCAGGACAAACGCCTGGCCATTGCCCAGGGCAATCCACTAGTGGATTACCTGCGCAGCGAGTTTCCGCGGATCAACCTGGTTGAAACACCAGACACCTTCAGCGCCGTGGAGTTGCTCGCCGAGGGCAAGGCAGAAGGTGCGGTGAACTCATTGGTGATCGCCAATTACTTCATCTCATCGCGGATCTTCGAGCGGACACTTCAGATCACCACCACCATCGGCACCCAACAGGCGGCATTTTCCCTGGCGACCGGGCGCGACGCCAAAGAACTGAATGCCATCCTCGACAAAGCGCTGTTGAGCATCGCACCGGAAGAGCTGGGTATCATCAATAACCGCTGGCGTGGCTATTCGGCGGCCTCGCAAAGTACCTGGCGCAACTATCACAGAGTGTTCTATCAGATCGTTACCGGTGCTGGCGTACTGCTGCTGATCTCCGTTGCCTGGAACGCCTATATGAGACGCCAGATAAAACAGCGGCAGGCGGCGAAAGAACGTGCCGATGAAGCCAACCGGGCTAAAAGCACCTTTCTGGCAACCATGAGCCATGAGATCCGCACGCCGATGAACGCGATCATCGGCATGCTGGAGCTAACACTCAAACGTATTGACCCTGGCCATCCGGATCGACCGGCCATCGACGTCGCGTATCACTCGGCAAAAGACCTGTTGGAACTGATCGGGGACATTCTCGACATTGCGCGCATCGAATCCGGACGTCTGAGCCTGAGCCCGGAACGCGTCAATCTGGCTGAAGCCGTGGCCTCGGTGGTGAGGATCTTCGACGGGCTGGCCCGGCAAAAGAATCTTGGACTGCACCTGGCATTCAACCCTGCAAAACCTGCGACCGATGTCCTGTTGGACCCGATGCGTTTCAAACAGGTGCTGTCCAACCTGGTCAGCAATGCAATCAAGTTTACGCAACAGGGTCAGGTCAGGATCAGCCTCGAGTTGCAACCGACCGACGAGCCCGACCGCATGCAGCTGCAGTTGCTGGTTGAGGACAGTGGCGCCGGGATCAGCGAGCAGGATCAGCAGCGACTGTTCGAGCCTTTCGTCCAGGCCAATAACTCCGACCAGTTAGCCAGGGGCGGTGCGGGGCTGGGCCTGGTGATCAGCCGCAATCTGTGCGAAATGATGGGCGGCAACCTGCAATTGAGCAGCCAGCCAGGGGTCGGCACTCAGGTTCGGGTTTCGCTGAATCTGGCAACCCTGCCGCCTGTACAGATGCCGGAAATTGCCGAGCCACAGATTCACCAGAGCGCTGCCCCCTTGAACGTTCTGGTGGTCGACGATCATCCGGCCAATCGCTTGCTCATGTGCCAGCAGCTGGAGTTTCTGGGGCATCGGTTCAAGGTCGCAGCAGATGGCGAGGCGGGATTGGAGGCGTGGAAAGATCAGCCATTCGACCTGGTGATTGCCGATTGCAATATGCCGATCATGAATGGATATGAGATGGCTCGTGCCATTCGCCAACATGAACAGCTAATGCAGCGCCCTGCCTGTACCGTTCTGGGTTTCACCGCTAATGCGCAACCGGAGGAAAGACAACGCTGCAAACAAGCCGGGATGGACGATTGCCTCTTCAAACCTCTCAGCCTGACAGCCTTGAGCCAATGGATCGAAGGCATTGCACCGACGGTCCGCGACCCGGCGTTCAGCCTGGAGGGGCTGCACCTGTTAACCGGTGGCAACCCGGCACTGAACCGGCGATTGTTGACCGAGCTGCTGAATAGCAATCACCTGGATCGGCAAACGCTGCTGACGTTGTCCCGGTCAAACGACCGGCAGTCACTCCTCGACATTGCCCACAAAATCAAGGGAGCGGCGCGAATCGTCCAGGCCTCCCGACTGATCGACAGTTGCGAGGCGCTCGAAAAGGCCTGCCATAACAGGCCCCACCACGATCAAGTGGCCGATTGCAGCAAGTCCATGGAGCGCGCCATGCTCGAACTGGATCACGCGTTGCGACAACAGCTCGCACGCCACGACAAACAGCAGAATGACGGAGCGTTAACTATGCTGGAAGGCTGAGCAGTGTGTTCATCGTCATGGAGAAATCTGCAATGCCCAGCCCACTGCGCCCGGACCAGCGCCGATTTCCCCTGCACATCCATATCAGCGTGATGTTCACGTTCCTGCTGTTGCTGACCGGGGTGGTGCTGGGCATTTTCAACTATCGGCAAACCACCCGGATCATTCTTTCCAGCAGTGAAAAGCTCTTCAATCGCATCGAGCAGGATGTCCGTCTGGACCTGCATCGCACCTATGAGCCGATTCGTCATCTGTTGAGCCTGCTGGCGGACAATCCGGCAACCCAGGCGCCCGACCTTGAGCAACGCCTGGCGTTGCTCAAGCCCTTCAGTCAATCACTCACGGACAACCCCGATCTGGCCTCGCTGTACCTGGGCTACAGCAATGGCGACTTCTTCATGGTTCGCCCCCTGCGTAGCGTCGCCCTGAAAACGCAGCTCAAGGCACCGGACACCGCGGCGTATCAGGTATGGAGCATCGAGCATCCAGGCGGCAGTCAGGTCCGCTCCCAATCCTTGTTTTTCGATCAGAACCTGGCCCTCGTCAGCCGTCTGGACAACCCCGACGAAATCTACGATCCGCGCACCCGCGCCTGGTTCTCCAGCGCCCGCAGCGACCGTGATCAGATCACCACCGAGCCCTACCTGTTTTTCTCCACCCGCAATGTCGGTACAACCCTGGCGCGGCGCAGTGGTGAGCAGGCGGTGATGGGCGCCGACCTTACACTGGCGGAACTGTCGGCAACCCTGGCCAAACATGTGGTGACGCCCGGCACCGAAATTGTGCTGCTCGATGCCGAGGGTAATGCCGTTGCCTACCCCGACAGCAGCAAACTGATCGTCGACGACCAGACAGCCCGGCTGATCAAAGCCGCCGACCTGAGCCCCAGCCTCGCGGCCCTGCTCACCAGTCCCCCTGAGATCAATCGCCTGAACGCCGCGGGTCGTCAATGGATCGCGGCGCGCAGCAGCATGCAGGAGGGTGGCCCACAGGGGCTGCAACTGGCGCTGCTGGTGCCGGAAGACGAATTGCTCGTCGATGCCTACCGCATGCGCTGGCAAGGCGCGCTGATTACCCTGGCAACGCTGCTGTTGTGCCTGCCCATGGGTTGGCTGACCTCGAGGGTGCTGGTCACCCCCCTGCGCGCCCTGGTGCGGGAAGCCGATGCGATTCGTAGTTTCGATTTCAATTTTCCGGCCAGCCGTCGCTCGCCGGTGCTGGAAGTCGACCAACTGAGCGTGTCGATGGCGCGCATGAAAGACACCCTGGCGAGTTTTTTCCGGATCACCGACAGCCTGAGCGCCGAAACCCGTTTCGCCCCCTTGCTGCAACGGGTGTTGTTTGAAACCGTGCAGATCGGCCAGGCCCAGGCCGGTCTGATCTACCTGCGCGAAGGTGATGAAAATCGCGTGGAACCTCATGCGCTGGTCATCAACGGCAGTTCACAGGCCTTGCCGCCATTCGACATTCAAGGACACGTACCCCAGGATTCTCAGAGCCCTCAGTGGATGCAAACACTGTCGACCGCCGACAATGTCGTCACCTCTCTGGGCTTCGAACAGGCGGGGGATCTGCAGAAAGTCTTGCTCGCGATGGAATGCCCGCGGGTTCATCTGGTCGGTATTCGGCTACACAATCGTCATAACGAAACCGTGGGCCTGCTGGTCCTGCTGCTGGCCGACAGCGGCACACAAGACGACCTGGAAAAGCTGCGCCCGGATCGCATCGCGTTTCTCCAGGCGGTGTCTGGCGCGGCCGCCGTGAGTATCGAAAGTCAGCGCCTGCAAGCCAGGCAAAAACAGCTGCTGGACTCATTCATTCAGCTGCTGGCCGGCGCAATCGATGCCAAGAGTCCCTACACCGGCGGGCACTGCCAGCGAGTACCGGTACTGACGCTGATGCTGGCACAGGCGGCCGCGGCCAGTCAGGACCCGGCCTTCCGTAGCTATCAGCCCAGCGAAGATGAATGGGAGGCGTTGCACATCGCCGCCTGGCTGCATGATTGCGGCAAGGTCACCACCCCTGAATACGTGGTCGACAAAGCCACGAAACTTGAGACCCTGTACGACCGCATCCACGAAATCCGCACCCGTTTCGAAGTCCTCAAGCGTGATGCCTGGATCAATTATTGGCAGGCCATCGCTCTGGGGGGTGACGAGTCGCCTCTGGCGCAATTGCGCAATGCGAGCCTGGCGGCGCTGGATGATGATTTCGCGTTCGTGGCGCGCTGCAACCTGGGCAGCGAGGCCATGGTCGAGGCCGATCTGCAGCGGCTGAACACCATCGCCCAACGTACCTGGACCCGAACCCTGGATGATCGGCTTGGCGTCTCGTGGGAAGAGAACCGGCGCCAGGCCCGGACCCCGACGCCGACCCTGCCGGTCAGCGAGACACTGTTGGCGGATAAACCCGAGCATCTGCTCGAGCGCGCCGACAGCGAACTGATCCCGGACGACAATCCCTGGGGATTCAAGCTCGACGTGCCGCACTACAAGTACAACCGGGGCGAACTTTACAACCTGAGCATCGTCCGAGGCACCCTGACCCGCGAGGAGCGTTACATCATCAATCACCACATGGTGCAGACGATCCTGATGCTCAGTCACCTGCCCTTCCCCGGCCACCTCAATAACGTCGCGGAAATCGCCGGCGGCCACCACGAAAAAATGGACGGCACCGGTTATCCCAAACGCTTGAAGCGCGAAGACATGAGCCTGCCGGCGCGGATGATGGCGATTGCCGATATTTTCGAAGCGCTGACCGCCGCCGATCGCCCCTACAAGAAAGCCAAGTCCTTGAGCGAAGCGCTGGGCATCATGGCCACCATGTGCCGTGACGCCCACATTGACGCTGAATTGTTCGGGCTGTTCATCAACGACGAAATCTACTTGCAGTACGCCAGCCAATTCCTGGAGCCACAACAGATCGATGCCGTCGACCCGACAAGCCTGCTGATCAAGGCCGGCTTGAAGGCCTGATCAGCAGTCGGTCAGACGCAGGAAAATCGCCGCCAGTTGCTCGATTCCGGCCTGATCGTCAGCGGTAAAACGCGCCAGCTTCGGGCTGTCGAGGTCCAGCACACCGATCAGTCGACCGTTCTTGACCAATGGCACGACGAGTTCACTGTTCGATGCGCTGTCACAAGCGATGTGGCCGGGGAATTCATGTACGTCTTCGACCCGCTGGGTCTGCAAGGTGGCAGCGGCAGCCCCGCAGACGCCGCGACCGAATGGAATCCGTACACAGGCGATCTGCCCCTGAAACGGGCCAAGCACCAGTTCATCGTTGCGATTAAGGTAGAAACCGGCCCAGTTCAGGTCATCGAGCTGGTTGAACAGAAACGCGGAAAATTGCGCGGCGTTGGCGATAAAATCACGCTCGTCCGCCAGCAACGATTCCAGCTGTGCCCATAGCATGCCGTAGCCCTCAAGGCCCTGGCCGCTCTTTTGTAAATCGATCATGCCTTTTGCTCCAACAGCTTCAGCCCGACCCAATAGCGGGCAAATTGATACGCGCAACGTCCGTTGCGATTACCCCGGCCCGTGGCCCAGCGCACCGCGAGGATGTCCAACTCTTCGTCACGCTGCCACTTGAGGCCGGCCTTGTCGGCCAATTGGCCGATCCAGTGCTCGACGACGTTGAGGAAATGTTCCTGAGTAAACGGATAGAACGACAGCCACAGACCAAAACGGTCCGACAGTGCGATCTTGTCTTCCACCGCCTCATTGGGATGGAGCTCGCCATCGACCCTTTTCCAGTTTTCGTTATCGCTTTCCTTTTCCGGCACCAGATGGCGACGGTTGGAGGTGGCGTACAGCAGAACGTTATCTGGCGCCTGCTCGAGAGAGCCATCGAGTACGCTCTTGAGCACGCGATAATCGCCCTCGCCCGACTCGAACGACAGGTCATCGCAGAACAGCACAAACCGTTGAGGCAGCTTGGCAATCTGCTCGACCACTCGCGGCAAGTCCGCCAGGTGATCGCGCTCGATCTCGATCAGCCGCAGGCCGCTCTTGGCGTGTTCGGCCAGCAAGGCGCGCACCAGCGACGATTTACCGGTGCCCCGCGAGCCCCAGAGCAAGGCGTGATTGGCAGGCATGCCGTCGAGGAACTGTTGAGTATTGCGGCCCAATTGCTCAAGTTGCCGGTCAACGCCGATCAGGTCGGACAGGCGCATGTCGAGGCTGACTTGCAGCGGCAACAGAAAACCGTTGCGACCCTCGCGTTGCCAGCGTGCGGCCAGGCAGTGTGTCCAGTCGACAGTTTGCCGAGGCGCCGGCAGCAGCGGTTCGATACGGGCCAGAACGGCATCGGCGCGTTCAAGAAAAGCATTCAATCGGGAATCCACGTCTTCTCCTCGGGCACGTTCACAGTGATGATGGCGGTACAGCGACGAAACACAGCATCCGATGCCCGGCCAACACCCCGTACAGGTGTTTTGCGAGAACATCGGTATCCATTGATGATCGACTATGCTTGAGCAGCGAAGGGAAACGGAAGTGGTTCAACATCCCATGGATATCAAGTTCAGCCAGCGGCTGTCGTACAAGCAAGCCAAGCTTACGGTGCTGGTCGGCTTCATTCTGGGCACGCTGCTCAGCCTTGTGCAAATAGGCATCGATTATGCCAGCGAAGACGCCTCCATCAACCGCGAAATCCTGTCTTTGCTGGAAATCAGCCATAACCCCGCGTCTCGCATCGCCTACAACATCGATGCCGAACTCGCCCAGGAACTGATCCTGGGTCTGCTGCGCTCCCCGGCGATCATCGGCGCGAAATTGACCGACAACAACAATACCGTACTGGCCAGCGTCAAACGCCCGGGCCTGGAAAACAATTACCGGATGCTCAGCGACTTCCTGTTCGGCGCCAACCGACAGTTTGAAGACCGTCTTTACCTCGACCACTTGCCGGACGAGTCCCTCGGGACCTTGCGCCTGGAAGTCGATACCTACACTTTCGGCAGTCGTTTCCTGCGCCGGGCCGAAGTGACCCTGCTCAATGGCTTCGCGCGCAGCCTGATCCTTACGGGCATTCTGCTGGCGCTGTTTTACGTGATGCTGACCAAACCGCTGGTGCGGGTCATCCGCGAACTCAGTGGTCGTGATCCACGCAGCGCGGAGCCGACCTGGCTGGAGTACCCGGCGGGGCATGAAAGCGATGAAATCGGCGTCTTGGTCAAGGTCGCCAATCAACAGTTCGATAACATCGCCACCGAGATCCAGCAGCGGCGCAATGCCGAAAACCGCCTGACCGACTACCTCTCGCAACTGGAAAATATCGTCTCGGCCCGTACGGCGGAACTCAAGGCCATCAACTCCCGGCTCAGCCAGTCCAACGAGGAACTGGAAGTCGCCCGCCGCACCGCCCTGGACATGGCCGAGGCACGCTCGGTGTTCCTGGCCAACATGAGCCATGAAATCCGCACGCCTCTCAACGGTCTGCTGGGGATGATCGCGCTCTCGCTGGACGGCCCGCTCAATGCCGAGCAGCAGCAACAGCTGTCCATCGCCCATGACTCGGGCAAAGTGCTGGTGGAGCTGCTCAACGATATCCTCGACCTGTCAAAATTCGATGCCGGCCAGCTGGAACTCGAACACATTCCATTCGACCTTGGCTCGCTGATCGAAGACACCGCCAACCTGCTGTCCCAGAACGCCGCGCCGAGCGTCGAGCTAACGTGCCTGATCGACCCGCAATTTCCCGCGCTGGTGCTCGGTGATCCGACCCGGGTCCGGCAGATCGTCAGCAACCTGCTGTCCAACGCCCTCAAGTTCACCCGCTTCGGGCGGGTCGATGTGCGTCTTTCAACGTTCGAAGACGGCGTGCGAATCGAGGTCTGCGACACTGGCATCGGCATTGCCCAGGACGCACAGGTCAAAATCTTCCAGCCGTTTACCCAGGCCGGTGCCGGCATTACCCGGCAATTCGGCGGTACCGGGCTGGGCCTGGCGCTGACTTATAACCTCTGCGAAGCCATGCAGGGGCGTCTGACGATCAGCTCGGAAGCAGGCTTCGGCAGTCAGTTCTGCGCCGACCTGCCGCTGCCCTGCCACACTCGCGCCATCCCGCCAGCAGCTCTGCAAGGCAACATCGTCGCGATCACGGCCGCCAGCAGCGGTCTGGCAGAACTGCTACAGAATCTATTGCCCGAATGGGGGCTCGGCTATCAGCAGCGTTCCATCGATGACCGATTGATCGGCCTGAAACCGGATGTGTTGATCACCGACTGCCCCGAATGCCTGTTTGGCCTGCGCCCGACTTTAACCGCACCGATTCTGCTGGTGACCGCGTACGGCAGTTTCCTGCCCAGCGAGCAAGCCAGCGCCCTGGCACCTTTGCAGCAACAGGCGCGACCGTTGGCGCGCAATGCGCTTTACCAGACATTGCGACGGATCCTGCAGCCGGAACTCAACACGATCAACGGTGCCCGGGTCGAAGTCCTCTCGCCCCAGCGACGCGGGCGCATCCTGCTGGTGGAGGACAACCCGGTCAATCAGCTGGTGGCCAAGGGCATGCTCGGCAAACTCGGCTGCGAGGTGAGCGTCGCGGCCCATGGCGCCGAAGCCCTGGATCAGCTCGAACACAGCGAATTCGACCTGGTGCTGATGGACTGCAA
Organism: Pseudomonas sp. KD5; assembly: GCF_012932895.1. Taxonomy (NCBI): domain Bacteria; kingdom Pseudomonadati; phylum Pseudomonadota; class Gammaproteobacteria; order Pseudomonadales; family Pseudomonadaceae; genus Pseudomonas; species Pseudomonas sp. KD5. The sequence continues at coordinate 521,103 of NZ_JDWJ01000003.1, read as the reverse complement.
CATGCCGGTGATGGACGGTTATGAAGCCAGCCGGCAGATCCGTCGCAGCGGACGCTGGCCACAACTGCCCATCGTCGCCCTGACCGCCAACGCCATGTCCGAAGAACGCGAACGCTGCCGTGCGGCGGGCATGAGCGACTACCTGGCCAAACCCTTCCGCCGGGAAGAGCTGGCGGCCCTGCTCGACTTGTGGATACCCACTACGACAGCGATTTGATTTGCCCCAACAGGTGATCGAGACCATCGCGCAGCTCATTCAGGCGATCCAGATCGACACCGCTATCGCACAACAGGCGGGCCTTGAGCGGCCCGACCTGATCGCGCAAGGCCTTGCCGGTGGACGACAGGCTCAAGTGCACCTCACGCTCATCGCGCGCCGAACGCTGGCGCTGCACCAGCTGCAGTTGCTCAAGACGCTTGAGCAGCGGCGTCAGGGTCCCTGAATCCAGCGCCAGGCGCTCACCCAGCGCCTTGACCGTCGGCTGCTCCGGCGCCGCTTCCTGCCATTCCCACAGCACCAGCATCGCCAGGTATTGTGGGTAGGTCAGGCCCAGTTGATCGAGCATCGGCTTGTAGGCACGGATCACCGCCCGAGAAGCGGCATACAGCTTGAAGCAGAGCTGACTGTCGAGTTTCAGCGAATCGACTGACAACGTGTTCATTTGAGCAGGGCTTCGATCTCGCGGCGCAGCGCTTGCGGCTTGGTGGCCGGAGCAAAGCGCTTGACCAGCTGACCGTCCTTGCCGATCAGGAACTTGGTGAAGTTCCATTTGATGCCCTGGGAACCCAACACACCTGGCGCGCGTTTTTTCAGCTGAACGAACAGCGGATGAGCGCCGACACCGTTGACTTCGATTTTCTTGAACAGCGGGAAACTCACCCCGTAATTCAGCTCGCAGAACTCGGAAATCGCCCCTTCGTTGCCCGGCTCCTGCTGGCCGAACTGATTGCAGGGAAACCCGAGCACCACCAAACCTTGATCCTTGTAGCTCTGCCAGAGCTCTTCGAGGCCCTTGTACTGTGGGGTGAAACCACATTTGCTGGCAGTGTTGACCACCAGCACCGCTTTACCGGCGAAATCGGCCAGGGTCTTTTGCTCCCCCTTGATGGTGGTGCAAGGGATGCTCAGCAGGTTGTCGCTCATGGCACGAACTCCGAATGAAGGAATATCAAACATAGCGAGCAATTGAATTGTGTGCAATTTAATAAATCAATAGATACCCGACACGCGAACATCATTGCAGGAGCTGCCGGAGGCTGCTCCCGCGTACACAAGTCAAACGCGCGACATCAGCAGATTATTCGCGGGGAACGAGGTCCAGGCACACCGAGTTGATGCAATAACGCAAACCGGTTGGCGGCGGACCGTCCGGGAACACATGCCCAAGGTGCGCATCGCATTTGGCGCAGACCACTTCGGTACGGATCATGCCGTGGCTGATATCACGGATCTCGACCATCGCGCTGTCGCCGATCGGCGCATAGAAGCTCGGCCAGCCGCAGCCGGAATCGAACTTGGTTCTGGAGTCGAACAGCGGTGCGTTGCAGCAGATGCAGTGGTAAACGCCGTCGGTTTTGGTGCCGTTGTATTTACCGGAGAACGGTCGCTCGGTGCCCTTGAGGCGGCAAACGTTGTACTGCTCCGGATCAAGCATGGCCCGCCATTCTTCCAGGGTTTTTTCCAACTTTTCCATTGATACACCTCAGCAGCTGAAAAAGCCCGATCTGTACCTTTTCCACGGATCGGGCGGCACGTATGATTGCGCCTCGTCAAACGCCAGTCTGGCAGCCAGACCACGCGCATTCAAACGGATTTATGAGTGCCGCCACTCAAGGCGTCAGGCCTGTGTGAATACGCAGGATTCCCAGCACGGTCGTTCACACGCCGCCTGGATCGTTCATTTTCGGGAACACATCGCCATGCAGGTCAGCAAATCGAACAAGCTCGCCAACGTCTGCTACGACATTCGCGGCCCAGTGCTCAAGCACGCCAAACGCCTGGAAGAGGAAGGTCATCGCATCCTCAAGCTGAACATCGGCAACCCGGCGCCCTTTGGTTTCGAAGCGCCGGACGAAATTCTTCAGGACGTGATCCGCAACCTGCCGACCGCCCAGGGCTACAGCGACTCCAAAGGCCTGTTCAGCGCCCGTAAAGCCGTGATGCAGTACTACCAGCAAAAGCAGGTGGAAGGCGTCGGCATTGAGGACATTTACCTGGGCAACGGCGTTTCCGAGCTGATCGTGATGTCGATGCAGGCCCTGCTCAACAACGGCGACGAAGTGCTGGTGCCGGCCCCCGACTATCCGCTGTGGACCGCCGCAGTGAGCCTGGCGGGCGGCAACCCGGTGCATTACCTGTGCGACGAGCAGGCCAACTGGTGGCCGGACCTGGCCGACATCAAGGCCAAGATCACCCCGAACACCAAGGCCCTGGTGATCATCAACCCGAACAACCCGACCGGCGCGGTGTATTCGAAAGAAGTCCTGCTGGGCATGCTGGAACTGGCCCGTCAGCACAATCTGGTGGTGTTCTCCGACGAGATCTACGACAAGATCCTGTACGACGACGCCGTGCACATCTGCACCGCCTCGCTGGCACCGGACCTGCTGTGCCTGACCTTCAACGGCCTGTCCAAGTCCTATCGCGTGGCCGGCTTCCGCTCCGGCTGGATCGCCATTTCCGGCCCGAAACACCACGCCCAGAGCTACATCGAAGGCATCGACATGCTGGCTAATATGCGCCTGTGTGCCAACGTGCCGAGCCAGCACGCGATCCAGACCGCACTCGGTGGTTATCAGAGCATCAACGACCTGGTATTGCCCCAAGGGCGTCTGCTGGAACAGCGTAATCGTACCTGGGAACTGCTCAATGACATTCCGGGCGTAAGCTGCGTCAAGCCGATGGGTGCGCTGTATGCGTTCCCGCGGATCGATCCGAAAGTCTGCCCGATCCACAACGACGAGAAATTCGTGCTCGACCTGCTGCTCTCGGAAAAGCTGCTGGTGGTACAAGGCACGGCCTTCAACTGGCCATGGCCAGACCATTTCCGCGTGGTCACCCTGCCACGGGTCGACGACCTGGATCAGGCCATTGGCCGGATCGGCAACTTCCTCAAGTCCTATCGCCAGTAAATGGCCTGTCACCGTGCGACGCGGATAAAAGTCGCACGGTGATTAATTCAGCAACACTTCTGTGCGCCCTGCCCTGCCTCGTTGTTTCAAGCGCTGACTGACGACACGCTTCATGCCCACGCCCAACAACGGCGGGGGCCTGTGACGCTAATTGGCTGACAACCGTTTCCCATGCCGACGTCGGAAATGCCCTTCAAGCAGCTAGACTGTTGCCGTAGGACACAGTTTGAAATAGTCACCCGGTTGAATAGCCCGGTGCAGCACCTTATATACCCCGCAGTACGCTACATCTTTAGCACGAGGAGATTTCTACAACCATGATGCGCATTTTGCTGTTTTTGGCCACTAACCTGGCGGTCGTGCTGATTGCCAGCATCACCCTGAGCCTTTTCGGCTTCAACGGGTTCATGGCGGCCAACGGGGTTGATCTCAACCTCAATCAGCTGCTGATTTTCTGTGCGGTCTTTGGTTTCGCCGGTTCCCTGTTCTCGCTGTTCATCTCCAAGTGGATGGCGAAAATGAGCACCAGCACCCAGATCATCAGCCAGCCGCGCACCCGGCATGAGCAATGGCTGCTGCAAACCGTCGAGCAACTGTCCCGCGAAGCCGGGATCAAGATGCCCGAAGTCGGGATTTTCCCGGCCTATGAAGCCAACGCCTTCGCCACCGGCTGGAACAAGAACGACGCACTGGTCGCGGTCAGCCAGGGCTTGCTCGAGCGTTTCTCGCCGGATGAAGTGAAAGCCGTTCTGGCCCACGAAATCGGTCACGTGGCCAATGGCGACATGGTCACGCTGGCGCTGATCCAGGGTGTGGTGAACACCTTCGTGATGTTCTTCGCCCGGATCATTGGCAACTTTGTCGACAAGGTGATCTTCAAGAACGAAGAAGGCCAAGGCATCGCCTACTACATAGCGACCATCTTCGCCGAACTGGTCCTGGGCATTCTGGCCAGTGCCATCGTCATGTGGTTCTCGCGCAAGCGCGAGTTCCGTGCCGACGACGCCGGCGCACGCCTGGCGGGTACCAGCGCAATGATCGGTGCCCTGCAGCGCCTGCGTGCCGAACAAGGGCTGCCGGTGCACATGCCGGATACCCTGAATGCCTTCGGCATCAACGGTGGTCTCAAGCAAGGGTTCGCCCGCATGTTCATGAGCCACCCGCCGCTGGAAGAACGCATCGACGCACTGCGTCGCCGGGGCTGACAGCTTCCGCAGCACTAAAAGAAAAGACCCGCAGTGAATGCGGGCCTTTTTTTGTCTGCGAAGTGGTGTGGCGCTCTTCAGGGCCTCATCGCGGGCAAGCCGGCGATGAGGCCAGCATAATCAGCAGCTTTTATCAGCTGGAAACCCGATAAACACGCTCCTCAAGCCGCGTGACACCAGCCTCGAGAAACTTCCAGCTCTCACCCAGGACATCCTGGTCTTCCAGGATCTTCAGCTCCCACGAGGCCCCCAGCAGCCGTTGCACTTCGTCATCAAGCACAGCAAATGGCGGCCCGGACATTTGCGTCTGGTCATAATCCAGCGTAATCAAAATCCCTAAAGAATCCTTCGGCAGAATCCGAATCAGATGAGCCGCGTATTGCTCACGCATCGCTGGCGGCAGCGCGATCAGCGCCGCGCGGTCGTACAGTGCGCTGCAATCGGCAACATCGCCTGCCGTCAACTCGAAGAAATCGCCGCACCACAGCTCGATCGACCCGGCCCGATAGACGTTGAAAGGCCCCTGCTCGCTGATTGCCGGGTCCAGTTGATGCTCATTGAAAAAGTCCTCGATGGCCTTTTCCGACAACTCGATACCCAGCACCTCATGACCGCAGTGCGCCAGCCACAACAGGTCCAGGCTCTTGCCACACAACGGCACCAGTACGCGAGAACCTTCATCAAGGCCCAGTTGCGGCCAGAACCGTTGCAGATAGGGATTTACTTCCGGCAGATGGAAGCCGATCTGATTCGACGCCCATCGTTTGTGCCAAAACTCCGGCTGCATAGTTAACCCCGAAAAATTCGATCAAAAGACTCTAAAACTTATATTAGATTTAGATCAATGATCTGACTGAAGATGCTGCCATCTTACTCCCAGGAGCTCAATTATGTTCCCCAGCCTGTATATCTCTCATGGCTCCCCCATGCTGGCCCTGGAACCTGGCGCCAGTGGGCCGGCCCTCGCGGATCTGGCGGCGACAATGCCCAAGCCCAAGGCCATCGTGATCGTTTCCGCGCACTGGGAAAGCAGCGAATTGCTGGTCAGCGGCAACCCCCAACCCGAAACCTGGCACGACTTCGGCGGTTTTCCGCGGGCCTTGTTCGAGGTGCAGTACCCGGCACCCGGCAGCCCGCAACTGGCGACAGAGGTTGTCGAGCTGCTGAAAACCGATGGCCTGCCTGCGCGCATCGATACCAAGCGCCCCTTCGACCACGGCGTTTGGGTACCCTTGTCGTTGATGTACCCGCAGGCCGATGTCCCGGTGGTGCAGGTCTCGCTGCCCACCCGTGGCGGCCCGGCGCTGCAAACCCGCGTCGGCCATGCCCTGGCCAGCCTGCGCGAGCACGGCGTGCTGTTGATCGGCTCTGGCAGCATCACCCACAACCTGCGCGAACTGGACTGGCACGCCGGCCCGGAAAGCGTCGAACCCTGGGCCAAGGCGTTCCGTGACTGGATGATTGAGAAGCTCGAAGCGAACGATGAAGCTGCGCTGCACGACTATCGTCAGCAGGCGCCGAACGCGGTGCGCAACCATCCGAGTGACGAACATCTGTTGCCTCTGTACTTCGCCCGCGCGGCCGGGGGCGAGTTCAGCGTTGTGCACCAGGGGTTCACCATGGGGGCGCTAGGAATGGATATCTATCGTTTCAGCTGACAGGTAAACCAAGTCGCCCATCGCGCGCCACAAAACAGCAGGCATAAAAAATCCCCGAACCAGTCGGGGATTTTTTATGTGCGATCAATCAGCCCGGGGGCGGATCAATCTTCGCGGTAGCGGCGCAGCTTCAACTGCTTACCGGCAACGCGAGTGTCCTTCAGCTTGGTCAGCAGACGCTCCAGACCATCTTCCGGCAGCTCGACGAGGCTGAAGCTGTCACGCACCTGAATGCGACCGATGGCTTCACGCGCCAGACCACCTTCGTTGAGGATGGCGCCCAGCAGGTTCTTGGCAGCGATACCGTCACGCGCACCCAGCGCGGTACGGCAACGAGCACGGCCTTCAGCCAGCGGGATCGGAGCACGACGCTCGCGGTCACCACGGTCCGGACGATCACCGGAACGCTCTGGACGATCGCCACGCGGTGCATTGTTCGGCACCAGTGGACGTTCTTTCTCGATGGCGGCCAGGGTCAGCGCTTGACCGTTGGTAGCCTTGCGCAGCAGGGCTGCGGCCAGGGCACGCGGGCTGCAACCGATGTCGGCAGTCAGACGATCCAGCAGATCACCGTGAGTCGACTCGGCATCACCTACCAGCGGCGACAGGCTGTTGGTCAATTTCTTGATGCGGGCATCGAGAACAGCTTGAGCGTCCGGCAGGCGAACTTCGGCAACTTTCTGACCGGTAACACGCTCGATCACTTGCAGCATGCGGCGCTCACGAGGAGTGACCAGCAGCAGCGCGCGACCTTCGCGACCGGCACGGCCGGTACGGCCGATACGGTGAACGTAGGATTCCGGGTCGTACGGCATATCAACGTTGAACACGTGAGTGATACGCGGAACGTCCAGGCCACGAGCGGCAACGTCGGTCGCCACAACGATGTCCAGACGGCCATCCTTGAGGGATTCGATGACGCGCTCACGCTGGTTCTGAGCAATGTCACCGTTCAGCGCAGCGGCTTTGTAGCCTTTGGCTTCCAGGGCACTGGCCAGGTCCAGGGTCGCTTGCTTGGTGCGCACGAACATGATCAGGGCGTCGAAATCTTCCACTTCCAGCAAGCTGAGAACGGCAGAAGTCTTCTGGTCAGCGTGAACCAACAGGTGAGCCTGTTCGATCGCGGTAACGGTCTGAGTCTTGCTCTGGATCTTCACGTGCTTCGGATCGCGCAGGTGGCGTTCGGCGATGGCACGGATCGATTGCGGCAGGGTGGCCGAGAACAATACGGTCTGACGGGTTTCCGGCATGGCCTTGAAGATAACTTCCAGGTCGTCCATGAAGCCCAGTTTGAGCATTTCGTCCGCTTCGTCGAGAACCAGGTGGTTCACGGTAGTCAGGACTTTTTCGTCGCGACGCAGGTGGTCGCACAGACGACCCGGAGTGGCGACAACAATCTGTGCGCCATTACGGATTGCTTTCAATTGTGGGCCCATCGGCGCGCCGCCGTAGACAGCCACAACAGTTACGCCCGGCATTTGCTTGGCGTAGGTTTCGAAAGCGGTTGCAACTTGTAGCGCCAACTCACGAGTTGGGGCCAGGATCAGAGCTTGCGGCTCGCGCTTGGACGGATCAATGCGGTGCAGGATCGGCAGGGCAAAGGCAGCGGTTTTACCGGTACCGGTTTGCGCCTGGCCAATCATATCGTGACCGGCGAGAATGATCGGGATCGACTGCTGCTGAATGGCCGAAGGCTCTTCATAGCCGGTAGCGACTACTGCAGCGACAATATTAGGGTGAAGTTCAAGAGCGGCGAAGCCGCCGATTTCCTGGGTCATGGGTCTGCCTCTAAGTGCATCCGCAAAGACCCATGCTCCAAAGCTGCGCATGCCGTGTTGAGACTCAAGAGTCGCCCTGGCAGCTTTGTCGGCGGGGATTTGCGAAAACGAATGAATGAAAAGAATCGTCAAGGAAGAGTCCGCGGGGCGGACGTGCAGCCGAAGCTGGCTTCGGGGAATTGCGCTACCTAAACGCGGCCCGGTTAAAGGCCGGCGCGCACTATACCGGAATTCGGCAAAAAAGGGAGCTTTTTTTATCGGAAAAAACCGGCATACGCCGTTGTGTCACGGGCTTTGCGGATAATCGTACAACCGTCTATTTTGCAAAGGCCCGGCCCTGCTGACGATGGCGCTAAAACGGTTCACCCTTGCGACGCAGACCTTTGGTCTGACGCACCCTTCCCGCCCGAGGAAATGCTCCATGAATCAGCCCAGCCCCAGTCGTGTAACCCGTGAACGACACGGTCATGTCCTGATGATCGGCCTGGATCGGGTGGCCAAGCGCAATGCCTTCGACCTCGACCTGCTCAATGCGCTCAGCCTGGCCTATGGCGAATTCGAAGCCGACAGTGAGGCGCGGGTCGCGGTGGTGTTCGGCCATGGCGAGCATTTCACTGCCGGGCTCGACCTGGTCAGCGCCGGCGCAGCCCTGGCCGAAGGCTGGCAGGCACCGCCCGGCGGCTGCGATCCCTGGGGCGTGTTCGGCGGCCCCCGGGTCAACAAACCGGTGATTGTCGCGGCGCAAGGCTACTGCCTGACCGCGGGCATCGAATTGATGCTGGCCGCCGACATCAACCTGTGCGCCAGCAATACCCGTTTTGCCCAAAAGGAAGTGCAGCGCGGACTCCTCCCGTTCGGCGGCGCCACCTTGCGCCTGCATCAGGTCGCCGGTTGGGGCAACGCCATGCGCTGGCTGCTCACCGGCGATGAATTCGATGCACATGATGCCCTGCGTCTGGGCCTGGTGCAGGAAGTCATGGCCAGCGAGGACTTGCTGCCACGGGCGATCGAGTTGGCTGAGAGGATTGCGAGGCAGGCACCGCTGGGGGTTCAGGCGACGTTGATGTCTGCGCGACAGGCGCGCTACGAGGGTGAAATTGCTGCGGCCCAGGCATTGCCGGCGCTGGCGAAGAAACTGCTCAACAGCGAGGACGCCAAGGAGGGTGTGCGGTCAATGATCGAGAAGCGGCCGGGGGTCTTCAAAGGCTGCTGACAGATCGGCTTTTGTGGCGAAGGGGCAAGCTCCCTCGCCACAGATGACCTCATCGCATTAAGTCGCCGGTCGAATATCCTTGATCAACGATTGCAACGAATACCCCAACCGCGGCGCCAGGCCTTCCGCACGGGCGATCAGCCCTTCCATGTCCAGCTCCTGATCCAGCTCCGATGGCACGATCAGAATCACGTTGCCCTCCTTCACCGGCAGTTCCCAGTAATGCCGGTGATAGAGACCGCGCAACAACGCTGCGCCCAACGGTTTGCCGTCGTCGGTGGCCCACTGGTTGATCACCAGCCAGCCACCCGGATTCAAGCGTTTCTGACAGTTTTCCAGAAAGCTCCAGGCCAGGTGCCCGACACCCGGCCCGACATCGGTATACAGGTCGACGAAAATCAGATCGGCCGGTTCAGCCGTATCGAGCAACTCCAGCGCATCGCCGACGCGGATGTACAGCCGAGGATCGTCATCCAGGCCCAGGTATTCGATGGCCAGGCGCGGTACGTCAGGGCGCAGCTCGATGGCTTCGACATCTTCCAGTGGCAGGAACTTCAAGCAAGCCTGGGTCAGTGTCCCGGCGCCAAGGCCGAGGAACAGCGCGCTTTCCGGCTGCTCGTGGCACAGCGCGCCAATCAGCATCGCGCGGGTGTAATCGTACTCGAGCCAGCTAGGGTCGGCGGTGAACACGCAGCTCTGTTCGATGGCGTCACCGAACTCCAGAAAACGGTAGTCGGCCACTTCCAGCACGCGAATCACGCCGAACTCATCCTGTACCTCGGCGAGCAGATGCTCGACGCGCTCCTCAGTCATTTCGTCTCCTGATCGTTACCGGCCCCGGCAACGCGATAAACCGCAACATAAAGCGGCAAAGGCGCGATTGTCCGCGAAGCGACGGGAGCAGGTCACGCACTAATTGCTGATAACATAACCGTCCGAGCGTAAAACACTAGAGACTGCGATGAGCCAACCCTGGAGCCCTGACAGCTGGCGCGCCCTGCCGATCCAGCAACAACCTCAATACCCCGACGCGGCGCATTTGCTGCACGTCGAGCAAACCCTGGCGAGCTATCCGCCACTGGTGTTTGCCGGTGAAGCGCGGGAGTTGCGCCGTCAGTTTGCCGAAGTCACCCAGGGCCGGGCGTTTCTGTTGCAGGGCGGCGACTGCGCCGAAAGCTTCGCCGAATTCTCCGCCGCGAAAATTCGCGACACCTTTAAAGTGTTGCTGCAAATGGCGATCGTCATGACTTTCGCCGCCGGTTGCCCGGTGGTCAAAGTCGGACGCATGGCCGGTCAGTTCGCCAAACCCCGTTCGGCCAACGATGAAACCATCAACGGCGTGACGCTACCGGCCTACCGTGGCGACATCGTCAACGGCATCGGTTTCGACGAAAAAAGCCGCGTACCGGACCCGGATCGCCTGCTGCAGTCCTACCACCAGTCCACCGCGACCCTGAACCTGCTGCGCGCCTTTGCCCAGGGCGGCTTTGCCGATCTGCATCAGGTACACAAATGGAACCTGGACTTCATCGCCAACTCGGCACTGGCCGAGAAATACAGCCACCTGGCCGATCGCATCGATGAAACCCTGGCCTTCATGCGTGCCTGCGGTATGGACAGCTCGCCGCAACTGCGCGAAACCAGTTTCTTCACCGCCCACGAAGCGCTGCTGCTGAACTACGAAGAAGCCTTCGTGCGTCGCGACAGCCTGACCAACGACTACTACGACTGCTCGGCCCACATGCTGTGGATCGGTGACCGTACCCGTCAACTGGACGGTGCTCACGTCGAATTCCTGCGCGGGGTGCATAACCCGATCGGGGTCAAGGTCGGCCCGAGCATGAACCCTGAAGACCTGATTCGCCTGATCGATGTGCTCAACCCGGACAACGACCCGGGTCGCCTGAACCTGATTGCGCGGATGGGCGCGAACAAAGTCGGCGATCACCTGCCGCAGCTGATTCGCGCGGTGCAGCGCGAAGGCAAGCAAGTGCTTTGGAGCTCCGACCCGATGCACGGCAACACCATCAAGGCCAGCAGCGGCTACAAGACCCGCGACTTCGCGCAGATCCTTGGCGAGGTGAAGCAGTTCTTCCAGGTTCACGAAGCGGAAGGCAGTTATGCCGGCGGCATCCACATCGAAATGACCGGGCAGAACGTCACCGAATGCATCGGCGGCGCGCGGCCGATTACCGAAGATGGGCTTTCGGATCGTTATCACACCCATTGCGACCCGCGGATGAATGCCGATCAGTCGCTGGAACTGGCGTTTTTGATTGCCGAGACCCTGAAGCAAGTCCGCCGTTAAATCGCGTTAAGCCCTTCGCGGGCAAGCCTCGTTCCTACAGGTTTTGGGTCGTTCACATTTCCGGTGGACGACATAAAACCTGTAGGAGCGAGGCTTGCCCGCGAAGGCGTCAATTCAAACAACACTGAATTGAGCCAACGCCCCCCGCAACCGCGCCGCACTCGCCCGCGGGCAATTCAGCTGAACCCGCTCAAGCCCCAACCAATCGGCCATCCGCCGCAGATTGACTGCCAACGCCAGCATCCCTTCATCATCCAGCCCCGGCTCTTCCTCATGCACGGCATGCACCGCCAACCGGCCCGACGCTCGTTCGGCCCGCAAGTCGACCCGCGCAGCAATCCGCTCATTATGCAAAAACGGCAAGACGTAATAGCCGTAGACGCGTTTGTGCTGCGGCGTATAAATCTCCAGCCGATAACGGAAATCGAACAATCGCTCGGTACGGCTGCGCTCCCAAATCAGCGAATCGAACGGTGAAAGCAGCGCACTGGCCTCGACCTTGCGCGGCACTTTCGGCTCAGCCAGGCAATAGGCCGGTTGCCGCCAGCCTTCAACCTCACAGACCAGCAGCTCACCGCCCTCGACCAGTTCCGCCAGACGCGGCCGGCTGTCTGCGGGGTTCAAGCGAAAATAGTCCCGCAGGTCCTTTTCCGTGCCGACGCCCAACGCCGTGGCCGCATGCAGCAACAACCCGCGCTGGGCTTCGGCTTCACTGAGCAAGGGCTGCTGCAGAAGTGCCGAAGGAATCACCCGTTCCGGCAAATCATAAAGCCGTTCGAACCCGCGCCGGCTGGCCACGGTCACTTCACCGGCGGCGAACAACCATTCAAGCGCATGCTTTTCAGCGCTCCAGTCCCACCACGGCCCTGCCCGTTCCTGACGGGTCGACAGGCTGCCCGCCCCCAGCGCACCGAGCTTCTGGACCGACGCTAAAACACGGCGAATCGTGTCCTGCTGCTCACGACCGAAACGCGCCAGTTGCTGGTAGATATCTTCGCCACGGGCAGCGCGCTGCATGCGCCAGCGCATCAAGGGGTACATCGACAACGGCAATAACGAAGCTTCGTGCCCCCAATACTCGAATAACGTGCGCCGACGGCCCTGACTCCAGGCAGCCTGATCAAGCAAGTCGGTTGAATAATTGCCAAGACGGGAAAACACGGGAAGGTAGTGCGAACGCACCAATGCATTGACCGAATCGATCTGCAGAATGCCGAGCCGTTCGATCAGCCGGTTGAGCTGAACCGGCTTGGTCGCCGCCGGCGGCTGGCGCCCGTTGAACCCTTGGGCAGCCAGCGCCAGACGCCGAGCCTGTTTGAGGGAAAAGGACAGTGTGGCGGGCATGAGCATCTCCTTGTCTGCTCGCAACCTACCTCACCCGAAAGTGGTTTGTGTAGCGATGGCATCATCATTTGTGCATCGGATCATCCCAGAACGGTCTTACTGCCTCATGCTCCACATCCGCGCGGCTCACGCCGATATCCTTCAGTGCTTCGTCGCTCAAGCTCGCCAGTAATTCACGTTCACGGTGAAGTTCGTACCAGCGACTAAACTTGTGCAGCAGATCGGATACCGCGTGGATTGAGAATTTTTGTTCCGTTACATGCTCGTTGTGACCTTTCATCGTGTAGCCCTCCTTTAGGGATGGATCCAGTCTCGCCGCAGCGCTAAGATCAATCCAACGAATGTTTCTGATGGCATACATCTCGGAGATTGATGAATGTCCGCCTACCCCAGTATCGACACCGATGTACTGCGCACCTTCGTCGCGATCGCTGATCAGGGTGGCTTTACCCGCGCCGGGGAAATGGTCAACCGCACCCAGTCGGCGGTGAGCATGCAGATGAAACGTCTGGAAGAAGACGTGTTGCAGCGCCAGCTGTTCGAACGCGACGGGCGCCAGGTCAAGCTGACCGCCGAAGGCCAGGTGTTGCTCGGCTATGCGCGGCGCATCCTCAAACTCCACAGCGAAGTCTTCAATACCCTGCGCGAGCCGCACATGGTCGGCACGGTGCGCATCGGCACGCCCGACGATTACGTGATGCGCTTTCTGCCGGGCATCCTGTCGCGCTTCGCGCAGTTCTACCCGCTGATCCAGATCGAGGTTCATTGCGAATCAACCCGGCAACTGTTGCAGCGCCAGGATCTGGATCTGTCCATCGTCACCCGCGAGCCGGGTAACGAGATCGGCCAGTTGTTGCGCAAGGAGCGCTTTGTCTGGGCCGAAGCCCAATGCTTCAACGCCCACGAGCAGACGCCGCTGCCGCTGGCGATGTTCAACAGTGATTGTTTCTGCCGCGTCTGGGCGTGTAATGCGCTGGACGCCATGGGCCGCGATTACCGCATTGCCTACAACAGCTCCAGCCTGTCGGCATTGATGGCGGTGGTCAGCGCAGGGCTAGCGATCACCGCGCAACTGGAAAGCCTGATCACGCCGGACATGCGCATCCTCGGTGCCGACCAGGACCTGCCCCTGCTGCCGGAAGCCAGCATCATGCTGATCCGCAACCTGAACAACCCTTCGCCGATCACCGAATGCCTGGCCGAACACATCATCGAAGGCTTCAAACTTTAAAGGCGAGCATCACCGCACAGAACACCAGAAAACCACAGAACAGCCCGCGCAACAGCCGCTCCGGCAGTGCGTGGGCGATTCTCACGCCCCAACTGATGCTCATCAATCCACCGACCGCCAACGGTATTCCGATCGCCCAGTGCACCTGATGGTGCACCGCATAAGTCGCCAACGTGACGCCCGTGCTCGGCAATGCCAGCGCCAGCGACAAGCCCTGGGCAACCACTTGGCTGGTACCGAACAGACTGGTCAACACCGGCGTGGCCACCACCGCCCCGCCCACGCCAAACAACCCGCCCATGGTCCCGGAAGCCGCGCCGAGCACACCCAGCCACGGCCATGAATAATGCATCTGCGAAGACGCCGGTGCGGTGGCGGTGAACATTCGCATCAGGTTGTAGGCCGACAGCGCGACCAGGAACGCGACAAAACCCACGCGCATGGTTTGCGCATCAACGCCCACCGCCCAGATTGAACCGATCCAGGCGAAGCAGAATCCCATCGAAGCCAATGGCAGCGCATGACGCAATTCGATGCGATTACGCTGGTGATAGCGCCATAGCGCCAGCATCACGTTCGGCACCACCATCACCAGCGCCGTGCCTTGGGCGACCTGCTGATCGAGACCGCACCACACGCCCAGCAGCGGAATCGCCACCAACCCGCCACCAATGCCGAAGAGCCCGCCGAGGGTGCCCAGGGCAGCGCCAAAAACCAGGTACATCACGAACTCAATCACAGGCGGTTTCCTCTTGTCAGGCTGTTCATCCTACGCAGTCGGCTCTGGCAGGGAAACGCATAGCAACGCACAATGGCTGTGCCAAATTCGCACAAGCGTTGATGAAGCCATGAACCCCAATCAATTGACCGAACAACTCGGGCTGTTTCTGGATGTGCTGGAAACCGGCAGTTTTTCCGCTGCATCCCGCCGTCATCCCCTGACGCCATCGGCGGTGGCGCGACGTATCGATAGCCTGGAAAGCGCCGTCGGCAGTCAGCTGTTCATTCGCAGCACCCACGCGGTGCGGGCTACCCCGGCAGGTTTGGCCTTTGCCGAGCGCGCGCGGCGGATCGTCGCGGAGCTGCAACTGGCGCGGGCGGAAGCGGTGTCCCTGAGCAATGCGCCGGAAGGCTTGATTCGGGTCGATGCGCCGGCAGCGTTCGGACGACGCCATCTGGCACCGGTGATTGCCGACTTCCTGACCCTTTACCCCGGCCTCGACGTGCAATTGCACCTGATCGACAGCTTTGTCGACATGCAGGGTTCGAACCTGGGCAAGGTCGACCTGGTGCTGCGTGCCGGGCAAATGGCCGATACCCGGCTGGTGGCCACGCCGCTGGCGAGCATGGTGCGCATCGCCTGCGCCAGCCCCGATTACCTGCAACGCCGTGGCGTGCCGACCGAGCCGGTGCAATTGGTCGACCACGACGGCCTGGATTGGGACGGCCTGGCTCCGCCGTTCGCCTGGCGCTTCGAGCGGGATGGGCAGATGCATTTGCACCGGCCTGCGCGAATCCGCATGAGCGCCAACAACGCCGAGGCGCTGGTCTGCGGCGCACTGGCCGGGTTGGGTGTCGCGCATCTGCCGACCTGGCTGGCCAGTGAATATTTATTGCGTGGCGAACTGCTGCCGCTGTTCTGCGAAAAAGGTCTGCCACAACCGGAAAGCACCGGAATTTATGCGTTACGCCTGGAGCAGCAGCCCAGTTCGCGTAGCCGCTTGCTGCTGGAATACCTGAAGACCCGTTTCAGCCCCATCCCACCGTGGGATCTGGCGCTGCAAACCAACCTGGACCGCCACTAGTCCATAATTATCTGGCGCATTAAAGATTCGCCCGCTAGATTCATGACGATCACTGATCAAGGCTTTGAAATGAACACCGAGCGCGACACCCCGGACAACTGCGATAACCTGCTGCTGGATAATCAGGTCTGCTTCGCCCTGCATTCCACTTCGTTGCTGATGACCAAGGTCTACAAGCCGCTGCTGCAAGCGCTGGGCCTGACGTATCCGCAGTACCTGGCAATGATGGTGTTGTGGGAAAAGGACGGGTTGACGGTCGGCGAAATCAGCAGCCGACTGCTGACCGATCCCGGCTCCCTCACCCCGCTGCTCAAACGCCTGGAAGCCGAAGGCCTGCTGAGCCGCACCCGCAGCCGCGAAGACGAACGGGTAGTGATTGTCGAACTCACCGAGCAAGGCCATGCGCTGCGAGACAAAGCACGCGATATTCCGCAGTGCATCCTCGGCGCCAGCGGGCAGACGCTGGAACAGTTGAAGAAGCTGCAAGCGGATCTCCAGGAGCTGCGCAGCCACCTGCAAGACAGCCTTTAGACCGCGTTATCGTTCTTCGCGGGCAAGTCGGATCGCCCGCGAAGGCGTCCTCCCCGTCGCAAAAAAATTCACTTCGCATAAATCCCGTACGAAAGCCTCTATCTCAAGCATCTCCCGCCTGATCGAATCTCCAGGTGATGGGCAGGGTCAGTTTTTTTCAAAAATTTATCTTGCGCACTAAATATTAGCGAGCTACATTCACTTCGCACTTACTTAGCGCGCAAACATTTAGCGCGAAACACCCAATTCAAAACGAGGCTCACACCATGCAAACTCTCTACACCGCAATCGCAACCTCCACCGGCGGCCGTGACGGTCGTTCGATCTCCAGCGACAACGTCCTCGACGTCAAACTCGCGACCCCGAAAGAACTCGGTGGCGCCGGCGGTGCGGCAACCAACCCTGAACAACTGTTCGCCGCCGGCTATTCCGCCTGCTTCATCGGCGCGCTGAAATTCGTCGCCAGCCAGACCAAACGCAAAATCCCCGACGACGCCTCGATCACCGCCCATGTCGGCATCGGCCAGATCCCTGGTGGTTTCGGCCTGGACATCGACCTGCACATCAGCCTGCCGGGCCTTGAACAAGCCGATGCACAAAGCCTGGTCGACGCCGCCCACCAGGTCTGCCCGTACTCCAACGCCACGCGTGGCAACGTCGATGTGCGCCTGCACGTTGCCGTTTAATCACTGATCTTGATCATTCGCCCACAAAAAAGCCCGACTCAATGGTCGGGCTTTTTCATTCCTCAAGCGGTGCTTATTTAGCACGGCCTTTGTAGGAACCGCCTTCGCGGGTATCGATCTCGATCATGTCGCCGATTTCGATGAAGTCAGCAACCGACAGCTCGGTACCGTTCTTCAGTTTGGCAGGCTTCATCACCTTGCCGGAAGTATCACCGCGAGCGGAGCCTTCGGTGTAGTCAACCTGACGCACGATAGTGGTCGGCAGTTCTACGGAAACCAGACGCTCTTCGAAGAAGATCGCTTCGCAAACATCGGTCATGCCTTCTTCAACGAAAGGCAGAACGGCTTCGATGTCTTCAGCGTTCAGCTCGTACATGGTGTAGTCAGTGGTGTCCATGAACGTGTAGGAGTCGCCGCTGATGAAGGACAGGGTCGCTTCTTTGCGGTCGAGGATCACGTCGTCCAGTTTGTCGTCGGCGCTGTAAACGGTCTCGGTCTTGTAACCGGTCAACAGGTTTTTCAGCTTGGTCTTCATGATCGCGCTGTTACGACCCGACTTGGTGAATTCAGCTTTCTGAACCAGCCAAGGATCGTTGTCGATACGGATCACCATACCGGGTTTCAGTTCTTTACCAGTTTTCATTGCGAATATCCGAATTTGGATGGGATTTACAAAAATCTAGGCCGCGTATCATATCCAATTTAGGTAAAACTGTACCAGCGCTGCGGCAAGATCTGCCTGCAAGGCTTGTTCCAGACACCACGCCTCGGCATGCTTTTCCAGTTCCGGCCAATGTTTGCGGGTTGATTTCCAGTGCTCGACCATTGTCTCACCTGCATTCCATGCCCGCCATAGACCGCTGATCGCCTCGCCAGCAGGTTTGGACAGGCCTTGGGTGTACAGGGTCAGGAAGGCGTCGAGCTTGTCCAGGTGGATATCTTCGTCCTGCCGATAGATGTGCCAGAGCAGTGGCCGGCCTGCCCATTGCGCGCGAACAAAGGAATCTTCGCCGCGCACGGCGTTGAAATCGCAGCTCCACAGCAGCAGGTCATATTGATCCTGCCGGACGAACGGCAGCACTTGCACAGTCAGGGCATCGCGCACATGCACCGCGCCGGCCGTCAGCCCGTCCACTGCGAGCCAGCGTTCGACGTCGCCGAGAATCCGGCCCTCGGGCACCAACAGATGAGTGGGCGTCGAGTCGGCAGCCATGGCATCGAGCCAACTGGCCAGCCCGTTATTCTCGTAGGCGAACAGCGAGATCAGCTGTACGTTCGGGGCGCGTTCAACCCCCAGGCCTTGCAGGAACTCTCGCTGAGCCTCGGGACTTTGCTGAAACTGCCGACGCCGCTCGAGCAATCCCCTCTCACGCAGCAAGCCACCGGTGCCCTTGCGAAAACCCGGGAAGAAAAAGAACTTCTGCACGTTCTTGTACTTCACCGACGGCAAGCCGTGACAACCGACGACCCAGTCTTCGGCGCTCAGATAATCGAGGTTCATCCACAGCGGCGGCTTTTCCCGCTCGGCCATGGCCTCCATATAAGCACTCGGCAACTGGCAGGCGAACGCGGCGATAACGACATCCGCGGCTTCGGTGGGTTGCCAGTGCGCTGACCATTGCCGCACCTCGACACCCTGCTGCCACTGCTGCGTAGCGTGGATGTCGATTTCTGGACACAACCGCTCGAAGGCCCGCAGGTCATCGACCCACAAGCGCACCGTCACTGAATGTTCGGCCACCAGTTGGCGGGCCAGACGCCAGGTCACACCGATGTCGCCGAAATTGTCGACCACGGTGCAAAAAATATCCCAGCGGGTTTTCATTTCAGGCATTCCAGGTTCCCGTTGGCAAAAGCGCCGATTGTCCGCATAAATTACCCCGTGCAGAAGAGCCGACGACGATTAATCTTCGTGCGACAATCGCCACTTGCCCGCGACCACCCGCCAGGAGGCAGTCATGCCCTACCGTCCCCACCCGCGCCGCTCCATGCCGATCCAGCTCAATGCGCTGCAACTGACCGGCAGCATCGCCCTCGGTTTGTGGCTGGGATTTATCGCGATCGCACTGACTTGCTGGCTCGCCTGGCGCCTGTTGTTCAACGAGCAATTGGCACCCTTGGCCCAGGCGGTGGAGCAACTGGCCAAGCCGCCGGTGATTGAACAACCCGCTGCGCAAAACCCGATGTTCGAACAGTACGAGGAACACCTGCGCAGGAACGATCAGCAGCAAATGGTGGAACAGGCCAGAAGCAGCAAACACAATCTGGCCAATCCAAAATGTCAGTTCTGGCTGCAACAGGACCAGACCGCGCCGAGCGAAAAAAGCCGCGCCAACGTCCTGCAATTCTGCGATTGATCATGAAGCTCTCTATGCACAAGCCGACCGTCCACCAACTGATTATCGACAAGCTGCGGATCGATCTCGACATCGCCGAGCGTGCCGCGCAAACCGCTTACGAAACCGCGACCCACGAAGAAAACATAGCCGAAAACAAGTACGACACCCTGGGGCTGGAGGCGTCTTATCTGGCGGCCGGGCAGGCCAGGCGAGTGGAGGAAATCAGACTGTCATTGACCCTTTGCCAGAACCTGACACTGCGGCCTTATGACGAGCGGCGCGGCATCGAGGTCGGCGCCCTGCTCGGCCTGGAAGACGAAAAAGGTCGCGAACAATGGCTGTTCCTGGCCCCCGACGCAGCCGGATTGAAGATTGATCTGGTGGGGCAACTGATTACCGTCATCACCCCTCGTTCGCCGCTGGGTAAAAGCCTGCTGGGCAAGTTCGAAGGGGATGAAGTGGAGATTCTGGTGGCGGGCACTCGGCAACAGTTTGCTGTCACCGAGGTGGTCTAGCGTCTGTTGACGCTTAATGGACCGGCAGTTCGACGCCGTCGAACAGCTCTTCCAGTTCCTGTTTGTTGTGGCATTGAATGGCCTTGGCCATCACTTCGCGGGTCAGGTGCGGAGCGAACTTCTCGATGAAGTCGCACATGAAGCCACGCAGGAAAGTGCCGCGACGGAAACCGATTTTGGTAATACTGGATTCGAACAACTCGCTGGCATCGAGCACCACCAGGTCGCTATCGAGCTTGGTATCGACCGCCATTTTCGCCACGATGCCCACGCCCAGCCCCAGGCGAACGTACGTCTTGATCACGTCGGCGTCAGCGGCGGTGAACACCACTTTCGGTGTCAGGCCACGGTGGCTGAAGGCTTCGTCGAGTTTCGAACGGCCGGTGAAACCGAATACGTACGTCACGATCGGGTATTCGGCCAGGGCTTCGAGGGTCAGCTTCGAGAGCTTGGTCAGCGGGTGGCCCTGAGGCACGACCACGCAGCGGTTCCAGCGATAGCACGGCATCATCACCAGATCACCGAACAGCTCCAGGGCTTCGGTGGCGATGGCGAAATCGACGGTGCCGTCCGCAGCCATCTCGGCGATCTGCATCGGCGAACCCTGGTGCATGTGCAGGGCAACGTCCGGGTATTGCTTGATGAAATTGCTGATCACCGGCGGCAATGCATAACGCGCCTGGGTGTGGGTGGTGGCGATCGACAGGGTGCCTTTTTTCTCGTTGGAGAATTCCTGGGCGATCTGTTTGATGCTTTCAACTTTGCGCAGGATCTCACCGGCGGTGGTGATGATGCGC
This sequence comes from Pseudomonas sp. KD5, assembly GCF_012932895.1. NCBI lineage: Bacteria > Pseudomonadati > Pseudomonadota > Gammaproteobacteria > Pseudomonadales > Pseudomonadaceae > Pseudomonas > Pseudomonas sp. KD5. Next base: position 500,561 of record NZ_JDWJ01000003.1, on the reverse strand, counting down.
TCGCCGGCCGGGGTAACGCGGGTCAGATGCTTGCCGCTGCGGGCGAAAACCTCGACCCCCAATTCGTCTTCCAGCAGACGAATCTGTTTGCTGATGCCCGGTTGCGAGGTGTAGAGGCTTTGGGCTGTAGCAGAAACGTTGAGGTCGTGGTGCGCCACTTCCCAGATGTAGCGCAATTGTTGAAGCTTCATATGAATCCCTCAAAGCAGGTAGACGCCACGGGCATCAGCGACGGTATATAACTATATTAATGGTTAGACCAATAAATCTAGAACTTTTTTGTCAAAATGCCATTATTCGTGTTCTAGCGATCCTCTTTGCGGCGACGCTCTACCAGCGGCACCAAATAGACCGGCACCCTGGCCAGTTGCAACACGCGCGCAGCGGTTCGACCCAACGGCGTTTCCGCGCCAGCACCATGGCTGTGACTCCCTACGATCAGCAAATCGACAGAGAGTTTCTGCGCCTGGTCGAGAATCACCTGCGACGGATCGCCCTGCAGCACCCTCACTGCCTGAATCCGCTGCAAATCCTGCACTCCTTCATCCCCCAGCTCTTCGCGAAAGTTGTCGAGCACCCGTTGCTGAATATTGGCGATCACATTGTTCAGACCCTGACTGTGAAATTCGTTCAAGGCCTTCTCGTCGAGATAGCTCTGCAACACGGATTCGGCAAACAGCCCCATGGGCTCTACCGCATGCACCACATACAAGTCGGCATTGAATGTTCGAGCCAGTTCCAAGGCATGCTGCATCACCAATGGTGCGTACAGACCCAAGTCAGTGGCATACAGCATCGAACGAATCATATGACCTCCTCAAATGCCAACATGGCGGAGATTGATTCAGCTTAGCAGTGCCGTGGCGAGTGCGGCGCCCGGCGCAACGCATTGAACCGCCGGGCTTTAAACCGACGGCTCGTTACTGATGCCATGGGGCACGTGCCCGGTGGCAACCACTTCACGGGCCAGCTCGCAATGGCCTGCCTGATCGTCAAAAAATACGTCGGCGGCAAAGGCTTCAAGAAAAGCCGATTTGGTCAGGCCGCCAAGAAACAGCGATTCATCCAGACGAATGTCCCATTCGCGCAAGGTGCGGATCACCCGTTCATGGGCCGGCGCCGATCGCGCGGTCACCAGCGCGGTGCGGATCGGACAGGCATCATCGGGGAACTCACGCTGCAACAGATTGAGCGCCGCGAGGAAGCCTTTGAACGGCCCGCCGCGCAAAGGCTCACGGGCCGCCTCACGCTCGCTGGCCTGAAACGCCGCCAGGCCTCCCGACTGATAGACCCGCTCCGACTCGTCGGAAAACAGCACCGCGTCACCGTCGAAAGCAATGCGCAATTCATCGCTGGCGGCGCGACTGGCACCGCCCGATAGAATAGTCGCTGCGGCGAATCCGGCCTCCAGCGCATTGCGCACATCTTCGGCATGGGTCGAGAGAAACAGGTCGCAACCAAAAGCCTTGAGGTACGGATAAGGGCTGCGCCCGCCGACGAACGCCGCACGCGAGATCGACAGGCCATAGTGATGAATCGAGTTGAAAACCCGCAGGCCGGTGTCGGCGCTGTTACGCGACACCAGAATCACCTCGACCCGGGCACGGCCGAGACGGGTATTCAGGTTCAGGAGTTTTTCCACCAACGGGAATGCATCGCCGGGCTCGAGAATTTCGTCTTCGTGTTCGATCTGGTACTGCCGATAAGCCTCGACGCCGCTCGACAGATAGACCTTGTGGCTCTCGCTCAAATCGAACAGCGCTCGCGAAGAAATCGCCAGCACCAGTTTGTCGTCTATGACATTTGCCATGCCCTTCCCCCTTCTTGACCGACTCAGTGGTTACGTCGGTCGATAAAACTCAAGCTGCGATACAAGGCCTCGATTCGCGGCAACTCACATCCCGCCGCCTTCGCCGCTGCCAGTGGCCGAGTGTAGATGGCGTCCAGTTCCAGCGGCCGCTTGTGTAGAAAATCGTGATGCATGCTCGGCCAGTAGTCGGGCATTTTCTCGGTCATCATGAACAGATAATCGGCGTAACCCGGCGGCATGTCATGACCGCAGGCCTTGGCCCCCTGAACCACTTCGGCCATCAAGGCCTGAATCAGCGCGCGGCTGTCGGCATCCGCCATCAACGGCGTGGTGCTGGCCCCGAGCAGCACCGACAGACCGTTGTAGGGAATATTCCAGACCAGTTTCTGCCAGCGCGCCTGCTGCAAATTCGGCATGGCCTGGGCGTCGATACCGGCAGTGCGGAACAATCCGGCGCCCTCCTCGACGATGTTCATGCGTGCCTGTGCATCGGCGGCGGGGCCACTGTGGTAGCCGACATTCACCGCGCCCAGCGCTTGATGGGTGATGACCCCGGGGCCGGCGCGATGGACGCAGATCAGACAAAGCCCGCCCAGCAGGTGCAGCGAATCGGGGAGCAACTCGCGCAGATGGTCTTCGACGTCCAGGCCATTTTGCAGCAACAGCACTTTGGCATCAGGTGCGGCGGCTTGAATAATGGCCGGTGCCAGGTCCGCGTTGCTGGTGGTCTTGGCGCCCACCAGCAGCCAGTCACAGGGCGGCATGTCGGCAGCCGACGAATAGGCCTGGACCGGGTTCAGGGTCAGCGGGCCCAACGACGCATGGTCAAGATGCAAGCCGCGTTCGGCCACCGCTGTAAACTCGCTGCGCAACAGAAAATGCACATCGAAGCCGGCACGCGCCAGCATCAGCCCGTAGAAACCACCGATCGCGCCGGTCCCGATAATGCCGATTGTCGGCTTGGCCACTGTGCCTGTCATGGCAGCTCCTCTGCTGGTCGACTCAACGCCTGGTCCACAGCCTCGTTGAGCGCTGTGCGGGTCAGGCGCGACTGTAGCGCCCCGAAATACTCACCGTCGCGCACCACGAACAGTGCCGGCAAATGAAAGACCCGATAACGCTCGACCACCCCGCCATTGCTTCCGGCATCGATCCAGCACAGCCGATCGACCGCCAGTTCGAGCCTGGGCAACTGCTCGCGGGCAAAACGGCAACTGGCACAGCCGACGCTGGTAAATATCACCAGTGAAATGCCGCTCATTGCCAGCAACCGTTGGTCGGCGTCGAAATCGGTCAGTTCCGATTCGACCACTATACTGGGAGAAACAGTGTCAAGTGGCCGACACAGGGAGTCCGTGTTCATGAGACGTTATCTTCCTCATCCTGACGATGTGCCCGTCGAATTAACGTTGCTCAAACATGAGTGTATTTCGCGGCAAGAGCTGCACACTATCAGCCTCGGCGGCATGGCTTGCAATTACCACCGCGCGTGGCGCCACGGTACGGCGCTGGAAATACGCATGCCGACCCTGAACCCGGACTTGCGTTTCCTGGGTTATGTGGCGTGGTGTTTGCGACGAAAACGCGGCTATCTGGTGGGGATCGCCTTCGTCGACGAACAGACGCTGTTTTGCGCGCGGATGGGTGAGCAGATCTGCCAGATCGAACGTTACTGCCGTCAGCATGAACCCCAAAGTCAACAGCAGAACAATGAGACCCTGGCCCTCGAGTGGGTCCAGCAGCATGCCGACGAGTTCTCCCACGATACAGTCAGCAAGGCATTTGCGCAGCCAATGGCCGGTTAGGGTGCATTCCCCATCAGTTTCCCCGCCACGGTGGGGGAAACTGATGGGGAATGCCCATTAAACCGGTGTCTGCCCATTGTCGAGCCACGGTGTAACGCGCTAAGGTTCTGCTCCCCGACGCGCTTAATTTGCTGTGCTCCGCCGCGCGGGTTCGCTGGCGGCCGGCACCCGTGACCTGACGAGTAAACGATGGCTGATTTACCGATCAACGACCTAAACGTCGCCTCCAACGAGACCCTGATCACTCCCGATCAGCTCAAGCGTGATATCCCTCTGAGCGACGCTGCCCTGCGCACCGTCACCAAGGGCCGCGAAGTCATTCGCAACATTCTTGATGGCACCGACCACCGCCTGTTCGTCGTGATCGGGCCGTGCTCGATCCATGACATCAAGGCCGCCCACGAATACGCCGAGCGCCTGAAAGCGCTCGCGGCCGAAGTGTCCGATACCCTGTATCTGGTCATGCGCGTGTATTTCGAGAAGCCACGCACCACCGTTGGCTGGAAAGGCTTGATCAACGATCCGTACCTGGACGACTCGTTCAAGATTCAGGATGGCCTGCACATCGGTCGTCAGTTGCTGCTGGACCTGGCCGAAATGGGCCTGCCGACCGCAACCGAAGCCCTCGACCCGATCTCCCCGCAATACTTGCAGGACCTGATCAGCTGGTCGGCGATCGGCGCACGCACCACCGAATCCCAGACGCACCGTGAAATGGCTTCCGGCCTGTCTTCGGCCGTCGGCTTCAAGAACGGCACCGATGGCGGCCTGACGGTGGCCATCAACGCCCTGCAATCGGTTTCCAGCCCGCACCGTTTCCTGGGCATCAACCAGGAAGGTGGCGTGTCGATCGTCACCACCAAGGGCAACGCCTACGGTCACGTGGTACTGCGCGGCGGCAACGGCAAGCCGAACTACGATTCGGTCAGCGTCGCGCTCTGCGAGCAAGCGCTGAAAAAGGCCAACATCAAGCCGAACATCATGGTCGATTGCAGCCACGCCAACTCCAACAAGGATCCAGCCCTGCAACCGCTGGTGATGGAGAACGTCGCCAACCAGATCCTCGAAGGCAACCAGTCAATCATCGGCCTGATGGTCGAGAGCCACCTGAACTGGGGCTGCCAGGCAATCCCGAAAGACCTCGCCGACCTGCAATACGGCGTGTCGATCACCGATGCCTGCATCGATTGGACTGCCACTGAAAACACCTTGCGCAGCATGCATGCCAAGCTCAAGGACGTATTGCCTAAACGCAATCGCAGCTGATCGCCGTTTCGCGCATAAAAAAACGCCAGGTTTGAACCTGGCGTTTTTTTATGCGTTGGTTTTGCTCACAGCTTGGCGGCATGCCGCTGATGACGCTCCATGTAGCGCTCCACGTAGGAGCACGATGGAATCACCGTGTAGCCCATTTCATCAGCATATTGCAGCGCCTGCTCGGTCAAAGCCGCCGCAATGCCGCGACCACGCAACGCGTTGGGCACAAAAGTGCGATAAATATCCAGGGTCTGTTTTCCCAGATCCATATAGGTCAGGTAGGCACGATAACCGTCCACAGTGGTCTCGAACTGATGACCAGCCTGGTCATGGTGGATGGACAACGCCTCGCTCATCACTACTCCTCGCGGGTCTTTAATTCTGACCCCTACCTTACCGATGTTTTTCCGGCGAAGGAACAACTACGCCACCCCGTGCCTGAATGGACACCGAGAGAGCCGCACCAATCTCGCGCAACCGAGCACGTATCAAATAGTAGGCACCATTGGCAAAAATGCTCAAGGGACGCTCGTCATTGTGCATCGGGTGGCGGGTGTTGCCGCGGATTACGCAGGAACGGCTCGACCGAACGGGTCAAAGCCTGAACATTGCCGGATATTGAGACTTAAGACGAGCGCCCTTTGTTTAAGTCACCTCAACATGGATAAAGATATGCGAGCGGCTGCGCAAAATTCGAACACAAGTGTAGACAAACCCATCTAGACGGACTTTGGGCAAGACCAAAAAACAGCTGCCAGGCCAGGGAACTTTTTCCCAACGGCTCGCTCAGTTCGGGCCTCGTAGCTGGATATTTTTTATACAACGCAGTTAAAAGTTGCTCGAAAAAGAATCAACGCCTACAATTTTTTTTGCTTCTTGCGCTACGTCAGTTTACTTACTACAAGTAATGGGTAGTATGTACGCCGGCTATTTCCTCACTCTGAGGAGACAGCTACTTAATAGAAAGTCCTTGAAGGGGAACACGATGAACAACGTTCTGAAATTCTCTGCTCTGGCTCTGGCCGCAGTTCTGGCTACCGGTTGCAGCAGCGTATCGAAAGAAACTGAAGCACGTCTGACTGCTACTGAAGACGCAGCAGCTCGCTCCCAAGCTCGTGCAGACGAAGCTTACCGTAAAGCTGATGAAGCTCTGGCTGCTGCTCAAAAAGCACAACAGACTGCTGACGAAGCTAACGAGCGTGCTCTGCGCATGCTGGAAAAAGCTAGCCGCAAGTAATAATCCTTCGGGATTGTTATCAAGCCGATCCATTTTTTGGGTCGGCTTTTTTATTGCCTGGGGTTTCTGCAGGCCATAAAAAACCCGCCGATGCGGCCTGCATCGGCGGGTTGCTTTAACGCGTTACTGCTGCAGGTCGATCGGCGCACTCGAGACCATCGGTGCCGACGTATTCGGCACGGCGATTTCCACCGGCAGGCCATCCTCAGCGGCGACCACGTCGCGCACTACATCCCAGTTCATGCGCAAGTTGTTGGTGATGTCCTCACGCTTGAGCATCGCATTGATCACGGCGGTGTGCTTGTCGACCACCGAAGGGTTGCCCTTGTCATCCAGCGGCGTGTGCGCTTCCAGATAAACCTTGCCGCCACTGAGGCCGAACTTGTACGGATCGTTGAGGATGCGTACCGACGTCCCTACCGGCACCATGCCGGCCATTTCCAGCACGTTATTGTTGAACATGCGGAAGCAACCGTGGCTGGTGCGCATGCCAATGCCGAACTTCTTGTTCGAACCGTGGATAAGGTAGCCCGGAGTGCCCAGGGTGAATTTGAAAGGCCCCAGCGGGTTATCCGGGCCGGCCGGCACTACGTTCGGCAGTGGGTCGCCATCGGCGGCGTGCTCGGCCTTGATCGACGCTGGAGGGGTCCAGGTCGGGTTCGGCGTCTTGGCGACGATGCTGGTGTGGGCAATCGGCGAACCCCAGCCTTCACGGCCAATACCCAGCGGGAAGGTGTACACCACGTTCCGGCCTTTCGGGTAGTAGTAGAGGCGGTATTCAGCCAGGTTGATGACGATGCCTTCACGCGGGCCAGGCGGCAGGATGAAGCGCGTCGGCAGGACGACTTCGGTACCGGCGCCCGGCAGCCATGGATCGACGCCAGGGTTGGCCGCGACCATTTCCAGATAGCCCAGGTCGTAGGTGGTGCCAAGGTCGGCGAAGGTGTCTTCGTATTTGGCCTTGATCACTTGCACCTGGCCGACAATGTCTTCACCGGGTGGTGGCAGGGGCAACTCCAATGCTGCAACGGGACCCGCCACGCAGAGCGCAGCAAGAGACAGGCAGCGGGTGACGGCGGGAAAGCGCGGCAACATCCGGAAAATCCTTCGCATGATCGACAAGGGTATAAAAACCCGATTGTACACCGCCGCCCGTTATTTCGGGGAGATGCAAGACCTGTGGCGAGGGGGATTGCCTGTGGTGGAAGCTTTCCTGTGGCGAGCCCCCCCCTCGCCACGGGGCTATAGCTCGAACCGCAACTCAGGCCAGATCGGCGAGGTGCCGCGTTTTTGCGATTCCAGAATGGCCCGGCACAGCGAGCACAGGCGCTGGTCCTGGAACACCGTGCGATCGACGCTCGACCAGCGTGGTTGCGCCGGCAACAGGCTGCCGCACAGGGTTCGGTCGGCCGAGCCGCCCAGCTCCAGCTGACGGGTCACCAGATGCACCCGCACTTCCTGGCAGGCGAACAGATCCAGCTGTTCGTCAGGCTCGATCAGTTGATAGGCAAAAAGGGACCAGGCGGGACGCGGCATCGGGGCCTCCAAATCGGGGGCGCCACCTTAGCCGAAACGCCGCCGCTAGAAAAGCGTCAAAGCAGCGGTTTCAGTGTCGGCCAGACATTTTCCAGCAACTTGCCCTGAGCCCCCGCCGCCGGGTGCAGGCCGTCGGATTGCATCAGGTCTGGATGACCGCCCACGCCGTCGAGAAAAAACGGCACCAGCGGGATTTTTTTCTCATCGGCCACCTTGGTGAAGACCTCGGCGAATGCCTGGGTGTAACGCACGCCATAGTTGGGTGGCAATTGCATGCCCAGCAACAGCACCTTGGCGCCACTGACGCGGGAGCTGTCGATCATCGACGCAAGATTTTGTTGCAATTGTGTTGGCGGCATTCCGCGCAAGCCGTCATTGCCTCCCAACTCGAGGATGACGAGCTCAGGCTTATGCTCTGCAAGCAGCGCCGGCAGGCGTGCCCGGCCTCCGGCACTGGTGTCGCCGCTGATGGATGCATTGACCACCTTATCGTCGAAACCTTCGCGCTTGAGCCGTTGCTCGAGCAACGACACCCACCCCAACCGGGTATCCAGGCCGAAACCGGCGCTGATACTATCGCCAACGATCAGGACTGTACCCGCCGCTGCGTTCTGGGCCATGCACATCAAGGCCAGGCCAGCACTCAAAAACCACACACGCATCGGATTCTCCATGGGCGCAAGCATTCTCACCGCGAAGAACCTCAGCAAAGTGGTTCCCAGCGCGGAAGGTGAACTGACTATCCTGCACGAACTCAGCCTGGAACTGAACAAGGGCGATAGCCTGGCCATTGTCGGCGCCTCCGGTTCCGGCAAATCCACCCTCCTCGGCCTGCTTGCCGGCCTCGACCTGCCGAGCAGCGGCGAAGTCACTCTCGCCGGCCAAGGCCTGAGCAATCTCGACGAAGATCAGCGCGCGCGCATTCGCGCCGAGCACGTGGGGTTTGTCTTCCAGTCCTTTCAACTGCTCGACAGCCTCAACGCCCTGGAAAACGTCATGCTGCCACTGGAACTCGATGGCCGCAAAGATGCCCGTGAGCGCGCCACCGAGCTGTTGCAACGGGTTGGCCTGGGTCAACGCCTGACCCATTCGCCGCGCCAGCTCTCCGGTGGCGAACAGCAGCGCGTGGCGATTGCCCGTGCCTTCGCCGCCGAGCCCGATGTGTTGTTCGCCGATGAGCCCACCGGCAACCTCGACAGCCACACTGGCGAGCGCATCAGCGATCTGCTATTCGAACTCAACAAGGAACGCGGCACCACCCTGGTGCTGGTAACTCATGACGAACGCCTGGCACATCGCTGCCGGCGCCTGATCCGCCTTGAAGCCGGCCTGCTGGTCGCCCCTCTGGAGCCTTGATGGCACGCCTGCCGCTGTTGCGCCTGTTCAGTCTCGCCATTCGCCAACTGCTGCGCGATGCCCGCGCCGGTGAGTTGCGCGTGTTGTTCTTCGCCTTGCTGGTGGCCGTGGCAGCGAGTACCGCCATCGGTTACTTCGGCGCCCGCCTGAACGGCGCCATGATGCTGCGCGCCACCGAGTTTCTCGGCGCCGACCTGTTACTGGAAGGCAGTTCGCCGGCGCGGCCGGAACAGATCAACAGTGGCATCGAGTTGGGCCTTGAACATGCTCAGGTGGTGGAATTTTCCAGTGTCATTGCCACCGACAACGGCATTCAACTGTCCAGCATCAAAGCCGCCGATGATGTCTACCCCTTGCGCGGCGAACTGAAAAGCGCCCCCGCGCCGTTCGCGCAAGAAGCACCCGGTGGCGGTCCGAAACCCGGCGAAGCCTGGGTTGAAGCGCGACTGCTGACTGCGCTGGACTTGAAGATCGGCGACAGCATCGACGTCGGCATGAAAACCCTGAAACTGGCGCGGGTACTGACCTACGAACCGGATCGCGCCGGCAACTTCTACAGCCTGACGCCACGGGTGCTGATCAATCTCAGCGACCTCGAGGCAACCGGCGTGGTGCAACCCGGCAGCCGGGTCAGTTACCGCGAACTCTGGCGCGGCAACGCCCAGGCGCTGGAAACCTATCGTCAATTGATCAAGCCAGGCCTGGCCGCCAACCAGCGCATCCAGGATGCCCGCGATGGCAATCGGCAGATCGGCGGTGCCTTGGGCAAGGCCGAACGTTACTTGAACATGGCCAGCCTGGTGGCGGTGCTGCTGTCCGGCGTGGCGGTGGCGTTGTCGGCGACACGCTTCGCCACCCGCCGATTCGATGCCAGTGCATTGCTGCGCTGTCTGGGTCTGTCACGCCGGGAAACCATGGTGCTGTTCAGTCTGCAACTGACGGTTCTCGGACTGCTCGCCAGCATCAGCGGCGCCCTGCTTGGGTGGCTGGCGCAGCTCGGGCTGTTTGCGCTGCTGCATGATTTACTGCCAACTGACGTCCCACCGGGAGGTCTGTTGCCGGCCATTGCGGGGATCGGCACCGGGCTGGTCGCGCTGGCCGGTTTCGCCCTGCCGCCGTTGGCCGCTTTGGGGCGAGTCCCACCGCTGCGGGTATTACGCCGGGACTTGCTACCGATTCCCTCCAGCACCTGGATGGTCTATGGCGCGGCGTTGGGCGCCCTCGGCCTGATCATGTGGCGTTTGAGCCTGGACCTGGTGCTGACCTTCGCCCTGCTCGGCGGCGGCGTGATCGCGGCGCTAGTGCTTGGCGGTTTGCTCTTGCTGCTGCTCAAGAGCCTGCGCCGGATGCTGGCCCGCGCCTCATTGCCATGGCGTCTGGGGCTGGGCCAACTGTTGCGCCATCCATTGGCGGCGGCGGGTCAGTCCCTGGCCTTCGGCTTGATTCTGCTGTCGATGGCGTTGATCGCTTTGCTGCGTGGCGAGCTGCTCGACACCTGGCAAAACCAGTTGCCAAAAAATGCCCCGAACTATTTCGCCTTGAACATTCTGCCGGCGGACAAACAAGCCTTTAGCGATCGATTGATGGAGCTGTCGGCACAATCGGCACCGCTGTACCCGGTGGTGCCGGGACGGCTGATCAGCATCAATGGCAAACCGGTGCAGGAAATCGTCAGCAAGGACTCGGCCGGTGACCGGGCCATTCAACGCGACCTGAGCCTGACCTGGGCGGCGGACCTGCCGGCGGGCAACAAGCTCACCGCCGGCAACTGGTGGGATCAGCAACCGGCGGATGAACTACCCGGTGTTTCGGTGGAAGGTAAAGTCGCCGAAAGCCTCAAGCTCAAGCTCGGCGATCACATGGTGTTTAGCGTTGGCGGGGTCAACCGGGAGGCGAAAGTCACCAGCCTGCGGGAGATCAACTGGGACAACTTCCAGCCGAACTTTTTCATGATCTTCCAACCCGGCACCTTGAAGGATTTGCCGGCGACCTACCTGACCAGTTTCTATCTGGCACCCGGTCACGACCAGCAGATCGTCGACCTGTCCCGCAGTTTTCCAGCGGTGACCATTCTGCAAGTCGAAGCGTTGCTGGAGCAGTTGCGCAGCATTCTCGCGCAGGTCACCCTGGCAGTGGAGTACGTGCTGTTGTTCGTGTTGGCGGCGGGGATGGCGGTGTTGTTCTCCGGCTTGCAGGCCACCCTCGATGAACGTATTCGCCAAGGCGCGTTGCTGCGAGCGCTGGGCGCCGAACGGCAGTTGCTGGTCAGGGCGCGGCGAATCGAGTTCGGTTTGCTCGGCGCGGTCAGCGGGCTGTTGGCGGCATTGGGCTCGGAACTGGTGAGCCTGGTGCTCTACCGCTACGCCTTCGACCTGCCTTGGCATCCGCATCCATGGCTGCTGGTAATGCCGCTGATCGGCACGGTGCTGATCGGTGGTGCCGGTGTATTCGGCACACGCCGCGCCTTGAACGCCAGCCCGCTGACAGTCTTGCGCGAAGGTTGATAAACTCAAGTACGCTTGTTTAAAAACCCGATTCAAGAACTCAACCACAAGAAGTCGCCATGAGCCGTTATCGCCCTCCCCGCACCGCCGGCACAGCGCTGATCACCCCCGAAGGTGAAGCGCGGATGCGCGCCGAGTTTCATGAGCTCTGGCATGTGCGCCGACCGCAAGTGACGCAATCGGTCAGCGAGGCGGCGGCCCAGGGCGATCGTTCGGAAAACGCCGAATACACCTACGGCAAAAAGATGCTGCGCGAGATCGATAGCCGTGTGCGCTTCCTCACCAAACGGTTGGAAGCGCTCAAGGTGGTCAGTGAAAAGCCCAGCGATCCGAACAAGGTCTACTTTGGCGCCTGGGTCACGATCGAAGACGAGGACGGCAAAGAGTCGCGCTATCGCATCGTCGGCCCGGATGAACTGGACCTGAAGCTAGGCCTGATCAGCATCGACTCACCGCTGGCCCGCGCCTTGATCGGCAAGGCACTGGACGCCGAAGTGCGAGTGCAGACACCAACCGGTGAGCAGTGCGTGTATATCGTGGCAATCGACTATTTTTGAGCCACGGCGCTCTAAGCCGTAGAGCCCTGAGCCTCAGCAGCGGGCAATCAGCCCTTGGCGCGCGACGCGGGTCAGTTGCCTGATCACTTCAGGCGCGTCCTCGGCGCTGGGTGCCTGAATCACCGCCAGATCGAAACTGTCAGTCGCGAAGCGCTCCAGCGACTCGCCATCTTCGACAAACTGGATCAGGAATGCTGCCGGACCGCCGGTGCGACGTGGCCAGCCATCGAGGTAACGCAACAGCGTCGGCTGATGTTTACCGCCAAGCAGGATTTTTGGATTGCGTTGGGTGAGATGTGCCGTGATCGGCGCGGGGCGTACAACGGGGTTCAATGCATTCATTGTGTCGTGTCTCTGCCTCAAAAGTCTGCATGGCAGGTGAGAGGCAACACCGAACCAGCGCTTTAGCGGTATTTCGAAGCCTGTTTCAAGCTTCTATCGGCAACTGAATGAGTCACCTGGCGCCCCGCAAGTAGCTGTTTAAATCGGCGCATGAGCAGCATCCTAGAGAAGCTGACCGGACAGTGTCAAGAATCGCCAGCAACAAAAAAGGCCCGCACAGTGCATCACACTGCGCGGGCCTTTCGTTGAGTCAGAGCGGTCAGTCGGCGATGGCGCGGTCGACCGAGAGCTTGCCTGCGCCTTCGATCAGCACTGCGAGGCTGCCACCGAGCAAGGCCAGGGCGAATTCATAACCGTTGTTGGCCATGAACAGACCGTTGCTGATGTGCACCGAGAAAATCGCAACCAGCGAGAGGAAGGTCAGCCCCAACGCCGCCGGGCGTACCAGCAGGCCGATGATCAGCGCCAGACCGCCGAAGAATTCAGTACCGCCGGCCAGGATCGCCATCAGGTGACCGGGCGCCAATCCAATGCTTTCCATGTACTGCGCGGTGCCGGCAATGCCGTAGCCGCCGAATGCCCCGAAGAGTTTCTGTGAGCCGTGGGCCGCGAAGATGATGCCGACGAAAATCCGCAGAATCGTCAGGCCGTAGCCAGCGCGGGTAGACAGTACCTTGTTGATCAATGTGCTCATGCTGTGTCATCCATTGTGAGAGTGTGTTGGTTGGTCGCCATATTAATCGGTTTATCTCATGTTAAAAGCGCAAAAAACGCACCATAACAATCAGATTAGTCGATCATTTACGTAAGGCAACTTTCTGCCCCTGAGGCTCCAACGATTCCCGCTCCCGATCGAACGCCAGGTAATACTTGTTCACGCTATTAACATAGCTGACAGCCCCCATTCCCACCTGCTCCATGGCGATGCGCTCAACCTGGAAAAACCACTGATTAGGATTCAGGCCGCGGCGCCGAGCCTCGGCCCGCATGCCCTGGACCCGCTCCGGCCCCATGTTGTAGGCCGCCAGCACGAACGCCATGCGCTCGCGCTCGTTGAGTTTGGGGCTGGCAAAGAATTTGCGGCGGATCATCGCCAGGTACTTGGCGCCGGCCTGCACATTGGCATCGAGATTCTGAATGTCACTGACGCCAACCCGTTGGGCGGCCGATGGTGTTATTTGCATCAGGCCGGTGGGGCCGCCTCCACTTCTGGCGGTGGGTTGCAGCGCCGATTCCTTGAAGGCCAGCGCTGCCAGGTTCAGCCAGTCCATGTCCTGGGCTTGCGCGTGTTTTTGCAGCACCGGTCGAAGTTTTTCCAGGCGCTGACGATCGGCCTTGGCCAAGGGATAGTGCACTTGATACAGGCGCCGGTAGATCCGCAGGAACGCCGCATCCTGGTCCGACGGTTGCTTGTAGGTGGTCAGGAAACGGTCGATGCTCGCCCGCAGCATCGAGGCGTCGCGACGCACGAACCAGTATTCCTCGCCCGGCTCATTGATGAGCACCTGTCGATCGAAGCGCAACTTGGGCAGGATCTTGCCCCAGCGCTCGGCGATCGGTTGCTCGACGATGGTTAGATGGAAGATCCCGCCCTGGACCATTTCCAGTACGTCCTCGACGGCCAGGCTTGGGTCGACCCACTCGATCTTCACCGGGGGCAGTTTGTGCAGCGCGAGCTTCTGATTGATCTGGCTGACCGCATCCCCGGCAGCACTGCCGGTGGGCAGCGCGAGGGTTTTACCCGAGAGTTGTTCGAGGTGGGTGTAACGCCTTTCGCCTTTGATCCCCACCAGCAGCAACGGCACGTTACTGGCAATCGGCTCACTGGTGCTGACCGCGTGCCCCGATTGCGGATCAAGCAATTCCCCCGGTGCGACTAGATCACCCTCCCCGCGCTGCAACGCGCCGAGCAGTTGATCCTTGGCTTTGGGAATGATCTTGAGGGTGATTTCCTGGCCATCACGGGCGTGGCCATTAAGGTATTGCTCGAAAGCCCGCAGGCGGTGGTATTCGACGCCGATGGCCTGGCCCTGGATTTCGCCGGAGCTGTTGCGGCTCTGGTTGACCAGCACCCGCAGCACACGGCTGCTGCGAATCTCCGCCAGGTCGCGGACCTTGGCTGCCGGTACGGCTTGCAACGGCCCGGCCAGACGCGCAACCGCCGGCATCGGCAGCAGCAACGAACAACACAGCAGTAACAAAACCGAGGGACGTGTCATCCACTCTCCGGAAAGAATACTGGCCAACCTCATGAGTGATTTCATGACATCGGGCAACAGAAACAGAGCGCTTGAAGCGCTGATAAAGTGCGAGAGAGTGGCACAGTGATGGCAAATCTACCAACCCCGACCTGCCTCGCGGCCTCAACAGACAGCTTTAACTCGTTGTAGTTCTTGGTTTTTCTTATAAATCTACAGCTCTGATATGCTTTCCGGCCTTTGGTCCGAGGTAGCACCATGCAACTCATCGATATCGGCGTCAACCTGACCAACCCCAGTTTTGCCGACAAACACCAGGCTGTACTCGACCGAGCCTACGCTGCCGGGGTCTGCCAACTGGTGCTTACCGGGACCAGCGTCGAGGGCAGCGAACAGGCGCTGGAACTGTGCCGGCAACTGGACGAAAGCACTCAACGACTGTTCGCTACCGCCGGCATTCACCCGCACTCAGCCAGCGACTGGAACGCCGACAGCGCCCAGCGTCTGCGCAGTTTGCTCAAGGAGCCGAACGTAGTGGCCGTGGGTGAATGCGGCCTCGATTTCAATCGTGATTTCTCGCCCCGCCCGCAACAGGAAAAAGTCCTAGAAGAACATCTGGCAATGGCGGTCGAACTGCAACTGCCGGTGTTCCTGCATGAGCGCGACGCCAGTCAACGACTGCTGGAGATCCTGCACGATTACCGCGATCAATTGCCGGCCGCCGTGGTGCACTGCTTCACCGGTGAAAAGAAGGCGCTGTTCAGCTATCTCGATCTGGACTTGCACATCGGCATCACTGGCTGGATCTGCGACGAACGCCGGGGCACGCACCTGCATCCGTTGGTCAAGGAGATTAAACGCGGGCGCTTGATGCTGGAGAGCGACGCGCCGTATCTGCTGCCCCGCAGCTTGCGTCCCAAGCCGAAAAACGGTCGCAACGAGCCGGCGTATCTGACTGAAGTGTTGCGTGAAGTGGCGTTGCATCGCGGGGAAAGCTTGGAAGATCTCGCCGCCCACAGCACCGCCAGCGCCCGGGCGTTTTTCGGGTTGCCCTCGACCCCTCAATAAACACACATTCCCCTGTGGGAACGAGCCAGTGTGGCGAGGGGGCTTGCCCCCGTTCGGCTGCGTAGCAGTCGTAAATAATTATGTGCGGTGTACCTGATACACCGCGATTGCAGGTTTCGGGGCCGCTTCGCGACCCAACGGGGGCAAGCCCCCTCGCCACACAGGATCGTCCACACATTTAGATATGACGTGCTTGTTGACCTGTATCAAGATCCGACGCACTGAGTAGCGGCACAATAATGGCACCTTGCCAAAACTGTTTCCGCTATCAGAGAAGACCTCCATGGGTGCCTGGCTTAGCAATATCTCGCTGAAATACAAATTCTGGGCGGTCAACGCAGTCGCCTTTGTCACCACCCTGTTGCTGGTGCTGTACGCCGTGCAGCTCGAACAACAGGCCCGCAGTCACGCCGCGCAAGTATCGGCCCAGGCCCAGGCACGATTGCTCAATGCCTGGCCTGTCGGGCAGCCGCTGCCCAAGGCCGACAACCTGCTGACCTTCAATCGTGGGCAAGCGCCTTTACTGAATGGGCAACCGCTTCTGGAACTGACCGATACCCTCGGTTGGGTCCAGATCAATGCCTTGCCGCTGTTCGGGGAAAATCCGTTGATGGGCGCCGAGGTGTTCGCTCGCCCCGATGGTCAACAGGTCGCGGTAGTTGCCTACGGCCCGAGCCTGAGCCAGGTGTTCGGCGAGCGCTTTACTCACTACGCGGTAGCGGTGTTCATCCTGATGCTGGCGATGCTCGGCGCGTCGCAACTGTTGATCCGCTTCCTGCTCAGCCAGCTCAACACCTTGAAAGACGTGATGCTCCACGTCGAGAAAAGCGGAGACCTGTCGGCCCGTGTGCCACTGGCCTGCAAGGACGAAGTCGGGCAGATGGCCAATGCCTTCAATGCCATGCAGGCCGGCTACCAGCGGGTGGTCAACACTGTCGCCAGCACCGCCCGGCAACTGGACGTCGGCGCCGCGCGACTGGCCGCGAGCATGAACGAGGTGCGTCACGGCATGCTCGGCCAGCAAAGCGAAACCGATCAGGCCGCTACGGCGATCAACGAAATGACCGCCACGGTCCATCACATTGCCCAACACGCCGGCGCCACCCGCGACCTCTCGCAAACCGCCGACACCCTGGCTGGCAGCGGTCAGGAAGTGGTGACTCGGGTACAGAAATCGATTGGCGGATTGTCCACTGGCGTGCAGCAAACCGCCGAGATGATTCAGCGCCTGGCCGAGGACAGCCAGAAGATCAACGGCGTGGTCAACGTGATTCACAGCATCGCTGAACAAACCAACCTGCTGGCCCTGAACGCGGCCATCGAAGCGGCCCGGGCCGGTGAGATGGGCCGAGGGTTTGCGGTGGTCGCCGATGAAGTGCGCAACCTGGCCAAACGGGTCCAGACGTCCACCGACGAGATCACCACCATGGTTTCAGCGCTGCAGGCCGGGACTCGGGATGCGGTGGATTTCATGCAGGAAAGTTCGTACAAGGCGGACGACTGCATGCAACAGGCCCAGGAAGCCAGTGTGGCCCTGGCTGAAATCACCGGTGCGGTGGCGCAAATGCGTGAAAGCAATACGCAGATCGCAGTGGCGGCCGAGCAGCAGAGTCATGTGGCGGAGGAGATGAATCGGGCCGTGGTGAGCATTCGCGACGTGACCGAGAACACCGTGAAGCAGACCGTGAACTCGGCGATTACCAGCAATGAATTGGCGATGTTGGCCGGGGAATTGAGCAAGGCCATCGGGCAGCTCAAGCTTTAAGGGCCCGCGAAGGCAGTCAACATGAATATCGACCATGACCCCTATCGCGCCGATAGCCAGCCTTGATTCGCCGACGGCTTTCGCCCGACCTATTCTTTGTTCATGAGCCTCAACGAACCAAGGATAAGCATCATGGGTAAACGTCATCCCAACCTTCCCGCCTGGCAATGGCGCCTGTACCCGCACAATCACCAGCACCCGACCAATCTGGTGTTGCACCTGATTGCCGTGCCGCTGTTCATCGTGGCGTTTTTGCTGATGGTCTCGGGGGTGTTCAGCCTGGATCTGGCGAGCTTCGCAATTGGCGTCATCGGCTTGATTGCCGCCCTGGGCCTGCAGCGTCACGGTCATAGCCTGGAGGCGCAAGCCTCCGAGCCGTTCAGTGATCGCAAAGACGCGGTATCACGCTTGCTGGTCGAGCAGTTTCTGACCTTCCCACGGTTTTTCTTCAGTGGCGGCTGGTGGCGCGCCTGGCGCGAACGCCACCGTCGCCATCGCTGATCAGGCGAAAATCGTGACGGTCTGCCGACTCATGGCGATCAACTGACCGTCTTCGCTCCAGAGATTGGCGGCGGCGTGCCCGTAGCCGTCAGCGGCATGTTCGATGTCCACCAGGTACTTGCACCAGTCCAGCGTACTCAACGCCAGCAACGGCTGGACGAATTCGATGGTCCAGGTAAGTGTGCTGCCTGCCGCCGGTTTCTTCAGATGCGACAACAAGGACGGCGGCCAGGCGTCGACCAGCGCCAGGATATGGGCTTCGCTGACCGACTCGCCCTCCCCATCCCCGCGCAAGCGTACCCAACCACCCATGTCCCGCGATTTGTTACCGGTAAACGGCATGCCACCGACACTCCAGCGCATGGCCAGGTAGCGCATGAATTCCGGGGTCACGCCTTTGATGTACGGCAGTTCCTGACAGTCGTCCCAATGCTTCATCTCAGGAGCCGGGTTGGCCGCGACCACCACTTCGGAAGTTCGCGAAGCGCCGAAGCTGCCCTGGACCAACGTCACCACTTGCCCCTTCTGCATTGCCCGGCCTAGGACCTGGCTGACGGCTTTGCCTTCGCGCAATACGTCGACTTCAAAACTGACCGGTACATCGGGCTCGACCGGGCCGACAAAGGTGATTGCCAGCGAGCGCACCGGACGATCCGTCGGGACTTTTGCGCGCATGGCTTCGTATTGCAAGGCGGCGATCAGACCACCAAAACTCGCCCGCCCCTGGCCCCACTCAGGTGGAATAGACACTTCCTGCGGCTGGCTGCGAACAGCGTCGAGCAGATCGGAAAAGCGCATGGGAACCTCAGAGACTGGAAAATGGATGGAGCGATCTTAACCAGCCCGCAAGGCCGGCACAGCGCTTATTCCGGCCAAAATTACTGACAGATGAGCCGTGCTCGACTGGAACCCACATTGGATTCGTGATGGTTTCAGGATTTGAAGCAAGCTCTGCTGAGTTTGTCGAGAACACGGTCGGCGCGCTCTTCGGCCTGGGCCATAGTGGTTTTCCAGACTTCGACACATGGCTGCAAATCAGGCTCTTCCTCGGCGCGGGCCAGCCATTGCCAGCTGTCGTGCCAATCCCCCAAGGCAGCCTGAGCCGACTTCAGCCTGGGCATGGCTGCTTCCGGCAAACGATCCAGTTCGGGATAAGCTTCGATGCCATAACGCGCACGCTTGATCAGCAGGCGCAGACGATGGCGGTCATGGGCAGGATCGTGCAGGGCCTGGTCGAGTTTCTTCCATTGTTTGGCCAGGCGTTTTTCGATGCGCTGACGCAAGCCCTTGAGCAAACCCTGGCGCTGGGAGGCCCGCAGGAAACGCGGAAAGGCGTCGAGGATCATCAACAACTGCGTCAGCTCCGGGCTCATCGCCACGGCTGGATAAGCCTCAGCCATCCGCGCCATGCGCCGGTGCGCGGCCTCGGGTTGATTGTGCTGGAGCAAGTACGCTGCCAGCACTTCACGATCACGCAACGGTGTGGTCAGTTGGCCGACCCGGGACGACGCTGCTTCCAGTTGTTCGACCCCGGGCAAACCGCGCAAGGGACGAAGCAGGCTGCGCAATCTGCGCACGGTGGTGCGCAGATCGTGCAGCGCTTCCGGATCGGTGCGGGCACTCAAGCGAGCCTGACAGGCCAGCAAACGGACTTCCAGGCCCAGTACTTGAGCCACCAACCGATCAACCACGGCAGACATCGCGTACTCCCTGAATCGAATTACCCTGAGTACGCTCCATCATGCCTCAACGGCCGGCGCGGGACTCACGAATGTAGAAACGTGCCTTCTCGGCCTTTCTGGTACACCCCTCGTACGCTTCGAATTGTTGCTGGGTCTTGGCACCGGTCAGCAACGACAGCGCCTTGGAGTAGCTGACAGTCCCGGCTAAACCCTCGGCCTTGGCCAGATCCAGTTCGTGCCAGGCGGCGTCGAGCTGGCTACCGCAGCTGTCACGGTAAGCGGTTTTACCGGCACAACCGGCAAGCGCCAACGCAATCAAAGGTACACAAATCCAGGCTTTCATTACTCACACCTCAAAGATAATAGACAGTCGTGCAGGTAAGACCGCTCTGGCGCGCGAAAAGTGCCTTGGACCCGCAGTGGAAACTATAGCGCTCGCGAGGATACCTACTCGCCTTCGTTGAGTGTCAAAAAACGACGCCCGCTCCCGTCGAACGACCATAGCGATTGAAGCGAGCCCCTCGTTGGGTGCATTGTTGAACCTTGTCAAAGAGGTCGATTCATGAAAAAGCGTGTCGCACTGGTGTTGGGCTCGGGCGGTGCCCGGGGCTACGCCCATATCGGCGTTATTGAAGAGATCGAACGGCGTGGCTACGACATCGCCTGCATCGCCGGTTGCTCCATGGGCGCGGTAGTGGGCGGGATCTATGCCGCCGGCAAACTCGATGATTACCGCGACTGGATCGAGAGCCTGGATTACCTCGACGTGTTGCGCCTGGTAGATGTCAGCTTCCGCTTGGGCGCGATTCGCGGGGAGAAGGTCTTCGGGCAGATCCGCAAGATCGTCGGCGAGATCAATATCGAAGACCTGCGCATCCCCTATACAGCCGTGGCCACGGACCTCACAAACCAGCAGGAAATCTGGTTCCAGGAAGGTTGCCTGCACCAGGCCATGCGTGCGTCGGCGGCGATCCCCAGCCTGTTCACCCCCGTGATGCAGGGCAATCGAATGCTGGTGGACGGCGGCATCCTCAACCCGTTGCCGATCGTGCCGGTGGTGTCGAGCCATTGCGACCTGATCATCGCGGTCAACCTCAACTCCACCAACCAGCGTCACTATCAACTGCCGGTGATCCAGCGCCCGGCGGCATTCAAGACCCGCTTCGACAGCCTGATCAGCTCGCTGGGCTCGAAATTGCCTTTCCGCCGCAAACAGGCGGAGCAATTGCTGCTTCTCGAAAAGGAAGCGCTGATGGCAGAAGCGGCCGAGATCAACCCGTGGATCGAATCCGCCCAGCCCGAAGCCCAGCAACCGGCCGCAGCCCCGGAAAGCGACGGCGCACCGAAATCCGCCACCGGGTCGTTCATCATCGACAACGTCGGGCCGGCGTCTTTGCTGGACCTGATCAACCAGAGTTTCGAGGTGATGCAGACCTCATTGGCGCAGTACAAGATTGCCGGGTATCCACCGGATATCCTGATCAACGTGCCCAAGCGGGTGTGCCGTTTTTTCGAGTTCTACAAGGCGCCGGAACTGATCGCGCTGGGGCGGGAGATTGCCCGGGATACGCTGGATCGGTATGAGAGTGAGCGCAATGAAGATTGGCGGTAAAGCGTACTGACGATCGTTCCCACGCAGAGCGTGGGAGCGATAAACAGAACTAAAGGCTGACTTCACTCAACAACCGATACCCCACCCCCGCCTCGGTGACGATGAACCGCGGCTGAGTCGGATCATCCGCCAGTTTCTGCCGCAAATGCCCGACTACGATCCGCAGATAGTGGCTGTCCTCGGTGTGGGTCGGGCCCCAGATGTCCTTGAGCAATTGCTGCTGGGTGATCACCCGCCCCGGATGCCGCGCCAGTTGCGCCAGCACCGCATACTCCTTGCGCGTCAGCGCCACTTCGGCACCGTCCAATAACACCCGGCGATAAGCCAGGTCGACGGTGAGCGGGCCGAAACTGAGCGCCGCTTCCTGGGCCTCACCCGTTGGCGCCTGACGCAGCAAGGCGCGCACCCTGGCGAGAAACTCCTGGATGCCGAACGGCTTGGTCACGTAGTCGTTGGCGCCGCCATCCAGCGCCTGGACTTTCTGCCCTTCGCTGGCGCGCACCGAGAGCACCAGTACCGGCACCGTCGACCACTCGCGAAACTCGCGCAATACCTGCTGGCCGTCCATGTCCGGCAGGCCGAGGTCGAGCACCAACAAGTCAGGTTTGTTCAATGCGGCCTGGGCCAGGCCTTCCGTGCCGGTGCCGGCCTCCAGCACTTTGTAGCCTTGGGAGGCGAGGCTGATGCGCAGGAACTTACGGATCTGCGGTTCGTCGTCAATGACCAAAATGGTCGCGGTCTGGCTCATGAATTCACATCAACACAAAGAGGTGGCAAGAGAGTAGCGCAGGCGGGATCAGGCTTCACTGTCCAATCCCGGCTGAGTCTGCAACGGCAAGTGCAGCGTGATGCAGGTGCCGCGCCCTTCGATGCCGTCGGCGACGCTGATCCGCCCGCCATGGGCACCGACCATACCCTGACAGATCGCCAGCCCCAACCCCGTACCCTGCCCACCGCGATCACCACGAGCGGCGGTGTAGAACATGTCGAAAATTTTCGCCCGGTCCTCCTCCGGAATCCCCGGTCCCTCATCACTCACCGAAAAAAACAGCTCGCTGTCAGTGGCGCCGGCGCGCAATTCAAGACGTCCGTGGGGCGGAGAAAAACGCGCGGCGTTTTCCAGCACATTGACCAGTGCTTGCTCGATCAACGCAGCATGCACATAGAGCAGCGGCAGTTCGGCCGGCACTTCGGTCACGACGTGCAACGACGCCAGCACCGCGCGCAGACGATTAAGTGCACTGCCGACGATGTCTGCCGGCGATACCCAGTCCCGCGCCAGCTTCAGGGCGCCGTGACCGAGGCGGGTCATGTCCAGCAGGTTTTGGATGTAGCGATCCAGCCGTTCGGCTTCATCGCGGGTGCCTTCGAGCAGTTCGCGACGGTCCGCAAGCGGAATCGCCTCGCCCAGCGCCAACAGGCTGTCGATGCTGCCGCGCATGGAGGTCAACGGCGTGCGCAAATCGTGGGACACCGACGCCAGCAGCGCACTGCGCAACTGTTCGGTTTCGCCATGCAAACGCGCGGCCTCAAGGTCATCGGCCAGTTGCGCCCGGGCCAACGCCTGGGCCAACGGTTGGCTCAGCGCGGTCAGCAAGCGCCGACGCTGGCCGCTCAGGGTCTGGCCTTCTTTGGCACACACGCCGAGCAATGCCAGCGGCCCGTCGTCCACCGACAACGGCCACCACCACCAGCGCCCGAACGGCAAGGTGCCGGTGCCCGCGCCTGCCGGTTGATCGTGTTGCCAGGCCCAATCGGCGGCGGCGCGCTCGGCCTCGGAAAACTCCAGCGGCCCACCGGTTTCAACTTTCCAGCCGCTCTGGCCATCGCGATTGAGCAGGCACAGCTTCAGGTCGCTCCAGCCGTTGAGATGCTGGGCCGCGGCGCTGACCACGGCCTGACGGTCGGTGGCGGCGGTGAGTTTGCGCGACAGGTCGAGCAGTTCACTGGTCTCTTCCTGAGTGTCGCGCAAGGCTTCCAGTTGCCGCCGTTGCCGCGCTGCAAGGTTACCGGTCAGGGCCGCCATCAGCAGGAAGAACAGCAAGGTCAGCACGTCTTCTTCGCGCTGAATACTGAAAGAGAACGTCGGCGGAATGAACAGAAAGTCATAGGTCAGAAACGACAGCGCCGCACAAGCCAGCGCCGGGCCAAGACTGCTGCGCACCGCCACCAGCAACACCGCCGCAAGGAACACCAACGAAATGTTGGGCAGTGGCAAGACGCTCGACACCGCCCAGGCCAAGGCACTGGCGAGCACCGTCGCCACCAGCGCCAACGCGTAGTCGAACCACACCAGCGACTGCGCCGAACGCTGACGTGGCTGATGCTGTTCGTGATCGCTGTCGAGCACGTTGATTTCCAGCCCGCGAGCATCGCGCAACAAACGCGACGCCAGGCCGCCGCCGAACAAGCGTCGACGCAAACGCTGGCGTGACTGGCCCACCAGTACCAGGCTGGCGCGACGTTCAGCGGCGTGCTGGATCAGGGTTTTCGCCACCTCACCGGCGCGCAGCAACACCACTTCGCCACCGAGGCGTTCGGCCAGTTGCTGGGCGCTTTGCAGGCGCAGGCGCGACTGTTCGTCACGCACCCGGCCGTTGTCCACATGCACCAGGCTCCACGGCAGATGCCGCCGCTGGGCGACGCGACTGGCGTGACGCACCAGACGCTCGGCCTGCGCATCGCCATCGACGCCCACCAGCAAGCGACCGCGCACCGCTGGCGCCGCTTGCCCTAACTGGCGATACCCCTGCGCCAGATCGTTATCGACCTGAGCGGCGGCGGTTTGCATCGCCAGTTCGCGCAGGGCGGTGAGGTTGGTCTGGGTGAAGAACGCATCGATGGCCGCCCGCGCCTGCTCCGGCACGTAGACTTTGCCGTCGCGCAGACGCTCCAGCAACTCACGCGGCGGCAGGTCGATCAGCAGCAGTTCGTAGGCTTCTTGCAACACCCAGTCCGGCAGGGTTTCACGCACCTGTACGCCGGTGATGCCGCGCACCTGATCGTTGAGGCTTTCCAGATGCTGGACGTTGACCGTGGTGAACACGTCGATGCCGGCAGCCAGTAATTCCTGGATGTCTTGCCAGCGTTTGGTGTGACGGCTGCCGGGGGCATTGGTGTGGGCCAGTTCGTCGACCAGCACCAGTTTCGGTTTGGCGGCGAGCAAGCCATCGAGGTCCATTTCTTCGAGCATTACGCCACGGTATTCAGAGCGCACCAACGGCTGCTGCGGTAAACCGGCGAGGAGTGCTTCGGTTTCGGCGCGGCCATGGGTTTCGACCACCCCGGCCAGGACCTTCACGCCCTGGCGCAGTTGAGTGTGGGCGGCCTGGAGCATGGCGTAGGTCTTGCCGACCCCCGGAGCGGCGCCAAGGAACACCTTGAGCCGGCCGCGGCCATCGCGGGGCAGGTCTGCTAACAGCGCATCGGCGCGGCCGGAGTCACTCATGCTTGAAGTTCTCTCTTATGCTGATGTTGATGCAGTGACTGTCAGGGCCTCTTCGCGGCGCCACCGATTTACAGCTTTTCCAGCGCCAGGTTCAACTCAAGCACATTCACCACCGGCGGCCCCACCAACGGCTGTTCGATGTGCGCATCCAGCAATTGCTCAAGCGTAGACACCGGCAGATTGCGCGCCGCTGCGACACGCGCCAGTTGATAGGCAATCGCGGCCGGTGGCAAGTGCGGATCGAGGCCGCTGCCGGAGGTGGTCAGCAGCGCCAACGGCACCGGCCCCTGCCCGGCCACCTGCAGTTTATTGGCCTCCTCGATCACCCGAGTAGCCAGCGCCGGATTACTCGGTGAAAGGTTGCTGGCGCTGCTCGACACGGTGGCAAAGGCACCGGCCGATGGCCGTGGGTGGAACCAGGCGTCGCCGACAAAATCCTGGGCAATCAGCGACGAGCCGCGGACCTTGCCGTCGGCGTCGCGCACCAGGCTGCCATTGGCCTGGTCCGGGAAGGCGACCTGGGCGACGCCAGTCACCACCAAGGGATAAGCGACGCCGGTGATCAGGGTCATCAGCACCAGCAGGCTCAGGGCCGGACGTATCAGTGTGGACATTTCAAAATCCTCGATTCGATAAAAAACTCAGGTCTGGATGCTACTGCTCAGGCAATAGTGCTTCTTGTGGTGAGGGGGCTTGCCCCCGTTGGGTTGCGCAGCAGCCCCAATACGGCAACCGCGAGCTGTCTGGCCCAACGAGTTGGCTGGTTTCAGGACTGCTACGCAGTCCAACGGGGGCAAGCCCCCTCACCACAAAAGCTCCCTCGCCACAAAAAGCCCCTGCCTCAAACAACAACCGCTAAACCAGATGCAACGCCGTCAACAGCATGTCGATCGCCTTGATGCCCACGAACGGCACCAGAATCCCGCCCAGTCCATAGATCAGCAGATTGCGTCGCAACAACGCCGCCGCACTCGCCGCCTGCACCCGCACACCGCGCAGCGCCAGTGGAATCAGCACCACAATGATCAGGGCGTTGAACACGATCGCCGACAGAATCGCGCTCTGCGGACTGCTCAGATGCATGACGTTGAGCACACCCAATTGCGGGTAGATCGAGGCAAACAGCGCCGGCAGGATCGCGAAGTACTTGGCCACGTCGTTGGCGATGGAAAAGGTAGTCAGCGCACCACGGGTCACCAACAATTCCTTGCCGATCTGCACCACGTCCAACAGCTTGGTCGGGTCGCTGTCGAGGTCGACCATGTTCGCCGCCTCCCGCGCCGCCTGCGTGCCATCGTTCATCGCCATGCCCACGTCCGCCTGAGCCAGGGCCGGGGCGTCGTTGGCGCCGTCGCCGCACATGGCAACCAGCCGACCGTCGTTCTGCTCGTGACGAATGCGCGCCAGTTTTTTCTCCGGCGTGGCTTCGGCCAGTACGTCATCCACGCCCGCTTCGGCAGCAATCGCGGCGGCGGTGAGCGGGTTGTCGCCGGTAACCATGACCGTGCGAATCCCCAGCTTGCGCAGTTCGGCGAAACGTTCGCGGATGCCGGGTTTGACCACGTCCTTCAGATGGATCACACCGAGCAATTTGCCGTCGGCGCACACCAGCAACGGCGTGCCACCGCTCTGGGCGATCTTGTCGATTTCCCGGGACAGGGCGGGAGCCAGATCAGCGCGTTTCAGGCCGACGAAGTTCAGCAGCGAATCCACCGCGCCCTTGCGATAGACCCGGCCCTGATAGTCGACACCGGACAGGCGGGTTTCAGCGCTGAACGGCACGGCGGTCAGTACTTCGGGGGACGGTTCGGGGTGCGAGTGAAGACCGCGCAGGTACTCGACGATGGATTTGCCTTCAGCGGTGTCATCGGCCAGAGAGGCGAACAACGCGCCTTCGGCCAGTTCCTTGGCGCTGACGCCTGGTGCGGCATAAACCGCGCTGCAGCGACGGTTGCCGAAGGTGATGGTGCCGGTCTTGTCCAGCAGCAGGACGTGCACGTCCCCCGCCGCTTCCACGGCGCGACCGGATTTGGCGATCACGTTCAGGCGCACCAGACGGTCCATCCCGGCGATACCGATTGCCGACAGCAGGCCACCAATGGTGGTCGGAATCAGCGTGACCAACAACGCGACCAGGAACACCAGCGGCAGGTTACCGTTGGCGAAGTGGGCGAACGGTTGCAGGGTCACCACCACCAGCAAGAAGATCAGGGTCAAGCCGATCAGCAGGATATCCAGCGCCACTTCGTTCGGGGTTTTCTGGCGCTTGGCGCCTTCGACCAGCGCGATCATTCGATCGAGGGTCGACTCACCGGGGTTGGCGGTGATGCGCACCAGCAGCCAGTCCGACACCAGTCGAGTGTTGCCGGTGACGGCCGAACGGTCGCCACCGGATTCGCGAATCACCGGTGCCGACTCACCGGTAATCGCCGCTTCGTTGACCGCCGCGATGCCTTCAATCACCTCGCCGTCGCCGGGAATCATCTCCCCCGCTTCGACGCGCACCACGTCGCCCTTGCGCAGGCTACTGGCGGGCACTACCTGAAAGCTGCCATTGGCATTTTTGCGCCGGGCGCTCAAGCCAACACTGCCGGCCTTGAGACTGTCGGCGCGGGCCTTGCCGCGACCTTCGGCCAACGCTTCGGCGAAGTTGGCGAACAGTACGGTGAACCACAGCCACAACGCGATTTGCGCGGCAACGAAGGTCGGCACGGCGCTGTCGGGAATGAAGCACAGCACGGTGGTGAGAATGGCGGTCAGTTCCACCACCAGCATCACTGGCGCACGCTGCAATTGCCGAGGGTCGAGCTTGACGAAGGCTTGCACCAGCGCCGGGCGCCAAAGGGCCGAGATCGCGGTTTTCGGTTGTTCCGGCGCCTTGACGACGGCGGCTTTAGTTGCGGGCATATTCATCATCGATTCCCCTTAGAAGCCCAGGCTCAGGTGTTCAGCGATAGGACCCAGCGCCAGCGTCGGCAGGAAGGTCAAACCACCCACCAGCAAAATGGTCACGGTCAGCAAGGTCACGAACAGCGGGCCATGGGTCGGGAAGCTGTTCTGGCCGATCGGCGCGGTTTTCTTCATCGCCAGGCTGCCGGCCAGGGCCAGCACCGGAAGGATGTAACCGAAGCGCCCGATCAACATGCCCAGCCCCAGCATCAGGTTGTGGAACGCGGTGTTGGCACCGAAGCCGCCGAAGGCAGAACCGTTGTTGGCACTGGCCGAGGTGTAGGCATAAAGCAACTGACTGAAACCATGAGCACCGGGGTTGCTCACCGCTGCCACCGGGCCTGGCAGGCTGGCGGCAATCGCGCCGAGCACCAGCACGCCCACCGGCATCACCAGCAAGGTCACCACCAGCAGCTGAACTTCCCGGGCTTGCAGTTTCTTGCCGAGGTATTCCGGCGTGCGGCCGATCATCAGCCCGGCGAGGAACACCGCGATCAACACGTTGAGCAACATGCCGTAGAGCCCGGCACCGACGCCGCCGAAGATCACTTCGCCGACCATCATGTTGACCATCGCCACCATGCCGCTCAGCGGGTTGAGGCTGTCGTGCATGCCGTTGACCGAGCCGTTGGATGCTGCGGTAGTGGTCACCGACCACAGCACGGTGGCGGTGGTGCCGAAACGCGCTTCCTTGCCTTCCAGCGGCGCGGTCTGTTCGACGGCGACATTGGCCAGGGTCGGATTGGGTTGGTATTCAGCCCACAGCGAAGTCGCGCCGCCGATCAAAAACAGCGCCAGCATGCAGGCGATAATCGCGCGGCTCTGACGCAGGTCTTTCACGTAATGGCCGAAGGTGAACACCAGCGCCACCGGGATCAAAATGATCGAGGCGACTTCGAACAGGTTGCTCCAGGCCGTCGGGTTCTCGAACGGATGCGCCGAGTTGACGCCGAAGAAGCCGCCGCCGTTGGTGCCCAGTTGCTTGATCGCAATCTGGCTGGCGGCCGGGCCGAGCGGGATCACCTGATCGACGCCCTGCATCGTCACGGCATTCACATATTGCGCGAAGGTTTGCGGCACACCCTGCCACACCAGATACAGCGCCAGCAGCAAGCACAGAGGCAGCAGGCCGTAGAGGGTGGCGCGAGTCATGTCGACCCAGAAGTTACCGAGGGTTTTGGTCGACTTGCGACCAATGCCGCGACACAGTGCAACCAGAACCGCCAGACCGGTGGCGGCGCTGACGAAGTTCTGCACGGTGAGGCCAACCATCTGGCTCAAGTAGCTCAGGGACGCTTCACCGCTATAGGCCTGCCAGTTGGTGTTGGTCATGAAGCTGACGGCAGTGTTGAACGCCAGCGTCCACTCCTGGCCCGGCAGGTTTTGCGGGTTCAGTGGCAAGTGATCCTGGAACATCAGGATCGCGAACAACAGCAAAAAGCCCGCGAGGTTGAAGGCGAGCAAGGCCAGGGTGTATTTCTGCCAACTCTGTTCGGCCTGCGGATCGACGCCGGCCACCCGATAGCAGCCACGCTCCACCGGGCCGAGAATCGGCGAAAGCCAGGTACGCTGCCCTTCCATCACCTTGTAGTAGAAGCGCCCCAGAAACGGTGCCGGAATCAGCACCACGGCGAAGAAGGCGAGGATCAGCCAATAGTCATAACTGTGCATAGCCGCTCCTAGCTCCGGTCCGCGCGCAACAGCGCAACCAACAGATAAATGAACAGTCCCACTGCCAATAGCAGTGACACTCCGTCCAGAACGCTCATGGAAGTTCTCCGTGTTACGGCGTATTGCCGCGTGTGGAGTGATTGTCGGCAGGGAGGCTGTAAAGGAGCGAGATCGAGGGGTGTGGCGGGGCATAAAGAATGTGTAAAGAGTGGGTTTATGCCGGGGTTGCTGTGGTGCCCGGGCTTGCTCGCGAAGGCGGCAGCACTGACGACACTGCCCACAACTGGCGCACAAAAAGCGGCTAATCCGCCGCGAACATCCCCGATACGACACCTTTTCGCGCTTTACGACTGCCACCACAACACTGGCACGCCCGCTGCACACGCCCTCCCCCGAGCTTTCCAAACCGTTCAGGGGGCAACACATGAACACACAACTCAAACCCACGCTGGGCACGCTGCACCTGTGGGGTATCGCGGTCGGGCTGGTGATTTCCGGTGAGTACTTCGGCTGGAGTTACGGCTGGGGCGTGGCCGGTACGCTGGGCTTTCTGGTGACCTCATTCATGGTCGCCACGATGTACACCTGCTTCATCTTCAGTTTTACCGAGCTAACCACCGCGATTCCCCATGCCGGCGGTCCCTTTGCCTACAGCCGCCGTGCCTTTGGAGAGAAAGGCGGATTGATTGCCGGGCTGGCAACGCTGATAGAATTCGTCTTCGCGCCACCGGCGATTGCCCTGGCGATCGGCGCCTATCTGAATGTGCAGTTTCCCGCGCTCGACCCGAAACACGCAGCAGTCGGGGCGTACATCGTGTTCATGGGCCTGAACATTCTCGGCGTGAAACTGGCCGCCACCTTCGAACTGGTGGTCTGCGTATTGGCTGTCGCCGAACTGCTGGTGTTCATGGGCGTGGTCGCCCCGGCGTTCAGTTTCAGCAACTTCGCCCTCAACGGCTGGGCCGGCTCTGATGTGTTCGGTGCGCCGGCGATTGCCGGGATGTTCGCGGCGATCCCGTTCGCCATCTGGTTCTTCCTGGCCATCGAAGGCGCGGCCATGGCCGCCGAAGAAGCCAAGGACCCGAAACGCACGATTCCCAAGGCCTACATCAGCGGCATCCTGACCCTGGTGCTGCTGGCGATGGGCGTGATGTTCTTTGCCGGGGGTGTCGGCGACTGGCGCACCCTGTCGAACATCAACGATCCGCTGCCGCAAGCGATGAAAGCCGTGGTTGGCGAAAGCTCCGGCTGGTTGCACATGCTGGTGGGGATCGGCCTGTTCGGCCTGGTGGCGAGTTTCCATGGGATCATCCTCGGCTACTCGCGGCAGTTCTTCGCCCTCGCCCGGGCCGGTTACCTGCCGGCATCGCTGGCCAAACTGTCGCGCTTCCAGACCCCGCACCGGGCAATCATCGCCGGTGGCGTGATCGGCATCGCGGCGATCTACAGTGACGGCTTGATCAACCTCGGCGGCATGACGCTGACGGCGGCAATGATCACCATGGCGGTATTCGGTGCGATCGTGATGTACATCATGAGCATGCTCAGCCTGTTCAAACTGCGCAAAACCGAACCGAACCTGGAACGCACTTTCCGCGCGCCTTGCTACCCGTTGCTGCCATTCATTGCGCTGGTGTTGGCGGTGGTTTGCCTGGTGGCGATGGCCTGGTTCAACACCTTGATCGGGTTGATCTTCCTCGGCTTCATGGCAGTGGGTTTCGTGTACTTCATGCTAACCGCGCAACTGCGTGCCGATGCACCGGCGGATGCGATGTTGACCGGGCTCTAAACAGCCGCAGTGCTGCTGTCGGATCAGGCATAGAATGGAACCACTGCGAAATTCCATCGCTCAAAAGTGGTATGCAGGATCGGTTGGCGAAACCCGCCCACCGACCTGCCCTCAAGGAGAATCCTATGCCCTGGTATGCCTGGTTGATTCTGATCGTTGCCATCGGCTCGATCGTTGGCGGTTTGATGATGCTGCGCGACACCGCCAACAAGGTCGAATTGACTGAAGAGCAACGCAAGCGCGTCGCCGAACGCAATGCGGAAGCGGATGCCAAGGATGCGCAGGACCGCTGACCGAAATTGTGGTGAGGGGGCTTGCCCCCTCGCCGCACCGCCCCGTTGGGGCGCGAAGCGGCCCTAAAACATTTACGACTGCTTCGCAGCCGGACGGGGGCAAGCCCCCTCGCCACAAAAGCGCCTCACTTTTCCCAATCGGCCTTGGCAATGTGCAAGCCATGCAACCCTTTGTAAGCCGCACGCTCCGGCTGGCTCCAGCCCTCAAGCAACGAATCCTCCAACCGGTAAATCTCCACTCCCAGCGGGCGGCACACACTCAACGGATCCTGCGCATCCGGCCCCCACATGGCGAGCGACAGATCGCCGCCCGGGCAGGTCGATAGCGCACACAAAAGATCAATCTCGGCAAAAAACTCCAGATAATCGCCCTTCTGCGCCGGGCAGGCTTTCATGAAATACAGGTCGTCGTGGTTCAGGCCGGTGCACTGGAAAATGTTCAACACGTCATGCACATCGAACTCGGTCAGGCCATGGGGTATCACCGCGCGAGTCAGGTTGGAGTGGCAGTGATGATGGAAGTCTTCGCCGGTGAGCATTTTGTTCACGTAAGGATCGCAGCGCGTTCCCAGCAAATCGTGCAAACGCCCGCCGTGTTCGTCGATGCCATAACCGGCCAGGCTGTCGTCGGTAATGGTCACCAGCGGCCGTAAAAATGGCAGGTTCGACCAGAGCCGGTCATGGGTGCTGACATGGGCGCCTTGCAACTGCCTGGTTCGCGCCGCCCACAAGCGCTCGCGTGGATCGTGGGCATTCCAGACGTTGAAATCCCCGACTTGCGGGCCGACCGGGGTCGTGACCCTGAACACGTGCCCGGCCGGCACATTCCACGCCCGACCGGTGCGGATCGGCACTTCGAACTGCTCGATCAGCGTGCGCCGCTCTTTCTGGTCGCGGATCCGTTCGTAGAAGGCTGTGTCCACCTGCAAGGCCGAGCCTTTGCTGACTTGATAGGCCGCCGGATAGTCTTTGTACATGGCACAAAATCCTCGATCAGTGATGGGAAGAAGGGGCAAGCATCTGCAACAGGAGGTGTTCGGAATCGTCGAGATAAAGGCTCATGGCGTCCGCAGCCGCGCGCTTGTCGCCGTCGGCCAGCAACTCATGTATCTGCCGGTCACGCGCCAGCCAGGGCGCCTGAAAACGTGATTCATCGGGAGCGGTGCAAAACACCAGGCGCAGTTGCGCGACGACGTTGGTGAAGAACTCATCGAACAACGGACTGCGCAGCAATCCGACGATGTGTTGATGAAAGGCCAGGCTGTGGGTGCCGACGGCGCGCCAGTCCTCACGCTCCCGGGCCAGTTCGGTGGCCTCCAGGGCTTCGAGCATCCGGTCGGACTGATACTCACGCAATGGCTGGCTGGCGCTGATGGCTTGCAGTTCCAGGGTGCGCCGAACCTTGAACAGATCGCGCACATCATCGGCCCCCAGCCTGCGCACCATCACGCCCTTGTTGCGGACATAGCGGGTCAGCCCTTCCTGCCCCAGACGGTGCAACGCCTCGCGAATGGTGTTGCGCGAGGCGTTGTAAGCCGACACCAGATCGTTTTCCACCAGCGCCATGCCGGGCAGCAAACGACCGCCGATGATGTCAGCGCGCAATTCCAATGTGATGTGGTCGGCCAGGGACAGTCCGCTGCTCATACTCAACGCCTCGTGATTGTTCAACAATCGTCTGCGAATGAGTAATCACTATTCGTGCCATCACCTGCCTGTCGTGAACTAGTCCTCCCAGTATTTGAACAATACGCTGGCGTTCACACCGCCGAATCCGAAACCGTTGGACATCGCGTAGTCGATGTTCATTGGTCGCGCCTGACCGTGAACGATGTCCACGCCTTCGGTAGCCGGATCCGGGTTATCGAAGTTGAGCGTGGCCGGCACCACCTGATCGCGCAGCGCCAACAGGGTAAAGATCGCCTCGACCCCGCCTGCGGCGCCGAGCAGATGCCCGGTGGCGGACTTGGTCGACGTCACCGCGATCTTGTTGTCCGAGCCGAACAGCGACTTGATGGCCGCCAGCTCCCCGAGATCGCCAACCGGTGTCGAGGTGGCGTGCGCGTTGAGATGCTGCACCTGTGCCGGCGAAATGCCCGCCTGAGCCAACGCCAGCGACATCGCCCGACGCGCACCGCTGCCATCCTCCGGCCCCGCAGTCAGGTGATAAGCATCGGCGCTGGTGCCGTAACCGACCAGCTCAGCTAATGGTTGTGCGCCGCGTGCCAGGGCATGTTCCAGGGATTCGATCACCAGCAGGCCCGAACCCTCGCCCATCACGAAGCCATCGCGCCCACTGTCGAACGGCCGCGAGGCGCGCTCCGGGGTATCGTTGTAACCGCTGGACAAGGCCCGTGCCGCAGCGAACCCGGCGAGACTGACCCGATCGATCGCCGCCTCCGCGCCGCCACACACCGCAATATCCGCCTCACCGCAGCGAATCAGCCGAGCCGCGTCACCAATCGCCTGAACCCCGGCCGCGCACGCTGTTACCGGAGCCCCCAAAGGGCCCTTGAAGCCGTGCTGGATCGACACATGGCCTGCGGCGAGGTTGACCAAAAACGAAGGAATGGTGAACGGCGACAACCGTCGCGGACCACGGCTGTCGGTGGTGCGCACCGCATCGGCAATCGCGCCGAAACCACCCACGCCCGAGCCGATAATGGTGGCCGTGCGCTCCTGGGCATTGGCGTCGAGCGCTTGCCAACCGGCCTGCTCCACTGCCTGACGCGCCGCCTCCATGGCGAACACAATGAAGCGGTCCATCTTCTTCTGCTCTTTGGGCGGCGTCGCCCGATCCGGGTCAAAACCCGCCTCGGCATCTTCCGCCAGAGTCGGCACCACGCCACCGACCTTGGCCGGCAAATCGGCAACCACCTCATCCGGCAATACCCGTATCCCGGAACGTCCGGCTAACAAACGCGCCCAAACCGCTTCGACGCCGCTCCCCAACGGACACACCAGGCCCATGCCCGTGACTACCACCCGACGATTACTCATAGCGCAAATACCTCAGTCGATTCATGGCGCCTCACTTGTAACGCGCGGCGGCCGTGCTTCTGGACAGATTCGGCGCCATCGCATGACGCGCCGCCACAAAGGATTCCCACTCCGAGAGATTCGGCAAGGAAGGAATGGTGATGAGCTCCCCCTGATCCAGACCCGACAACGCCGCGTCGACCATCTCTCCCGCTTCCATGATCATGTCCTCCGGAATCTGGGACGCATCAATACCGGAACGCTCCAAAATCTCGGTGCGTGTCACTCCCGGCAATACCGCTTGCACCTGAACCCCGGTGCCTTGCAGCTCAGTATTCAACGACTGAGTCAGGCTCAATACATAAGCCTTGCTCGCGCTGTACGTCGCGTTGAACCGCTCAGGAAACAACGCCACCACCGACGCAATATTGATAATCGTCCCACGACCGGCCTTGGTAAAACCGGCTGCCGCCGCCGAAGCCAACCGCGTCACCGTGGTGACGTTCAGTTGAATCAAGCGCTCCATCTGATCCATGTCGGCGTTGGCCAACAAACCATCCGCCGCGATACCGGCGTTGTTCACCAATAGGCTGATGCTTGAATCGCTGCGCAGACGCTGCTCAATCTTCAATACATCATCCTTTTGCGTCAGATCCGCCTTGAGCACCTCCACCTGAACACCATGCTCTGCGCGCAATTTGCTCGCGGCAGCCTCCAGCCGTTCCTGATCACGGGCGACCAGCAATAAATCAAAACCACGCGCCGCCAACCGTTGCGCGTAAACCGCACCGATGCCGGAAGAAGCGCCGGTGACAAGGGCCGTACCTTGGGTCTGGACAGAATTCATGACAGTGCTCCTGGGAGGATGCTTAAGGGAAGACGAATGCTTCAGCGAACGACGGATTTATTATAGGCATAATTTTATCGCCATATGATAGCCGTAATTTTTTGCATCCCGATAAAAGGTGCCAGATAACCCTCTGCAGTAATAAGCAAAAAAGGCCGGTCAATGACCGGCCTCCTGGTGTGGATTTATAAGCTTAGTTCACTTCCAGCTTGTCGCGATTCTTGTCCAGAATGGCTTTGCCGATACCCTTCACTTCCAGCAGTTCGTCTACCGACGAAAATGGCCCATTACTCTCACGATAAGCAACAATCGCCTTGGCCTTCGCCTCACCGATCCCGGTCAACTCCCGTTGCAGGGTTGGCGCATCGGCCCCATTCAGATCGACCTTAGCGGTTTGAGGCTTGGCGGCAGCGTCCAGCACCAAGGGTGCCTTGGCAGCCTCTGGCGTAGCCGTCGGCGCAGCGATTGCCGCAATAGAGGCGCTGGTGAGCAGGGCAAAAACCAGAGAGTAGAAATAGCCAGTACGCATAAATGAAGCTCCATGACATCGATTGGAAGAAGCAGCTTTTCCGAAGCTGCCTCCCAAACTTAGGCGATGTGATGGAGCTGTCAAAAGTGTGTCCGTTACAGGATGTGAAACAATCAGGGTTCGAGGCGGCGTTGCTGGTGAATCCAGTCGACGATCTCGCCGTCGGGCGTGTAGCCGCTGACCGTTTCGCGCAGAAGCTGACGGACGCGGGCGTAATCATCCTCCTCGACAGCGATCAGTAACTCAGTGAGACGCCCCTTGAGCACGTCCCAGGGCAAATGGTCTTCATTGGCGGTCATGATCATCGGATGTGGCGTCGCGGCAACGTTATCGCCGATCAGTAATTCTTTGTAGACTTCTTCTCTTGGGCGAAAACCCGCGAACTCAATGGCAATGTCTTCCTGCAGTTTTTGTCTGAGCAGACACTCAAATGTGAAAGCGGCCTCAGACAACGCAGATACAGCCGACCATAATACTCTCATCCTGATCTCGACGCTGACAGAAAACCTAGCACTGTCGTGCACGTCGAGATACAAAACGTACCTCACTACTGTGAGCGTTTTTAAAGGCGCAGAGCGAGCAAGGTTTAGCTCTCAGCGCGTCGATATAGCACTGGCGTCAATCCTGCCAAACCAGGGAAAACGAACGCGGATAGACCGTCCTGAGCTTAAACACAACTCGATTGAGTAGCGTTGTTATGGGACACTTACTCTCGTTGAGCATTAGAAAACCAAGCCCTAACCACCCAAGAGCCACTGTATCTGGCTCCGCTCGCAAGACCTGCGTATTTCAGGGCACAAAACCCGACATCATTTGATAGGTTTACCATCATGGCTAACGCCCCTATTTTAATCACCGGCGGCGCCGGTTTTATTGGCTCCCATCTAACCGATGCCTTGCTCGCCAAGGGCTACGCGGTGCGAATTCTCGACGACTTGTCCACCGGAAAGCGCAGCAACCTGCCGCAAGAAAACCCACACGTCGAATTTGTCGAGGGCGATGTTGCCAATGCCGCTTTGGTTGCGCGAGTCATGATCGGTTGTCAGGCAGTTGTACATTTAGCCGCAGTGGCTTCGGTCCAAGCCTCGGTGGACGATCCTGTACGTACCCACCAGAGCAACTTCATCGGTAGCTTGAACGTCTGCGAAGCTATGCGCCAAGCCGAAGTCAAGCGCGTGGTATTTGCCTCAAGTGCTGCGGTGTATGGCAACAATGGAGAAGGGCAAGCTATCGACGAGGAGATACCTAAGGCGCCGCTGACACCATATGCCTCGGACAAACTAGCGAGCGAGTATTACTTCGACTTCTACCGACGTCAGCACTCTCTTGAGCCGGTCGTGTTCCGCTTTTTCAACATCTTCGGCCCACGTCAAGATCCCTCTTCACCGTACTCGGGGGTGATTAGCATTTTCAGCGAACGGGCGCATAAAGGTCTACCCATCACAGTTTTTGGCGACGGTGAACAAACCCGTGACTTTGTTTATGTCGAAGATCTGGTAAAGGTGTTGGTGCAAGCCGTCGAAGCGCCGAAGGTTGAAGTTGGCGCAATCAACGTCGGAATGAATCAAGCCACCACTCTCAACCAGATGCTGGAAACATTATCCGAGGTAGTAGGAAAACTGCCATCT
This sequence comes from Pseudomonas sp. KD5, assembly GCF_012932895.1. Lineage (NCBI taxonomy): Bacteria > Pseudomonadati > Pseudomonadota > Gammaproteobacteria > Pseudomonadales > Pseudomonadaceae > Pseudomonas > Pseudomonas sp. KD5. Next base: position 463,198 of record NZ_JDWJ01000003.1, on the reverse strand, counting down.
GTGAGTTATGGCGCGGCGCGCCCTGGAGACATTCGCCACTCGCGGGCAAATAACCAACGACTACTTGAAAGATTTCAGCTCCCTGAGCAAACTCCAATGAAGGTGGGGTTAGCCCGGCTGTTAGGTACAGAGATTTGTTAAGCTCTTGAAAAATACCAAATTATCTAAAGAATAAACTTCTGACGCCTTTCAAATCAACCCGCTCCTCCTTTTCATATTTTCACGATGACGATAAGGAGCGGGAATACTTTGCATCGCGTATACAAATAAGCGGATATTCAGAAGTGGAAGATAAAAACAAGACTGATTTGATCAAACGCTTCGCCTTGCACTCAGGCAATGACAAAAATACCCTAGATGGTTCAATACTGGGTACTTTCTTTAATCATGACTGCAGCAGGGCAGCCATACAATCCGAACTCACCGAGTTCAAACAACAACCCTTATTACTCGACCTCCCCAATCTTGACCTCTAGCAACTCCCCCCCGCTCTCAACGGTAAGTCGTCTATGTGGGGATCAGGGTTCAAGGCGACGTTGCTGGTAAATCCAGTCGACGATATCGCCATCCGGTGTGTAGCCACTTACTGTATCACGCAGCAACTGACGAACTCGGGAATAGTCATCCAGCTCAACGGCAGCTAGCAGTTCAGTCAGCCTGGCCTTGAGTACATCCCAAGACAGGTGATCTTCTTTGGCACTCATGATCATTGGATGCCGTGTTGCTGCCACGTTATCCCCAATCAACAACTCCTCGTAAAGCTTTTCGCCCGGGCGCAGACCGGTGAATTCAATTGAGATATCGCCGTGAAGATTTTTCTCTGAGCGAACACTCAGACCCGAAAGGTGAATCATCTTCTCCGCCAGCTCGACAATCTTCACCGGCTCGCCCATGTCCAGCACAAACACGTCCCCCCCCTGCCCCATGGATCCAGCCTGAATTACTAGCTGCGCCGCCTCGGGGATGGTCATGAAATAACGGGTGATTTTCGGATGGGTGACAGTCAAGGGCCCCCCCGACTTGATCTGCTTATGGAACAGAGGAATCACTGAACCGGAAGAACCCAGCACATTGCCAAACCGGACCATCGTGAATCGGGTTTTATTTACCCACGATACGTTGGCTTTATCGCCGAAAAACACCGGCGCAATCTCCCGACTCAGCGCCTGAAGGATCAATTCGGCGAGCCGCTTGGTGCTACCCATCACATTGGTCGGCCGCACCGCTTTGTCAGTGGAAATCAGTACAAAGTTCGCAACACCTGCCTGCAATGCGGCCTGAGCGGTATTGAGTGTTCCCATCACATTGTTGAGCACGCCTTCGGCGATATTGTGTTCAACCATGGGGACGTGTTTGTACGCAGCTGCATGATAGACCGTGTCTACGCTCCAAGTCTTCATTACATCAAGGAGCTTATGCGGATGACGAATGGAGCCCAGGATAGGCAATAGCCGGACAGAAAGCGACTCACGGGCAATACGCTGCTCAAGCTCGAACAAGATGCTGTAAAGATTGAACTCACTATGCTCGAACAACAAAAGCGTGGTCGGACCAATGGAAAAAATCTGCCGACATAACTCCGAGCCAATCGAACCACCGGCCCCTGTCACCATTACCGTCTTACCCTTGATACAGCGTGCCAGCAGATCGGGTTGCGCCGGAACCGAATCGCGCCCCAGCAAATCGGCAATATCAACCTCCTGAATGTCATCGACCGTCACCCGACCACTGGCCAGATCAGTGAAACTCGGCACACTGCGAACGTGAAGCGGAAAGCCTTCCAGAAGATCGAGAATCTCCCGACGTCGCGCTCGAGTAGAAGATGGCAGGGCCAGAAGAATCTCTTCCACCCCCGTCACATCGATCATCCGCTGAATATGCCTGGGGTTGTAAACTTGTAAGCCAGCAATAGAACGATCCGTAATGCTTGTATCATCGTCGATAAAAGCTACAGGCCGCATAACGCGCCCCATACGAAGAGCAGCAACGAGTTGATTACCCGCAACACCGGCCCCATAAATGGCCACCTTGATCAGGCCATTGTCACGACTGGTGAACGGCACGTGTTGGGCGGCGGTGAACCAGTCACCCATAAAATATTGGCGCATACAAAGGCGCAGTCCGCCAATGATGACGAGGCTCAACCACCAGTAGTTAAAGATAATGGAACGTGGCACCACCGCTTCGTGGTTGCTGTACCAGTAGACAACGACCGCAAGGAGCAGCGATGACAGGCTGACGGCCTTGATGATGGCAATCAACGCGTCGTTGCCAAAGTAACGCATGACCGCACGGTACATACCGAAGCGGACGAAGAGAGGGACGGCCACCATCGGCGCACACACGAAGAGCCAGAAATGGAGCTTTAGTGGATTGTACATGCCGTCTATGCCTAGACGTACGATGAAGGCAAGCCATAGAGCAAACCAAACCAGCACCGTATCAGTGGCCACCTGTAACAATCTTTTTTGCCTACGAGGCAGACTCAGCAAAAAAATTCTAAATTTATCCATAAATGATCGACCCGCCAGGCCTTTCCCTCATTACTAAATCTGATAAATCATTGTACATAAACATCGCACCAGATCACCTTCAACCTGACGATGGAGACCGCCCAGCGGTCAACGATCGCACATTATATGTACGCCTGCAGGACACCAACGACAGGTTGCTCACAAAAATTGATCCTGCGTCAAGCTGACTTAGGCAGATGATCACAAAACAGCTTGCACGTCTAGGAGCTTCGCCGACGGCATGTCCGCAACAGCCGCAAACCGCAGGCCAGCTCACACTCGAGTAACTCGCGGATGATTTCGGCGCGTGGCAGGCCTCTACGGCATGGCTCGCGCTTGGCCGGCATGACGACTTATCAGCCTGCTCAGCGACAGGCATCAGCGATGCTTTTCGACTTCGTTGATGAGCGCGAACTGTGGTCTTGCTGAGTCAGCGGCGCACTCCAATTTGCAGCCGAACAAGTGCTGACATAACAGCATATCTATTCTTCAAGATGAACGACCTTCGACTCAGGGCTATTGAGAACAATGAAAAACACCACGTCAAGCGCGGTCACCGTAGGCATCCAGCTGGTCCAGGGCAACTAGGACTGTCGATGGATTTTCGAAAGCCTACCGGATGGGTAGAGATGGACTTTTCACCATGACGTCGGGCGCGCGATGAGATCCTGGATCCCAAGAGAAATCGGGAGCCACCACCGGAGATCAAGTCTCGGCTTGGATGACGAGGAGCACGAACGGTCACAAATAATTTAGGGGTTCTACGACCTAATTCAAGGGTGGTACACTTACCTCCATACGTTTGGACTCTGTCGCCCCCAAGGGGCGGTTGCCCATCATGGTTCAACCAAGAAAAATAGCCACCGAAGGTGCTTTGGGGAGTGGTTCTGGAAATCAGCTGGTGAGCCAATTCAACACGACATGGATTAATTCCGGTGCGCTTTGTCGGATAAAGCAAAATCAGCTCGCCAGAAAGTATCGATCGTGCGTTATCGCCCCTGAAACGACCTACGGCAGTATTTATTCAGAAACAGTAAACCTATCCAAGGCTCCAATCACTCTCTGCGCCGACACCGGCAAGAGGTTTTGGGCGGATCCACTCGAATCCATTCACTACACACGCCTCCAGCCAGGAGATTTTAGCTCTTATTGCGTAAAAACAGGGAGAGATTCAGCTCCTCAGCGAGTGCTTATGGTGACCTGCAACATCTTCCGCAGCAGAGCATCGCCCCCTCTCGGCTACCAACCCTTGAAAAGATTTGCTCTGTGATTCGCTATTATGCCAGGCCACACCAGAATGATCAGACGGCTCGCTATGCGAGTCCAGCACTTGCAAGCAAACAGTCAGGGGGTGCTGAAATCTGCACCGAAACCATACACGCAGGTTATTGACGCAGACAGAGCAAGAACCCTCAAAGGATTCAAAAAGTGAGTGTATCGATGCAGAAGGCAACACCAATCAATCCACATGGCAAGCATCCAGTATCTCCGGCCACCTTGATTTCATGTTTGTGGCGTAACCGTCGACTCACTCTGCAAATGACAAAGAGAGAAGTAATCGGACGGTATCGCGGGTCAATGTTGGGTTTAGCCTGGTCTTTTTTTAACCCGGTGCTGATGTTGTTGGTATACACCTTCTTTTTCGCAGTAGTGTTTAAATCGCGCTGGGGTATTGGCGGGACCGATAGCAAGACGGATTTTGCAGTTATATTGTTCGTGGGCATGATCGTTCACGGCTTGTTTTCAGAAATCCTGAATCGCTCTCCAAGATTGATTTTGGACAATGCCAATTACGTCAAAAAAGTTGTATTCCCCATTGAAATACTGCCAGCAGTCAGTATTGGCGTCGCACTTTTTCATGCAACAGTAAGTCTTGCTGTTCTGTTAATCGCCTTCTTGATTTTTAACGGTTTTGTTCAATGGACCGCTGTATTCATACCGCTGGTAATATTGCCATTGATCATACTTTCGCTGGGGGCTGCTTGGTTTCTCGCTTCGTTGGGTGTGTACTTACGCGACGTGGCTCAAACTATTGGTCTTTTCACCACCGTATTAATGTTTCTTTCCCCAGTTTTCTACCCTGCCACATCATTGCCTGAGGCGGTACGCCCATGGCTAATGATCAATCCGCTCACCTTCATCATTGAGCAAGCACGGGAAGTGATGATATGGGGAAAGCTCCCGGATTTTCAGGGATTGGCGATTTACACACTTTGCGCGGTTTTCATCGCATGGCTAGGGTATATCTGGTTCCAAAAAACAAGAAAGGGGTTTGCTGATGTCCTCTAATGACTTGGCAATTTCGGTTGCGGGCGTCTCGAAGGTTTACCATCTTTATGAAAAACCTCAAGACAGACTGAAGCAAATTCTCTGGAAAAGCGCTGCCAACCCCAGTGACGAGTTCTGGGCGCTACGGGATATCAACTTTGATGTTAAAAAGGGCGAAACCGTGGGCATTGTGGGCCGTAACGGCTCAGGTAAATCCACTCTACTGCAGATTATCTGCGGAACCCTTACTCCTTCGCATGGCCACGTAGAACGTCAAGGTCGCCTATCAGCTTTGCTTGAACTTGGGTCTGGTTTCAATCCAGAGTTTACAGGGCGTGAAAACGTCTATCTGAGCGCATCAATACTTGGACTATCAAAAGAAGAAATTGATAACCGATTTGATAAAATCGCCGGCTTTGCTGACATTGGACAGTTTATCGACAGCCCTGTAAAACACTACTCAAGCGGTATGTTTGCCAGGCTTGCATTCTCGGTATCTGTTCACGTTGAACCGGAAATATTGATTGTCGATGAAATACTTGCTGTCGGTGATGCGGCGTTCCAGCGACGTTGCCTTTCGAAGTTTTACGAAATACGTGATCGTGGCTGCACCATCCTTTTTGTATCTCATGATCAGTACCAAGTTAAGTCGGTGTGTGAGCGAGCGTTGTACCTCAAAGAGGGCCGACAAGTCATGTTCGGTCCTGCACCTAGAGTCATAGATCAATACATGATCGAAATGGAGGCTCAGGTTGCACAGAGTACCACTGCGGCATTCGCCTCCACGTTAGCAACAGCGGCCGCTGAAAGTCACGACACTTCAGAATCTGTCGAACCAGATGCCAGCAATCCAAAAAATATCGCCCCCAAAGCTTCTTTGAATGACAGCGAGTCTGCAGATCAGCTATTTAAAATTACGGATGTCCGTCTGACTGACACCAAAGGCAAGGCTCTGGATACCGTAACAACCGGGCAATCCGTGAGTGTGTGTTTCGATTTTGTCGCGCTGGTTGATACACCGCCGGAAGAGATCAGTTTCGTCTTCAATCTATATAGACATGATGAGCTTTATCTATGTGGCGCTACCACACTGATGGACAAAATCCCGGCCTTCCGCTCCTCAAGCGCAGGAACCGTATCGATTGACTTTGCAGATCTCCCCCTATTGAGCGGTCAGTACAAGTGGCGGGTAGCAATTAACGACAATGTTGGATTTATAACTTACGCAGAAGCGAAAAATGCGTGTTCGTTCCGTGTTGAAGACAACTTCAAAGCGGTTGGCATGTTAAGCCTTCCGCGACAGTGGAATTTTCAACCAAACGATCTCAACAGTATTTGAATAGGCCACAAATGGAACGGTTAGATATCAACTTTGCTCCCGAAAGAGCGAACATAGAAGCGTCAATCCATTTCGCGAGATACTCGGTTGCCACGCCCTTTGTAAAAAACAAGCGAGTCCTGGATATTGCCTGTGGCGAAGGTTACGGAAGCTATCTTTTAAAACAAGCTGGGGCCGAAGAAGTCGTCGGCGTAGATGTGTTCGCCGATGCAGTGAATCGTGCTACCCACTCATTTGGCGGTCCTGGAATCGACTTTATTGCGGCGGACGCTACAACCATCGAAGACAGATTTCCGGCCGAGTACTTTGACGTCATTGTTTCGTGTGAAACTATTGAGCACATTGAAGATCCTGCTGCCTATTTGCATTCGCTGAAGCGCGTTGCAAAGAAAGACGCGCTCATTATCATTAGTTGCCCAAATGACTATTGGTATTTCCCGGAAGAACATCAGCGTAACCCGTACCACTTGCGCAAATACCGATTCGAGGAGTTCCAGCAGCTCGCCAGCAGCGTACTGGGAGACAACGTCAATTGGAGCATAGGAACCGCGGTCTTTGGATTCGGCTCAACGCCGCTAGATATCGAGCGAGACTATGAAACTGTTCCCGATAGCTGGATGAAATACAACTCAGTCCAAGGTGCATACCTTGTTAACGGCGGTGAAAAACCGGAATTTAATGCTGAGAATTGCAGCTATTATTTCGGCATCTGGAATGCACCTGAGATCACCAATGGCGCTGCTGTTTTCCCAATCAGTATGGACGCTTATGCGCGCATGGTTCATGCAATGGACGGTACATTGCTTATGGACGAACGGATAAAGATGGACACTCTCCATGAACGTTTGACTGCCCTTCAAACGGAAGCTGATACACTTAAGACCGACTTGAGAAAAACACGACTTAACTATCAGGCAACGCTGACGGAAAACGAACTGGTAAAAGAAAGATTGCATGTTTTCAACTCCACTCAGCATGAATTGAATGCAGTAGTGCATGCGCTTCAGGCCGAAGTGGCAAGAGTGACCGCAGAACGCGATCAAATGCGAGTTGGTTATTACCGTTATCTCCGTTTGGGAGGATTGGTTCCTCGCCATGCTCGAGCGTTGATAAAAAAGGTTTTCAGAACTGTTCGCAGGAACCCTAACTGATGAAAGTTCTAGGGCTGGATATCATCCCGGGGCTTTCGCGCGGGCTCTACGTTTATGACAATGCGCACGCTCTTCTGGCGGCTGATGCCTGGCGCGAGACGGGGCCGAATATCGGCAGTAATGGCGAGAACCTGACGATCTCTTTCCTTTCGATGAACCGCTCATCGCTATCGATCAAGCTGCTCAAGTCCATTGAAGAGTTCTTGCCGCACTTCGCCGGTGAAGTGCTTATTATCGATAACGGCTCTTCGGCAGAAGAAATCGAGCGGTTGCGCGAGGCGTGCAAAACGCTGTCTTTCCGAACCCGTATTGTCGAGCTTGGGCAAAATTTCGGTGTATCAGGCGGCCGTAATAGAACCATTCCACACGTCACGACGGAATGGCTTATGTGTCTGGACAATGATATCTACTTCACGATGAATCCGTTAAAGCAGATTCAGCATGATCTAGCGGTTCTTGGCTGTCATTTCATGAGCCTCCCCTTGCTTGACCCAGATGGTCAAACGATCTTCGCCAGGGGCGGTCACGTTTATGTGTCCTATGAAGAGGGCGAACTTCATATCGGTGCTGGAAGCGCTTCCCTGCAGACAAAAATACAGGACGTTATCAGTCAGCCGTTCCTCGGGACCTTCCTGTTTGGTGGTGCTTGCGTCGTTAACAAGGACACGTTCGATCGTATCGGTAGTTATGACGAGGGGATGTTTGTTGGCTTCGAGGATATCGATTTTTCGGTACGCCTGTTCCAACAGGGCTACAAAGTCGGTTGCGCATCGGTATGCGCTTTGGTGCATGACCACCCAATGCCTGATTCGGACGCTGATCGCGACTATGAGAAAGAGCGTTTTTCTCGCGGTGTTCTTCACAAGTCTGCTATGCACCTTGAGGCCAAACACGGTTTCAAGATCTGGGGTGATGCGGTCGACCATTGGGTCCAGTCACGGCACGATGAACTGGGGCTCAACAATGAGGCCGATCACATTTCCGCTCCCGTGAAGGCTGTACCGGTAGAGCATGAAAAGACGAAAATCGCACTGATCATCGATACGGATAACTGGGCGTTTGGAAATATCGCCCGGCAACTGGAACGCTATTTGAGTGAGCAGTTTGATTTCGTTGTGATACCGATGGATATCATCGACAACATCGACAAAATATTCATGATGACCGAAGACTGTGACATTGTGCACTTCTTCTGGAGAGAACATTTAACACTCATCGGCACGCCGTACTACAGAAGCTATGTTGAAAGCCTTGGCATGCCATATAAGCTGTTCCATGAACGCTTTATTGCCACTAAAAAGCTCAGCACAAGTGTTTACGATCACCTGCTTCTGGAAGAAGACGAACTCAGTGGCCGCGCCCATCTTTTTACCGAGATAGTCGCTGGCTACACTGTGGGTTCTCAAAAGTTGAACCGAATTTATTCCGAAGTAAGCGGTTATCCCGAACCTACCCGCGTAATCGAGGATGGCGTCGACCTGACAAAATTCATGCCTATGAATATTGAACGTCTTCAAGAAGTCGGTCAGCGTGAACTGGTCATCGGTTGGGTTGGAAACAGTAAATGGGCGGCAGAGCTCGAAGACTTCAAAGGCGTGAATACGATCCTCAAGCCGGCAATTGAGCAACTTCAGCAAGAAGGTTTTGCTGTAAGAAGCCTATTCGCTGACCGACAGGACCAATTCATTCCCCATGACCAGATGCCTAACTACTACTCAAAGATCGACGTCTATGTGTGTACGTCGAAGATAGAAGGTACACCTAACCCCGTTCTGGAAGCGATGGCTTGCGGGATACCGGTTATCAGTACTGATGTCGGCATTGTGCCGCAGGCTTTCGGCGGGCTACAGAAAGCCTTTATCTTGCCTGAGAGAACGATCGAAGCACTCAAGGACAGTATCCGCAAGCTTGTCGAAGAGCCTGCGCTGCTAACTCGACTTTCAACAGAAAACGTTGAAAGAATCAAAGAGTGGGACTGGTCTATAAAAGCTGCAAAATTTGGTCAGTACTTTGAAAGCCTTATAGCGATCGACAGCCGTACTTGAAAACAGGGGATGTCGCAGGTTCGGATCAGCCTGCGGCATGCAAAACGGTTTGAGCGTATGGTTGGCGCAGTCATTACGGTATCGCAGTCTACCGATATACCTGCCTCATCCGCTATCACACGCCTCAAAATGCTAATCGACATCGATCCCACGACACGGAATATATGCAGTGAAGAAACTTCCATCGGCGACGAGTGACATCAGAGGAGCTAGCTTTGAAGGAAGATCTGATTCGTTCGAACTTTTCGGAGAAATGGCAGACACGCTCCTGTACTGGGTGAGCGAACTGCATCGCAAACTCATCGAGAACGGCGTCAAACAGGTATTCTTTCTCTCCAGAGAGGGACAACCACTCAAGCAAATGTTCGACTGCTATTGTGTTCGCGTGGGCGTACCGATTCAAAGCCGTTACCTGGAGGTTTCTCGCAGGTCAACGCTGCTGCCTTCTCTGAATGCGTTGAGCGAAGAGCAGTTCGAAACGCTTTTCAGACAATATCGACGAATGTCGCTTCTAGAGTTTCTCTCGAGCCTTGGACTGGATGAGTTCTGCACAGAGTTGTCAGCCTTGCTGGGCCTGACGACTGAACAGTCGAATCAACGGCAGGAGGACTTTCCCGAAAGCGTCCTCTTCTCCCGACTCAAGGCGTTGCCGCGATTCATTGCGATATATGACGAGCAACGACTGAGTCGTCGAAAGGCATTTTGGCAGTATCTTTCTGCCCTCTCGGAAGGTGATGTTCCCGAAAACCTTGTGGTCGTGGACGTCGGCTGGAAGGGCACGATTCAGGACAACCTTTACACGCTGCTTTGCAAGGGACCGGCAACGCCAGTCAAATCAGTTACAGGCTACTACATCGGGCTTATAGCGTCAGGAGCGGCAGGTTCTGCGAATCCCAAGCATGGCCTTCTATTTTCCTCTATTGCAGGCCGCTCGTCGCGGTTTCATGTCTTTAATGAAAATCGCGCCCTGTTCGAAATTCTCCTGGCAGCAGATCACGGTTCAGCGGCCAGCTACCAAATAGACACTAATGGTAGGGCTAGTGCCGTCCATGACACGTTCCATGAGCAAGAGATGCTGGAGGCGCTGGTGTTTCCTGTTCAGCGTCACATCTTCGCTCGTTACAACCAGTTGCTAGACGCCGTGACACTGCAAGCCAGTACGCAGTCGCTACGTCTTGAGCAGATCGCTCGCAGCCACGCGCGCTTGGTTTTCCAACCTTCGCAGTCCGAGATCGACTGGTTTTCTTCAGTATTTCACGTTGAAAACTACGGTGTGTTTGAACGCTCTTTCTTTACTGGTGTACACAAGCTCCCGAGCTTTTTTGATAGGCTGAAGTTCATGTTCACTGTCCTGAGGCGCAACGGACGAGGATTGCTTGGGTTCTGGCCATGGAAGAAGCTCGATGAGCGGGTTGGCCGCCCAATAGCCAACTTATATGGATTAATCCGCTATTTTCAGAAGTAATCATAAATTGAACGATAGAAGAATTTGCTTTCTCGTAGGCTCGATGGCTATCAGCGGTGGTACTTACGTCATCATTCAACATGCCAGCTACCTGCGTAATCATGGATATGACGTAACGCTGGCGGTTCAGGAACCTTTTTCGGCAGCGACGCTTTCCTGGCATGACGAAGCGCCGAAGCTTCGTTGCCTGCCCATAGAAGAGGCCAAGCAAGAGTCTTTCGACCTGGTCATCGCTACATGGTGGAAAACCGCTTTTGAGCTTGGTAATTTCGACGCCAGAAGGTATGGGTATTTCGTACAGTCGATCGAGTCCAGATTTTATCCTGAATCGGAAGGGCCATTGCGTGCTTTGGTTGACGCTACCTACCACTTCCCAATCGAATACGTGACTGAAGCTACGTGGATCCAGCATTACCTGAAAGACGACTTCAATCGGGATACCACTCTTGTACGCAACGGTATTCGCAAGGATGTGTACTCAACATTGGGCTTAGCCAGCGCACTTCGCCCTACTGATGCGCAACCAAGAATATTGGTAGAAGGACATTTTGGTGTTTCATTCAAAAATACGGCCTTGGGTGTTCGATTAGCCAGAGAAGCTGGCGCAAAAGACATCTGGGTACTGACGGGCTCTCCCATCAAGTGGCTTCCCGGTGTCTCGCGAGTGTTTTCTCGAGTGCCGATGGTCAAGACTGCCGAAATTTATCGCTCTTGCGATATTTTGATCAAACTCAGTACAGTTGAAGGGATGTTCGGTCCGCCACTTGAGCTATTTCACTGTGGCGGCACCGCCGTAGTCTTTGATGTTTCCGGACATGACGAATATATCGTCAATGGAGAAAATGCGGTCGTGATCTCCACTGGAGACACTGACGGTGTTGTCAGTGTCCTAAAAAAGCTCATAAACGACCGTACCGAGCTTTTACGGCTTCAGGAAGGGGCACGCAAGACAGCCGACAACTGGCCTTCCTGGCAAGACTCTTCGGCTCTATTCTGCAAATGGGTAGAAAAAAGCCTGGGAGGGCCTCCCATGGAAAAATCTGTTTTTACAGAGTTGACTGTAAAGGCGTTCAACGAGTATTCAGATCAAGAAAAGCAGCGTCTCAATACAAATCGTTGGGTCGTTCGCCGTCATAAACTTAGTGCTCTTGCCGCCAGACTCCCCGCGTCGCTCAAGCTTCGGATCAAGCAGCTGGAAGCCGTGGGTGAAGTAATTTTTGGTGGGCGAGAAGTACGATGATCTACAAAATCAAGACGGTTGATGTCTGGGACACCTTGCTTAGAAGAGATTGCCATCCTGAATGCATCAAGCTGGCGACCGCTGCTCATGTTTTTTTTGAGCTGTTTGGACACTTCAAACCGCTCTACACGGGCTACTGGGATATCTATCAGGCACGGGTGGATACAGAAGCCCGTCTAGCACGGACGGCTCGAGAAGCAAACAAGGACGAAGAGTATGAAATCGTACATGTGCTCAAGGAATGGCTGGAGACAATTCTGCTCTCTCCCTCCGATAAGAGTCTGCCCCAGCGCTTTGCCGACTATGAACTTTCGGTAGAAGTGCGCCGTACTTTTCAGGACCCAGATATCGAGGCCTTTCTCAAGCAGCACTCTGCCGAAAGAACGATATTCCTCTCTGATTTCTACATGACCTCTGACATGCTCAAACACTTGCTTGAGCAGAAGGGGCTCAGTCATCTCTTTGAGGATGGTGTGAGCTCGTGCGACGTGGGCTTGAATAAGCGTTCAGGAACGCTGTTCAAATATGTGCACGAGGTCTACGGGATCACTCCTCGTGAACACGTGCATGTAGGCGATCACCCTTGGTCGGATGTAGAGTCCCCGGCGCAACTGGGCGTTACCGGTATTTCATTCATGCCGGACAAATCTCATACAGCCAGGAAAGAGCGCGAGAGCCTGTTTGCTTCACGTGAGGCATTGTTCCAGCATCTTCGACAACTCAGTATTCAAGCAGTAGCGCCATCAATACTTGCGCGGCAAAAGACCGAAGCGGCAGCGTTTCGTTTTGGAGTAGAGGCCGCTCCACTGTTCTTAGGCTTTGCCTTGTGGATTGCCGAGCAGGTAGTCTCTAAGCGTCTGGATCGAGTCTTCTTTCTTACCCGAGAAGGCGAGTTTTTTCGCCGTATATATGAAATTGTCTTCCCAGATCAGACGCTTTTTGGGCATCAATTGCCAGCATATGCGGAGCTTGAGGTCAGTCGACTTTCCACGTTCGTCGCGTCAATGGAAGAAGTCTCGAATGATGAGTTCAATCGTATTTGGCGCCTGAACCGCTCGCAAAAAGTTTCCGGGCTGTTTTCCACGCTGGGTCTGGAATACGCGGACTTCGCTGATCTTTTATCTGAGGTTGGGTTAGAGGCCTCGGATGTTATTGAGCGCCCTGATGAAAACGAGTCATTAAGCAAGCTGATTCGGGCGCCGGCATTCACGGCTGCCGTCAACGAAAAAATACTGGAACAACGTGAGCTATTGAATGAATACCTTACAGAAAAAGGTATTTCACAGAACGACAAAGTCGGCTTGGTTGATATTGGCTGGCGCGGGACAATCCAGGACAATCTTGCGCGGATAAAGCCTGCTACACACTTCCACGGGATGTATCTTGGTCTGCGAAAGATGCTAAATCCCCAAGCGTCGAATGTTTCAAAGCGTGCCTACGGTGCTGATGAACAGGTTGATGCTGATACAGGCAAGCTGTTTGAAGCGTTTGCTGTACTTGAAATGCTGTGTACATCAAACATGGGCAGCACGGAGAAGTACGTAAGGTCGCATGGCAAGGTTACTGCGTTTCGCAACGTCTCAGCCGAAGAAAATAGCTCCCACAGTGAGTTTTCCGCTCACTTCCAGGAGGGTGTCGCACTGGCTGCCCAAGTATGGGGACCATACCTAGAGCGTTATGTGGTGGGCTCCGCGGAACTGCTTGCGTCGGCGGTGCATGTCTGGAAAAAACTCAGTGTCAATCCGGATGCTGACTTGGCAAAGATCTTCATTCATACACCTCAACATGACGTTTTTGGATTCGGTGATATTTTCCAGAAAAATCAGGCTCCGACACTATCTACGATCTTTCTTTCCCCATTCAGCGGCACTGCGCGTCGGCAGGTGATGGACTACATCCGTCGAGTTCAATGGACCTCCGGAATCAAACACCTCAATGGAATTGGTCCCGTACACAAGACCGTGCTTATTGCTCTCTTCACGGCGGCCAACGCGGTTAAACGTTATCGGATGAAGTCTCGTAATAGATAGATGTTTAACCTTGCCAACATTGAGTAACCGGCAATCTCGCCCCTAAGGATGAGATTGTTGGGTTGCGTCCAACAAGGTGTGACTACCGGACGCCTACGTGACTGCGCCACGTACAGGAACGCTTGCCGCATGCGCAGACAGTGACCGACCACGAAGCGCTACTATCCTCGAACTGCTCGCCAGAAATGCCACAGTAAAGAGCTGACTCACCTTAAGGTGAGTGGGTCGCAGATCGGATATGCTCGATGGCGGGCTGAGTATTGGATGAATGCTAGGGGCTGATAAACTAGTGCCCCGTTCTGCTGTGAGCACTACCCTCCCCCGGAGTACCTTGGAGCGACTCGGTTGAAAAGAGAACAGTTAATGTCAGATAAACAAAAAATTCATGGCCTGGACTATGCACGTGCCATTTTCTCGATCTTCGTCGTGCTATGGCACTTCCATGCTGCCGGAACTTCGACCATTTTCAATTCGGCGACAAACGCTCCATATAGTCCAAGCGCTTCAGACATTATCAATTTCAACGTCTTTCTACAGGCTGTGCCTTTCTTTATTCTTGCCTCGTGCTATCTGTACGCGGGAACCGCCACATCTATTCGCTATCTTGGCCGTCGCGTCGTGAGAATCGGCACACTGATCGTGTTCTGGGCAGTAGCCTATCATCTTTTCTATGGAGGAGTAGATGGATTGATTCAGGCTATTGGCAAGTTGAATGAGAGTCCAATCTACCAAACCGTAACCGCGCTTGAGACATACTCATTCTTTATTGGCCTTATAATCTCCGTCGCGCTTTCCGCTCTCGCGGCTTACTGCAACTTAGCGATACTAATACTCTGGGTTGTGCTCGGATCAACAGCTGTCTGCTACTTTCAATGGCAGACCATCATGCATGGAACTATCTGGACGGGATCCTTTTGGAATCCTCTAAATTACGTAGCGTATCCGGCCGCCGCGGCGTTGGTCTATAGGCTTACTAAATCGCCCTCTACACTAAAACTCCTTGGATGGGCCTCAGTTATACTTTTTATAATATCCACCGCTCTGGAATGGAGATTCCTGGTTAATCCGTCGTTCTTTCCTGGCCAAGGATATAATCTGCCGGCTTATACGCGGCTCTCATCGATGCTCTTTGTCATCTTTGCGCTGGTTCTCTGTTTGAAGGTATCTCGGCCAGCAGGCCCGATCGTTCAGTTCATGTCCAGAAACTCGCTCGGTCTGTACTGCATTCATCCATTTTTGTTGGCACCGCTGAACAGATTGGATCTGCCGCTTTGGCTAAGGGTGATAGCGGCAATCGCGGCAACGTATGCAATAGTTATCGTACTCAGACAGTTCTTCCTTAGGGAGGAAGTCTTGGCGTGACCGATGCCTATACATTTGGAACGGGAGATAGGGGCCGTGGCGCCAGTCCGATTGTTCGGGTAGCTCGCGCGTGGTACTACATCCAACCGTCCAGACCTCGACTGAGTCCTGGTAAGGCTTCAGCCGGAAACCTCGAAGGACTTGGTCAAACTCACGCCCTTTTGCGATGTGCGCATTGTTTTTTCTTCAGGTAAAAAAGTGCGGCCACTGGGCCGGCGTCTGAGAGGATCCGCAGCAACTGCTGCGCGGTGATGGGCATGGTTGCCCCCGAAGATATTCCCTATAAAGAGGTACGGCTTTACGATCAGGTGATACCATGTATGCTTATAAAAACCGCAAGGGAATGGTCAAATACCGTGACTAAACATGTTCCATTTGGAGAAAGAAGCTTATGGGCCCTCCTCCTTTCGCTGCCAATTGCATATTTGTTTACTTCAATTCTTGTGCCCTACTTCGTAACGCTATTCTTTAGCGGAATCCTGGTTGATATAGAAATAAATGCAACGGGCAAAAAAAACGACTCATCACTTGGCGCAGAAGTATGGATGGAAAAACCAGTCTCCATTGGGAAAATACCAAGCGGATGGGAGTCCAGAGGCGATAGACTTGTATCATATATCCCACCGTACGGGCCACTTAAGCTTTCCATTCCATCAAATAGTCAAGGAATAACTTTTATAAAGCAGAATAGATCGGGATCAGTAAAAATAACTTACGGGCCATCAAAAACAACGATTGATCTTTATAGCCCTACAGAAGTACCAACGAAACTGACAGGCTACGAGTTCCTCACGGGATCAAGCCTTGCTTACAAAGTCCTGACACCATCAATTTTTATTGCCATATTAATAGCCGCATTCACTTCTATACTTACGGTGTTACGAAGGGATTCAGTGCTAGCCATTATTATCGATAGGCCTGCAGAATCAAAAAATACAAGGTATGAACCTAGACTTGACCATCTCAGATTCATGGCCGCCTCCATGGTGATTTTCTACCATTGCTTTACTGACAACTTTGCCCTCGGCCATAGCACATACAACCCTTTACTCGGGCTGGTTGAGCAGGGTCATATGGGGGTCGGGCTATTCATGGTACTTAGTGGCTATCTACTGACAAAAATCGCATCAGGAAAGGAGTTGAATTATTTTGACTTTATAAAAAATAGGGTCATAAGAATTTACCCTCTATATATTTTCTGCGTATTGATAATGCTTTGCGGGTGGAGTTCCGAATACTCTTTCACTCAAGCATTGAGTATGTTTTTCCCATTTGTAAATGCATTGCAAGGCGTGCAGCTTCCGATGTTTGCACACCTATGGACCATAGCCGTCGAGTTTCAATTCTATTTACTTTTCCCATTCTTGGCATTATTTCTAGATAGATCAGGCTTCCGCTTCATTATTGGAATGCTCGCCTTAACCATATTTTTCAAGTATCTAATGTGGTTCAAAATAGGCTCTGTGACAAACGTCTCATACATGACACTTTTGGGGCGAATAGATCAGTTTCTTATCGGAATGGCTGCCGCTTATCTTGCTAAGAAATACATCTCAAAAAAACAGATTTCTACAAGCTGGCTTATAGCGGCGATAGCCGTATCGGCAAGTATTATCAGTATTTTTTGTGGCCTGAAAGGATTGATTGGCATGGATCAATCTTGGCTCATGGCATTTTGGCCGTCTACAGAGGCTGTGATGTGGGCAATATTAATTGTCAGTTACTCACACGCGCGCATCCGTATACCCGAGGCACTCGATGTTAGCCTTGCACGCCTAGGCCAACTCAGCTTTTCCATGTACTGTATGCATTACGTTGTTATCCCATTCACAAATTCTCACTTCGCAGGTCTCGGAGGGGCTCGTGGCGGGGTTGCCGATATTTTAATGCAAACAGCATTTTTAACTGTCCCAGCTATTATCATCTTTTCTATGCTGACCTATGGGGTTATTGAGAAGCCATTTCTCTCGCTCAAGACTAAGTACGCGACAGCACTCAAGATGGAAAAGGTTCGCCATCCTGAAAGCGTAACGTAGCAAAATTTAGATAACCTCCGTCGAGAGGGAGTCAACTGGAAAGTGGTGTAATCCATTGCGACGAAACACGTGTACGGGTGATGAAAGAGCCAGATCGAGAGCCAACCAGCTAATCTTAGATGTGGGTGCAACCGGTAGCCCGCCGGATAAGCCCGTGATCCTTTTTTGACTACTCTACCAACCAGGCGACGGAGGGTCCGTCGCACTTGCTCGAAGGTTATCGCGATTACCTGATGACCGATGATTAGCTGGCTATAATGCTTTGAGCGAGCTGCCTGGTATCGAACGCCATCAGCTACTTGGCACCTGGACCAAGTTGGTGCGCTAACCGAAGCCGGTTATTTGCTGATCGAAAACCATGTGATAGGACGTACGTTCAAGCCCTTTGTGGTCGAGCGCAAAAACTGGCTGTTCAGCGATACGCCCAAAAGCTTGATGACCAGAGCTCAACTTTACAGCTTGGTCGATACGGCTAAAGCCAACTGCCAAAAAACCCTATACGTGGCGGCTGCACACCGAATATCTCAAGATAGCCATAGGTACTCACCCGTAAATATGGGGTTCATGGAGCGCTTACCTACGAACGACTCGCGACCGCAATTCCTAGCATGATTAGAGAAATGCCGACAAAATACTGCGTACTAAATCGCTCGCCGAACACAATATGACTGCCAATAGGCACCAAAACAAACGCCAACGCCATCACTGGATAGACGCGGCCTAATTCAATCTTTTGTAAGATCCAGACCCACGCTACGGATGTGATCGCGTAAAGCAACATTGCGCTGAACAACGCCGCCAACGCACGAAATGTGAACAAAGTCCCGCTAGCCGCCAACGCAGCCGCACTGACCTTGAATAGAATCTGGCCAATTGCCAGACCCAAAACGCAAAGTATCGCCCAAATATATAGCATGTCAGCCCTGTGGCACTTCCGGTTTCTCTACAATGGCATGAAATGCGACGAAAAGATTCAAATCCATTGAGGCCAATTTGCACGGCCACCATGACTCGCTCGCGTTGGGGAAATAGTGCCGCATTAACGCAACCAAGTTATTGCACGGATTAACATGCTCTCTAGCCATCACATAATCGTAGGCAATATTCTGTTCAATTGCACTCTTGCGCGGCCCCAGTGTCCTGCCAAGTCGCCATGCTATACCCGGATCTGTCGGAATCAATATCGACAACGTCCCACCTGGTTTCAAGACTCTACGCCATTCCTTCAGCGCAAGATGGGGATAATAGATATGCTCGAGAACATGGGTCGCAATAAGCCGGTCGTAGCTATTATCTTCAGCATCTATTCTACTTCCCTGCTGCACAGAGAAAGTCAGACGTCCCTTATGGCGGGCTGAGGTCTTCCCAGACGCGACTTCCAGAGTTTTGGCATCCATATCCGTTAGTACATACTCATCGAAATCATGCCGCACGAAAGCAAGATGCTCTCCCGTCCCGGCACCAATTTCCAATACACGATTGAATTTCACACTCTCGCCAAATGGACTTTCAGTTAACCTATGACTCGCTCGCATTACAAATGACTGCAATGGACTGCCATAGTTGCTATCGTCATAGACATCAGCAAACCGTGCTCGGTAATCTAGCCATTCTTTATCTTCATTCTGCAATTTTTTTCTCCAAACTTTTAGTCACCGCAACCTTCTTGTTACGATGAAACGGCCTATCTGGAACCGATCGGATATCCTGCCCTAGAAATGCAAGAACCAATTGCAAACCCACAATAAACGGTAATGCTGACAACATTACAGTTCCAGGCGAAGACTGCAAACCGGTATCAATGGACCGCACCCAACTATGAGTTCCGAATATAACCCCAAATAGCAGCATCGCGCAGCCAACAGGCAGCTCTATAGATGCCAAGGACATATCCCGCAGGTAGTAATTATAAAAAATCCGCTTGAGGAAGTTTCTGACATGTTTAATCAGAAACTCCCCCACAACCGCGGAAATTTTTAAATTACTGACCTCATCACCATATTTTGCTTCCATCGGCACATCGACAACCACTGCACGCAGGGTGTTTAACCTGAACAACATGTCCGTCTCGAAGAAGTATCTTCGACTGATTTTTTTCATTGGAAGGTAGCGGACTACGTCGCGATGGATGGCGGTATAGCCATTCGTCGGATCAAAGAGGTTCCAATATCCAGACGACAGCTTTGCCATGAACGACAATACGGCATTCCCGAATAACCGCATTTTCGGCATCGCCTGAACTTTCTCTAGATCAAAAAAGCGGTTTCCTTTAGTGTAGTCAGCCTCGCCATTTAATATCGGCTCGACAAAATCCGTGATCAAGCCGGGGTCCATTTGCCCATCACCGTCGAGTTTGACAATAATGTCCATACCATCGGCGACCGCTGCCTCGTAGCCGGTCATGACAGCACCGCCTACACCTTGATTGATTTCATGCCTCAAAACCCTGACACGAGAGTCAGAACAAAGCTTTTCAACAAAAGAGCCGGTTTGTTCAGGGCAACAGTCATCAACAACATATATACGGCACACCTCATCGCCAATACCGCCGATCACATCAAGCACGTGCCCCCGTACCTTATAGCTTGGAATTACGACCGCAACATTATGATACGTGCGCATTTAATAACTCATTCTTTTCAGCAGTACCATTTCGACCGAAGGAAAGCCCCAAGGCCATAAAAAAAACTAGAAGCGACATCACCACCGAAGGCCAAAGATACCTATAGTCCTGCGCTCCCATTAATAGAGTCAAACTCATCAAATTACATAATAAAGGAGCAAACAGCAACCACACCGCAGGTTGCGTTCTAATGGCAATGATACACATCGAAATCAAACCGATAAGCGTGTACAAAGCAGGCCGGGTATACATTGTACTTCGCTGAACAAAACTATGATTCAGCTCATCTATCCGGCCTTTCAAGGCTGGCAGAAGCGAATGCGACTGCAATCCTAGTTCCCGCTGCTCAGGCATGCTGGTTATCTCAGCCGGCGAAATACTGAGCCATTCGTCGTTGCGCCCACCAATTCGCCAGATTAGCCCTGTCACGCAAGCCTGATGCTTTAAAAAGACCAACGGATAATTCCATATTGCTTTTAAAGCTAACGAATTCAGCTCGGAAGTATGTTCACCTAAGAAATTCCATTCCTTGCGAAGCTGTGGGTGCCAGAATAGTGACACAACCGACTCGCATTTATAATTTTCACGCCACTCTCGCGCGGGAAGCAATCTCTCGAGAAGCTGCCTGTCGCCTGAACTCCACTCCACCCCTGCAGTTTCCATTGAACCCAATATATGCATCGCAACGATCGCGCGATATTGTGGCAAAATAGGTGATACATTTAAAACTGTCAGTAGCAGGGTCTTTATCATCAAAAAAATCGCGACTTGCGAAATCAACGCAACACCTACCCGAAGGCGTGCCTGACCTTTCTTCGCGAAGAAAAATAAAGCCACAAAAAATATAAAACTTATTAATATGCCGTTATGGCGCATGGCAATAATAAACACGCCCGCCATACTCATCAGAAATAGTGAGCTAAGCCTCAGCGTCAGACCGCGGCGTACTTCACGCACCGCCAAGGTACTAAGAAGGATCACACCTGCGGTAAACGGAACATCTTTCCATAAGGTTGTGACAATGAGAAAGTTTGCCGGAAAAAGAGGAAATAGCAATGCCGCGAGAGAAATGACTCGTGGAGATGCGCCCCAGGCCAAGCACTCCTTCAAGAAAAACCATGTAGCACTAGTAAATATCAATATTTGCAGGATTACCGCGGATTGTGGATGCGGATAAACATAGAACGCCAACTTGTAGAGTTGAGTTGAAAGTATGGGATGTGAATCATTATACTGACCCGAAACCATCTGCCCCCACTGATTTATCGAGTCCGGCGACATTTGACCTGGCCAATATGCAGCTAAAACCAAGCTATACACGGTCAGGCTGGATAATATAATCCACGCATGCATCCAGGCACTGCCCGATGTAGCGATTCTGGTTCGTGATACTGTTCGACGCCCGAGAACAAGCAGAAGTATAAAAAATGCGACGAATGCAATCCCAAATAGCTTAGCGGCAGAAATAGTATTTGCCCACAGATTTATCTGCATTGGCGCGATTTTGCTGAGATCGACCTCGATCATGCCTTGAGTTGGGGAATACAGATCGATACGACGCCCTACCTGCCCATACTTGACTTCGACTATTCCTGAGTATTCACTCGTTGCAAATCTCAGGAATTTATCCGACTTAAGCGTTAATGCTGATTGCATGACAGCGGGTTGATTTCGAAACGAAACCAACGAATTATACTTAGTCTCCCAACCGGGATCCTTGTGAACAATCTGTGCCTCTAGTCTTTTAGAGTCCGTCGCGCGTATCCAGACCTCTGTCGATTTTGCGTCCGGATTTTGCTCACCAGTGGCCACGATCGTCAGATCCGTTGCCGCCTCCTCCTCAGAAAAGGAGATCGGTAACATAATGACGAAAAGAAGCGAAAAAAGTGCTGAAATAATTCCAGCTTTTACTGCAGACAGCACGAACAATTTGTTCATTCCTTTTGCGGGCTCATTGAGTCAGACCAATCAAATCAGCTTTCAGAGCTCTTATTCTTTGTGCGGAGCGCCGCGATGCCTTCCTCGCGGCTACCTGACCAACCAGTTCGATGTATCTGAACAATTTTCCAATAAAGAGCAAGATAGGCAGCAGAAAACAGGAAAACTATCAGGACAGATTGATGCTGTCAAAACAACACTGCTGAAAGAATCGAAAACAATGACAGCACCCACAAAAACGGTGATCTCATGGCACTACGCCTGCCCTGTGGCCTAACGGTAAGTCCTCCCTGAGAAAGTACACGTCAGGAGTAGAATTTTCTCCTGATCAGTTCAAGGGAGTTTTGTGTGAAGACATCACGCTTATCGGACAGCTAAATGATCCCCCCTCGCGCAACCGAGACTGGAAACCCGGTACCTAGGGTGTACCGGATTTACCGCGAAACGGAGCTAAACCTGCGGATGAAACCGCGCAATCGCCTCGTGCGGGAAGCTCCCTAGCCGCTGGCCGCTCCCGAGGTGATCTACTAGTGTTGGTTGATGGACTCCACGCATGACCAATTTGCCGAGCAAGGCAGCTTTTGGATTGTCAATTTGACTGATAATCCCAACCGCGAAGCCCCGAGCATGAAAATTGCTCTGCCGTTACCGGCAGAGCATACGGTGCGAGCACTGGACCAGGTGATTGAGTGGTATGGCAAATGGAGAGCGTCACTACTGCTCAAGAATCAGCCTTTTCCTCCAACGCCCCCGCATTAAATAAACAGGCTATAAAGACGAGCGGAGTGTATGCAAGTAACATTCCGAGTATTTCATTCAATAATCCCAGCCCAACAAAAATCGAAATTGGCACCAGCCAGACAAGATTAATGACAACAACCCCAAGCGTTACGACTCGATGGCTTTTGAAACGACGGGATGCATACTGATAGGCGTGGCTGCGATGCGCCTGAGAAACTTTGTCTCCACGCATCAAACGTCGCAGCAGCGTCCAGGTAGCGTCAACAATGAAAACTCCGAGCAGAATCAACCAACTCCAAAGCAGCTCCGGCGCTGTCCAAGCCGCATGGAGCGCTAAACCACCGAGAATGAAGCCTAAAAATCCACTGCCCGCATCTCCCATAAAGATGCGCGCGGGAGGAAAATTCCAGCATAGAAACCCGGCCACCGCTCCAGCCAAAACGAACGGAACCCATATCAGGTTGGTGTAACCACCAAGCCAATACAATGCACACGCCCCCAGACTTACGCATATGGCCTCAGCGCTGGCCAAGCCATCAATCCCGTCCATAAAATTATAGAGGTTCAGCATCCAGACAAGGTAAATCAGCGCGAATACATTACCGAACCAACCCAAGTCAATCGACGTACCAAAAAATGAAATGGATGCGAGGCCATTAAGCCAGTACAGCGCCCAGCCAGCCGCAATGAAATGCCCCAACAGCCGCCATCTAGCTGCAATATGACCATGATCATCGGCGAAGCCTATAAGCGCGACCAAAATTCCCGAGCCCAGTAATCCTGTAAGCAAAGGCATACCAAGCAGACCCAGAGCAGCCAACACCGGCAGCGCCCCTGCAAATGCCACCACAATAGCCACTCCGCCTCCACGAGGCTTAGGCACGGTATGGGAACTGCGCTCGTTTGGTATGTCCATTAAACTCTTGGCCAAGGCATAACGACGCAAGACATTGGTCAGCAAACATGAACTTGCGAACACAGCAGATAGCAACAGCCAAACATTCATTTCGTTAGTTTATCCAGATAATGGTCGGCGGTTTTGCGCAAAGCTTTATCCACACTTACCGATGGACGCCAATTCAAAACATCACATGTCTTTCTAATATCAACCTGCAACGAACTGCACAAACGCTGAACAACTGCTTTTTTACCCAGGAGTGAAGCACTTAAACTCAATATAAAACCAGGTATCGGGAGCAACCATGCTTTCGCGCCTAATGCGCGAGCCATGCGCCGAAGCAATAAAGTTGTAGATAGATCCTCACCATCACTAACCAGAAAGATATTATTCGCCGCCGCAGGATGATCTATACAGGTCACAATGAGATCCACAAGATTCTCAAGCGCCACCAGACTGCGCTGATTATTTATAGCCCCCAACGGCAAAGGTATACTTCTGTGCAGCCAATTCATCATGCTTAAAAAATTGGCTTTCACCCCTGGTCCATACACAAGCGGCGGTCTGATGATAACAACTTCCATTCCTGTGCTCAGGCCAATCTGCTTCAAAGCATCTTCAGCTTCTTGTTTCGAGACTCCGTACGGATCTACAGGTGCTGGAGGATCGTCAGCCTTAAAAGAACTCCGTGGTGCGGTGCTTTCGCCATTAACCTTGATTGAGCTGATAAAAATGAACCGCTTCACCCCCAACTCGGCAGCTTTCTGGGCGAGCCTAACGGTTCCGTCCACATTGACTTTGCGAAACTCCGAAAGAGAGTTCGTTGAGGTTTCGTTCATCACATGCACTCGAGCCGCGGCATGGATCACTACTTGAACATCATTCAAGGCGGGCGATGCCGCGGTATCAGTCAGGTCGAATGGGACAACCCGACACAAACCAAGCAATCGTGTAACACTTCGCACGGCGGCAACTGGGGTGAATTTTTTATCGAGTAAAAGCTTTAAGACCAAAGCCTCACCAACGAACCCGTTCGCTCCCGTCACCAAAACTTGTGGGCCTTTCATTTAGTCCTCTTTCCAACCACTGCAGTGGTACAACATATAAAAAAGAAGAGCACTTTATCGCGGAACCTTCGCCGGCATATCCAGGCGCTAAAGGAAAGTTTCAATAACTGCCTGCGCCCCAATTCTAACCAGGTTTCAACAAAAGGCTCTCTGTCCTGGCCCACCAATGAAGCAATCAATCGTACCTGAGTAAACCACCAGCCGTCATGAATCGTTTTATATCGGGCAATCAAAGGAGCCAATCCTGTATTAGCCCCTACTTGATTACTATCATGCTGGCGATACAGCATGGATGGAATCGGGTCAATGAACCATTTGAATTGATGACTTCGGGCGAAGGCGTAACAGTACCAGTCATGCAAACTAACTTCCTGTAATTGCTGCCAATTGGCAAACATGGAGTTCTTCAGCGAGTCTGCCAATCTCTTGCTCAACACGTAAGTACAACCCGGCCCAGCAGCCTCAAACAAAAAATCCCAGGCAACTTGCGGCTGCGCCTTGTCTAACAAATGTGTTTTACCATCCGGCCAGAAAGCCGTTACATTACTTGAATACGCATCAAATTCACGTGTCAGTAAAGTCTGGGTGGCCCGCTCGAGCTTGTCCGAGTGCCATATGTCATCTTGATCAGAAAACGCGATGAAGTCATAACCCTCAAAATCGACATCACGAATGAGACGGAAGAAATTGCGTGCTGCGCCACCGAAATTGCCGGCAGCTGGTAGCAAAACCACATCGCTGCGTTCAGCGAAAAAGCTTGCGCACCAGGCCTCGGTGCCGTCGGTAGAAGGATCAACACTTATATAGACAGTAACATCTACGGCTGACTGACCTAGGATCGAGAAAACTTGTTCTTCGATCCAGCGCATGCCGTTGTAGGCAGCCAACAAAACTGCAACCTTCGGTAATTTTACTGGCATGCCATCCTGCTTGAACATTGAACATTGAAACGTCGAAAAATAAGGTTCGCGATCAGCCAGAACTCGCATCCAACAATTTTTGCAGGTACTGACCATACCCCGTTTTCTTGAGACTTTCAGCCTGAGCTCCAAGTTGCTCAGCCGTGATCCAACCGTTGTGGTAGGCAATCTCTTCCAGGCAAGCAACTTTCAGTCCCTGGCGCTTCTCTATGGTGTGCACGAAGTGGCTAGCCTCTAGCAACGAGTCGTGAGTTCCGGTGTCCAACCAGGCAAAACCGCGACCAAGAATTTCGACTTTCAGAGCATTCTGTTCAAGATAGGCGCGGTTGATGTCGGTAATTTCCAGCTCGCAGCGTGCGGACGGCTTAATGCCTTTAGCAATCTCGACGACCTTGTTGTCGTAGAAGTAAAGACCAGTCACAACGTAGCTGGATTTGGGTTTCTGCGGCTTCTCTTCTATGCTCAGCGCCCGACCAGATGCGTCGAACTCCACAACACCGAAACGTTCAGGATCAGCCACATGATAGCCAAATACAGTCGCGCCGATTTCTTGAGCGCTGGCGGAACGCAGGTTGTCCGAGAAGTGCTGACCGTAGAAGATGTTGTCACCCAGGATCAGGCAGCAAGGGTCCTTGCCGATGAATTCTTCGCCAATGATGAAGGCTTGTGCCAGCCCGTCCGGGCTAGGTTGCTCGGCGTAGGTCAACTTGATGCCGTACAGGCCGCCATCGCCTAGCAATTTGCGGAAGCACGGCAGATCTTCCGGAGTGGAAATAATCAGGATTTCGCGTATACCGGCAAGCATCAACACTGACAGCGGATAGAAGATCATCGGCTTGTCGTAAATCGGCAGCATCTGCTTGGACACACCAAGGGTCAACGGGTGCAGACGAGTGCCCGAGCCACCAGCGAGGATGATGCCTTTACGATTTGTCGTTGTCATTTATTCAGGATTTCCATCAGCATTCGGGTGACGCCACTTTGCCAATCAGGCAAGTGCAGAGAAAAATTGTCGCGCAGCTTCTGAGTGTTCAACCGGGAATTCAGAGGGCGGCGCGCCGGTGTTGGGTAGGCGGCTGTGTCTATCGGGTTGATCGCTGTAATAGCGAGCTCTTCACCGTTGGCCTTTGCAAAACCGATCACGTGGCTGGCGTAGCCATGCCAGGATACTTCGCCGGCGGCCGCCAAGTGATACAGGCCCGCCAGCTCAGGACGCTGCAGCACTTGTTGAATGGCCAACGCAGTCACGTCGGCGATCAGGTCCGCGCCGGTCGGGGCGCCTATCTGGTCGGCGATGACGCTCAGGGTGTCGCGGTCCTTGGCCAGACGCAGCATGGTCTTGGCAAAGTTGTTGCCGCGAGCGCCATAGACCCAGCTGGTACGGAAGATCAGGTGCTTGCAGCCCGAGGCAATAATCGCCTGCTCGCCGGCCAGTTTGCTGGCACCGTAGTGATTCACTGGGGCGACGGCATCGGTCTCTTGCCATGGCGCCAGGCCTTCACCGTTGAACACGTAATCGGTCGAGTAGTGAATCAGCCAAGCCCCTAGAGATACGGCTTCTTCAGCCATGACCTGACTCGCCTGACCATTCACGCGGCTGGCCAGTTCAGTCTCGGACTCAGCTTTATCGACCGCAGTGTAGGCCGCTGCGTTGACGATGACGTCCGGCCTGACCTGACGAATCGTCGCGCGCAGTGCATGGAGGTCAGACAGGTCGCCACTCAAACCATCGACTGGGTGACGGTCCAGGGCGATCAGTTCGCCAAGAGGCGCAAGAGAGCGTTGCAGCTCCCAGCCGACCTGGCCGTTTTTTCCCAACAGGAGAATTTTCATGCTTTGTCCGAACGGCCCGCGTAATTCTGGTCGATCCATTGCTGGTAGCTGCCGCTCTTCACGTGAGCTACCCACTCAGTGTTGTTCAGGTACCACTCGACAGTCTTGCGAATACCGGTTTCAAAGGTCTCTTCCGGCGTCCAGCCCAGCTCGCGCTGGATTTTGCTGGCGTCGATCGCGTAACGCTGGTCGTGGCCCGGGCGATCCTGAACATAGGTGATCAGGCTGGCGTGTGGACGATGAGCGGAGTCCGGACGCAATTCGTCGAGCAGTGCGCAAAGGGTGTGTACCACTTCGATGTTTTGCTTCTCGTTATGGCCGCCGATGTTGTAGGTCTCGCCGATCACGCCTTCGGTCACGACTTTGTACAGTGCGCGGGCGTGGTCTTCGACGTAGAGCCAGTCACGAACCTGATTGCCTTTGCCGTAGACCGGCAGCGGCTTGCCTTCCAGTGCGTTGAGAATGATCAGCGGGATCAATTTCTCAGGGAAGTGGAACGGACCATAGTTGTTCGAACAGTTGGTAACCAGGGTCGGCAGGCCGTAGGTACGGCTCCAGGCGCGAACCAGATGATCAGAACTGGCCTTGCTGGCCGAGTATGGCGAGCTTGGCTGATACGGCGTGGTTTCGGTGAAGAGGTCTTCCGGACCGTCAAGGTCTCCGTAGACTTCGTCGGTGGAAATATGGTGGAAGCGGAAGCTGGCTTTGCGCGCATCATCCAGTGCGGTCCAATAGTGGCGCGCAGCTTCCAGCAAGGTGTAGGTGCCGATGATGTTGGTCTGGATGAACTCGGATGGACCGGAGATCGAGCGGTCAACGTGAGACTCTGCGGCCAGGTGCATGATTGCATCCGGTTGGTGTTCACGCAGGACACGGTCCACTTGATCGCGGTCGCAGATGTCGACGCGCTCGAACACATAACGCGAGTTCTGGCTGACTCCGGCCAGCGACTCAAGATTACCGGCATAAGTCAGTTTATCAACGTTAACGACAGAGTCGGCAGTGTTGGAGATGATATGACGAATGACTGCCGAGCCGATGAACCCGGCGCCGCCGGTTACTAGAATTTTCACGCGAAACCATATCCTTGAGTTACTGACGGGGCCGCCAACCGAGCGTTGCCTAATCCATGAATGCAAAAGCCATCAAGTCAGCTGAAGCTTCTGACTGAGTCAGTTTGAACAAATCAGGAAATGCCCTATCGATCAAGCGCGGCATTTTACAGCTTAATGAAGGTTTTACTAACGGATATGGACAAGCTGCGAAGCAAATTCCACGCCTACAGCGGGCTTGTCGCACTCAGACAAGGCGCTTGCGTGAGGCTCTGGACGGACGCCCCAGAAACCAGCCCAGAATGGGCCCGATCACCATGCCGATCAGCAGCGCAATTACCATGATCAGCGATACTGGCAACTGCGGGCCCGCCCAACCGAGGAACAGCAGGGACACGCCTTGCTGGTTCTCAAGAACGAACGCCAGGATCACCAGAACGAGCAACAGGACAAATACAGCGAGGAGTACGCGCTTGAGGTTACGCATCAGCGACTCCTTGAAGTGCGGAAGCCGTCAAAGCCCTTCCTCCTCATCTTCGTTCACACGATCGCGCAGTTCTTTGCCTGGCTTGAAATGCGGAACAAACTTGCCGTCAAGGCTGACGGACTGACCTGTTTTTGGATTGCGCCCTACGCGCGGTGCGCGATAGTGCAGTGAGAAGCTGCCAAAACCACGGATCTCGATTCGATCACCAGTGGCCAGACATTGGGACATTTGCTCAAGCATGGTCTTGATGGCCAGCTCCACATCCTTGGATGAGAGTAGCCCTTGATGGGTGACAATTCGTTCGATCAACTCCGACTTCGTCATATTTTTCCCTTCTTTTTCAAGCAGCTAGATCAGCGCTTCAAAGGTTTTAGCATGCTCTGATGAATTTGAACAGCCTGAGCTTTGACATATTCTCCCCGGCCGCGAGATGCCTGATTTCAGAGCACCGGAACGCTGACGAACTCATCCGCTCACCTGCATATGACGAGCATGGTGCGCGTCAGATAACCTGCAGGATTGAAGCCGAAAGGGAATACATCTTCCTCTTTGGCCTCATCGGACCTTACGATGACTTTATAGCCTGCCCCCTTACACTCCTTGGCCGCTCGCTTGTAACACCTCTCCCATCCCGAGCCCAACCCCGAACAATCGACCTCTATGCCACTGACGCCGCGTATCGCATGAGTTTTGGCACTAGTGGTACAACCTGCCAATGTCATTACTGCTATCACGACAATGAACTTGTTCATTCAATTCCTTAGATCGAGCGTACTGATCGGCGATCGCTCACCTCAGACTAAGCCTAGCCCCTGAATCGACAATTGACCTGTATGAAGTTACAGACAACTTATGTAGATCATTGGTTTCACGAAAGAAATATTGCAGCGTCAGCACATTAGGGATTCACCAAATCGCAGACACAAAAAAGGGCGACCGAAGTCGCCCTTTTTCTATGGTCTGACAGAACTCAGTTCTGTTTTTCCATTTGTGCACGCAACAGGTCGCCCAGAGTGGTAGGACCAGCAGCGATGTCAGCAGCAGGCTTGTCTTTCAAGCTCTGGATTGCTTCTTTCTCTTCAGCATCATCTTTCGACTTGATGGAGAGCTGGATTACGCGGCTCTTGCGATCAACGCTGATGATCTTGGCTTCTACTTCCTGGCCTTCTTTCAGAACGTTGCGCGCGTCTTCAACGCGGTCACGGCTGATTTCGGAGGCTTTCAGAGTCGCTTCGATATCGTCGGCCAGAGTGATGATGGCGCCTTTAGCGTCAACTTCTTTCACGATGCCTTTAACGATGGCGCCTTTGTCGTTCTCTTGAACGTACTCGGAGAACGGATCGCTTTCCAGTTGCTTGATACCCAGGGAGATGCGCTCGCGCTCTGGGTCAACCGACAGGATAACGGTGTCCAGCTCGTCGCCTTTCTTGAAGCGGCGTACGGCTTCTTCGCCCACTTCGTTCCAGGAGATGTCGGACAGGTGAACCAGACCGTCGATGCCGCCGTCCAGACCAATGAAGATACCGAAATCGGTGATCGACTTGATGGTGCCGGAGATTTTATCGCCCTTGTTGAACTGGCCAGAGAAATCTTCCCATGGGTTAGATTTGCACTGCTTGATGCCGAGGGAGATACGACGACGCTCTTCGTCGATGTCCAGAACCATAACTTCCACTTCGTCGCCGACTTGTACGACTTTCGAAGGGTGGATGTTCTTGTTGGTCCAGTCCATTTCGGAAACGTGTACCAGACCTTCAACGCCTTCTTCCAGCTCAGCGAAGCAGCCGTAGTCGGTCAGGTTGGTTACACGAGCGGTAACGCGAGTGCTTTCTGGGTAACGGGCTTTGATAGCAACCCATGGATCTTCGCCCAGTTGCTTGAGGCCCAGGGAAACACGATTGCGCTCGCGATCGTACTTCAGAACCTTGACATCGATCTCGTCGCCAACATTGACGATTTCGGAAGGATGCTTGATACGCTTCCAAGCCATGTCGGTAATGTGCAGCAGGCCATCGACGCCACCCAGATCGACGAATGCGCCGTAATCGGTGAGGTTCTTGACGATACCTTTGACTTGTTGGCCTTCCTGCAGGGATTCCAGCAGAGCTTCACGCTCGGCGGAGTTCTCGGCTTCGAGGACGCTGCGACGGGAAACGACAACGTTGTTGCGTTTCTGGTCGAGTTTGATGACCTTGAATTCCAGCTCTTTGCCTTCCAGGTGCGTGGTGTCGCGCACTGGACGGACGTCAACCAGAGAACCTGGCAGGAACGCACGGATGCCGTTAACGTCGACAGTGAAGCCGCCTTTAACCTTACCGTTGATAACGCCCTTGACCACTTCTTCGGCTGCGAAGGCTGCTTCCAGAACAATCCAGCATTCAGCGCGCTTGGCTTTTTCACGGGACAGCTTGGTTTCACCAAAGCCGTCTTCAACCGAGTCCAGAGCAACGTGAACTTCGTCACCGACGTTGATGTTCAGTTCGCCAGCGTCGTTGTAGAACTGCTCAAGCGGGATGAGTGCTTCAGACTTCAGGCCAGCGTGAACGGTTACCCAGCGAGCTTGGTAATCGATATCAACGATAACACCGGTGATGATGGAGCCTGCCTGAAGGTTCAGGGTTTTTAGGCTTTCTTCAAAGAGTTCCGCAAAGCTTTCGCTCATTTTAATTCCTGTTGATAAGGGCGAAGAATACGCCCATCTCCACATCCCAGACGATGTGGGTTAGTTTCATTTAAAAGAAGCTCCGCAGGACTATGACTGGTCCCCTGCGGCCCTCTTGGTCACCCGGCGATATCGCGAATGGCGATCTCGCTCATGATGCGTTCCAGCACCTGCTCGATGGATAATTCCGTGGAATCCAGCTGTATGGCGTCAGCCGCCGGTTTGAGCGGGGCTACCGCTCGCTGGGTGTCACGCTCATCGCGCGCACGTATCTCATCTAGCAGACTCGACAGACTAACACCATCGACTTTGCCCTTCAACTGCAAGTAACGTCGGCGCGCACGCTCTTCGGCACTGGCAGTGAGGAAAATCTTCAAGGGTGCGTCGGGAAATACCACCGTACCCATGTCGCGACCATCGGCCACCAGACCCGGCGCCTCCTGAAAAGCCCGCTGACGCTGCAGCAACGCCTCGCGAACCGCGGGCAACGCGGCGACCTGCGAGGCACCCGAGCCGACACTCTCGGTACGGATCACATCGCTGACTTCATCACCTTCCAGAATAATGCGCTGCAACTGACCATCGGTCGCCGCGATGAACTGCACATCCAGATGAGCGGCGAGCTTCTTGAGCAATTCCTCATTGGTCAGGTCGACGCCATGGTTATGCGCGGCAAAAGCCAGCAGTCGATAAAGTGCACCGGAATCCAGCAGGTTCCAGCCCAGGCGCTTGGCCAGAATCCCGGCGACAGTACCTTTGCCAGAGCCGCTTGGCCCATCAATAGTGATGACCGGTGCAATGCTGATCACGACTGAGCCTCTTGTGCAACACGGATACCGACCTGCGCGCACAGCGCGAGGAAGTTCGGGAACGAGGTCGCGACGTTGGCGCAATCATGGATGCGGATCGGCGCAGTGGCGCGCAGTGAAGCCACGCTGAAGGCCATGGCAATCCGGTGATCGCCGTGACCGTGCACTTCGCCGCCGCCGATCTGGCCGCCGTCGATGATGAGGCCGTCCGGAGTGGGCTCGCACTTGACGCCCAACGCCAGCAGACCGTCCGCCATGACCTGGATCCGGTCCGACTCCTTCACGCGCAGCTCTTCGGCACCACGCAGCACAGTGCGACCTTCGGCACATGCAGCCGCCACGAACAGCACCGGAAACTCGTCGATAGCCAGTGGAACCAGCGCTTCGGGAATCTCGATACCTTTGAGTTTAGCTGCCCGCACACGCAGGTCAGCTACCGGCTCGCCACCAACTTCACGCTGGTTTTCCAGAGTGATGTCAGCGCCCATCAGGCGCAGGATGTCGATTACGCCGGTGCGGGTCGGGTTGATGCCGACGTGTTCGAGCACCAGCTCCGAACCTTCGGCAATCGACGCCGCCACCAGGAAGAACGCCGACGACGAGATATCGCCCGGCACTTCAATGTGGGTCGCGGTCAACTTGTGGCCGGACTCGACCGAGGCGGTCGCCCCGTTAACGGTCACCGGGTAGCCGAAGCCGCGCAACATGCGCTCGGTGTGGTCGCGAGTCGGTGCCGGCTCGGTGACCGTGGTCTTGCCTTCGGCATACAGACCCGCCAGCAGCAGGCAGGATTTAACCTGGGCACTGGCCATCGGCATGGTGTAAGTCAGGCCCTTGAGCTTGTTGCCGCCACGAATGGTCATCGGTGGACGACCGTCAGCGGCGGTCTCGATCACAGCGCCCATTTCACGCAGCGGATTGGCCACGCGATTCATCGGGCGCTTGGACAACGAAGCGTCGCCGGTCAGGGTGCTGTCGAAGTTCTGCGCAGCCAGCAGGCCAGACAGCAGACGCATCGAAGTGCCGGAGTTACCCAGATAGATCGGGCCCGGCGCAGGCTTCAGGCCATGCAGGCCGACGCCGTGAATGGTCACACGACCATGGTGCGGACCTTCGATGACGACACCCATGTCGCGGAAAGCTTGCAGGGTCGCCAGGGCGTCTTCGCCCTCGAGGAAACCTTCCACTTCGGTGACGCCGCAGGCTAAGGAACCGAGCATGATCGAGCGGTGGGAAATCGATTTGTCGCCCGGTACACGAATCCGCCCAGTCAGGCGGCCACCAGGTTGTGCCAGGAAAATCAGATCGTTGGAATTCATAGCGTCCACATAGGCCCGGCGGGCCAGGATTTTACTGAAATGCTCGCGGGCAACCCGGGCGCGAGTGAACACGCCCAACAATTGGTGCCCATCCCCTGCATCGACCGCGTCGCGCAAGGCGTCGAGGTCGCTGCGAAATGTATCGAGTGTGCGCAGGACAGCTTCGCGGTTGGCGAGGAAGATGTCGTGCCACATGACCGGGTCGCTACCGGCGATTCTTGTGAAATCGCGGAAACCGCCCGCAGCGTAACGGAAGATCTCAAGATTTTCATTGCGTTTGGCCAATGAATCGACCAAACCGAACGCCAGCAAGTGCGGCAAATGGCTGGTTGCCGCCAACACTTCGTCATGACGCTCGACTTGCATGTGCTCGACGTCGGCGCCTAATTCGCGCCACAACCGGTCGACCACTGCCAGCGCGACCGGATCGGTCTGATCCAGCGGCGTCAGAATCACTTTATGGCGACGAAACAGGTCGGCATTGGAGGCTTCCACCCCACTCTGCTCGGAACCGGCAATCGGATGCCCCGGCACGAAACGCGCCGGCATGCCGCCAAATGCTTCGGTCGCCGCGCGCACCACATTGCCCTTGGCACTGCCGACGTCAGTCAGAATCGCCTGCCCCAGGTCCATGCCCGCCAACAGCGCGAGCAGTTTCTCCATGGCCAGGATCGGCACCGCCAACTGAATCACGTCCGCGCCCTGGCAAGCCGCCACCAGGTCTTCTTCGCAGCGATCCACCACACCCAACTCGACCGCCAGCTTGCGCGACTGCGGGTCGAGATCGACCCCGACCACTTCGCGGCACAGACCGCTTTCACGCAGGCCTTTGGCAAACGAACCGCCGATCAACCCCAGACCGACCACCACCAGGCGACCGATCATAGGTTCAGCAGATTGCAGTGCAGTGACATCAACCACGAGCCATAACCTTGGTCAGCGCCTCGAGGAAGCGGCTGTTTTCCGCTGGCAAACCGATGGTGATGCGCAGGTGGTTTGGCATGCCGTAGTTGGCCACCGGACGCACGATCACGCCTTCGCGCAGCAACCCCTGGAACACCGGGGCAGCAACGCGACCCAGATCGACACAGATAAAGTTGCCTTTGGATGGAATCCAGCTCAGCCCCAACTCACGGAAACCCGCCTCAAGCTGCTGCATGCCGGATTGGTTCAGGCGACGGCTTTCAGCCAGGTACTCGACGTCTTGCAGCGCGGCACAAGCGGCGGCCAGCGCGAGGCTGTTGACGTTGAACGGCTGACGCACGCGATTGAGCACATCGGCGACGATGGCCGAGGACAAACCGTAGCCGACCCGCAGCGACGCCAGACCATAGGCCTTGGAGAAGGTGCGCGAGACCAGCAGGTTCGGATAGGCCGCCAGATAGTCCAGGCCATCCGGCAAGTCGCTGCCTTCGGCGTACTCGATGTAGGCCTCGTCCAGCACCACCAGCACATGGGCCGGAACGTCCTGCAGGAATTCATCCAGCGCCTCGGCGTCGAACCAGGTCCCGGTCGGGTTGTTCGGGTTGGCGATGAATACCACGCGGGTATCGGCATCGATCGCGGCCAGCATCGCCGGCAGATCATGACCCCAGTCTTTGGCCGGGATCACTTTTGCCTGGGCGCCAACGGCCTGGGTCGCGATCGGATAGACCGCAAACGCATGTTCGCTGAACACCGCGTTCAGGCCCGGTGCCAGATAGGCACGCGCCACCAGCTCCAGAATATCGTTGGAGCCGTTGCCCAGCGTCACCTGGTTCAGCTCGACGCGACACTGATCGGCCAGCAGGGTCTTGAGCGCAAAACCGTTGCCGTCCGGATAGCGGGTCAGCTCGGCCAGCGCTTCACGAATCGCCGCCAGCGCCTTGGGGCTGGCACCCAACGGGTTTTCGTTGCTCGCCAGCTTGACGATGCTGGCCGGATCGAGGTTCAGCTCACGGGCCAGTTCGTCCACAGGCTTGCCCGGAACGTAAGGCGAAAGTTGTTGCACGCCCGGCTGTGCCAGAGCGAGGAAGTTGCCACTCATTTGCTACCGCCCTTAGAGAACTGCTTTCGGGTAGGAACCCAGCACTTTGAGTGCCACCGCTTCCTGACTGATCTTTTCCAGCACACCTTTGACCAGTGGGTCGCGGTGATGGCCGACGAAGTCGATGAAGAACACGTAGGTCCATTTACCGCTGCGCGACGGACGGGTCTCAATCCGTGTCAGATCGATGCCATTGTCGTGGAACGGCACCAGCAACTCGTGGAGAGCGCCGGGCTTGTTGCTCATGGAAACGATGATCGAGGTCTTGTCGTCACCGGTCGGCGGCACTTCCTGGTTACCGATCATCAGGAATCGCGTGGAGTTGTCCGGGCGATCCTCGATTTTCTCGGCCAGACGGGTCAACCCGTAGAGGCCGGCAGCCATGTCGCCGGCAATCGCCGCCGAGTTCCACTCACCCTTGACCCGCTTGGCCGCTTCGGCGTTGCTGGACACCGCCACGCGCTCGACATTCGGGTAATGGGCATCCAGCCACTTGCGGCACTGGGCCAGGGACTGGGCGTGGGAATAGATGCGACTGATGCTGTCGGTCTTGGTGTTTTCGCCAACCAACAGGTGATGGTGAATACGCAGCTCGACTTCGCCACAGATCACCATGTCGTGTTCGAGGAAGCTGTCGAGAGTGTGGTTGACCGCGCCCTCGGTGGAGTTTTCCACCGGGACCACGCCAAAGTTCACCGCACCGGCCGCCACTTCACGGAACACTTCGTCGATTGCCGCCATTGGCTTGCTGATCACCGCGTGACCGAAGTGCTTCATGGCCGCCGCCTGAGTGAAGGTACCTTCAGGGCCGAGGTAAGCCACTTTCAGCGGCTGCTCGAGGGCCAGGCACGAGGACATGATTTCGCGGAACAGCCGCGCCATCTCTTCGTTGCCCAGCGGCCCCTGGTTACGCTCCATCACGCGCTTGAGCACCTGAGCTTCGCGCTCAGGACGATAGAACACCGGCACTTCGCCTTCGGCCAGCGAGGCCATCTTTACTCGCGCAACTTCCTGGGCGCAGCGTGCGCGCTCACTGATCAGCTCCAGGACCTTTTCGTCCAGAGCATCAATGCGCAGGCGCAGTGCCTTGAGTTCTTGCTCAGACATTAGCCGTGTTCCTTCTCGAACTCTGCCATGTACGAAACCAGTGCGTTGACCGCAACGATATCGACGGCGTTATAGATGGAGGCACGCATGCCGCCCACGGAACGGTGACCTTTGAGGTTCAACAGGCCACGTTCGTCGGCACCGGCCAGGAACGGCTTGTCGAGACGATCGTCGGCCAGACGGAACGGCACGTTCATCCACGAGCGGTCCGACTTGTTGATCGGGTTGCTGTACAAGCCGCTGGCGTCGATGAAGTCGTACAGCGTGCGCTGCTTCACTTCATTGAGCTTGCCGATGGCTTCGACGCCGCCCTGCTCTTTCAGCCACTCGAACACCAGGCCAGACAAGTACCAGGCCAGGGTTGGCGGCGTGTTGTACATCGAGCCGTTGTCGGCCGCGACCTTGTAGTTGAGCATGGTCGGGCAGATGGAACGGGCGTTACCCAACAGGTCTTCGCGAACGATGTTGACGACGATGCCGCTCGGGCCGATGTTTTTCTGGGCGCCGGCGTAGATCATGCCGAAACGCGAGACATCCACCGGGCGCGAAAGAATGTCCGAGGACATGTCGGCGACCAGCGGTACATCACCGGTTTCCGGGATCCACTGGAATTCCAGGCCGCCGATGGTTTCGTTTGGCGCGTAGTGAACGTAGGCCGCATCTTTCGACAGGTTCCATTCGTTCTGACCAGGCACAGCGAAATAGTCGTAAGGCTTGGCGGTCGCGGCGACGTTGACGTGGCCGTAGCGCGAAGCTTCTTCGATAGCCTTCTGCGACCAGATACCGGTATCGATATAGTCGGCGGAGCGGCCTTCCGGCAACAGGTTCAGAGGAATCTGAGCAAATTGCTGGCTCGCGCCACCTTGCAGAAACAGCACTTTATAGTTCGAGGGGATATTCAGCAGATCACGCAGATCCTGCTCGGCCTTGGTGGCAATGGACACGAACTCATCGCTGCGATGGCTCATTTCCATGACCGACAGGCCCTTGCCGTGCCAATCAAGGAGTTCAGCCTGGGCGCGCTTCAGGACAGCTTCGGGAAGCGCCGCAGGACCGGCACAGAAGTTATAGGCTCTCTTGCTCACATCCAATCTCGCTCTGATTTGGTGGTATCACGCAATAAATCTGTAGGAGCTGTCGAGCAGAGCGAGGCTGCGATCTTTTAGTGCTGAGCGAAAGCAAGAGCCAGATCAAGAGATCGCAGCATCGCTTCGCTCGACAACTCCTACATAAAAAACAATTCCACAGTTCCCTGAGGACAAACAACAAGGGGGCGAATCTTCATCCGCCCCCTGCTTGCCCGCTTACTCCTGCGGCTCTTCGTCGGCGGCGGCGTCGAGTTGCTGGTCGTCGGCAACATCGTCGATCACGACCTCACCCTCGAACACTGCACCCTCTTCACCTGCAAGCCCTTCGCCTTCCAGCTCTTCGCCTTCGACTTCCGACGGTTCCTGAACCCGCTCCAGGCCCACCAGCGTTTCATCGTTGGCCAGCTTGATCAGGGTCACGCCCTGGGTATTACGGCCCAGGCTGGACACTTCGTCGACGCGGGTACGAACCAACGTACCCTGGTCGGAAATCAGCATGATTTCCTCGCCGTCGAGCACCTGAACGGCGCCGACCAAGCGGCCGTTACGCTCGTTGCTGACCATGGCGATAACGCCCTGACCGCCACGCTTGTACTCAGGGAACTCGGTGATCGCCGTGCGCTTGCCGAAACCACGCGCCGAAGCGGTGAGGATCTGGCTGCCTTCTTCCGGGATCAGCATGGAAATCAGCTTCTGGCCTTCCGGCAGACGCATGCCGCGGACACCGCGAGCGGTACGGCCCATGGCGCGAACGTCGGTTTCCTTGAAGCGAGTCACCTTGCCGCCGTCGGAGAACAGCATGACTTCGCGATCGCCATCGGTAATGGCCGCAGAGATCAGCACGTCGCCTTCATCCAGCTCCAGCGCGATCAGACCGACGCTGCGTTGACGGCTGAAGGATTCCAGCGGGGTCTTCTTCACGGTGCCTTTGGCAGTGGCCATGAAGATGAAGTGACCTTCGGTGTATTCCTCGACCGGCAGCATGGTGGTGATGTATTCATCACTGTCCAGCGGCAGCAGGTTGACCAGCGGACGACCACGGGCAGCGCGGGAGGCTTCCGGGATTTCGTAGGTTTTCAGCCAGTACACTTTACCTTTGCTGGAGAACAGCAGCAGCGTGGTGTGGCTGTTGGCGACCAGCAGGTGAGCGATGTAGTCCTCATCCTTCACGCCGGTAGCCGATTTACCTTTACCGCCACGACGCTGAGCCTGGTACGCAGCCAAAGGCTGGGTCTTGGCGTAGCCACCGTGGGAAATGGTCACGACGCGCTCTTCTTCCGGGATCATGTCGCCCAGGGTCAGGTCGAGACGGGCATCGAGAATCTCGGTGCGACGTACATCGCCGTACTCGGCACGGATCACTTCCAGCTCTTCGCGGATCACTTCCATCAGGCGCGTGGCGCTGTTGAGGATGCGGATCAGCTCGCCGATCTGGTTGAGGATCTCTTGATACTCGGCCAGCAGCTTCTCGTGTTCCAGACCGGTCAGGCGGTGCAGACGCAGTTCCAGAATGGCTTGTGCCTGCTCTGGCGACAGGAAGTACTTGCCGTCGCGCAGACCGTATTGCGGATCGAGGTTTTCCGGACGGCACGAATCGGCACCGGCACGTTCAACCATTGCAACCACCGCGGAGGATTCCCACGGCGTGCTGATCAGCGCTTCCTTAGCTTCCGACGGGGTCGGCGAAGCCTTGATCAGGGCGATGACCGGGTCGATGTTCGACAGGGCAACCGCTTGACCTTCCAGGATGTGGCCACGTTCGCGCGCCTTACGCAGTTCGAACACGGTACGGCGGGTCACGACTTCGCGACGGTGACGAACGAAGGCTTCCAGCAGATCCTTGAGGTTGAGGATCCGCGGACGGCCGTCGATCAGCGCAACGATGTTGATGCCGAACACGCTTTGCAGCTGAGTCTGGGCGTAGAGGTTGTTGAGGATCACCTCAGGCACTTCGCCGCGACGCAGCTCGATCACGACGCGCATACCGTCCTTGTCGGACTCGTCGCGCAGCTCGGTGATGCCTTCAAGCTTCTTCTCTTTGACCAGCTCGGCGATCTTCTCGATCAGACGGGCCTTGTTCAGCTGGTAAGGGAGTTCGGTGATGACGATCTGCTGACGGCCACCGACCTTGTCGATGTCTTCGATGATCGAGCGGGCACGCATGTAAATGCGCCCGCGACCGGTGCGGTAGGCTTCGATGATGCCAGCGCGACCGTTGATGATCGCGGCGGTCGGGAAGTCCGGACCGGGGATGTATTGCATCAGCTCATCGACAGTCAGCTCCGGATTGTCGATGAGTGCCAGGCAACCGTCGATGACTTCACCGAGGTTGTGCGGCGGAATGTTGGTCGCCATGCCCACGGCGATACCGCTGGAGCCGTTGACCAGCAGGTTGGGGATCTTGGTCGGCATGACCGCGGGGATCATTTCGGTGCCGTCGTAGTTCGGCACCCAGTCCACGGTTTCTTTATGCAGGTCGGCCAGCAGCTCGTGCGCCAGTTTGGTCATGCGCACTTCGGTGTATCGCATGGCCGCGGCGTTGTCGCCGTCTACCGAACCGAAGTTGCCCTGACCGTCCACCAGCAGGTAACGCAGCGAGAATGGCTGCGCCATCCGAACGATGGTGTCGTACACCGCGGTATCACCGTGCGGGTGATACTTACCGATCACGTCACCGACAACACGGGCAGATTTCTTGTACGGCTTGTTGAAGTCGTTGCCCAGCTCGCTCATCGCGAACAGCACACGCCGGTGCACGGGCTTCAAGCCATCGCGCGCATCCGGCAGTGCCCGCCCGACAATTACGCTCATCGCGTAGTCGAGGTAGGACTGCTTCAGCTCGTCTTCGATATTGACCGGGAGGATTTCTTTGGCCAGTTCGCCCATGAGAAGCCTGATTCCTTTTTCTGGTGAAACTTCGTCACATCCATATGGGACGAACGAAGCTCGCCGATGCAGACTGAGTGCCATGCACCGACTTACGACAAATCAACGAGTTATGCCATGGATCTGCGCAGTAAAGGCAGCCACATCAGGCTACCCTGGAAACCGTCGGATGTTATCACAAGAGCCGCCACGCACCTATCCCCCAGATGCGCATGGAGCATAGTTAGTTGACCGGTGACAGGCTTGAAGGAGACGAGAGGGGCTTAGAGCAGCATCGAATGAAGAATTCAGGCCTGATTCGGGCCTGATTCATTGTGTTTCCGGGCCTCTTCGCGGGCAAGCACGCTCCCACAGGGTTCAGCGGTGCTCACTTATACCTGTGGGGGCGGGCTTGCCCGCGATGGCGTCCTTTCAGGCAATACAGATCATCAATGCAGACGCTTGCGGCACATCAATTGGGCCATTTTCGCAGTGTCCGGGCGCTCGACGATGCCTTTTTCGGTGACGATCGCATCGATCAGGTCGGCCGGGGTCACGTCGA
Source organism: Pseudomonas sp. KD5 (assembly GCF_012932895.1). Taxonomy (NCBI): domain Bacteria; kingdom Pseudomonadati; phylum Pseudomonadota; class Gammaproteobacteria; order Pseudomonadales; family Pseudomonadaceae; genus Pseudomonas; species Pseudomonas sp. KD5. The sequence goes on along the minus strand of NZ_JDWJ01000003.1, from coordinate 421,752 downwards.
ACACCGGGTTGAACGCTTCCACATCCGCCCCCACCCGCTTGCCGCCAACTTCCAGCAACTCGCGGCCATCACGCTCTTCAATAGGAATCTCTTCGCCACTGGCCAGGTTCATGTCGATGGTCGAACTCGGCGCCACCACCATGAAGCGCACGCCGTGGTGCATGGCGTTGACCGCCAACTGGTAGGTACCGATTTTGTTCGCCACATCGCCATTGGCAGTGATCCGGTCGGCGCCGACGATCACCCAGGTCACACCCTTGGTTTTCATGATGTGCGCAGCAGCGGAGTCGACATTGAGGGTCACCGGAATACCCTCATTGGCCAATTCCCACGCAGTCAATCGCGAACCTTGCAGCCATGGCCGGGTTTCGTCGGCGTAGACGCGCTCGACCATGCCTTCGATGAACGCCCCGCGAATCACCCCCAGCGCCGTGCCGAAACCACCGGTGGCCAGTGCGCCGGTGTTGCAGTGCGTGAGGATCGCCTGGGCGTTGCCTTGATGTTTGCGGATCAGGTCGACGCCCAACTGAGCCATGGTCAGGTTGGCTTCGCGATCACTTTCATGGATAGAGATGGCTTCGGCCTCCAGCACCGACAGCGGATCGGCGTGCTCCCTCAGGCGCTCAAGCCGCTCACGCATGCGACCCAAGGCCCAGAACAGGTTGACCGCGGTCGGACGGGAGTCGGCCAGCAGCGCGAAATCCTCTTCCAGCGCCGCTTGCCAGTCGCCACCCTCGGCAAATCGGGCGCGAGCCGCCAGCACCACGCCATAGGCAGCGCTGATGCCAATGGCCGGCGCACCGCGCACCACCATCGAGCGAATGGCTTCGGCCACACCGGCGGCGCTGGTGTAGGCAATCCAGGTTTCCTCGAACGGCAAAATACGCTGATCCAGCAGGTACAGTGCGCCATCACGCCAATCGATGGCCTTCACCTTCTCCGCAGCCAACAGTCGATCGCGCATCCCACACCCCGCACTCATGAACAAAAGCCGCCGATTATAGCGATCCCCCCGCGAAGACGCTCGGGTATACTTCGCCATCCTTTACAAAAGCACTGGAACCGACTCTCGATGCCGACCCCCACCGCTGCGCTCGACCTATTATTGCTGCCGACCTGGCTGGTACCCGTCGAACCGGCTGGCGTGGTCCTTAAAGAGCATGCCTTGGGTATCCGCGATGGTCGTATTGTGTTTATCGGCCCTCGCGCAGCAGCCTTGAAGCTTAACGCAACCGACGTGCGCGAATTGCCGGGCATGCTGCTCAGCCCGGGCCTGATCAATGCCCACGGGCATGCAGCCATGACGCTGTTCCGCGGCCTGGCCGACGATCTGCCGCTGATGACCTGGCTGGAAAACCACATCTGGCCGGCCGAAGCCAAATGGGTCGACGAGGCTTTCGTACGCGACGGCACGGACCTGGCCATCGCCGAGCAGATCAAAGGTGGCATCACCTGTTTCTCTGACATGTATTTCTTCCCGAAGGTCGCCAGCGAACGCGTACATAACAGTGGCATTCGCGCCCAGATCGCCATTCCGATCCTCGATTTCCCGATTCCAGGCGCCAGCACGGCGGATGAAGCCATTCGTCAGGGCGTCGAATTATTCGGCGATCTCAAGCATCACGAACGGATCAAAGTCACCTTCGGCCCCCATGCCCCGTACACCGTGGGCGACGAAAACCTGGAAAAAATCCGGGTGATCGCCGAAGAACTGGATGCCTCGATTCACATGCATGTCCACGAAACCGCCTTCGAAGTGCAGCAGTCGGTAGAGCAGCGCGGCGAACGCCCGCTGGCCCGCCTCGGCCGCCTGGGCCTGCTCGGGCCGCGCTTTCAGGCCGTTCACATGACCCAGATCAGCGATGAAGACCTGGCGCTGCTGGTAGAAAGTAACACCAATGTGATTCATTGCCCGGAGTCGAACCTGAAGCTGGCCAGTGGCTTCTGCCCGGTCGAGCGTTTGTGGCAGGCCGGGGTGAATGTGGCGGTCGGCACCGATGGCGCGGCCAGCAATAATGACCTGGACCTGCTCGGCGAGACCCGCACCGCCGCATTGCTGGCCAAGGCTGTCGCCGGCTCGGCCACCGCGCTGGACGCCCATCGCGCCCTGCGCATGGCCACGCTCAATGGCGCCCGTGCGCTGGGAATCGAAGCGCAAACCGGTTCGCTGGAAGTCGGCAAAGCGGCAGACATCGTCGCGTTCGACCTGTCGGGCCTGGCGCAGCAACCGGTCTACGACCCGGTTTCGCAACTTATATATGCCACTGGCCGCGACTGCGTGAAACACCTTTGGGTCGCCGGCAAACAACTGCTCGACGACCGCCGCCTGACCCGCCTGGATGAAGCGCAACTGTGCGCCACCGCCAAGGCCTGGGGCCAGCGCATCAGCGGCCATACCGAATCGTAAGCACCGAATTGTAAGCACCCTGGACCAAAACCGGGGCAACAGAATTTTTCAAGTTTTAGAGGACTGACACCATGAGCAACGTCGACCACGCCGAAATCGCCAAATTCGAAGCCCTGGCCCATCGCTGGTGGGATCGCGAAAGCGAGTTCAAACCGCTGCACGACATCAACCCGCTGCGGGTCAACTGGATCGACGAGCGCGTCAATCTGGCCGGCAAGAAAGTCCTCGACGTCGGTTGCGGCGGCGGCATCCTCAGCGAAGCCATGGCCCAGCGCGGCGCCACCGTGATGGGCATCGACATGGGCGAAGCGCCGCTGGCGGTCGCGCAATTGCATCAGTTGGAATCCGGTGTGAATGTCGAATACCGGCAAATCACCGCCGAAGCCCTGGCCGAAGAAATGCCTGAGCAATTCGACGTGGTCACCTGTCTGGAAATGCTTGAACACGTTCCGGATCCATCCTCGGTGATCCGCGCCTGCTTCCGCATGGTCAAGCCTGGCGGCCAGGTGTTCTTCTCCACCATCAACCGCAACCCGAAGGCTTATCTGTTCGCCATCGTCGGCGCCGAATACATCATGAAGCTGCTGCCACGCGGCACTCACGACTTCAAGAAATTCATCCGCCCTTCCGAGCTCGGTGCCTGGAGTCGCATGGCCGGCCTGACCGTCAAAGACATCATCGGCCTGACCTACAATCCGCTGACCAAGCACTACAAACTGGCATCCGATGTCGACGTCAACTACATGATCCAGACCCTGCGCGAGGAGTAAGCCGATGCGTATCAGAGCAGTTCTTTTCGACATGGACGGCACCCTGCTCGACACCGCGCCGGATTTCATCGCCATCTGCCAGGCGATGCGTGCTGAGCGTGGTTTGCCGCCGATGAACGACAAGCACATCCGTGACGAGATCTCCGGCGGCGCCAGGGCGATGGTCGCGGTGACTTTCTCGATGGACCCGGAATCGCCGGGCTTCGAGGAGCTGCGCCTGGAATTTCTGGAGCGCTATGTCAAAGGTTGCGCGGTGCACAGCAAGCTCTTCGACGGCATGGGCGAATTGCTGGCCGACATCGAGAAGGCCAACCTGATCTGGGGCGTGGTCACCAACAAACCGCTGCGCTTCGCCGAGCCGATCATGCAGCAATTGGGGCTGGCCGAGCGTTCGGCGCTGCTGATCTGCCCGGATCACGTGAAGAACAGCAAACCGGACCCGGAGCCGTTGATCCTGGCGTGCAAGATGCTCGACCTCGATCCGGCCAGCGTGCTGTTCGTCGGCGACGACCTGCGCGATATCGAATCCGGCCGCGATGCCGGCACCAGAACAGCCGCCGTGACCTACGGCTACATTCATCCGGAGGATAACCCGCGGCATTGGGGCGCGGATGTGGTGGTCGATCATCCAATGGAGTTGCGCCTGGTGCTGGATAGCGCTTTGTGCAGTTGCTGATCTGACTGACAACAGGAAGCATTTGTGGCGAGGGGGCTTGCCCCCGTTCGGCTGCGAAGCAGTCGTAAATCCAGAGAACACGGTCTGGCTGAAGGTAGCGAATGGAGGGCCGCTTCGCGACCCAACGGGGGCAAGCCCCCTCGCCACAATAAGCGCTCTTGCCACAGATGCGATGCATGCCTACGTTGAATTGTTGTGAGGTTTTTTATGTTTGATTATTCCGCCCGTCCTGAATTGCTCAAGGACCGGGTCATCCTGGTCACCGGCGCTGGCCGAGGCATCGGTGCTGCCGCCGCGAAAACCTACGCCGCGCATGGCGCCACCGTGTTGCTGCTGGGCAAGACAGAAGCCAATCTGACTCAGGTCTACGACGAAATCGAAGCGGCCGGGCATCCACAACCGGTAGTGATCCCGTTCAACCTGGAAACCGCCCTGCCCCACCAATACGATGAACTGGCGGCCATGATCGAAACCGAATTCGGCCACCTCGACGGCTTGCTGCACAACGCGTCGATCATCGGCCCACGCACGCCGATCGAGCAGTTGTCCGGCGAGAACTTCATGCGCGTCATGCAAGTCAACGTCAACGCCATGTTCATGCTCACCAGCACCCTGCTGCCGCTGCTCAAACTGTCGCAGGACGCCTCGGTGGTGTTCACCTCCAGCAGCGTCGGTCGCAAGGGTCGTGCGTATTGGGGCGCTTACGGCGTGTCCAAGTTCGCCACCGAAGGCCTGATGCAAACCCTGGCCGACGAAGTAGACACCGTCGCCCCCGTGCGCTCCAACAGCATCAACCCCGGCGCCACCCGCACCAGCATGCGTGCTCAGGCCTACCCTGGGGAAAATCCGCTGAACAACCCGACACCCGAGGAGATCATGCCGGTCTACCTTTACTTGATGGGGCCGGACAGTACCGGCATCAACGGTCAGGCGTTCGACGCTCAGTAATGCCCGTGCGTCGCTTTTGTGCCGCGACGACTTCCCGTCGCGGCATACAAAGCCGGTGATAACTGCAGCTGATTCAAGTCAAATAAATGTCAACATCCTCGACACCATCCTTCGTAACCTCCCCAACCTTGTTGATTTAGAACGCTTTTTAGCCGACTGAACTGAATGGCACGACTTTCGCTCTAATTTTGCTCAGACACGCCGTGTGAAAGCAGACGGGGCAGAGCTTGAGCCGAGAGGTTACTAATCTTCGGCAAAGCGGACTAAACTCGTGCCAAATGTCCTACGGGACTGATGGACCAGTATGACGCGCAGCCCAAAGCCGCTCTCACCCAGCCTGTAAGACAGTCTTACTGTTTAGGGGCTCACGCCATATGAAATCGCCTTCCCAGACCAACGCAATTGACTTCGACAGCGCCAAATTGCAACGCCTGGGCTTTGGTCAGCAGCCTCCCCTTCTGGAGCGGCCCGTCAGTCTTGCGCAATTGCGTCAGGAGCTGGGCCTGCAACTGCAAACCAGTCTTGAGCCGCAACGCATTCTCGGACTTTTCTTCCGTGAAATTCAGCGCCTTGTACCGCTGGATGCCTTGAATTATGAGCATCAGCCCAGCGACTTGCGCCTGCAGTTCGGCCAGCGAGGTCATCATTCGATCAGCTACAGCCTCAGTCATGAAGGCGAGCAATTGGGTGAACTGGTGTTCCGTCGCAATCAGCGTTTCAGCGATGAGGAGCAAGGCCATCTGGAATCGCTGTTATCAGCGCTTCTCTACCCGATGCGCAATGCCCTGCTCTACCGTGCCGCCACCCAAAGCGCCTTGCGCGACCCGCTGACCGACACCGGCAATCGCATCGCGATGGATCAGACGCTGCAACGGGAAATCGAGATGTCGCGCCGACACTCACAGCCCCTGTCGCTGCTGATGCTGGACATCGATCACTTCAAACAGATCAACGACACCTACGGGCACAGCGCCGGCGATGAAGTGCTCAAGGCCGTCGCAGCCTCGATCAAAAGCCAGTTGCGTAACGTGGACATGGTGTTCCGGTTTGGAGGCGAAGAATTCATGATCCTGCTGTCCAACACCAGCCGGGAAGCCGCGGCCATGGTCGGCGAACGACTGCGGTTCGCTGCGCAGGCTCAGGACTATGTAGCCGAAGGCAAGGCCATCGAACTGACGGTCAGCCTGGGTTGCTCGACCCTGCTGCCCGGCGAGTCTGCCGAGAGCCTGTTGCGACGAGCCGACAGTGCGCTGTATGTGGCCAAGCGCGAGGGGCGTAACCGGTTGGCGATGGCGGGCTGAGTCAGCCCATCAAATGCGTGGCGAGGGGGCTTGTCCCTTCGCCACACAGGCTAGCTCCTACAGTTGTTTTGTGTAGCCTTCGGATCAGCTCTCGGCCAACGCCATCCGCTCACGGACTACCGGGGCTTTTGCTGCCAGTTCCAACTGCATGCATCGCTCCAGGAACAGGTACATGTAGTCGTAACTTTTGCAGACCGCCTGGCGCAATTCCATTTGCAGGGATTTGCTCGGGTTCAGCCCCGCCAGGGTGCAGATGATTTCCAGCGCTTCCCAAGGATGGGCATCGTCGTACTGGGCGTGCATCTTCAACCACTTCATGGCCCGCTTGCGATCTTCCTCGGGGAACGATGCCGCATAGACGCCACTGGAACAGACCAGCGCCGACCACTCCCCGGTAGCACCCTCGATGGCATAGTTGGTGGCGGCGATAGCCACGATCAGCGAGTCCGACGAACTGGTGTGCCAGCACCAGTGACTCAAGGCGTGAAGTTCAGGGGCAACCTGTTGCGCCTGCAGATCTTCCAGGCTGATGCCGTGAGCACGGCTCCAGTGCACCCAGTAATCGGCATGGTTCAGTTCGACGCGAATATTGCGCATCAGCCAGCGACGCGCCATGTCTTCGCCAGGGTGGCGTGCAAAACGGGTCTTGGCCAGGTTCTGTGCCATGTATAAGGCGAACTGTTCGACCACCGGCCAGCCACCAATGAGGTACTGACGCATGGTTTTTGCGCTGAGCTTGTTATCGCGCATCCGCTGGTACAGTTCATGTTCGACGACGCGGCGCTTGCTCTCGCTGCAATCCTGAATCAATTGCTGAGCCCAGGCGGGGTAACTTGCAGCTTCCATGAGGGGTCCGGTTCTGTTGAATGTGTCGATCACTGTCGCGCTCCTTTTGATTGTGATTTTCAGATCAACAAGAGATTTCAACGGAACGTGCCGGGCGCCTTGAATAACAAAGGCCGTGGCCTGGCAGGACGACTTTGTAAACTGTCGCAGGTAAACAGATGCGGGCGTTCAATCAGATACCCTTGAGCGTAATCCACCCCGATCTCCAGCAATGCCTGCTCGATCTGAGGTGTTTCAACGAACTCGGCAATCGTACGCTTACCCATGACATGCCCGATGTGATTGATCACTTCGACCATGGCGCGGTTAATCGGGTCGTCCAGCATATCCTTTACGAAACTCCCGTCGATCTTCAGGAAGTCTACAGGTAAATGTTTCAAGTAAGCGAATGAGGACATACCGGCGCAGAAGTCATCTAATGAGAAGTGGCAACCTAAGCCTTTGAGTTCATTAATAAATCTAATTGCGCTAGGCAAATTGGAAATCGCACTGGTTTCTGTAATTTCAAAACAAATCATTTCAGGTGGAATTGAATATGCAACAAACTGTTCACGAAGGAAGTCCAGAAACGCCTCATCTCCGATAGTAATACCTGACAGATTTATCGCACACATGGCCAGCGGCTCTTCGCCCTCTTGGGCGATGGCCTGGGCAATGACCTTGAAAACGTTCTCCACCACCCAGCGGTCAAGCGACGTCATCAAACCATAACGCTCGGCGGCCGGAATGAAACTGTCCGGTAGAATCATGCGCCCGGCTTCGTCATGCAGGCGCAGCAGGATTTCGATATGTCCGCCGTCCCGCTCGCCAAGACCCAGAGGCGCGATTTCCTGGGAGTAGAGGCAAAAGCGGTCCTCCTCCAACGCCATGTGCAGGCGTTGCACCCAGGCCATCTCACCATAGCGCAGGGACAGTTCCGAATCGTCGGCGTGATAGACCTGAACCCGGTTGCGGCCCTTTTCCTTGGCCATGTAACAGGCCATATCAGCGGCTCGCAGCGAGGCTTCGAGGGTGGCCGGACTCTGAGTGACGTGCACCAGACCAATGCTCACCGTGGTCACGAACGGCCGGCCTTTCCAGACAAAATGCAGGTTCTGCACAGTCTGGCGCAGGACTTCGGCAATTTTCTCAGCCGCTTCCGGCGCACAGTTTTCCAACAGAATGCCGAACTCGTCACCCCCCAATCGGGCCAGGGTGTCGCCTTCGCGCAATCCTGATTGCAGCAACGCACAAATATGCCGCAACAACTCATCGCCGGCAGCATGACCGCAGGTGTCGTTGACCAGTTTGAATTGATCCAGATCGAGGAACATCAAGGCGTGACGTCCCGCTTGTCGCATCAGGCCATGCAGGGCCTGTTCCAGGCGATATTCGAATTCGCGGCGGTTGGCCAGCCCGGTCAAGGCGTCATGGGTCGCCTGCCAGGACAGATTGGCGATGTACTGCCGCTCTTGGGTCATGTCATGCAGCACCAGCACGGTGCCACTGACCTTGCCCGCATTGCGGATCGGCGCACCGACCAAGGTGACCGAAACCGTGCTGCCATCCAGTCGCTGGATCAGTTTGGAATGTTCGCTACCGCCACTGAGCTGGCCGCTCAAAATGTGTTCGATCAAGGTAAAACCGTCGGCCTGAGCGTTCTCGTCCAGTAGATTGAACAGCGCCGCCAATGGCAACCCCGTCGCCTGTTCGGCCTTCCAGTGAGTCAAGGCCTCGGCGGCCGGGTTCATGTAGGCAATCGCGCCCTCGACGTCGGTGGTGATCACCCCGTCGCCAATCGATTGCAGGGTGATCTGCGCCCGGTCTTTCTCCAACTGCAAGGCATCGGCGAAGGCATGGCGTTGTTCGAGCAGTTTGTGGGTACGCAGCAAGGCCAGCACGATCAGGCCCAGCGCTGTGGCGAGGTTCGTCGCCAGCAGCAGCCGGAGAATCATGCGCGAGCCCTCGCCCAAGGCATCGCTGAACGCTTTGGCAGGGGGCGTCACGCCATCGTTGATGGCCAAAATCTGCGCCTTCCAGTGCTTGATATCGGCATCGGTGGCCTGGTTATCGACGATACCCTGATGCATTTCCCGCGCGACGTCATCGAGCCGCACCAGGTACTCGTCACCGATCGTCCAGAGTTCGATGGCTTTTTCCAGGTAACTGAAATGCCGGAAATTGAGGTACAGCCAAATCAGGCTGGGGACGTCGTCCGGGTGATTGCCGCCCTTGAGAATCGCGAGCCGCGCGGCCTCGATATTCGGTGGCTGATGATCCAGCGCCATACGCAACTCATGGCCGCCCTGAGGCACGGCAATCGCGTTCTGGTATTTGAGAAAAATCGTCTCGTCGCGACTGTCGGCGTAGAGATTGAGGTAATAGATGGCGTCTTTCTGGCCCTTGGACCACAGGCTCTCACCGCCGACGTAGCCACGAACCGCTGAAAGAACGTAAAGACTGACGCCGCCCAACAATGCCTGAAACAACACAACGGCGATAAATGGCCAGACGATGCCCAACAGCCGTGGCGTTCCGAGAGTCCGTTTTTGCTTCATGAGGTCCCTTGCATAAGCATTGCCGGATGAACACCCAAATAAATCCCGCACCTGACAGCACAGACTAGGCTAATTTCCGACACTTCGAATCATCGAGCACACCACTGCAATCCGATTGTCTGGCCAGACAGAGCGCAAAAAACGCCAAAATTGAATTCCTCGGGACCGCTCAAACACTAAGCGCAGAAAACCGTACAAAGTTCAAGGTCGTTGAATTTGCTGCAAATGCCCATAAAGCTTGGCGTACAAACCACCATCGGCAATCAACTGCTGATGGTCGCCATCCTCGGCAACCTGCCCGCCATCGAACACCAACACTCGATCGGCCTGCTTCACGGCCGACAATCGGTGCGCAATGATCAACGTGGTGCGGTGGCTCAAGAACCGCGCCAGCGCCTGGTGCAGGTTGTACTCAGTGGCCGCGTCCAGTGCGGACGTGGCTTCGTCGAGGATCACCACTTTGGGCTCGGCCAACACCATTCGGGCAATCGCCAGGCGTTGACGCTGCCCGCCGGATAAACGCACACCGGATCGCCCGACGATACTGTCCAGACCGTTGGGCAATGCACGCACCGTGTGGTGCAGCTGAGCAATTTCCAGTGCCTGCCAGCAGGCTTCGTCACTGCGTTCGCGGCCCATGGTCAGGTTGGCGCGCACGGTGTCGTTGAACAGGGCGGGATGTTGCAGGACCACGGCGACATTTTCGCGCACAGTTTCCAGGCCGATTTCTTGCTGAGTCGAACCACCGAAACGGATGGTCCCGGCCAGCGGCGTGTACAGGCCCAACAGCAACTGCACCAGAGTACTTTTGCCCCCCCCGCTGGCGCCGACAATCGCGACTTTTTCACCGGGGGCAATCGACAGGTTCATTTGGTTCAGCACCAACTCGTCGCCGTAGCCGAAACTCAGCCCCTGCACTTCGATGCCCACCGTGTCGCGCCCTTGGAACGGATCGACACTGCCGGTGTATTGCGGCTCGTCGGCACGGGCCAGCAACTCGTTGATCCGCGACAGCGCACCACCAGCGGCATAAAAGGCGTACTGCAGATTGAGCAGTTGTTCCACCGGACCGATCATGAACCACAGGTAGCTGAACACCGCCAGCATCTGGCCGATGGACAGGTCGGAAAACAGCACGGTGAGCATGGCCGCGGCGCGGAAAATATCGATGCCGAACTGGAACAGCAAACCGCTGGCCCGGTTCGATGCATCGGTTTTCCACTGCGAGCTCACCGCGTAATCGCGCACTTCCCGCGCTCGCTGCCCCAACCGTCCGAGGAAAAAACCCTGACGATTACCGGCACGCACTTCCTGGATAGCGTCCAGGGTTTCGGTCAAGGCTTGGGTGAAGCGTGAGGTGCTGTCGTTCTCGAGCTTCTTCAGATGTTTGACCCGCTTGCCCAACTGCACCGTGGCGTAGATCACCAGCGGGTTGAACAGCAGAATCAGCAGCGCAAGTTTCCAGTGCATCCACATCAGGATCGATGCGGTGCCCACCAGCGTCAGCATCGCCACGAGGAAACGACTGAGGGTTTCGCCGACGAATTTGTCCAGGGTATCCAGGTCGGTGACCAGGTGCGTGGTCACCGTGCCGCTGCCCAGGCTTTCGTATTCGCCCAGCGAGATGCGCTTGAGCCGGTCGATCAACCGCACCCGAATCCGATACACGATGTCCTTGGCCAGCGCCGCAAACAATTTCGCCTGCACCACGTTGAACAACAACGCGGCGCAACGCAGCGCCAGGGTCACCAGCAGCATCAGGCCGATATAACCCGCGGCTTTCTGCCAGACGTCGGGCAGCGCGTGGTTCATGACTTTCAGCGCAACGTCACCGTGGCCCAGCAGCACTTCGTCCACCAGCAACGGCAACAGCAACGGGATCGGCACGCTGCACAGCGTTGCCAATACCGCAACGCCGTTGGCGATCCACAGGGATTTTTTATGATGAAGGGCCAGGCGGCGGATTTCCGCCCAGCTCAGCCGATCGACACGTTTGGGAGCTGCTGCATCATCGGGCAGATCATGCACAGGCAGCGCGCTCCAGCCAGCGGCCGAGCAACGGTGACAACTCGCTCAGGGGCTGATAGCCATTGGTCAGCAGCGCCAATTGACCATTGCGCTCTGCCAGCAAGGTCGGGAAACCGGCAATGCCCAAGTCCTGGACCCAAGTGAAATCGGCGGCGGTCGCAGCGTGCTGATCGGCACGATCGAACGCTGCGGCAAACTCGATGCGCGGCAAACCGGCCTGCTCCGCCAGCTCCACCAACACGCTGGCACGAGTGACATCGCGACCTTCGGTGTAGAACGCATGCTGGATCAGCCCGAGCAGTGTCCAGGCGCAATCCGGCGCCAGGCTGCGCGCGGTCACCAGCGCCCGACAGGCAGGCTCGGTGTCGTAGACAAACCCGTCGGGCAACGCGCCTTCAAATTTGAACGGCTGGCCGGTGGCCTCGTGAACCGCCTGCCAGTGCTCAAGAATGTAGCGCCGGGTGGTCGGTTCCAGCGCCGCGCCACTGCCGGTGCGCAAACCACCCACCACCAGATGCAACTCCACACCCGCCGCCTGCGCCTGCTCAACCAGCGCTTTGGCCACCGGAGCGAAGCCCCAGCACCAGGAACACATCGGATCCATCACATAGAGCAGGCGTGCAGACATGGTTCAAGCCTCGGAAGCGGATTGCTTGTAGTTGTAACCGATCGGGTGCGGCATGTTGCGCGCCTTGGCCAGTTCGATCTGCTTCTGCCGGTCGATGGCACTGCGACGGGTTTTCTCGCTCAGCTTATCCCAGCAATGCGGGCAACTGATGCCGGCCACATAGTGCTCGGATGCGCGGTCTTCAACGCTGACGGGCGTACGACAGGCATGACATTGATCGTAGTCGCCTTCGCTGAGATCGTGACGAACGGTCACGCGGTTATCGAACACGAAACAGTCGCCCTGCCATTTGGTTTCTTCCTGCGGCACCTCTTCGAGGTACTTCAGGATGCCGCCCTTGAGGTGATAAACCTCGTCGAAACCCTGGCTGAGCATGTAGCTCGACGCCTTCTCACAGCGAATGCCGCCGGTGCAGAACATCGCGACTTTCTTGTGCACGGCCGGGTCGAAGTTGGCTTTGATGTAGTCGGGGAATTCGCGAAAACTGGTGGTCTTCGGATCGATGGCGCCTTCGAAGGTGCCGATCGAGACTTCGTAGTCATTGCGGGTGTCGATCAACAGCACTTCCGGATCGCTGATGAGCGCGTTCCAGTTCTGCGGATCCACATAGGTGCCGACCTTTTTGTTCGGGTCCACGCCCTCAACGCCCAGGGTGACGATTTCTTTCTTGAGTTTGACTTTGGTGCGGTAGAACGGCTGTTCGTCGCAGTACGACTCTTTGTGGTCGATGTCGTCCATGCGCGGGTCGTTCTTGAGCCAGGCCATCAGCCCGTCGATGCCTTCGCGGCTGCCGGACACGGTGCCGTTGATGCCTTCTTCGGCGATCAGCAGCGTGCCTTTGATGCCGTTGTCGATCATCGCTTGCAGCAGTGGCTCGCGCAGATCAACGTAATTTTCCAGGGTGACGAACTTATACAGTGCCGCCACGACAATCTGTTGTGTCATGGGTAATTCTCCAGGTGGCTACCCTCGTAAGGGGTGAACCGGATGCGAAAAAAAAACGCGCCGGGTGAGCGGCGCGTTGCGGATTCTAGCAAAAAACCAAGGGTTAATGCTTGCTGCCGCCAGCACAGGTCGGCGAGGCCGGAGCCGCGTCGATCTGCGCCCATTCCTCAGGCGTGTAGGTATGCAGCGCCAACGCATGGAACTCGCCCATCAGTTCGCCCAAAGTGCCGTACACCTTCTGGTGACGCTTGACGCGATTGAGCCCTTCGAACTGCCGGCTGACCACCACCGCCTTGAAGTGGGTCTGCAACCCACGGCTGTGCATGTGGCTTTCATCCAGTACTTGCAGGTGCTCGGGCTGCAGCAGCCCCAGCGTCGATTCGATGCGTTGTTGCATGGTCATACCCGGCTCCGCTTAAGGCTTTTTCTTGGCTGCAGGAGCAGCGGCGCCGGCTTTAGGATCCAGCTCGTTAGTCATGTCAGCCAGCAGTTTGTTGACCACAGGCACCGCGCTTTCCAGCTTGGCTTGAGTCATCTGGGCCGACTGCTGAGTCAGCTGCGGCATTTTTTCCAGGACTTTCTTACCCAGTGGCGACTGGTAGAACGCCACCAGATCCTTGAGCTCGGATTCGCTGAAGTTGGTGGTGTAGAGCTTGACCATGTCCGGCTTCAGCTTGTTCCAGCCAATGGCTGCGTCCAGCGCTGCGTTGGCCTTGGCCTGATAAGTTTCCAGAACGGCTTTCTTCGACTCAGGGGCTTTGGTCTGTTCAAAGCGCTGAGCGAACATTTGCTGCACTTGCATGTACACCGGAGTGCCCAGTTTGTCAGCGTGCGCCAGGGTCAGGAAAGCTTCGGCACTGGCGTTGTGGCTGGCGGTATCGGCAAAAACCTGGCCGCTGGCGCAAACCAGTGCAACCGCGGTACAGATGGCACGAAGACGAGTCATCGAGTTTCCTTTTCTAGCAGGCGAGGTATAACCCCAAGGGCGACCATTCTGCGCCTAAAAAAGTGTGTCGCTCAACCCCAAGCCTTGTCGCGACTGATTTAGAGGGGTTGAACGGTCAAATTCCAGACTGATGGAACCACGACCGGCGATCACAGCCTAAACTGCGCTATCAGACCTACAGGAGTGTGCATGATGAGCCGTATCGAAACCGACAGCCTGGGCCAGGTGGAAGTCCCGGATGACGCTTACTGGGGCGCTCAGACGCAACGCTCGCTAATTAATTTCGCCATTGGCAACGAACGCATGCCGCTGGCTGTGTTGCATGCCCTGGCCTTGATCAAGAAAGCCGCGGCACGCGTCAACGATCGTAATGGCGACCTGCCCGCCGACATCGCCCGCCTGATCGAACAAGCGGCCGACGAAGTGCTCGACGGCCAACATGACGACCAGTTCCCGCTGGTGGTCTGGCAGACCGGTAGCGGCACCCAGAGCAACATGAACGTCAACGAAGTGATCGCCGGTCGCGCCAACGAACTGGCCGGCAACCCGCGCGGTGGCAAGAGCCCGGTGCACCCCAACGATCACGTCAACCGTTCCCAGAGTTCCAACGACTGCTTCCCCACGGCCATGCACATCGCGACGGTTCAGGCGGTGCAACAGCATTTGCTGCCGGCGATCGCTGAGTTGTCCGGCGGTTTGGCGGAGCTGTCCGCGCGGCACATGAAACTGGTCAAGACCGGTCGTACCCACATGATGGACGCCACGCCGATTACATTCGGTCAGGAACTCTCGGCGTTCATCGCACAACTGGATTACGCCGAGCGGGCGATCCGCAGCGCGTTGCCGGCGGTCTGTGAACTGGCCCAGGGCGGCACCGCGGTCGGCACCGGATTGAACTCACCCCACGGTTTTGGCGAAGCGATCGCCGCCGAACTGGCCGCCCTCTCCGGCCTGCCGTTCGTCACCGCGCCGAACAAATTCGCCGCACTGGCCGGTCATGAGCCACTGACCACGCTGTCCGGCGCCCTGAAAACCCTCGCCGTGACCCTGATGAAAATCGCCAACGACCTGCGCGTGCTGGGCTCCGGACCACGAGCCGGGTTTGCCGAGGTGAAACTGCCGGCCAACGAGCCGGGCAGCTCGATCATGCCTGGCAAGGTCAACCCGACCCAGTGCGAAGCGTTGTCGATGCTGGCCTGTCAGGTGTTGGGCAACGACGTCGCCATCGGTTTTGCCGCCAGTCAGGGGCACCTGCAATTGAACGTGTTCAAACCGGTGATCATCCACAACCTGCTGCAATCGATCCGCTTGCTGGGCGACGGCTGCAGCAACTTCCAGCAGCATTGCATCGCCGGCCTGGAACCGGATGCCGAGAAAATGGCCGAGCATCTGGAACGAGGCTTGATGCTGGTGACGGCGCTGAACCCGCACATCGGCTACGACAAATCAGCCGAGATTGCCAAGAAGGCCTACAGCGAGGGGCTGACACTGCGTGAGGCGGCGTTGAAGTTGGGGTATCTGACCAATGAAGAGTTCGATACGTGGGTGAGGCCGGAGAATATGCTGGAGGCAGGTGCCAAGGGCTGAGTTCTCTAGCGCCCGACAGTCAGTCATCGCGGGCAAGCCACGCTCCCACAGGATTTGTGTCAATCACAACACCCGTGAGCGACCCAAAACCTGTGGGAGCGTGGCTTGCCCGCGATGAACGATAACGCGGTCTAACTGGCTGCCATCCGCACCCGCCGTGCCCTGAGCCCGGCGATCAACGATGGCCCCAACGCCACCAACGCCGACCCGAGCACCACCAGCACCGCCCCGCCATAACCCAGACTGTTGATCGTTTCGGCATGCACAAAGTCAGGCCACAACCAGGCCGCCACGGCCACCGCGGCAAAAGTCACCAGCGGTGTGATCGCCAGCGTCGCGCTGACCCGCGAAGCTTCCCAATGGGCCAAGGCTTCGGCGAAGGCACCATACGCGATCAGGGTATTCAAGCAGCACGCCAGCAGCAGCCAGCCTTGCAGCGGGCTCAGTTGCAGCGCTTCCAGCGGATGCACCCATGGTGTCAGCAACAGCGCGCAGAACAGGTAAATCACCATCATCACCTGCAACGAATTCCACACCGTGAGCAGCTGCTTCTGGCCCAAGGCATAGAAGGTCCAGACCGTCGACGCCAACAGCACCATCAGCACACCCGCGGTGTAATCGGTCAGGGAGGTGAGCAACTCGCCCAAGCGCTGATTGAAGAACAGTGCAAAGCCGATCAGCAGCACCAGCAGGCCAATCCCCTGCCCCACGCTGAAACGCTCCTTGAACACGAACAGACTGGCGATCAGCAACATGATCGGACCCATTTGCACCACCAGCTGCGCGGTGCCGGGGCTGAGCAGGTTCAGGCCCATCAGGTACAGCACGTAGTTGCCGACCAGTCCGAGTACCGCCATCAACACCAACCAGCCACCGCGCGGGCCGAGGACTTTGCGACTCGGCAAGCGTCTGGTCGCCGCCAGATATATGAACAGGCACCCGCCGGACACCATCAGGCGAAACCAGGTCACCGTTATCGGGTCCATCACCAGCAGCACTTGCTTGAGTTTGATCGGCAGAATTCCCCACAACAACGCGGTCAGCAAGGCCAGGAATAAACCGTACACCCAGCGACCCGATGAAATATGCATGCTGACCCCGAAGCCCGTTGACGAGAACGGTCATTCTAGGCTCAGACCGGGGCGCGACACAGGGACAGTTGCCCACGGGCCGCAAATGAAACTGTGCAGGTCGTACCATGACATTGACGGGATGCCGTCGATCAGCTCGCCAGGCGTTGCAAAGGGTTCATGCATAAGCTCATTGAAACCGCCCTCTGCAGGAGATCGCCCATGTACGGCATGCGCGCCCAGGACACCGCCCCCACCACGCACTTTCGCTGTGACCGGTTGTGTCGTGTCAATGGGGAGTTGTATTTCACCACCCGGGAACAGACCCTGGAGGGGCCGTTCGATAATGCGGCGACGGCCGAGAAGGAGATCCAGGCTTATATCGAGCGGATGCAGGTTTTGAGCATGAACATGTCATCGAGGTGACTGCTTCGCGGGCAAGCCTCGCTCCCACGGGATAGCATGGGCTTGCCCGCGAAGGCGACCTCACGGAATTAGCGCACCGCCTCAAACAACCCCGTAGCCCCCATCCCACCGCCCACGCACATGGTGACGATGCCGTAACGAAGGTTGCGTCGCTGCAACTCGCGCACGATGTGCCCGACCTGACGCGAACCGGTCATGCCGAACGGGTGGCCGATGGAAATCGAGCCGCCATTGACGTTGTATTTGTCGTTGTCGATCTCCAGCCGGTCGCGGCTGTACAGGCATTGCGAGGCGAACGCTTCGTTGAGCTCCCACAAATCAATGTCGGCAATCTGCAACCCCTTGGCCTTGAGCAACTTCGGCACCGAGAACACCGGGCCGATGCCCATCTCGTCCGGCTGGCACCCGGCCACGGTGAAACCGCGAAAGAAGGCTTTGGGCTTGAGCCCCAGCGCCAGGGCTTTTTCCAGGCTCATCACCAGCGTCATCGAAGCACCGTCAGACAGCTGCGACGAGTTGCCGGCGGTCACCGAGCCGTCTTCGGCAAATACCGGTTTCAACCCGGCCAGGCTTTGCAGGGTGGTGTCGGGGCGGTTGCAGTCGTCGTGATCGACAATGCCGTCGAGGATCTGCACTTGGCCGGTGGTCTTGTCTTCAACGCGATACTTCACCGCCATCGGCACGATTTCATCGTTGAACAACCCGGCGGCCTGCGCCAGAGCGGTACGTTGCTGGCTTTGCAGGGCGTACAGATCCTGCTCTTCACGGCTGACGCTGTAACGACGCGCGACGATCTCGGCCGTCTGGCCCATGGGGAAATAGATACCTGGCACCTGCTCTTTCAGCAGCGGGTTGATCAGGTGGTCGGTGTTGACGCTTTTCATGGTCAGGCTGATCGACTCGACACCGCCGGCGACGATGATGTCGCTGCAACCGGAAGCGATCTGATTGGCGGCAATCGCGATGGCCTGCAAGCCCGACGAACAGAAGCGGTTAAGGGTCATGCCACCCGTGCCGATGCCCAGGTGCGACAGCACCGCGACGTTGCGACCGATGTTGTAACCCTGGGCACCTTCGTTGGAACCGGCGCCGACGATGCAATCCTCGACGCTGGCCGGGTCGACGTCATTGCGCGTGAGCAGCGCGTTGACACAGTGGGCCGCCATGTCGTCGGGACGGGTCATGTTGAACTTGCCGCGAAAGGATTTGGCCAGGCCGGTCCGCACGCTGTCGACGATCACCACTTCACGCATGGCATACACCTCATTGTTGTTGTCAGTCGGGAGTTGGACCGAGCATAAGTCCGACTCATGACTGACCGCGACAATCATTCACCCCGCGTATGCGTAACCATCGGCTCAGCGCTTGCGCTTTTGCAGTTTCTTCTCCCGTTTGTCGGACTTTTCGAATGCTGCTTCCAGCGCCTCATTGAGGGTGCGCAATACCTTGACCCGCGCCCAGCGCTTGTCGTTGGCTTCCACCAGGGTCCAGGGCGATACCTCGGTGCTGGTGCGGTCGACCATATCGCCAACCGCAGCGCGGTAATCGTCCCACTTGTCGCGGTTACGCCAGTCGTCTTCAGTGATCTTGAAACGCTTGAAGGGGATCTCTTCGCGCTCCTGGAAGCGCTCCATCTGAGTCTGTTTGTCGATGGTCAGCCAGAACTTGACCACGATCACCCCGGCATCGTCGAGCTGCTCTTCGAAGTCGTTGATCTCGCTGTAGGCACGCAACCAGTCCGCCTCGCTGCAAAAACCCTCGATGCGCTCCACCAGCACCCGGCCATACCAGGAACGATCGAACACAGTGAATTTTCCCCGCGCCGGAATATGCCGCCAGAACCGCCAGAGATACGGC
This sequence comes from Pseudomonas sp. KD5, assembly GCF_012932895.1. NCBI lineage: Bacteria > Pseudomonadati > Pseudomonadota > Gammaproteobacteria > Pseudomonadales > Pseudomonadaceae > Pseudomonas > Pseudomonas sp. KD5. The sequence continues at coordinate 402,780 of NZ_JDWJ01000003.1, read as the reverse complement.
TGCGCCCGTTCTTCTTCGGTAGGCGCGGCGATCGGCACGATGTTGTACTGACGTGGGTCGAGTGCCGCGGCCACCCGACGGATCGCCCCGCCCTTGCCTGCCGCGTCGTTGCCCTCGAACACCGCGATCAACGCGTGACGACGCATGCGTTTGTCGCGCATCAGCCCGGAAAACCGTGCCTGCTCGGTAATCAGTTGCTCTTCGTAATCGTCCTTGTCCAGGTTCAGGGTCAGGTCCAGGCTGTCGAGCAGATTCACGTGATCGACGCTGGGAGACAAGGGCGCGGCACTGACTTTGTGCGGGTGAATCCTGGGTCTCTTGAGCGCGCTCTGCAGGCCCTCGAGCAGAATCTTGCCGACCGCCAGGCTGCGATAACGCGCATCCAGGCCAGCAATCACGTGCCACGGCGCGTAGTCGCGGCTGGTGCGGCGCAGTACCCGTTCGCCGTACTTCACGAACTTGTCGTAGGTCGCGGATTGTTGCCAGTCCAGCGGGCTGATGCGCCAGCTGTGCAGCGGATCGTCGTTCAGCGCCTTGAGCCGCGCTTTCATTTGTTTCTTGGAGAGGTGAAACCAGAACTTGAAGATCAGCGCGCCTTCGTCGCACAACATCTTCTCCAGCCGTTCGGCGCCGTTGATGGCTTGATCGAGTCGCGGATCCTTGAACAAACCATGAACCCGCCCTTGCAGCATCTGGCTGTACCAGTTACCGAAGAAAATCCCCATGCGCCCCTTGGCTGGGAGCATCCGCCAGTAGCGCCAGGCGGGTGGTCGAGCCAGCTCTTCGTCGGTCTGCTGGTCGAAGGTGCGGACCTCGATCAGGCGCGGGTCCATCCATTCGTTGAGCAACTTGACCGTCTCGCCCTTGCCGGCCCCTTCGATGCCGTTGATCAAAATGATCACTGGAAAACGGTGTTGCTGCCGAAGTTCGAACTGCGCTTCGAGCAAGGCTTCACGCAGGGCCGGCACTTCGGCTTCATAGGTTTCTTTGTCAATGGCATGACCGATTTCGGCGGATTCGAACATGGAGACACTCCTTCCAGGATTGAGCAAGACTAGCGGATTGGCGTCTCATGCGTAGGACAAATCCATCCTTGAGACTGATACGAACCCTGTGGCGAGGGAGCTTGCTCCCGCTGGACGGCGAAGCCGTCCCGATATCAGAAAACATGTACTCCGGTGCTACATAGACAACCAACTTGCGGCTGCTTCGCACCCGAGCGGGAGCAAGCTCCCTCGCCACAAAACGACGATTCTCCCTGCCCCCCGAATGTGGCACTTGCCACGGATCAAGCACCACCGTGGCGATCGGCTAGAATGGCGGTCTTGCCGTTGCCGAGCCTGCCATGAAACCTGTATTGCCCCACGCCCAGCTCGACTGGGACGACCAAGGTCGCCCGCGTTCGCGGGTGTTCGATGATGTGTACTTTTCCGACCAGTCGGGCCTTGAAGAAACCCGCTACGTGTTTCTGGAGCAAAACGATTTGCGCGACCGCTTCGCCGCATTGCCGGCGGGTGGGCGACTGGTGATTGGCGAAACAGGTTTCGGCACCGGACTGAATTTTCTCTGTGCCTGGCAGTTGTTCGAACAGCACGCAGTGGCCGGTGCGCGGCTGCATTTTGTCAGTGTCGAAAAATACCCGCTGAGCACCGCCGATCTGCAACGGGCCCTGGCGTTATGGCCGGATCTCAAGCCGTTCGCCGATCAATTACTGGCGCAATACGTGGCGATTCATCAAGGTTTCCAGCGGCTGGTGCTGGGCAATGGCCGCGTCACCCTGACGCTGCTGATTGGCGATGCACTGGAGCAGTTGCCGCAACTGGACGCGCAGATCGACGCCTGGTTTCTCGACGGTTTCGCCCCGGCGAAAAACCCCGACATGTGGACCGCCGAACTGTTTGCCGAACTGGCGCGTCTGGCGGCACCCGGCTCGACCATCAGCACCTTCACCAGCACCGGCTGGGTACGCCGCCTGTTGAACGCCGCAGGCTTCAAGATGAAACGCACGCCAGGCATCGGTCACAAGTGGGAGATCCTGCGGGGCACCTTTCTTGGCTGGCCTGAAGAGACCGCACCACCTGTCGCGACTAAACCCTGGTTCGCTCGCCCAACTCCGCCGACCGGCGAGCGCCACGCCCTGGTAATCGGTGCCGGGCTGGCCGGTTGCGCCAGCGCCGCCAGTCTCGCCGCGCGGGGTTGGCAAGTGAGCCTGTTGGAGCGCCACGAAGCACTGGCGCAGGAAGCCTCGGGCAACCCTCAGGGTGTGCTGTACCTCAAGCTTTCGGCCCACGGCACCGCGCTGTCGCAATTGATCGTCAGCGGTTTTGGTTACACCCGGCGCCTGCTGGAACAATTGCAGCGCGGCGTCGACTGGGACGATTGCGGGGTCTTGCAACTGGCCTTCAATACCAAGGAAGCCGAGCGTCAGGCGCAATTGGCCACGGCCTTTCCGCCAGGCCTGGTACACCTGCTCGATCAACCGCAAGCACAGGCCCGGGCCGGCATCGAACTGGAGCACGGCGGCCTGTTCTTCCCCGAAGGCGGCTGGGTTCATCCTCCTGCGTTGTGCCAGTGGCAGGCGTCTTCAACGAACATTCAGTGGCTGCCCCATCGCGAGGTGCTGGAACTGCGCAAGGTGGAGGATCAATGGCAGGCCTGGGACGGCGAGACACTGCTGGCCAGCGCGCCCGTGGTGATTCTGGCCGGCGCCGCCGAGATCAAGCGTTTTCCCCAAAGCGCCGAGCTGCCGCTCAAACGCATTCGCGGCCAGATCACCCGACTGGCGCAAACCCCTGAAAGCCAGAGCCTGGCGACCGTTGTCTGCGCCGAAGGCTATGTGGCGCCTGCTCGTCTGGGCGAACACACGCTTGGCGCCAGCTTCGACTTCAAGAGTGATGATCTGACCCCGACCGTCGCCGAGCACCTCGGCAACCTGGCGTTGCTCGAAGAAATCTCCACCGACCTGGTCACCCGCCTGCATGTTCAAGACCTGGACCCGCAGCAGCTTGAAGGGCGCGCGGCGTTCCGCTGCACCAGTCCCGATTACCTGCCGATCGTCGGACCGTTGGCCGATCAGGCCAGCTTCGCCAATGCCTATGCCGCGCTGAGCAAAGATGCCCGGCAAGTGCCCGATGTGCCCTGCCCGTGGCTTGATGGGTTTTACGTCAACAGCGGCCATGGTTCTCGCGGTTTGATCACCGCGCCATTGTCCGGCGAACTGTTGGCGGCCTGGCTTGAGAACGAGCCTTTGCCCTTGCCCAAAACCGTGGCCGAGGCCTGCCATCCCAACCGTTTTGCCTTGCGCCAGTTGATCCGCGGAAAAGTCTGATCCATAGACTTATAACTTATCGGTCTAAAACTCCAGGGATTCACATGGGTCAGTTTTCGGGTACCCGCCGTTTTGGCGAGGTATCGATTGACCCTCCCCAACGGAAAAACCGGTAAGGACTTATGTGCGGATTAGCTGGAGAATTACGTTTCGACCATCAGCCTGCAGACCTCGCAGCCATTGAACGAATCACCCATCACCTGGCCCCTCGCGGCCCTGATGCGTGGGGCTTCCACAGCCAAGGCCCGATTGCCCTGGGCCATCGGCGCCTGAAAATCATGGACCTGTCGGACGGCTCGGCGCAGCCGATGATCGATAACCAACTGGGCCTGTCCCTGGCCTTCAACGGCGCCATCTACAACTTCCCGGAACTGCGCACCGAGCTGGAAAGCCTCGGTTATGCCTTCTACTCCGGTGGCGACACCGAAGTGCTGCTCAAGGGCTATCACGCCTGGGGTGAAGCGCTGTTGCCCAAGCTCAACGGCATGTTCGCCTTCGCCATTTGGGAACGTGACGCCCAGCGTCTGTTCATCGCCCGCGACCGTCTCGGTGTGAAGCCGCTGTACCTGTCGCGCACCGGCCAGCGCCTGCGCTTTGCCTCGGCATTGCCGGCATTGCTCAAGGGCGGCGACATCAACCCGATCCTCGATCCGGTGGCGCTCAATCATTACCTGAACTTCCACGCGGTGGTCCCGGCCCCGCGCACCTTGCTGGCGGGCATCGAAAAACTGCCCCCGGCGAGCTGGATGCGTATCGAAGCCGACGGCACCACCGAGCAGAAAACCTGGTGGACCCTGCCCTACGGCCCACATGCCGACGAACTGAATCTGACCCTCGAAGACTGGCGCGATCGCGTGCTCGACAGCACCCGTGAAGCGGTGGCAATCCGTCAACGGGCGGCGGTGGATGTCGGTGTGCTGCTGTCCGGTGGTGTCGATTCGAGTCTGTTGGTGGGGCTGTTACGCGAAGTCGGGGTCGAAGACTTGTCGACCTTTTCCATCGGTTTCCAGGATGCCGGTGGCGAGCGTGGTGATGAATTTCAGTATTCGGACCTGATCGCCAAACACTACGGCACCCGGCATCACCAACTGCGTATCGACGAACAAGAGATCATCGAGCAACTGCCGGCAGCGTTCCGCGCCATGAGCGAGCCGATGGTCAGCCATGACTGCATTGCCTTCTACCTGCTGTCCCGGGAAGTGGCCAAGCATTGCAAAGTGGTGCAGAGCGGCCAGGGTGCGGACGAATTGTTCGCCGGGTATCACTGGTATCCGCAGGTGGACGGCGCGAGCGATCCGTATGCGGCATATCGCGATGCGTTTTTCGACCGCAGCTATGCCGACTATGCCGCCACAGTGCAGCCGAAATGGCTGACAGCCAACGATGCCGCCGGCGACTTCGTGAAGGAACATTTCGCACAGCCCGGTGCCGACGCGGCGGTGGACAAAGCCCTACGCCTGGACAGCACCGTGATGCTGGTGGACGACCCGGTCAAACGCGTCGACAACATGACCATGGCCTGGGGCCTGGAAGCGCGCACGCCGTTTCTCGACTATCGCCTGGTGGAATTGTCGGCGCGGGTGCCGGGCAAATTCAAACTGCCGGATGGCGGCAAGCAAGTGTTGAAAGAAGCGGCGCGGCTGGTGATTCCCAGTGAAGTGATCGACCGTAAAAAGGGTTACTTCCCGGTCCCCGGCCTCAAGCATTTGCAGGGCGACACGTTGAACTGGGTACGTGAACTGCTGCTCGACCCGAGCCAGGATCGCGGCTTGTTCAATCCCGCCATGCTCGACCGCCTGCTGACCGATCCGCAAGGTCAACTGACCCCGTTGCGTGGCTCCAAGCTGTGGCAATTGGCGGCCCTGAACCTGTGGCTCAGTGAACAAGGAATCTGATCGATGAAACCCCACGCCACGGTTTACAGCCAACGCCTGTTGCGCGGTCAGGCACCCTCCTACGAACGCTTGCAGGCACGCCTGGCCGAAGACGGCAGTGCATTGAGCGCCGCGCCCATCGCCGTGCATTGCGGTTGGGGCCGGTTGCTGATCGGCCATACCTTTCCCGATGCGGCGAGCCTCGCCCAAGAGTTGCTCAATGAGCAGCCCGGTGAGCGGGACATCGCCTTGTACGTCGCCGCCCCCCAGCAAGTGCTGGGGCTGGAACCGGCGCAACTGTTTCTCGACCCGTCCGATACTTTGCGCCTGTGGTTCAGCGATTACCGTCAGGCCACCCGGGTGTTTCGCGGTTTTCGCATTCGTCGGGCGCAAAGCGAGGCGGACTGGCAGGCGATCAATCAGCTGTATCAGGCTCGCGGCATGCTGCCGATCGATGCAGGTTTGCTGACGCCCCATCATCAGGGCGGCCCGGTGTACTGGCTGGCGGAAGACGAGGACAGCGGCGCGATTATCGGCAGCGTCATGGGCCTCAATCACCACAAGGCATTCAACGATCCGGAAAACGGCAGCAGCCTGTGGTGCCTGGCGGTGGATCCGCAATGTTCCCGCCCAGGCGTCGGTGAAGTGCTGGTGCGGCACTTGATCGAACACTTCATGAGCCGTGGGCTGAGTTACCTGGACCTGTCGGTGCTGCACAACAACCGTCAGGCGAAGAGTCTTTACGCCAAGCTCGGTTTTCGCAACTTGTCGACCTTTGCGATCAAGCGCAAGAACGGCATCAACCAGCCGTTGTTTCTCGGCCCCGGCCCCGAAGCCGAGTTCAATCCGTATGCGCGGATCATCGTCGAAGAGGCTCATCGGCGCGGTATTGAGGTGCAGGTGGATGACGCGCAAGCCGGTCTGTTTACCTTGATCCACGGCAGTCGTCGGGTGCGTTGCCGCGAATCCCTGAGCGATCTGACCAGCGCCATCAGCATGACCTTGTGCCAGGACAAAAGCCTGACTCACAAGGTGCTGAAAAACGCCGGCCTCAAACTGCCCGCCCAACAACTGGCGGGAAGCGCGGACGACAATCTGGCGTTTCTCGACGAGCACGAACGGGTGGTGGTCAAACCGCTGGACGGTGAACAGGGTCAAGGGGTGGCGGTGGATTTGCGCAGCATTGAGGAGGTCCAGCAAGCCATCGAAAACGCTCGCGCATTCGACAGTCGAGTGCTGCTGGAAAGTTTTCACGAAGGCCTCGATTTGCGGATTCTGGTGATCGGCTTCGAGGTGGTCGCAGCTGCCATTCGCCGGCCGGCGGAAGTGGTGGGCGATGGTCAGCATTCCATCGGTGCGCTGATCGAAGCCCAGAGTCGTCGCCGTCAGGCGGCAACCAGCGGCGAAAGCAAAATCCCGCTGGATCAGGAGACCCAACGCACCTTACAGGCGGCGGGTTATGACTACGCCAGCATTCTGCCGGCCGGCGAGCACTTGTTCGTACGGCGCACGGCGAATCTTCATACCGGCGGCATCCTTGAAGACGTCACGGCGATTCTGCATCCAGCCTTGGTGGACGCGGCGGTGCGCGCGGCGCGAGCGCTGGATATTCCGATGGTCGGGCTCGACCTGATGGTTCAGGCCGCCGACCAGCCGCAGTACGTGTTTATCGAAGCCAATGAACGCGCCGGCTTGGCCAACCATGAACCGCAGCCGACGGCCGAGCGGTTTGTGGACTTGTTGTTTGCGCATAGTCAGCCGGCAGTCCCTTAGTGATGTGTTGTCTGTACCAACACCATCAGGAGTTTCCATGACCAGCAAAATTCCCGAACCGGATCTCGATTACCTGCAAAAAGTCCTGCTGGAAATGCTCGCCATTCCCAGCCCCACCGGGTTCACCGACACCATCGTGCGGTACGTCGCCGAGCGCCTCGAAGAGCTGGGCATTCCCTTTGAAATGACCCGTCGCGGCACCATCCGCGCGACTCTCAAGGGCAAGAAGAACAGCCCGGACCGAGCAGTCTCCGCTCACCTGGATACCATTGGCGCGGCGGTTCGCGCGATCAAGGACAACGGACGCCTGACCCTGGCGCCCGTCGGCTGCTGGTCCAGCCGTTTTGCCGAGGGCAGCCGCGTCAGCCTGTTCACCGACAACGGCGTGATCCGTGGCAGCGTGTTGCCGCTGATGGCTTCCGGGCACGCGTTCAACACCGCCGTGGATGAAATGCCGATCAGCTGGGATCACATCGAATTGCGCCTGGACGCCTATTGCGCCACCCGCGCCGATTGCGATTCGCTGGGGATCAGCGTCGGCGATTTCGTCGCCTTCGACCCGTTGCCGGAGTTCACCGAAAGCGGCCACATCAGCGCCCGTCACCTCGACGACAAGGCTGGCGTTGCCGCACTGCTGGCGGCACTGAAAGCGATTATCGACAGCGGCGAAGAGTTGATGATCGACTGCCATCCGCTGTTCACCATCACCGAGGAAACCGGCAGTGGTGCGGCGGCTGCCCTGCCCTGGGATGTCAGCGAATTCGTCGGCATCGACATCGCGCCGGTCGCGCCCGGCCAGCACTCCAGCGAACACGCGGTGAGCGTGGCGATGCAGGATTCCGGCGGGCCTTATGACTATCATCTGTCGCGGCACCTGCTACGCCTGGCCGCTGACAACGAACTGCCGGCGCGTCGGGACCTGTTCCGCTATTACTTCAGCGATGCTCACTCGGCCGTCACCGCCGGCCACGACATACGCACCGCGCTGCTGGCCTTTGGTTGCGACGCCACCCACGGCTACGAACGCACCCACATCGACAGCCTCGCCGCCCTCAGCCGCCTGCTCGGCGCCTACATCCTCAGCCCGCCGGTATTCGCCAGCGATGCACAACCAGCCACGGGATCGCTGGAGCGGTTCAGTCACCAGATCGAGCACGAGACGCAGATGGAAAGCGATACCCGGGTGCCATCGGTGGATAGTCTGCTGGGACAGCGCACAGAAAGCTGAGGCGAACACTGGTGATGTGTTCATATCCGCCGTAGCATCGCGCCAATGTTTAACCGAGGTGCCTTATGCTGATCCCCCACGACCAACTTGAAGTCGACACCCTGACCCGCCTGATCGAGGATTTCGTGACCCGTGACGGCACGGACAACGGCGATGACACGCCGCTGGAAACCCGTGTATTGCGTGTCCGTCAGGCATTGACCAAGGGCCAGGCGCTGATCGTCTTCGATCCGGAAAGCGAGCAATGCCAGTTGATGCTCAAGCACGACGTGCCCAAGCACCTGTTCGACTGAGTCAACGACCTTTGGCTTTTGCCTGTTTGATCTGGATGCGCTCGTAGACTTCGGCGCGGTGTACGTTGACCTCCTGTGGCGCTTCAACACCGAAGCGCACACTGCCTCCGTTGACGGCGAGCACCCGCACGGAAATGTTGTCACCAATGGATATCAACTCGCCCACAACGCGACTGAGTACAAGCATGGCATTCATCCTTCAGGGTTACCGGCCCCTGAAGATGCCCGGCGCAGAGCGGGTCTTCAATGCAACGACCGCAAAACAGTCCCGCCCTACAATGCAGGCTGCATCACCCTGACGGACGTATCTGACAACCCGCTTGAATGAAGGACCGATCCGTCAGGAAGCGGTAAGGCGCGGGCCAAACAAAATGACGCTCGCCCCGAGTACACACAGCGCCACGCCGATCCAGTCAGAGCCCAATGGTCGAATCCGCTCGACCACCGCCAGCCAACCAACCGACGCAATGATGTAGATGCCACCGTAGGCGGCATAGGCGCGACCGGCGTAGCTCGCTTCGACCCGGGTCAGCAGTAGCGCGAATAACGTCAGGCTGAGCAAGGCCGGGATGACCCACCACACGCTTTTACCCTGGCGCAGCCACATCCAGAAAGCGAAGCAGCCGGCGATTTCGAACAGCGCGGCGAGGAAAAACCACAGGTAATTGAGCATGCAGACGTCTCGTTGGGATGGCCGGTTGGCGGCCACCCTAACGACGGTGTTGCGCACAGGCAAGTTCAGCCTGCGTTTTGTTTGGCCTTGGCGCGCATTTTGTCGGCCATCACAGTCATTTCGTTGTAGAGCAATTGCGGGTCTTTCTGTTTGATCGCCCAGGCCATACGGCCCTGTTCGTGAGGCAGGATCAAGAATTCGCCGACGGCGACCTGCTGATAGATGTAGTCGGCAATGTCAGCAGCGGTGATCGGTGAGCTCTCCAGCAATTTGCCGACCTGGGCTTTCATGGCCGGGGTCGGGCCACGGAAGGAGTCCAGTAGATTGGTCTGGAAGAACGACGGGCAAACTACATGCACGCTGACTTCCTCATGGGCCAGTTCAATCAGCAAACTTTCGGACAACGCCACCACACCTGCCTTGGCCACGTTGTAGTTGCTCATGGCCGGGCCTTGCATCAGCGCCGCCATCGAGGCGATGTTGATGATCTTGCCTTTGCTTTTCTCCAGCAGCGGCAGGAAGGCCTTGCAGCCCTTGACCACGCCCATCAGGTTGATCGCGATTTGCCAATCCCAGTCCTCCAGCGACAGTTCACTGAAGAACCCGCCCGAGGCCACACCGGCATTGTTGACGATGACATCGATACCGCCGAGTTTCTCTTCGCAGGCTTGGGCGAAGGCGGTCAACTGACTGTAGTCGCGCACATCGCAGCGCTGAATGAAGCCGTCACCGCCGGCTTCGCGCACCAACTTGAGGGTTTCCTGCAGGCCGGGCTCACTGACATCCGACAAGGCCAGCTGCCAGCCTTCACGCGCCCAGCGCAGCGCGATTTCGCGACCCAGGCCTGAGCCCGCGCCAGTGATCATCATGCGATTTTGCATAGCAAACAGCCTTGTTGTTCCGGGGAAGATGCACCGAGTGTAGCGAAGGATAATGCGCGACCCACGCTCCATCAGAGTGCTGAATGGCCAGCGATGAACCACGGCGCGGTGCGGTTGTTTCAACTTCGAGACACAGCAAAAGAAATAAACATACTTTCCAAAAACATTAAAAAAACTTGGAATTTTTCTTCATAGCCATGAGTCGGATTTTTTAAGCAGCTAGGATTAATACAAGTCCAGCTGATGGCTAAAACGCCAGGTCAAACCCACAACGCTTCCAACAAGGAAATAGACATGGGCACAATTCTTATCGTTATTCTTATCCTGTTGCTGATAGGCGGCCTGCCGGTCTTCCCGCACTCCAGAAGTTGGGGTTACGGCCCGTCCGGCATCATCGGCGTGGTGTTGGTGGTGCTGTTGATCCTGCTGTTGCTTGGCAAGATATAAAGATTTTACCGACAAAAAAAAGAGGCCCTGCGAAGGGCCTCTTTTTTATTGCGTCAATAGTTAATCCGGTTTGCCGTTAACCACACCCGCGGTGTTGTCGAGCAGGCTTTTGGTCGCCGTTTGCAGGAACGCTTCGAGCTTGAGCTTCAGCTCAGCTGTACGCGGTGCATCCGGAACGATCTCGGCGTGAGGCGTCGCACCCAGTTCGTACTGGTACATCTTCGGCGCCATTTCCTTTTCTTTCGGCAGCACCAGGATCTGGTCAGCCGTAACGATGGCGGTAGTCTGCTCGCTACCCGACGGCTTGATCACACCAAAACCGGTGTCGCCTTCAGGCAGGTTGAGCAGGTCACGCCCCCAGCACTGATGACGTACTTCGCCACCAATACGGCCCATGATGGTTGGCACGATGTCGATCTGGGTGCCCACGGTGTGGTTACGCTGGCCGAACTTTTCCTGGATGCCCGGTGCAATCATCAACATCGGTACGTTGAAGCGGCCCAGGTCCATTTCGGTGATCTGACGTTCGTTGCCAAAACCATGGTCGCCAACGATGACAAACAGGGTTTCCTTGAAGTACGGCTCCTTGCGGGCCTTTTCAAAGAATTGACCCACTGCCCAGTCCGCGTAACGCATCGCGGTCAAATGCTCGTTCAAGCTGCCGCGATCGGTTACACGTTCAACCGGCAATGGTGTCGGCAAGGCATATGGCGTGTGGTTGGACAGGGTTTGCAGCAACGCATAGAACGGCTTGCCGTTTTCCCGCGCCTTGAGCTCTACCAGACCACGGTCGAACATGTCCTGGTCGGACACGCCCCAGGTCGGGTCGGAGAACACCGGGTTCACGAAGTCGTTACGACCAATGAAGTTGGTCATGCCCTGGTTGCTGAAGAAACCCGACTGGTTGTCCCAGGCAAAATCGCCGTTGTAGACATACACGTCGCCGTAATTACGTGCGCTGAGCAGCTGCGGCAGGCCGGACAACTTGTGGCTGCCTTCCGGGGTCTGCATCAGGTATTCGAAACCCGGCAGGTTCGGGAAGCAGGCCATGGTGGCGAACATGCCCTGGTGGGTATGCGTCCCGTTGGAGAAGAAGCGATCGAACAGCAGGCCTTCTTTCGACAGTTTGTCGATGTAAGGCGTGATGTTGCCCGGTGCACCCAACGCACCCACCGAGTGACCGGCCATGCTTTCCATCAGGATCACGACGACGTTCTTGATCGGCAGGGTCTTGTCGGCCGGCGGCATGTAATCGCGACGCACCGCTGCGATATCGGCATCCACCAGTTTTTCGTCCGGCATCACCAGCATGTCACGTACGATTTGCTGAGCTTGCGGCTGTGGCAGCGTTGCCTTCCAGATATTGTCGCGATCTTCGGACATCCGGCTCTTGGCCGCCGCGATCAGCGACAGCGTGCCGTTGAGGCCCAACTGGTTGGCGAAGTTCGAGTCGGTGGTATAGACGTCACCCCAACGCAGCGGTGGGCCCTGACGCAGGGTGCCACGCGCCGCGACCACGCAGACCAACAGGCAGACCACGAACACCACGCCGCGCGCATACCACGGAGCAACCTGGCGCGTGCCGATGCTGCCACCGCTGAACGGCCCGCGAGGACGTGTGGCGCGGTCGGCCCCCTTGAACGCGAGGGTCAGAATCAACGTGCCCACACCCCAGGCCAACAGGTAGCGAACTACCGGAAAACCGTACCAGAGCATGCTCATCACGGTTTTCGGGTCTTCTTTCACATACTGGAAGACCAGGCCGTTGAGGCGCTGGTGGAACTCGCGGTAAAAGTCCATCTCCATCAGGCCGAGGAACAGCGCGATACTCGAGGCAACGGTCAACCAGAGCCGGAAGAACCCGCGGGCCGCCATGGCCCGGGCGCTGAACAGGGCCAGCAGCAGCGGAACGCTGAGGTAAACCACCAGGCGCAAGTCGAAGCGCAGGCCATTGGCGAACGCTTCCAGGAAGGTCGAAGCCGGTGTGTCGAGGATCATCGAGCGGTTATAGACCAGCAGCGCGACGCGCAGCAGGCTGAACATGACCATCATGATCAGGGCGCACAACAGCGTGTAGGCCATATGCGATTTGACGGTCGGTTGCAGCAGGCGACTAGTAGCTCGCTGCTGATTCAGGGCGTCCGGGTTTGCCATGTCGTTTTAGGACCCATTGGAAGTTGAAGTTACAAAAATACAGTGGCGCCTTGCCCTCTGTTGGCCATCCTCGGCCCCGGGGCGTGCGCGGTGCGCAAATGTTGCACGATCAACAGCGGCATTGCCATTGATTACTGCCCGACAGCCCAACTGCCGCTTGTAGCGCTCTGGGACAAGAGGGCATGGCACAAAGTTGCGGGGTTGACTCGTTGAGGCGAGAGCGAATTGTCTTGGAGACTTTGTGAAAATTTTGTTCAACGCATATCCGGAAACAAAATAAAGACAGCCCTTGGTAAAAAACGCAAACGCCCCGATCAAATCGGGGCGTTGTTCAACAGGTCGTATCAACTGGATACGCGGTTACTTCTCGGCGCGTTCTTTCAGGGCTTTGAGAGTATTGAACGGTGCATCGACCACGAACTTGTTGGCCAACCACGACGGCACGCTGCCGCCTGGATCGGTGTGGACCTGATACGTCACTTCGACTTGATCGCCTTTGGGCACGAACTTCCAGAAACCCTTGACCTGGGCAACCCGTACAAAACCTTTTTCTTCCGGAAGGTACTTCGGCTGCCCTTCCAGCTCTCGGGTCAGGCTGCCATCGGCGCCGTCAACGGTGGTGACATGCAATACCGAATCGCGAGAAGTCACCGGCCACGGTGTATTGAACTGAGTGTAGGTCCAGCTCTGGTTGCCTTCATGCTTGAGCAGCTTCTGGACCTTGCACTCGTGAATCCAGGCGCAGGCTCCCGGAACATCTTCCTGCAGTGCACGCAGTTTGGCCATGGTGGTCTTCATGATCGTTACACCACGGTAAGCCTTGTATTGGGAACCGGCCACCTCACTCAAGGACACCTTGATGCCGTCTTCGTCCTTGGCGGTTTTCCAGTCTTCGGCCTGGGCCGTGGAGGCCAGCAAAACCGTCAAACCACACAGCACAGCGATACGATGCAGCGAACCCATAGTCTTATTCCTTATTGTTGAAGTTCCGTTCGTTGAACACATCACGCGGCCGTCATTTGCTCCCACCAGCCCAGCAATTTGATCGCTTCGTCGCTGCTGCTTCCGCAAACCTCGACATCGGCCTCAAATGCCGAACACACCGCGGGGCGTTCCGGCTTGCCGAAAATGCTGCACAGGTTATCGGCAGACAGTTGTACGCATCGTTCTCCGGCGGCTTTGCCATTGGGCATGCCGGGAATCGGTGAACTGATGGAAGGGGCAATGCAACAGGCGCCACAGCCTTCACGGCATCTCATGACGACAAGCTCCTCGCGACGAGCAATGTGTTAAAGGGACGTGGCACAGAGTAACGGCTAAAACAGTTGTTTTAAATTACCCGGGCCCGGGTTTTTACGCTCAAACGAACGTGACTGACCAGTCTCCGACAAAGCGTCTGTTGCGCGGGTCACGAACAGGGGGAAATTTACTGCTTGAACTCGAATTCCAGCGCCGCGCCTTCAACGTCCCGGCGCTCTTCATTGCGCCGCTGCAGCTGCATTTCGTTGCTGATCAGGCGACCGTTCAGCTGAAACGGACTGCTTTTGCCACCGAACATTTGCGGCAACACCGCATCGTGTGGAGGCAACGGTACCGTGCCGACCGGTTTCAATTCATCGACCTTATCCTTGGGCAAGCTCAAGTCGAGATTGGCGGGAGGGAGTTTGGTCTTCAGCGCTTCACTGGCTGGTTTTGACTTGGAAGCAATGGGAGAACGCTTTTTGACCGGTGCAGCCTTTTTTTTGACCGGAGCGTTTTTTATAGCCGTCACCGGTTTTTTCGCGGTTGCGGCGGCTGTCGGTTTTTCCTGAACGGAAGCCGCCATGACACCTTCCGCATGACAAGTCATCAACAGGCAGATCAATAACCAGACAGAAGGAAAAATCGGCTTCATGGACCCAACGGCGCGAACGGCAGAAGGTTATATGCTCGCCTGTTGGAGGCGACAAGACAAGCGGGCAGTTCATAACTGCCCCGCAAGTCAAAAACCGCTCGTTGTCTCCTGACACAGTTGCGTCGCCAGCAGCCCCAGTGTCATCAATGCACGCTCGGCCTCGCGGTTCCAAGGGATGCCGCAGTTCAGCCGAATGCAGTGATTGAATTGCTCGGTGTTACTGAAAATAAGCCCCGGCGCAATGCTGATGCCCTGCTGCAGCGCACGCACATGCAACTCTTGCGTATTGACCCGCCCCGGCAGACTGACCCACAGAATGAAACCGCCGGTAGGTCGGGTCATCTGTGTGCCTTCCGGGAAGTACTGCTGCACTGCCAGTTGGAAAGCGCTGAGGTTCTTGCGGTACTCCTGACGGATATAACGCAAATGCCGGTCGTACCCGCCGTTCTCCAGATAGGCCGCAATGCCCATTTGCGTGACACTGCAGGCCGAATGCGTGCTGAAGGTCTGCAAGCGCTGGATTTCCTGCTGGTACTTGCCGGCAATCATCCAGCCGATCCGCACGCCGGGCGACAGGGTTTTGGAGAAGCTGGAGCAATAAATCACCCGATCCAGCCGGTCATAGGCCTTGAGCGATTTGGTGCGGCCCTGCTCGAACATCAGCTCGCCGTAAATATCGTCTTCGACAATCTGGATATCGAAATCCGAGGCCAGGCGCAGCAGTTGTTTCTGCCGCTCTTCAGGCATGGTGCCGCCCAAGGGATTGCTCAGGCGCGTGGTCAGCACCAGAGCCTTGATCGACCACTGGTTAGCCGCCAGTTGCAAGGCTTCGAGGCTCATGCCGGTGGCCGGATCGCTGGGGATCTCGATGACTTTCAGCCCCAGCAGGTCGGCCAGTTGCAGCAAACCGTAATAGGTCGGCGACTCGGCGGCGATCAGATCGCCCGGCCGGGTCAATACGCGCAGAGACATCTGCAACGCATCGACGCAGCCGTGGGTGATTACCACTTCCGACGGATCGACCACCACGCCAGCGTCGCGCATGCGGATCGCCACTTGCCGACGCAACGGCTCGAAACCAGGGCTGAACATATAGCTGAACGCGCGCGGGCTATGGAAACGGGTGACTTTGGCCAGTTGCTGATGCAGTGCCCGCACCGGCAGATAATCGACACTCGGTACAGCCGCGCCCAACGGGAACACGCCTTCGCGGCGGGATTCGACCAGGACTTGCTGAATGATGCTGCTGCGGGTGACCAGGCCTGGGCGCTCGACCCGGGCGATGTCCGGGGTCGGTGCCGTCAGGGCGGGCGTCTGGTGCACGTAGTAACCGGATTGCGGCCGGGCACGGATCAGCCCTTGATCTTCAAGGTTGGCGTAGGCCTGCAACACCGTCGCATGGCTGACATTGAGCTGCGAGCTCATCTTGCGCACTGAAGGCACGCGCTCGCCCGGTTGATAGACACCGCGGCGGATATCTTCGGCCAGTTGCTGAGCAATACGTTGATAGAGCAAGAGATTGGTCATGACGCAGCACTCGATTTCACGGGCATTTTATTCTTGTGTGAAACAATACCGGAACAGTTTAGAAGTGTACTGGGACAGTTAATACAATAGTCGACCATACAGTGCGGTGTCAGCAAAAACTGTACTGTTTTACGATGCATTTGACGGGCGCAAAAAAACCCGGCGCTGCTGAGCAGGCCGGGTTTTTCCAGTGACGCAGCCCTTAACGAGCCGCGCCGAGCTGGCCTTTTTCGTCGGAGAACACAATTTCCACCCGACGGTTCTGTGCACGGCCGCGCTCGGAAGCGTTGGCGTCCACCGGGTATTCATCGCCGTACCCTTCAACCTGGATGCGTTTGTCGTCGATGCCCAGGTCCGTCAATACGTCAGCTACCGATTGCGCCCGGTCGCGGGACAGCTTGAGGTTTTCCTGTTTACCGCCAGTGCTGTCGGTGTAACCCTCGATCCGCACCACACGCTTGGGGTTGAGCTGCAGGAACTGGACGATCTTCAGCACCACGCGGTTCGCCGAGCTCTTCAGCTCCGCCTCACCGGTATCGAACAGCACGTCACCCAGGGTCATCACCAGACCACGGTCAGTCTGGGTGGTCGCCAGCGCCACGATCTGCTCTTCGAGCCACTTGCCCTGTTGCTGCACGCTGAGCAACTTGGACTCACGCAGCGCCAATTGCAGGCGCTGACGCTCGAGTTCGAGCTTCGCTGCGCGCTCTTCGTTGAGCACTTGATTGGTGTGTTCCCGGGCGATTTCGCTGTAGCGCTGGCTCAGGTAGGCGTAATGCGCCACGTCCGAACCGCTGCCCCAGTAGCTGGACAGTCGATCGGCGCGGGCCAGGGACTCGCCGGCACGGATCACGTCCTTGGGCGCGATACGCAACACGTTGGAGTCTTCCTTGACCTTCTGGAAGTCGGCACCGGCCTGCTGCAACGCAGCCTCGCTGTGTTGACCGGCGCAGCCATAAAGGCTTGCGCAGCCAGCCAGGATCAAGCCGCCGAGTGCTTTGGTCTTCAGGTTCATTGGGCATCTCCCAGTTGCTTGCGCAGGCGGGTGATGCGGGTATTGAGCACGTTCAACTGCTCCTCGCTCTTGTGGGTCAGGACCCGGGCTTCGGCCAGGCGCGCGTCCAGCTCGGCCTGCTCGGCCCGCATGCGCGCATTCTTGAAGGACTGGTCGGCCATGTTGCCCTTGGCCCGGTTGAACTTGTCCTGGGCCAGTTTCAGCTCCGGCACTTCCTCGGCGGTAGCGCCCACGGCCTTGGCTTGTTCGAGGGCCTGTTCGGTCAGGCGTATTTGTTCATTCGGCGCCGGATCGGCTGCACAACCCGCCAGAGCCAGAACGGCCAGGGCAGCGAAAAGAGGTCGAATACTCACTAAAAATCCCTACTGTTTTGGGGTACTGACAGGGTTTGGCTGCGGTTGTGAGCCTTGCGCTTTCCAACGCTCGATATTGCGCAGCAACGCAGCTTCCGTCAGTCCGGACGCGGGCAATTCTGTCATCTTTTTAGCCAGCTGTCCGCGCAACCAAGGATCGTTACAGGCGGAGTTATGGGAAACCGCGAGGTACAGGCCGGGTTTGTCGATGGGTTGTGGGTGGGCCATCAAGTCATTGGCCATTCCCAGCGTTTGCACCATGGCCATGCCCGAGTAGCGACCGGCGAGGACAAATTCCACCTCGCCCAGCAGCAATTTCTGAAAGGCCTGAGTCAGATTGGGTGTGCGCACGAGGGTCAATTGCTGCTCGGCGAAAGTGCCGAATGAAGGGGTCACTCGAGCCTTTTCCGACAACGCGCCGGGATGACCGTGGAGGTCCTGCGCTTCGTTGTAAACCAATAACGAGTCGTTGCGAGTCCAGACCAGATAATCGTTTTCCAGCAGCGCAGGATGGATGTAATCCAGATTTTCCAGTTCTGTGACCATCAACGGCGCATCGGCCAGCATGTCCATGCGCCCGCTACGCACTTCATCCAGGGCCTGGGAGCGTTTGCCGGCGTACAGCAGCTCAACCTTGATGCCCAACTCCCCCGCCACTTGCTGCAACAAATCAGCACTGGCGCCGATCAGATGCTTGGGGTTTTGCGGGTCTTGCCACAGGTACGGCGGCGCGTCGGGACTGCCGGTCACTATCAAGCGTTCGCATTTGCCTGCAGCGCTGGACAGCCCCGGCATCAGCGCCAGACTTAAACACAACCCTGGCAAAAAAGAGCAGCCAAACCAGTGGCGCAGATCCATGGCAACACTCTCCCCACTCAAATCCGGAACAAAAAAAAGCCCGACCAAAAGGCCGGGCTCTTTATAAGTCAAGCCGCCGGATTAGACCAGCTTCTCGAACTCAGGGATGGCTTCGAACAGGTCTGCCACCAGGCCATAATCGGCCACTTGGAAGATCGGCGCTTCTTCGTCCTTGTTGATCGCCACGATCACTTTGGAGTCTTTCATGCCAGCCAGGTGCTGGATCGCGCCGGAGATACCAACGGCGATGTACAGCTGTGGCGCAACGATCTTGCCGGTCTGACCGACCTGCATGTCGTTGGGTACGAAACCTGCGTCAACCGCAGCGCGCGAAGCACCGACGGCAGCGCCCAGTTTGTCGGCCAGGGCGTACAGGTGTTTGAAGTTGTCGCCGTTCTGCATGCCACGACCACCGGAAACGACGATCTTGGCAGCGGTCAGTTCCGGACGATCGGACTTGGCCAGTTCTTCGTTGACGAAGCTGGAAGTGCCGGCGTTGTGAACAGCGGCAACCGCTTCAACGGCGGCGGAACCACCTTCGGCAGCCACCGGGTCGAAACCGGTAGCACGCACGGTGATCACTTTCACTGCAGCATTCGATTGCACAGTAGCGATGGCGTTACCGGCGTAGATCGGGCGCTTGAAGGTATCGGCGCTTTCTACCGAGATGATCTCGGAGATCTGGTCAACGTCCAGCTGAGCGGCGACGCGCGGCAGGATGTTTTTGCCGTTGGAAGTGGCGGCAGCCAGGATGTGGCTGTAGCCCTTGCCCAACTCGGCTACCAGTGGAGCAACGTTTTCCGGCAGCTGATGCGCGTAAGCAGCATTGTCAGCGTTCAGGACTTTGCTCACGCCAGCGATTTTCGCAGCGGCTTCAACCACGGCGCCGGCGCCCTGGCCTGCAACCAGAACGTGGATGTCGCCACCGATCTTGGCGGCAGCAGCAACGGTGTTCAGCGTGGCCGGGGCCAGCACTTTGTTGTCGTGTTCGGCGATTACCAAGATAGTCATGATTAGATTACCTTCGCTTCGTTTTTCAGTTTCTCGACCAGTTCAGCCACCGACTTGACCTTGATACCCGCGCTGCGTGCAGCTGGCGCTTCGACTTTCAGGGTCTTGTTGGTGGAGGCGGTGGAAACGCCCAAAGCGTCCGGAGTCAGCACTTCGAGAGGCTTCTTCTTGGCTTTCATGATGTTTGGCAGGGACGCGTAGCGCGGCTCGTTCAAACGCAGGTCGGTGGTGACGATGGCCGGCAGTTTCAGGGAAACCGTCTGCGCGCCGCCGTCGATTTCGCGGGTCACGGCAACTGTATCGCCGGTCACTTCGACTTTCGACGCGAATGTGCCCTGACCGTAGCCGCTCAATGCCGCGAGCATCTGGCCAGTCTGGTTGTTGTCGCTGTCGATGGCTTGTTTGCCGAGGATCACCAGCTGTGGCTGCTCCTTGTCGACCACTGCCTTGAGCAGCTTGGCCACGGCCAGGGAAGTCAGATCTTCAGCGGATTCGACGAGGATGGCGCGGTCGGCACCCAGAGCCAGCGCGGTGCGCAGTTGCTCTTGGGCGGTGGATGGGCCGATGGAGACGACGACGATTTCAGTCGCCACGCCTTTCTCTTTCAGACGTACGGCTTCTTCCACTGCGATTTCGCAGAACGGGTTCATCGACATCTTGACGTTGGCGAGGTCGACGCCGGAATTGTCCGCCTTGACGCGAACCTTGACGTTGTAATCCACAACGCGTTTGACAGCTACAAGAACCTTCATGGATTCCTCGTTACTCTCCGGTGAAAAGAAAGTCGCCTAGGCGAACCTGGCGGTTGATGCTCATCGGCGCAAGGGCACCTCTAAAAACGCTGGCAGGTGTATCGGGTGAACCTTGCTCACGAGGCTGATGACCGTTCGTCAGTGGTGACCGATAAGTCATTCATTACCGCGACGTGTAAACTGCGCGCGATACCTGCGCGGCGCTTCACCTTGTACTGCCATCGCCCTGTCTTTAGAGGTGCTCTTGGAACCTGTATTCAGCCTACGGCGAGCGCAAAACCGCCCGTATCTTGACCGGAACACCTATTCCGGTCAATACGGCAAAATGGCCAGTCATAAGCCGCGTGACTTTGATTTATCTGGCTTTGAGCCGATTCAAACAAACGTTTGTATTGGACGCTAAGAGTGGTGTAGATATAATGCGCCACCCAGAGAGAAAGGTGGTTCATCGATTGTCCTCTGTGCCGCACTGTGGGGAATTCATGAATGCGACACCTAACCTCCAATTAGAAAAAAAACTGTTGAGCCTTGAGTAGGAGATAGCCTGTGGAACGCGAATACATGGAATTCGACGTGGTCATCGTCGGTGCCGGCCCCGCTGGCCTGTCCGCCGCCTGCCGTTTGAAGCAGAAGGCCGCCGAAGCCGGTAAGGAAATCAGCGTCTGCGTGGTCGAAAAAGGCTCCGAAGTCGGCGCTCATATCCTGTCCGGTGCCGTGTTCGAACCACGGGCCCTGAACGAACTGTTCCCAGACTGGAAAGAACTCGGCGCGCCGCTGAACACGCCAGTCACCCGCGATGACATCTTCGTTCTGAAAAACGCTGACAGCGCGCAGAAGATTCCAGACTTCTTTGTGCCCAAGACCATGCACAACGAAGGCAACTACATCATCTCCCTGGGCAACCTGTGCCGCTGGCTGGCCCAGCAGGCCGAAAACCTGGGCGTGGAAATCTACCCGGGCTTCGCCGCCCAGGAAGCGCTGTTCGACGAGAACGGCGTGGTGCGCGGGATCATCACCGGCGATCTGGGCGTTGACCGCGAAGGCAATCCGAAGGAAGGCCTGTACACCCCAGGCATGGAACTGCGTGCCAAGTACACGCTGTTCGCCGAAGGTTGCCGCGGCCACATCGGCAAGCAGCTGATCAAGCGTTTCAACCTCGACAGCGAAGCCGACGCCCAGCATTACGGCATCGGCCTGAAAGAAATCTGGGAAATCGACCCGGCCAAGCACCAGCCAGGCCTGGTGGTCCACACCGCCGGCTGGCCGCTGGACATCATGGGCACCGAGAACACCGGGGGCTCGTTCCTCTATCACCTGGAAAACAACCAGGTGGTGGTCGGTCTGATCGTCGATCTTTCCTACAGCAACACCTTCCTGTCGCCATTCGATGAATTCCAGCGTCTCAAGCATCACCCGGTGCTCAAGCAATACCTGGAAGGCGGCAAGCGCGTCAGCTACGGCGCTCGCGCCATCTGCAAAGGCGGCCTGAACTCGCTGCCGAAAATGGTCTTCAAGGGCGGCGCGCTGATCGGTTGCGACCTCGGCACCCTGAACTTCGCCAAGATCAAGGGCAGCCACACGGCGATGAAGTCCGGCATGCTCGCCGCTGACGCCGTGGCCGACGCGCTGTTCGCCGATCTGGACGGCACGCAAGAGCTGACCACTTATGTCGAAGCGTTCAAGAAGAGCTGGCTCTACGACGAACTGTTCGCCAGCCGCAACTTCGGCCCGGCGATGCACAAGTTCGGCCCGATCCTCGGCGCTGGCTTCAACTGGATCGACCAGAACATCTTCGGCGGCAAACTGCCGTTCACCCTGCACGACACCAAGCCGGATTACGCGTGCCTGAAACTGGCGGCCGACTGCAAGAAGATCGACTACCCGAAACCGGACGGCAAGATCAGCTTCGACAAACTCAGCTCGGTGTTCATCTCCGGTACCAACCACGAAGAAGAGCAGCCGTGCCATCTGAAGCTGGCCGACGCGAGCATCCCGATCAGCAAGAACCTGCCGCTGTACGATGAACCTGCCCAGCGTTACTGCCCGGCCGGCGTGTACGAAGTGGTCACCCAGGAAGACGGCGAGAAGCGCTTCCAGATCAACGCCCAGAACTGCGTTCACTGCAAGACCTGCGACATCAAGGATCCTGCACAGAACATCACCTGGGTGGCACCGGAAGGCGCCGGCGGCCCGACTTACCCGAACATGTAAGTCGATCGCTTGAACAACAAGGCTCCCTGAACGGGGGCCTTTTTGTTGCCCGCAATTCAAGCGTCACCACAAGAACCTGTGGATCAGGCAGCGCGCTCATCCCCCGGATTACGCTCGAAGTAGCGCTTGTACTCACGGCTGAACTGCGACGTGCTCTGATACCCCACCCGATGCGCCACCTGGGCCACGCCCAATCCTTCGCCCTGCAGCAAGCGCTGGGCCTTGAGCAAACGCAAACGCTTCAGATACTGCACTGGCGACAACAAGGTGCAGCGTTTGAAATGCTCATGAAACGTCGACGCGCTCATGTTCGCGCAACTGGCCAGGGCGTCGACGTTCAGCGGCTCGGTGTAATGCGCATGCAGATGGCTCAGAGAGGCCGCGATCCGGGCGAACTGCCCCTGTTGCTCCACCAGCGCCCGCAATACATCGGCTTGCGGCCCACGCAAGGCGACGAACAACAACTCACGCAATCGCGCCTGTCCCATAACCTGGCTCTCCAGCGGGTCGTGCAGACAGCGCAACAGCCGTTCAACACAACCACGCATCGCATCATCGAGCACCGCCGAAGTCATGGACTCTGGCGTCTGCGCCGCGATATAGCGCCCCGACGCCAGCCCCATTGCCAGCACCAACTCACCGAGCAACACCCGGTCAATGGCGATGGAAATGCCCAGCATCGGGCCATCGGGCGCGGAAAACGTCTCGCACTCGAACGGCACCGGCAGCGCCTGAATCAAATAATGCCCGGCACCGTATTCCAGAGTACGCGACCCCAGATACGCCAACTTGCTGCCCTGGGCGATGATGACCAGGCTTGGCTCGTAGATTTGCGGACCACGGGCCAAATCACAACTGGCCCGCAAAATCTGCACGCCCGGCAACGCGGTAGGCGTGAAACCATCGCGGGTGGTCAGCGGCTGGATCAGCGAAACCAGCGTGGCATTGGCATCGAGATGACGGGTCAACAACATGGAGAGCTCTTCACAAAAAAGTCGCGAAAAAAGGGATGAAAACATCATCGCAGGTCTGAACGCCAATGCGGCCAATCAACGGCGCATACCGGAGGATTAGGCATGACACCCGGAGGAATCGCCATGGCCGGCCACCCGTGCGGTGCCCAGAATGGCTCGCCTCACCTGTCACTGCTTTGCGAGGTTCACCATGTACACCGCCATCGGATACGCCGCTCAGTCGCCCACCACTCCCCTCGCCCCGATGAAATTCGAACGCCGCAGTCCACGGGCCGACGACGTCGCAATCGAGATTCTCTACTGCGGCGTCTGCCATTCCGACATCCACCAGGCGCGCAACGAGTGGGGCATTGCGGTTTACCCGCTGATGCCCGGCCATGAGATCGTCGGCAAAGTGACCGCCGTCGGCGCGAACGTTACTAAACACAAAGTCGGCGATCTGGTCGGCGTCGGTTGCATGGTCGACTCGTGCCGCCATTGCGAAGCCTGCCAGGCCGATCTGGAGCAATACTGCCTCGAAGGCCCGACCATGACGTACGCCACCCCGGACCGGGTCGATGGCAGCAACACGATGGGCGGTTACTCCGACAGCATCGTGGTCAGCGAGCACTTTGTCGTGCGCATCCCGGAGAAGCTCGACCTGGCCAGCGCCGCGCCGATTCTATGTGCCGGCATCACCACCTACTCGCCGCTCAAGCACTACGGCGTGAAGGCCGGTGACAAGGTCGGGATTCTTGGCATGGGCGGTCTCGGTCACATGGGGATCAAGTTCGCCAAGGCGATGGGCGCTGAGGTGACCTTGTTCACCCGCTCGGCGAGCAAGGCTGAAGAAGGTCGTCGCCAAGGCGCGGACCACGTGATCGTGTCCACCGATGCCGAACAGATGAAGGCCGCCGCCGGACAATTCGACTTCCTGCTGGACACCATTCCGGTGCAGCACGACCTCAACCCCTACCTCGATACCCTGCGTTTCGACGGCGTGCACATTCTGGTGGGCTTGATCGAGCCGATCGATCCGCCGGTGCATGCTGCCAAACTGGTATTGGGTCGTCGCATGCTGGCCGGCTCACTGATCGGTGGCATCGCCGAAACCCAGGAAGTGCTGGATTTCTGTGCCGAGCACGGCATCTCCTGCGACATCGAAATGCTCGACATCCGCCAGATCAACGAGGCTTACACCCGCATGATCGCCGGTGACGTGAAATACCGCTTCGTGATCGACATGGCGACGCTGAAACTCTAAACCTTCAGGCCCAATTCCGCCGACAGCCGGGCTGTGACCCCTTTGATCTGGGGAATCAGCTCGGCCATTTTTTCCAGTGGCATGTACGGCACGGTGCTGGCGATGCTGATGCCGGCGACAATGCGCTTGCTGGCATCGCGGATCGGTGCCGCCACGCAGCGAATCGACGGTTCGTTATCCTCCAGGTCGAAGGCATAGCCGCCGGCCACGTACTCGATCATGCGCTGCTGAAACTGCTCCCAGGATTGCTCCGGGTGCTGCGGCCAGAACTGATTTTTCCCACCCACCGGCAAGCTGATTTCATACAGCCGTTGCCATTCTTCCTGCGAGTCATCAAGCATCAGCGCCTTACCAATCCCGGTACGCGCCAACGGCATGCGATGGCCGACCCGCGAACGCATTTCCGGGCCATTGCGCCCCGGATTCTTGAGCAGGTACAGCACCTCGTCGCCTTCACGAATCGCCAGGTGAATGGTGTCGCCGGTCAACGCCGACAACTCATCCAGATACGGCCCGGCCAGCGTCACCAACGGCAGCTCTTCGCGCGCCTGAAAACCCAGCTCGATCAGTTTCGGCCCCAGCAGATAGCCCACCTGCGGCACTACCCGCAGATAACGCTCGTCCACCAGGCAACTGGCCAGACGATGGGTGGTGCTGCGCGTGGTGCCGATCAGCCGGGCAATTTCCTTGAGATCGCGGGCGCCACTGGCCACCGCCTGCACCACACCCAGGCCACGAAGCAGTGTCTGGGTGCCGGTCGGCGCGGCGTCCTTGGCGATTTTTGGGGCGTCTTCCTGCATATCCAGCCTTTACCGTTGAGCGAGGGAACGGGCGGCATTATGGTCGCCCGACGGCTGCGACTACAACTTGATACGCTCGACCTTGCCCACCAGCAACACGTAGGACAGCGCGCCCAGCAACGCCAGAACCGAGATATAGGTGATCGCCGGAGCAAACGAATCACCGGAGGCAAGGAAACCGATGACGATCGGCGTGGTGATCGCCGCCAGGTTGCCGATGAAATTGAACACCCCACCAGTCAGCCCGAGCAACCGCGCTGGAGCCAGGGTTGACACCAGCGACCAGGTGATCGAGGCCAGACCGTTGCCGAAGAAAGCCAGCGCGAGGAAGGCGATCACCAGCGGCGTCGACTCGACGAAGTTGGCGCCGATGATCGAAGTGGAAATCAGCAGTCCGCCAATGATCGGTAGCTTGCGGGCGAAGCCTACGGTGTAGCCGCGACGGATCAAAAAATCCGAGAAGAACCCCGAGCACAGCACGCCGACAAACGCTGCGAGAAACGGCAGCGACGCCAGCAAGCCAGACTTGATGAAGTCCATGCCGCGATATTTCACCAGGTAAGTCGGGAACCATGTCAGGAAGAACCATAAAGTCGAATTGAGGCAGAACTGGCCGAGGTAAATGCCCCACAACTTGCGCTTGCTCAGGACAATCCCGAGGTCGACCCAGCTGAATTTCGCCTTGGCCCTGGCGGCTTCGGCCTGAATATCAACCAACCCGCCGCCCTCGCGGATCAGCTCGATTTCCGCGTCGTTGGCGCCCTTGAAATCCCGTGGTTCGCGATACACCGCGTACCAAATCACCGCCCAAAGGATGCCCACCACACCGGTGCTGACAAACACCATGTGCCAGCCATATTGGTGTTGCAGCCAGGCAAGCACCGGCGTCAGGAACGCCAGGCCGACGAACTGCCCGGAGGTGTAGAAACCGATGGCTGTGGCGCGTTCGCGCTCGGGGAACCAGGTTGTCACTACGCGGCTGTTGATCGGGTACGCCGGCGCTTCCAGGGCACCGACCGCCATGCGCAGCACGAACAATGCGATAAAACTGGCGGCGAAACCGAGCATCACCGTGGCCAGCGACCACAGCAGCAATGCAACGCTATAGAGAATGCGCGGCGGCACCCGGTCCACCAGCCAGCCGCCGGGGATCTGCATGGCGGCGTAGGTCCAGCCGAATGCGGAAAAAATCAGCCCGACATGAATCGGATCGATGCCCAGGTCGCTGGTCAACGCCGGGGCGGCAATGGACAGGTTGCTGCGATCCAGATAGTTGATCACCACCGTGATGAACAACAGGACCATGATGAAAAATCGCTTGCGACTGGGCGTCACCAACGACGCCTGCCCGGTGAGGGTTTGCGGTTGCATGGGGGTGCCTCTTCTTATGTTTATTGAGGTCATGGTGTTTGATCGTTCCTACGCTCTGCGTGGGAACGATCACCGCGCGAGTATCACCACTCGGCAAAACTGCCATCGGCATGGCGCCAGATCGGATTGCGCCAGCGGTGGCCGACGGCGGCGCGTTCGATCACGTATTCCTCGTTGATCTCGATGCCCAGGCCCGGCCCATTGGGGATCTTCACGAAGCCTTTGTCGTAGTCGAACACGCGCGGGTCTTTCACGTAATCGAGCAGGTCATTGCTCTCGTTGTAATGGATGCCCAGGCTCTGTTCCTGAATGAACGCGTTGTAGCAAACCGCATCCAGTTGCAGGCACGCCGCCAGGGCAATCGGTCCCAGCGGGCAATGCAGCGCCAGCGCCACGTCGTAGGCTTCGGCCATGTTGGCGATCTTGCGGGTTTCGGTGATGCCGCCCGCGTGGGACGCATCAGGCTGGATAATGTCGACATAGCCTTCGCTAAGCACACGCTTGAAATCCCAACGCGAGAACAACCGCTCACCAAGAGCAATCGGTGTGCTGGTCAGCGGCGCCAGCTCCTTCAGCGCTTCGTAGTTTTCACTGAGCACTGGTTCTTCAATGAACATCAGTTTGTACGGGTCGAGTTCCTTCATCAGCACCTTGGCCATCGGCTTGTGTACCCGACCATGGAAGTCCACGCCGATGCCGACATTCGGGCCGACCGCATCGCGCACGGCGGCAACGTTGGCCAGCGCCAGGTCGACTTTCTCGAAGGAATCGAGGAATTGCAGCTCTTCGGTGCCGTTCATTTTCACTGCGGTGAAACCACGGCTGACCGCTTCTTTCGCGGCGCGAGCAGTGTCCGCCGGGCGATCACCACCGATCCACGAATAAACCCGGATCTTGTCCCGCACCTGACCGCCCAACAGATCGCTGACCGACACTCCCAGCGCCTTGCCCTTGATGTCCCACAGCGCCTGGTCGATACCGGCCAGCGCGCTCATGTGGATAGCCCCGCCTCGATAGAAGCCGCCACGGTAGAGCACGGTCCAGATGTCTTCGATGTTGCGTGGGTCTTTGCCGATCAGGTAGTCGGACAATTCCTCAACCGCAGCGGCAACGGTGTGCGCGCGGCCTTCGACCACGGGCTCGCCCCAACCGGTCACGCCCTCGTCGGTCTCGACCTTGAGGAAGCACCAGCGCGGCGGAACGATGAAGGTGGTGAGTTTGGTGATTTTCATCTCTATTGTCTCTCTTGTAGATGCAGCGCTCACAGCGCCAGAAAGTCTTAACGCAGAGCGTTCCATGCAGCGACATATGCCTTGGCGCGCACCGCTACTTCGTCAGCCGTCATGCCCGGTTTGAACAACCCGGAACCGAGACCGAAACCTTTGACGCCGGCCTCGACAAACACCTGCATGTTGTCTGGCGTAATCCCGCCCACCGGCACCAGCACCGTCCCCGCCGGCAACACCGCCAGCCAGGCTTTCACTACGGCTGGGCCCATCTGCTCGGCCGGGAACATCTTCAGCACATCCGCCCCTTCGGCCAGGGCTGCAAAGGCTTCGGTCGGCGTTGCCACGCCCGGCGACAAGAACAGCCCTGCTGCCTTCGCCGCGCGCAACACTTTGGCATCGCTGTGGGGCATGACGATCACCTGGCCGCCCGCCGCTTTCACCTGCTCGACCTGTTCCGGCGTCAACACCGTGCCCGCGCCGATCAGGCAGTCGGCGGGTAATGTGCTGCGCAGGATGCGGATACTTTCGTACGGCTCGGGGGAGTTAAGCGGCACTTCGATGACGCGAAATCCGGCTGAATACAGGACTTCGCCGACGGCTGCCGCCTCTTGCGGACGCAGGCCACGCAAGATCGCGATCAGACCGTTTTGTGCCAATGCTTGCTTGAGCATGTCAGACCTCCAGTCAGGTTTAACGGGATGGGTTTGCAGTGACCAGTCCGGCGGCTACCGCCAACTGCCACAAGCCGCGTTCGGTGGCCTGCTCGGCCAGGGTCACCCGGGTAAAACCGCAGGCGTCGAGCGCCCGGCTGTAGCGAGTGCAGAGTTGGGCATTGCCGATAAGGATGATCGAGGGCAGGTGCACGCTATTGCGTCGACGCCGCTGAACATTGGCCAGGGCCGACAGTTCATGGCCGATCAGCAGGCCGGACAGATAGTCCGGCTGAGCGGTGGCGCTCAGCTCGCCGGTCAGCCCCAGGCTGCGGGCACTGAACAACGTCGACAGCGGCCCGATCTCGCCGTCCGCCGACAGCGCCACTTGCACGCCACGGTCAAAAGCATCGCCATCAAAAGCCCCGCCGCGCTGCTGAGTGCGCCCCAGAATGCTGTGTTCACTGAGCACGGCAAAGACTTCGCCGGTCATGAAGGTATCGAAATGCACAATGCAGCCGTCGGCCACTTGCACCCATTTCGAATGGCTGCCCGGCAGGCCGATCAACAGATCGCTACCCGCCTCGCCCGGCAGATTCTGCAATACGCCGAGGACCTGGGTTTCCTCGCCACGCATGACGTTGGGCAAGTGCGAACGCTGAATCACCCCCGGCACGATGTGCACATCGACACCGCGAAGACTGCGAACGGTTTGTAGGGAAGTTCCGAGATTGGCGACGTTCGCCGGCGTGTCGCAGTAGGCCGCTTCGCGCCAGCCCTGAGCGCTGCCGACCATGCCACAGGCAATCACCGGTACATCGGGCTGCGCGTCGAGCCAGTCACCGCAAGCCTCGTCGAAGGCCAGTTCAAAACCGTCGGCGCACGCCTGACCGGCGATGGTTCGCGGCGTCTTGGGCAACTGCATGATCCCGGACGACAGCGCACGCTGTTCCAGCACCTGGCCACCGAAGCCGAGTTTGTAAGCACGTAATGAGGTTGTCCCCCAATCGAGCGCGATCAATTGCGCCAGCATCGCTTCACCTGTTTTGTTTTTTGGCAGTGAGTGAGCTGGACTATAAACCTGGACGATGGATAATCTCAATATATAAATATCAATCCCATATATTGAGACTCGACAAAAAAAAGATCGCAGCCTTCGGCAGTTCCTACAGATTCGATGTACGCCCGCAATATCGCGGTCGAAACACAGTCCCGTGCAGGAGCTGCCGAAGGCTGCGATCTTTTAGAGGATCAATGACCGGCGGCAAAATCCCTTAGCACCGCCCCGTCCATCCGATACCGCACCCACTCTTCCTGCGGTTGTGCGCCGAGGGATTTGTAGAATTCAATCGCCGGTTTGTTCCAGTCCAGCACGCTCCATTCGAAACGGCCGCAGTCGTTGGCGCAGGCGATTTTTGCCAGGTGGCGTAGCAAGGTTTTACCGGCGCCACCGCCGCGTTGTTCAGGGGTGATGTAGAGGTCTTCGAGGTACAGGCAATTGCTGCCCAGCCAGGTGGAATAGCTGAAGAAGAACACCGCGAAGCCGATCGGCAGGCCATCGCGCAGGCAGATCAGGCCATGGGCGGTGGCGCCTTCGCTGAACAGACTGCGCTCGATGTCGGCGACGCTGGCGATGACTTCGTGGCGGGCACGTTCGAAGTCGGCCAGTTCAGTGATGAACGCGAGGATTTGCGGAGCATCGCTGGGGGTTGCCGGGCGGATTTCGATCGTCATGGACGTGCCTTGTCAAAAGTTGAAAACGCCATACTAAGTCCGCGCGCGGCGCTCGTCACATTTGAAAGCAATGTGGCGAGGGAGCTTGCTCCCGCTCGGCTGCAAAGCAGTCGCAAAAACTGGCGACGCGGGTCTAATTGAAATACCGTGCCGTCTGGGGTCGGGGCTGCTGCGCAGCCCAACGGGAGCAAGCTCCCTCGCCACAAAAGCGCTTTCATACTTAGGACATTTATGAGCACCGCTGCTTTCGCACCTTTGCAGAATCTGGCTTCTGAACTGCTGCCCCATGCGCTGGAACCTGGCGAGGACGGTGCTCACGATCTGTCGCACTTGCAACGGGTATGGCACAACGTGCGCACGCTTCATGCTGAAGAAAGCGGTGATCTTGAAGTGCTGCTGGCCGCCGTGCTGTTGCACGATTGCGTGGCGGTGGAGAAGAACTCGCCGCTGCGTTCCCAGGCGTCGCGGCTGGCGGCGCAGAAAGCGTCGACAGTGCTGACAGCCATGGATTGGCCTGACGCAAAAATCACCGCGGTCGTCCATGCCATTGAGGCCCATAGCTTCAGCGCCAACATCACACCCACGACCCTCGAAGCCCGAATCATCCAGGACGCCGACCGCCTCGACTCGCTTGGCATGCTCGGCGTGGCGCGTACCTTCTACATAGCCGGGCGCATGGGCAGCGCGCTGTACGATCCTGTGGACCCGGAGGCAAACGAGCGGGACTACGACGACAAACGCTTTTGCCTCGATCATTTCCAGACCAAGCTGCTGCACCTGGCGGACGGCTTCCAAACGACCACCGGCCAGCGTCTGGCACAGGTTCGCCATCAACGTTTGAAGGGATTCATGGAGCTGTTCAAGGAAGAAATCGGCGTCGGCTGAGGAGCCAGGGCCACACCGCTCGTCGTTCATCAGGCACCAATCCAGATCGTGGATGGACCAATATCGGGTAAGGGTTCGCCGATGCGAGCCAGGCGCCATACCCGTCCATCCCAACCAAGAGGTCACCATGAACGTCGATAAAAACCTGGAAAAAGAAGTCCTGACCCGCCTGCTGCATGCCCATCCAAGCGGCTTGGGTAAGGAGGTTCTGGACAATTACCGGGGGGAGAAAGTCGTGGCCAGCACCCTTGCGACGCTGCAGGAGCGTGGGCTGATCCAGCACGGTCATGTGATCTGCAACGAAGCCGGCGAACACTCGCTGAACCTGCCGATCAAACTCAGCGCCGCTGGGGTTGAGGCGGCGCGCAAACTGGATAACTAACCGAGCAGGAGCTGGCGAAGCCTGCGCCAGCTCCTATAGCCAGGAGAAATCCCATGCCTCGTGGAAGCAAAGACAAATACACCGCCGAGCAGAAACGCAAGGCCGAACACATCGAAGAAAGCTACGAACGCAAAGGCGTGTCGAAAGATGAAGCCGAGGCCCGCGCCTGGGCGACGGTGAACAAGCAGTCGGGTGGCGGTGAGCGCGCCGGTGGCTCGGGACGCAATAAGCCGGCCGCTGCCAAGTCTGCCGATCGCAAGGAATCAGCCCGCCGTGCAGTCGCCACCAGAGAGGGCAAACCGCGCAACAGCAAGGCTTCACGCGATACCCAGACGGTGGACAGCCTGATGAAGGAAGCCCGGGCGAAGAAGATTCCGGGGCGCTCGAGCATGCGCAAGCAAGAGTTGATCGAGGCGTTGCGCAAGGCGGGTTGAACGTCAGGATTGAGGGTGAATTTGAGGGCCGATGGCGGCTGATCAGGCGCTGAAAGTTTCGCGGATCAACGCATCCACCTCCGCCGTCCCCGGCGAAGTCGCCGGCCCCCAACGAGTGACTGCCAACGCCGCTGCCGCATTCGCCCGCCGTGCTGCCTCTATCGCCGACAACCCCTGCGCCAACCCGGCAACAAACACCCCGGCATGGGCATCCCCCGCACCGTTGCTGTCGACGGCCGAGACCTTGAATCCCGGCACCTGCCGACGGTCGCCATGCTGGCTGATCCAGCAACCCTGCGGCCCATCGCGAACCACCATCAGGGCGTCCGTCGGCAACTGATCCGCCAAAATATTCAACGCCTCGGCAATGTCCGACGCCCCGGCAAACCGCAGCGCCTCGACACGGTTGCTGGTCCACAGATCGATGCGCGGCAGCAAGGCCTTCATCAGCGGTGTGTCCGGCGAATCCACCAACGGTCCCGGATCGAATACCACTTTGATCCCGTCCGGCAGCTCCAGCACCCAATCCACCAGCACCTGAGCCTTGCTGGCATGCAGCAGGCTGTAGCCGCTGACATAGACAAAGTCGCCCGCCTCGGCCGACACACTCGCCAGGTCTTCGGCGGTCAATTCGCCTTCGGCACCGATGTAGGAAATGAACGTGCGTTCGGCCGAGGCTTCAGTCAGTGCGACACACAACCCGGTGTCGCGCTCAGCACGGTGAGCGATGCCGATCCGAATGCCTTCTGCCGTCATCGCCTCCCGGGCCAGGTCACCAAAACGGCCGTTGCCATGGCGCCCGAGGTAAACCACCGGCAAGCCGTTCCGTCGGGCCGCGGCCATCACATTGAAACCGCCGCCCGCCTCGAAACGGGCGGATTGCGCCAACACGTCACCGCCCGAATGAGGCAGTTTATCCACGGCCATGACCAGGTCGATGATGACCTGGCCGGTGTGCAGCAGCCTAGACATGCGCAGGCTCGAGCAACGCGGTACGACGGTCCTTCGCACCGCCGAGCGCCCAGTAAATCCCGCCAGCCACCACGAATGTCACGATCCAGCCCAGACCGTTGTGGCCCAGCCAGGAGTCGGACAGGAAGCCCCGGAACCAGACATCTTGTTCAGTGGTGCCAATGGTGGTGAAGCTGAAACCCAACACAATCGCCGCCGCCCACGCACCGAATGCACGCCACTCGACGCCACCGCGATACCAGTAGGCGCTGCTCGGGCTGACGTCCAGCAGGTCCTTGGGGCTGTAGTAATGACGATGGATCAGGTCGACCACGAAGATCCCGACCCACGCCGTGATCGGCACCGCCAGCAAGGAAATGAAGGTAATGAACGGACCGTAGAAGCTCTCGGCGATCAGCATGAAGTAGATCGAGCCGGCGAAGATCGCCACGATATCGACCACCACCGCATACACGCGCTTGACCTTCAGGCCGAGGGTCAAGGTGGTCAAACCGGCGGAGTACACCGACAGGTTGTTCGACAGCAGTAGCCCGCCGAACGCGGTGATCAGGTACGGCACCGCCATCCAGGTCGGCAGCATGTCGCGGATCGCGACAATCGGGTCAGTGGCCGAGGCCAGATCGTTGTTACCCACCGACAGCAGACCACCTAGGGTGATCAGCAGCACCAGCGGAATCCCCGCACCGAACGCCGCCGACGCCACCAGGCGCACCGCTTTGACGCTGCGGTGCTGGTAGCGCGACATGTCCGCGCCGGCGTTGGCCCAGCCGATCCCCGTACCGGCGGCCATGGTGCCGATGCCGATGATCATCGCGCTCAGCGGTGCTGGCGTGGCATTGAATACGGCGCTCCAATCGATGGTCGCGCAGAGGAAACCGCCGACCAGGATGTTCAGCGCACCGAACACATAGGTTGCCCATCTCTGGATCACCAGCAATGTGGCGTGGCCGAGACCGGACACCGACAACGTCAGCAGCACGAAAATCGCGATGAACACCAGGGTCAGCAGCGGTGCGCTTTTGGCTTCCACCGGCGAGCCGAACACTATCGAGCACAGCGACAGCAAGACGAAGGCGGCGGTGGTGGTGTTAACGGTTTCCCAGCCCAGACGCGACATCAGCGAGACCAGCGTCGGGCCGATATTGCCGCGTACGCCGAAGATCGCTCGCGACAGCGTCAGGCTCGGTGCGCGACCACGACGACCGGCAATGGAGATGATCCCGACCACCGCGAAAGAACCGGCGGCACCAAGGATCGCGACGATGATCGCTTGCCAGATCGCCAGGCCGCGAAAGGCCACCAGCGTGGCACCCAACGGCAAGCCGAGAATGGAAATGTTGGCCGCAAACCAGACCCAGAACAGTTGCAGCGGATGACCGTTGCACTCCCCCTCCGGTACCGGTTCTATACCACGGGTTTCCAGTTGTCCGGCGCTTTGCCCGGAACTTTGCCCGGCGCTCGATGAACTCATGAAAGATGCTCCTTGCCATTATTGTGGTTGTGGGCAATCTCGGAGGACAAAACAACAGCCGACCGTCCTGCCCGTGTTTGTGCATTCCATTGCGGGTGAAAAATTCAAGTATGCGGCGTATTCATCGCGGGCAGCCCGCGATGGGGCCAGTCCAGTCAACGTAAAGCCAACAGACCTTTTACCAACGGTTCCAACTCCAACGAGTTAACCGCTTTAACCTGCTCGATCATCGCCACCGGCCAACTCTCAAGCCCCAGACAGGCCCCGAGCATGGCGCCGAGCATCGCCGCGATGGTGTCGGTGTCACCACCCAGGCTCGCGGCCATGCACAGCGCTTCGAAGGCCGTCATCTCGCCGATGGCCACTTGCTGGGCCAGCGCAAAAGACACCACCACCGATTCCTGTGAGGCCACCGAAGTGCCGATCACGTCGTACAGCAAATCCGCCAGCAACGCCTTGTCGCTGTCGATGCCGATGCTCCGCGCCCAACTGATGCGCGAGGCGATGCGCCCGCCGGCGACCCAGTGGCCGTGACTTTCTGCCTGCTGCGCGAATTGCTGGCCGAGGTTCAACGCCTCACCCAGGTCCATGCCGTTGATCCCGGCGGAAACCACTGCCGCCACCGCCGCCGCACTGGCAATCCCCAGCGTGGTGTTGTGGGTCACCTGACAGGCTTGCACCACGGCACGGATGAAACGCTCGGGATCGGCAACATCGGCCGCAATCCCCACCGGGGTGATGCGCATCGCTGCGCCATTGGTGGAGCCATAGCGCCCCGCCTCTTCCAGCGAGTGGCCGGCGAGGATCATTTCGATCGCGCGTTTGGTCGAAGGGCCGAGCAAGTCTTGCGAGCCCTTGGCCTGCATCCCGGCTTCCCACTCGATCAATCGTTGGGCCAGTACCGCCGGTTCGATCCGGCCCTCGCCCTCGATCAACAACCGAGCGACCAGAATCGCCTGCTCGGTATCGTCGGTGATCGAACCTTTGGGCAAGTTCGCGGCAATCGGTTGATTGGGGCCGGCGTCTTGCAGATCGGTAATTTCAACGAAGCGCGCCTTGATTTCGGCGCGGCTCAGGGATTGGGTCGGCATGCCCAGCGCATCGCCCAGGGCCAGTCCATAGAACGCGCCGAGGGCACGGTTGAGCGCGGTCATTTTGGAGCTCCAAACTGCAAATGCAGGCGAAAGTGCACCGGATCGAGCAGGCTTTCGACCTGCTCCATAAAACGGTTCTGACGGTCGTAGGTGGTGCGCAGGGCCTTGAGAAATACCGTGCCGACCGGGCGCCCGAGAAGTTCGGCGTCTTCGGTGTTCAAGGGTTCAGCACCGATCCACTGATCGCCGTGCTCGCCGACATAGCCGTAGGCAGCCAACGTGATGGTCAGGGAGTTATCAATCAGTCCCACTCGCGGCAGGCCTTCCAGGCCTCCGGTCGCGGGCATCAACGCGCGCTCCAGAGACACCAGCGTGCCGTCGGTGGCGCGCCGGCGACGGTCGAGGGTAATGAATTGATCGGTGCCAAACCGCGACAGCAGGTCAGGCCGAGTCACCGCCTCCAGCCGCAGCACTTCGGTATTGATCAACGCCCCACTGTCCGCCAGCGCCTGAGCCCAGCCGCTGCTCTGATCGAGCACTACGCCGTCGTAAGTAACGATGGAACCGACTCCGCTTTGCGTGGCGATGTAGTGACGCCGTTTCAGTTCGGCCAGGGCTTCACGCAGCGTGCCGCGGCTGACCTTGAATTCTTGAGCCAACTGATGTTCACCCGGCAATAGCAAGCCGTCCTCCATGAGGCCGCTTTCGATGCGCCGGACAAGCTCATCGATAACCCGTTGTTTCTTGTCAAATCGTACCTGTCTAACCATGTACAAAGTGATAACCGAAAGGGATTAGGGCGAGCAAGGGATATTTTGTGGCTGGATTGTGTGACAGACAGACCGCTTTCGCGGGCAAGCCTCGCTCCTACAGGGGGATCTGCGCGGTACTGTAGGAGCGAGGCTTGCCCGCGAAGGCGTCGGCACATCCAGTATCCATGTGCCGGACATCCCGCTCCCCCAGGGAAAATCAGCGTTGTTTCAGTCGGTCGATCACAACCGCCAGCAACAGGATCGAACCGCGAATCACGTACTGATAGAAGGTATCGATGTTCTTCAGGTTCATCGCATTCTCGATGATCGCCAGAATCAGCACCCCGGCAATCACATGCCGAATCATCCCGATCCCGCCACTCAGCGACACCCCGCCCAACACGCAAGCCGAGATCACTGTCAGCTCGAAACCCTGGCCAATCATCGGCTGACCCGAGGTCATGCGCGACGCCAGAATCACCCCGGCCAATGCACCAATCACCCCGTGCACGGCGAAGATGATGATCTTGGTTCGGTCAACGTTTACCCCAGCCAGCAACGCCGCTTCCTGGTTGCCACCGATGGCCATGGTGTTGCGCCCGTAGGTGGTGTAATTCAACAGCCAGCCGAAAAACAGGAAGCATACGATGGTGATCAGAATCGGCACCGGCACACCGAACAACTGGCCGTTACCGAAGACGAAAAATGACTCCTGGGACACGCCCACCGCTTTGCCGTTGGCAAAAATGTAAGCCAGGCCACGAACGATCTGCATCGTCGCCAGTGTGGTAATCAATGCATTGACCCGCAGCTTGGCGATCACGATCCCGTTGATCAGCCCGACAATCAGCCCCATCACCAGCGCCGCACTGACGCCGAGGAACACGCTGTTGGTGTCGCGCATCACCACCGCCGCGACCACGCCGGCGCAGGCAATCACCGAGCCCACGGACAAGTCGAAGTGCCCCGACGCCAGGCAATACAACATGGTGCAGGCGGCAATCCCGGTGGTGGAAATCGCCAGGCCCAGACCGCGCATGTTCAGCGGCGACAGGAAGTTGTCGATCAGCAAGGTGCAGAGCACGAAGATCCCGACGGCCGCCAGCAGCATTACCCAATCATCGAGAAAGCGTCGCAGGTCCAGCGGTTTGCGCGGGGTTGGCAGAGCGTTGTTTTGGATGGTCATAGTCACCTCTCAGTTCGCCACGTCGGCAGCGCGTTGGCGTGGCAAAGCCAGTTGCAGCAGGTTGGATTCATTGGCGTGTTCGCGGGTCAGTTCGCCGCGCATCGTGCCTTCGCAGAGCACCAGGATGCGGTCGGAAATGCCCATGACTTCCATCAGGTCGCTGGACACCACGATCACCGCGATGCCGCTGGCGGCCAGGTTATGAATGATCTGGTAAATCTCGGCTTTGGCACCGATGTCGATGCCGCGTGTAGGCTCATCGAGCAGCAGGATTTTCATCGGCATCGACAGCCAGCGACCGAGAATCGCCTTCTGCTGATTGCCGCCGGACAGGTACATGATTTTCTGCGCCGCGTTGGGCGTCTTCACCTTCAGCGCCTTGATCTGCTTGTCGGCGTTGCCCTTTTCCCACAGCCCGCGCAACAGGCAACCGAAGGTGGAATGAGCGCCACGAGCACTGATGTTGATGTTCTCGGCGACACTGGCCAGTGGCAGGATGCCCTCTTTCTTGCGGTCCTCGGGGCACAGCAGAATCCCCGCCGCAATGGCATCGCGCGGTGAACGCAGTTTCAGTTCATGTCCACGCAACTCCAGGCGTCCGGCCGTGTTGCGGGTAAGTCCGCTGAGCATGCGAAACAGCTCGGTGCGGCCCGCGCCAACCAAGCCGAACAGTCCCAGAATCTCGCCCTTGTGCACCTCGAAACTCACCGGTTCACGCAAACCCGGCCCCAGTAAACCGTCAACCTTGAGCGCCACCGCGCCACGCGGGCGGCTGCGGTAATCGTAGATGTCCTGAATGTCGCGGCCGACCATGCACGTCACCAACTGGTCATGGGTCAGCGCGCTCATGTCCTCGAAGGTGCGCACGAAGCGACCGTCCTTGAACACCGTTACCGCGTTGCAGATGCGGAAGACCTCTTCCATGCGATGGGAGACGTAGAGCACCACTTTCCCTTCGTCGCGCAGACGACCGATGATCGCCATCAAGCGATCGATCTCCCGCGCCGACAGGCTGCTGGTGGGTTCGTCGAACGCAATCACATGCGCGCCACGGGACAGCGCCTTGGCGATTTCCACCAGTTGCCGCTGACCGAGGGACAAGCGCCCGACTTTCTCTTGCGGATCGATTTCATCGGCCAGGCCTTTGAGGCAGGCCAGTGCCTGTTGCCGCAAAACGCTGCGATTGATCAGGCCGAAACTTGCCGGCAGATGCCCAAGAAACAGGTTTTCGGCCACGGTCATTTCCGGTACCAGGTGCAGCTCCTGATGGATCACCGCGACCCCGCTGCCAATGCTGTCGGCAGTGGATTTGAAGACCCTCGTCTGCTCGCCGATCCGCAGGTCGCCGCTGCTCGGCGTGTAAGCACCGCCGAGGATCTTCAGCAGCGTGGATTTACCGGCGCCGTTCTCGCCCATCAAGGCATGGACCTGCCCCGGATGCGCGACGAAACTGATGCCGTCCAGCGCCTTCACCCCGGGAAAGGTTTTGCCGATCCCGTTGAAGCGCAGGCTGCCGCCAATGCGCTGTTCATCTGTTTGTACGTGTGCGTGCATAACCCACCTCATCACACCGATCAGGCGGCCCCGTCGCCGGGGCCACCAATGAAATCAACCGACCCTCAATTCCACAGGCCGATCTTTTCCAGTTCCTGCTTGAAGTTGTCGCGCGTGATCAGCGTCACGTCGTCCATGGCGGTGTATTTCGGCGGTTCTTTGCCGGTGGTGACCCACTCGTGCATCATGCTGGCGGTGTTGTAGCCCTCGATGTGCGGGCTCGGCAGCATCGAGCCGAAGAAGCCGCTGTTGGCTTTCTTCAGTTCGCCGATGGCATCGGTGCCGTTGATGCCGATACCGATTACGTTGGCGGCGGCAAAACCGGCGCTTTCGGTGGCGCGCACGCCGCCCAGCACGGTGTTGTCGTTCATCCCGCCGATGATCAGGTTTTTCGCCCCGCTCGGGAGCTTCACCAACGCCGAGTTGGTGGCGTCCATGCTGCCAGGTACGTCGAGGGTTTTCAGGGCCGAGAACAGAATGTGGTCTTTCGGCATCCCGGCGTCTTCCAGGGCTTTAACCGAACCGTCGGTGCGTTTCTTACCGGTATCGAGTTCGTTGAAGGTGTTGATCACCGCATAGGTTTGTTTCCAGTCCCAGCCGCGTTTTTTCGCTTCGGCGGCCATGGCGGCGCCCTGCTTCTGGCCAACTTCGAAAGCTGCCATGCCGAGGTACGGCACGTCTTCCATGAACTTGCCGCCGGCATCGACGAAACGGTCATCGACAGCGATCACTTTCAAACCATTGAGCTTGGCCTTGGCCATGATCGCAGGGCCCAGGGAGACGTCCGGCGGGCAGATCACGAAGCCCTTGGCGCCGTTCGCTGCCAGGCTGTCGATGGCCGAAAGGGTTTTCTCGCCATCAGGCACGGCGATCTTGATGACGGTGAAGCCCTTGTCCTTGCCGGCCTTTTCAGCGAAGGCCCATTCGGTCTGGAACCAGGGCTCTTCGGCTTGCTTGACCAGAAAACCGATCTTCACTTCCTCGGCCGCCAGCAACGTACTGCTCAGGCTGACCGCGGTGACCGCCAAAGCGGCACAGCACAGGGAACGGATCCCACGACGACGTTTCATAAGCTGACTCCTTGTTATTTTTTTTGAGCGTTATTTGAAAGCCAATACAGCGGTCGAAACATGCAGACAATAGTCATATCGTATGATGATTGGATTTCAGGTGTAGTTTTGCGCCTGAAACCCAAATTATTCAGTCGTGGTACATGACCGAACGACCACCATCGATGGTGATGCACGAAGCGTTGATGAATGGCGCCTCATCGCTGGCCAGGAACACGGCGGTCATCGCCACTTCGATTGGCTGACCGATGCGGCGCGGTGGATGCAAGTCGAAGGCCCGTTGACGTTCGGCATGAGGGTCGGCAAAGCCGTTCCAGTAGTCGACGTTCAGTTGGGTTTCGATATAGCCCGGCGCGATGGCGTTGACGCGAATGCCCTTGGGTGCGTATTCGATGCCCAAAGCGCGGGTCAGCCCGAGCAAGCCATGCTTGGCCACCGGGTACGGGAAGCAGCCGGGAATGATGTGAGTGGAATGGGTCGAGGCGATGTTGATGATGCTGCCGATGCCCTGCTCAATCATCTGCGGCAGCACGGCTTTGCAGCCATACCAAGCGCCGTCCAGGTCGATGGCGAAGCAGCGATGCCAGTCGTCCTCGGTCATTTGCAGCGGGTCGCGGAACACGTTGACCCCAGCGCAGTTGACCAGCACATCGATGCGACCGTGAAGCTCAATGGCCAACTTGGCCATGGCGTGCAGGTCTTGCTGGCGCGATACGTCGGCCTTGATCGCCACCACATCCGCGCCTTGTTCACGCCAATGCGCCGCGACTTTTTCGACTTTCTCGGCCTGGATATCGCTGATGACCAGCTTGGCTTGCTGGGACGCAAAGGTCGCGACAATCGCTTCGCCGATCCCCTGAGCGGCGCCGGTCAACAGCACGACCTTGTTTTTCAGGCGCTCACCCTTCGGCGGTTCGGGCACCGGTGGCAAGGAAAGGGGTTCAGCCATGGATCAACACTCCTGTTCGAGGGCACGACGAAAACCGGACATCTGTCGATGTCCGGTCAAAAGGCTTTTTGGAATAGGCAGGCAGGCGTGCAAACGCCCGGGCGCCGGGGCGGCCTGAAGCACTGTCGACCCAAGGGAGGACGGTGGAATATCGCTGCATCACTTCACCTATTTTGTTTTTTTAAGTGTGAGTGCGTGTAACTGATGGGGCCGACTATAAACCCGGCCACCAACAAATCTCAATATATAATTTTACATCCCATATTTTGGGATTTAACCAGCAAATCTCTGACAAGGTTTTCCGGGTACATCGACTCGAACCGACAACACCGCACCATCCAATGGATGGTTGAGCGGGCTCGCCGCACTGGTGATGTACAAGGTTCTGAAGTCTTCGCCACCAAACACGCAACTGGTGGGGCGACTGACAGGCAGTTCGATCACCCGATCGACATGACCGTCCGGGCTCAACCTGAGCAAGCAACTGCCGTCCCAGCGGGCGTTCCAGATATAGCCCTCGGCATCCATCGCCGAGCCGTCGGGGCCACCCCGTTCGTGGGGGCCAAACCAGACGTAGGCGGTGTCGAGGTTGCCGTCGGTATGGATGAAATGTTGGTACAACGTGCCGTCGAGGCTGTCGGCGAAATACAGGGTCGTGCCGTCGTCGCTCCATAGCAATGTGTTGGGGATGCCGAGCCCTCGAAGCAGCGGCGTGACCCGAGCATCGCGGTCGATGCGAAACAGGCCACCGGAGCGGCGCACGATCGGCAAGTCTTCGCCCTGCTCGCCAATGTTGTTTTGCATGGTGCCCAGCCAGAGCCGGCCCAAGGCATCGCAGCGGGCTTCGTTGGCGCGATTGCCGGGTTGCGGATCAGCCACACAGAGCAAGGTCAGCCGAGGTTCCAGGCCGGGAGAGTTCAGGTCCAGCCGATAAACCCCACTGCTCAATGCCACCAAGGCATCGCCACTTTCGCAGGGGATGAATGCGGACACGTGTTCCGGCATCTGCCAGATTTCCACATTGGCGCCGATCAGTCGCAGCGCCTGTTGGCCGGCGATATCAACCCAGTACAGCGCCTGGGTCGGTGCATCCCAGAACGGACCTTCACCGAGTCGCGCACGGTGTTCGGTAACCGCAGTCCACGTCATGAAACCTCCTTTTTATTGCTTTTATGTGGGAGCGAGCCTGGTCAGCTTGCCTTCTTGTCGGCCATGACTTGGGGGTAAAACCGTTTGATCGCCAGGTCGGCGTTATCGATCAGGGTCATGCAGGCCCACACACCCCGCGCGGCATCCCGGGCGGCGATGGCGTCGGCCATGTCTTTGTGAATCGGCAAGGTTCGGCGTAGTTCGTCCGGGTCGGCGGCAGACACTTCGAACGACACCGCCAGCAGCGCGCCGAGGGCCGGGACCATTTGTTCGATGAATTGATTGTGGCTGGCGGCGAGGATGCACTCGTGGAAGAACTGGTCGGCGCGGTTGTAATCGATGCCGCTGTCTACGGCTCGTTCCAGCGCGTTGTAGGCCTGAAGCACCGCTTGCACTTGTTCCACTGTTGCGCGCTCGCAGGCCCAACGCACCGCCATCGGTTCGATGGTGCGGCGCAGGTCAAGCAAGTCGTCGACGAAGTTTTCCGGCAAACCGCTGCGCGACAGCCAGCCGACGACTTGTGGATCGAAGAGGTTCCAGCGCCGTACCGGCAACACCCGCGTGCCGACCTTCGGCCCGACTTCGAGCATGCCTTTGGCCACCAGGGTTTTGATCGCTTCGCGGATGACCGTACGGCTGACCCCAAGCTGCTCGCCCAGGTCGGCTTCAACCTTGATGGTCTGACCGGGCTTCACCTGGCCAGCGGCAATCCAGCACCCCAGCCAATCAACCGTCGACGCGTGAAAACTGCTGGACATGGGTACCTCACCGCCCGGTGAAAAAAAATGAAACGACACAAAAGCCGTTCGCGATGGATGCCCACGCTAATCATCATATGATTGGGTGTCAATTGGATTTTTCTGGAGTCCTTGCCAACACAGGCATGACTGTTCGTCCGATTACTCCCCCCGGCGCTTTGAACCCACCCACTTTGTAAACTACGGTTAGCCCGCAACAGATCAGACAACCTCACTAAAATCCGCTATCGCAGGTATGAACATGGACATGGATGCGTCTACGAAATACCCCATTGTGTTGGTTCACGGTCTTTTCGGCTTCGACAGAATCGCCGGTTATCCGTACTTCTTCGAAATCGAGGAAGCCCTGGAACGTGCCGGTGCCCAGGTGTTTGCCGTGAATATTCCAACCGTCAACGGCAATGAGGAGCGTGGTGAAAAACTGCTCGAACACGTCGATCGCATCTTGCGGGAAACGGGCGCCGCCAAGGTCAATCTGATCGGCCATAGCCAAGGTCCGCTGGCGGCACGCTACGTCGCAGCCCTGTACCCGGAAAAGGTTGCGTCGGTCACCTCGGTCAGTTGCCCTAACCACGGCTCCGAGATTGCCGACCAACTACACAAGGCACTGACACCCGGAGAATTACCCGAAGCCTTGGTATTAGCCCTGTTAGGCGCAGTCGGCACCTTCATTTCGTTGATCAGCGGCCACCCGGAAAACCCCATCGACCCTCAAGCGGCGTTCGAATCGCTGACCAGCGCAGGCCTGGCCGCCTTCAATCGCAAGTACCCGCAAGGGTTGCCAAAGGTTTGGGGCGGGGAAGGCAACGAAGTTGAGAACGGCGTGTATTACTACTCCTGGAGCGGGATCGTGCAGAACTTTCAAAGCCTGCAACTCCTCGACCCGACCCATTTGAACTGTAAAGTGCTGTCGCAGTTATTTTATAAAGAGAAGCACGCCAATGATGGGCTGGTCGGCCGCTACAGCTCTCATTTGGGCAAAGTGATCCGCTCGGATTACCCCATGGACCACTTTGATGCAGTCAACCAGATGGCCGGG
Organism: Pseudomonas sp. KD5; assembly: GCF_012932895.1. Lineage (NCBI taxonomy): Bacteria > Pseudomonadati > Pseudomonadota > Gammaproteobacteria > Pseudomonadales > Pseudomonadaceae > Pseudomonas > Pseudomonas sp. KD5. The sequence goes on along the minus strand of NZ_JDWJ01000003.1, from coordinate 358,812 downwards.
ATCAACAGTTGGAACGTGAGCCCGGTGATGCTCTACCTAGAACATGCCGCCCGGCTCAAGAGCAAGGGTTTGTAAGCCCATAAAAAAGGCCCGTTGCAATAACGGGCCGTTTCGTTTCTCGGGTTCAGCGCTTACGGCTCAAGTCCGATCGGGAAAAACTCGCCACCGCTCCAGACACCGAGCCAGCTCTGCCCGTCAATCTCACGGCTCACGGCCAACTCTACCAATTGGTAGAACACATTGCGGTGAATCAGCGCTTCAAGGTTGCTGCGCACATGCACGTACGGGGCGGGTTCCTGAGTCACCGGGTCGATCACCACGCGCATGGGGTGCTCGACACCGGCGTCGGTGGTTTCATCGACGTTGGTGGTAAAGCGCAAGACCTGAGCCTCACCCTCGCCTTCGACTTCCACGGCAATCGCCACGAACGGTGCGTCGTCGACCTTGATGCCGACCTTTTCGACTGGAGTAATCAGAAAGTAATCATCGCCGTCGCGGCGAATGATGGTGGAGAACAGCTTGACCATCGGCTTGCGCCCGATCGGCGTGCCCAGGTAATACCAGGTGCCGTCGCGGGCGATGCGCATATCGATGTCGCCACAGAAGTCGGGGTTCCACAAGTGGACCGGTGGCAAGCCTTTGGTTTTGGGGATTTGTCCCAACAGGTCATTGGCTTTTTGCGGGCCACTCATGGCGTTCTCCTTTGAATTACTGGTCGCTGATCCCCAGCAGACTACGAGCGTATTGCTCCAGCGGCGGGCCCAGCAGATCTTCTGGTTTGTTATCGTGGAACGTCAGTAAACCGCCACGACTCTTGATACGTGCAGTATCGATCAAATACTGGGTGCTGGTCTCGATCAACATGATCTGTATGACGCCACTGTCGATCCCGAGGCGATCCGAGCGTTCCTGATCGATCAATTCGTCCGTGTTGCCGATGCGGTCGTCGGCCTTGGCAAAACGTGTATAGAGCAGGTAGTGGGCACCGGCGGCACGGGCTTCGCCCATGGCGGCGTCGAGGCCTTCCGGCGCGCGGGCACGGCGGACCATCGGGAAATATTCGATAAAGCCGTTGAAGGCTTCTTCGGCCACCACGTTAGGTCGCGGATAGGCAGTGCCCGGCGGCGCGAAGGCGCCCTGGGCGATGTAGATGAACGAATCTGGCTGAATGCGGATGTTATTCACGCGACGGCTGTCGCTGTGGTCCAGCAGCCCCGCGTCGCTCATGTGGTAGCGAGTTCCTTCAGCCATATCGCTGACATTCATGCAGCCACCAAGCGCCAAAACGGCCAGCAGCAAAACCAGGCTACGCATCCTTCCCTCCAGAAGCCGGTGACGGAAAACCGGCGAATGGCCGAGGGATGCAGCTTCCGCGCCAGCTCATGCCAGGATCATCTTTGTAGCAGCTGCCGAAGGCTGCGTTCGGCTGTAGCAGCTGTCGAGCCCCAGCGAGGCAGCTGCTACAGATCGCGATCAGCCGCCGATGATTTTCATGATGGTCGCGCCACCGGAGAACGCCACTTCCTGCTTGTCCCCCAGAGCCTTCACCAGCAGTCGCTGCAACGCCGGCAATGCCTGGTGACGAGGTTTGTCCAGCAGATCGCCGACATAGTGGCGATTACTCGACGACAGGCAGCCATGCAGCCAGCCAGTGGACGACAAGCGCAACCGCGAGCAGGTGCGGCAGAACGGCACGCTTTCGTTGGCGATCACGCCGAAGTGGCCCTGCCCCGGAATCTCGTAGCGCACCGCCGTGGCATCGACCGGCGCGTCGGCCTGCAGGTATTCGTAGTGTTCGCCGATCAGGCTCAGCAATTGCTGAAGGCTGACGAACTGTTGCAGGAAGGCGTTGGAATCACTGGCCAGGTGGCCCATGCGCATCAACTCGATGAAGCGCAGCTCGTAGCCGCGTTCCAGGCAGTAATCGAGCAGTGGCATCACCTGATCAAGGTTTTGCCCACGCAGCGGCACCATATTGACCTTGATCTTCATGCCGGCTGCCGCGGCCTGGGCCATGCCGTCGAGCACGGTCGCCAGATCGCCGCCGCGGGCAATGCTGCGGAAAGCCCCGGCGTCCAGGGTATCGAGGGAAACGTTGATGCGCCGAATGCCGGCATCCACCAGCAGCGGCAGCTTCTTCGCCAACAGCTGGCCATTGGTGGTCAGGCTGATGTCCGCCAGCCCCATCTGCCCGACGGCAGTCATGAAGGCTTCGAGTTTGGGGCTGACCAGTGGCTCGCCACCGGTAATGCGCAGGCGCTCGATGCCGGCTGCTTCGATCAGATAGGCCACGCCGCGTGCCATCGCCTCGGCCGACAACTCATCCTGCGCAGCCACCAGCCGTTTGCCGTTGGGCACGCAGTAGGTACAGGCGTAGTTGCAGGCGGAGGTCAGACTGATCCGCAAATTGCGAAAACGCCTGCCTTGACGGTCAACGATCATGGATCACTCCGGCGAAAGAAGATTCGAACGCGCAAAACTTGACTCACAAATCAAGTTTTAGCAAGCCCTATGCCTGAGTATATTCCTGCGGTACTGCGCCACGTAGCTAAATCATGGCTCATGGCGCAATTAGACAACTGGATGGCTCAGCTGCTCGGAGTGTCGGTATCGCGCTTGCGCTTGTTGCCCATGCGCACGCCAATGTCCATCAGGAACTGGAAGAAACCTTCCTGATCTTCCAGCACATTGCTCCAGAACGGCGAGTGATACAGCGCCACGGCGCCATGCACCAGCGCCCAGGCTGCGCAGTAATGGAAGTAAGGCGGCACGTCTTCGAGCTTGCCTTCGCTGATCCGGCCCTTGATCAGCAGAGTCAGGCGTTCGAAGTTCGAGGCGCGGATCTTGTGCAGTTCCTCCACCATCTCCGGTACCTGGTTGCCCTTGACCACCTTTTCTTCCAGGCGATCGAACAACCGATAGCGTTGCGGATCGCGCATGCGGAATTCGAAGTAGGCCCGGGACAGGGCTTCCTTGTCCTTATCGACATCGGCGGAATGCAACAGCTCGTTCAAATCACGCTCGTAGTCGAGCATCAGGCGCAGGTAGATCTCCGCCTTGGATTTGAAGTGCTTGTAGATCGTGCCTTTGCCGATACCTACGGCATCAGCAATCATCTCGACGGTGACACTGTCTTCACCTTGTTCGAGGAACAGCTTGAGCGCGGTATCGAGAATTTCTTGCTCGCGGCGACGAAACTCACGGACCTTACGAGGTTCTTTATGCATAAGAAAAGGTCTGTAGGGGTCAAAATTCGAAGCCGCGTATTATGCCTAACTTGCGCAAAAATGCACGGATCATCCGACCATATATGTGTTTCTTGATGAATTCACGCGACCTCGCCGGTTGATGAGAACTCAACCGAAGCGCACGTATTCCAAATTTGTTTAAAAACCCGACCAACCAAACTGGACTCGGCGCGATACTGATCAATACTTCAACTGTCGGCGAGGCATCTCCCCCAAGTGTCGCGCCGATGAAGGTACCAAAGGATTGCGTGCCTTTGTTTTACTCCTAATGGTCTTAACCCGGATTCACCCCCCAGAACCCGGGTTTTTTTTGCCTGCAATTTAAGGGCAAAGCCCGCCACAGGTTGCGACATTTTCCAACGTTACGCCGATGCCCTGACGTGCGCCAACGGAAATAACCGCTTGAAATTCTCGGTAGTCTGCTCGGCAAATCGCTCGTAGGGCTCGCCTCGCAACATTGCCAGAAATTCCGCTACCTCACGCACGTACTGCGGCAGGTTCGGTTTGCCGCGATACGGGATCGGCGCCAGGTACGGCGAATCGGTTTCCACCAGCAAGCGGTCGGCCGGCACTTTGCTGGCCACATCGCGCAAGGCATCGGCATTGCGAAAAGTGACAATACCGGACAAGGAAATGTAATAACCCATATCCAGCGCGGCCTTGGCCATCTCCCAGTCTTCGGTGAAGCAATGCAGAACGCCTGCTTGGGGCAGCGCCGCCTCACGCAGCAGTTCGAGGGTGTCGGCCCGGGCGCCACGGGTGTGGATGATTACCGGTTTGCCGGTCTGTTGCGCCGCTTGCAGGTGCAGACGGAACGACTCCTGCTGCAACTCTGCCGCTTCCGGTTCGTAGTGGTAATCCAGGCCGGTTTCCCCGATCGCCACCACCCGCGGATGATTGAGTTCGCGCAACAGCCAATCCAGCGCCGGAGCGGCACCCGGCTGCACGTCCAGCGGATGCACGCCGACCGAACAATCGACGTCGTCGTAGCGTTCGGCCAGGGCTTTGACATCGGCGGCGTTCTCAACGCTGACGCCAATGCACAGAAAGTGCCCTACTCCCCTCTGACGAGCCGCGTCGAGCGCGGCATCCAGGGAGCCATCGTGGGCGGTGAGGTCGAGGCGATCAAGGTGGCAATGGGAATCTACAAGCATAAAAGGGCTGCAACTTACATCGTATGAGTGGGACGGTCGGACTTCAGGGCTCCGGCCAGATGGGTTTCGATTCGACTGCGCGCGGTGTCATCGCCTTCGTTGAATTGCACGCCGACTCCAGCGGCGCGGTTGCCTTGGGCACCTTTAGGGGTAATCCAGGTGACCCTGCCGGCGACCGGGATCTTTTCCGGTTCGTCCATCAGGTGCAGCAGCATGAAGACCTCATCGCCCAACTTGTAGCTCTTGTTGGTCGGGATAAACAGGCCACCGTTCTTGATGAATGGCATGTAGGCCGCGTAGAGCACGGACCTGTCCTTGATGGTCAAGGACAAAATGCCATTGCGCGGCCCCGGACTGATGGGTTCGTTCATGCTGACCTCCATTTCTGATGATCAGAGTCTAGTGTCCTGTCTCACAAATACGTTCTTTTTTGACGAGTGTCTGTTGTCGTCAAGCAAGGCGCCGCGACGAGTCATAGCCCGCTATGGCGAGGAGCGGCAACGCAGCATGACGGCAACAGACGCCGTCAAAAAGGAACAGTATTTGCGAGACAGGATACTCAAAGTCACCTCTGGGCAGGCAAGGATACCCATTGCACCAACAGCGCCTCCAGCAACAGCGCCGGATTGAGGTTGGCCTTGCTCATCACTTTCTGCCGTTGGGCTAGAATCCAGTCCTGAATATTCAGGACTTTATCCTGAGCGGCTTTCTGCGCCAGGTATTGAATCACCTTGCGCATGTCCGCCAGCCCCAGCCCCGCTTCATCCTGAGTCAACTGATAACGCAGGATCAGGCTCGACCAGTCGCAGAACCAGTCGAACAGCAGCAACATGGGAATGGTTTTCCATTCCTCGGCCAGTTGTGTCGGCGATTGCTGCTGCTTGAGCAACTTCTTCACGCCCTCGACCACCAGCGCCCGCTGCTCGCGCACGCCTTGGGCCTGCAATTTGACCGCGGCCAATGGCGAACCGGCAGCAAGGGTCAGCAGTTCAATGCGCTCCTCTTCCGAGCAGTCCGGCAACGTCTTGGCCAGCCACGCCAGGCTCATGGCTTCGCTCGGCAATGGACAGGCCTGCTGTACGCAACGGCTCTTGATGGTCGGCAGCAGACGACTGGTCTGGTGGCTGACCAGCAGCAATACGGTGTCGCCGGACGGCTCTTCAAGGCTTTTGAGCAAGGCGTTGGCGGCGTTGATGTTCATCGACTCGACCGGCTCGATCAGCACCACTTTGCGACCGCCCATCTGCGAGGTCTGAACCACGAAGCTGACCAGGTCACGCACCTGATCGACCTTGATCGCCTTGTCTGCCTCTTCCGGTTCCAGGACGTAGTTGTCGGGATGACTACCGGCCTTGAGCAGCAGGCAGGATTTGCACTCACCGCAGGCGCCTTGGGCGGTCGGACGCTGGCACAACAAACTGGCCATCAACCGCTCGGCCAGCGCACGCTTGCCGATCCCGGCCGGGCCATGCAGCAAATAGGCATGGGCGTGCTGGGCACGACCGGCCAATTGCTGCCAGAGACTGTCCTGCCACGGATAGGCTTCAGCCACGGGTCAACTCCAGCAGACGTGGCAGCAAGGCATCCAGAGACTGCTGGACCTGCGCTAGCGGTTGAGCGGCATCCACCAGGACATAACGCGCAGGATCCGCTTTGGCGCGCTCGAGGAAGGCACTGCGCACGGCATCGAAGAACGTACGGCCTTCAAGTTCGAAACGGTCCAGGCGACCGCGGGCGCTGGCGCGGGCCAGGCCCACTTCCACCGGCAGATCGAAGATCAGCGTCAAGTCCGGGCGCAGATCACCCTGGACGAACGTTTCGAGGGTCGCGATGCGCCCCAGCGACAAACCGCGACCACCGCCCTGGTAGGCATAGGTCGAATCGGTAAAACGATCACACAGAACCACCGCGCCACGGGCCAGCGCCGGGCGGATCACCTCGGCCAGGTGCTGGGCTCGCGCAGCGAACACCAACAGCAGCTCGGTGTCAGGGTTCATGACCTCATCGACCGGCGCCAACAGCACGTCGCGGATCCGCTCGGCCAGGGGCGTGCCGCCCGGCTCCCGGGTCAACACCACCTCGATCCCGGCGGCGCGCAGACGCTCGGCCAGGTATTCGCGATTGGTGCTCTTGCCGGCGCCTTCCGGGCCTTCCAGGGTAATAAACAAGCCAGTCACAGGCAGTCCTTAATCAGAGTCATTGCGGGCTTTGCGGCGCCGGAGCATCCCGCTCGGGTGCTGGCGCAGGCTCTTGTGCAGAGTCTTGCGGCGCTACTTGTGGCACGTCTTCGGCCGCCGTATCAGGCGAAGCCGCCGGGGTCGGCGCCTGGGCACCTTCCGTCAGCGGCGTGGTAGTCGGTGCCGGGCTGGAGCGGTAATCGGCACGGCGATTGAGCTGGAACTCCCGCACCGCATTGTTATGGGCGTCCAGATCATCGGAGAACACGTGGCTGCCATCACCGCGCGCAACAAAATACAGGCTGTTGCCGTCCGCCGGATTCAACGCCGCATGGATCGCCTCGCGGCCGACCATCGCGATCGGAGTCGGCGGCAGGCCAGCGATCAGGTAAGTGTTATACGGCGTCGGCTCCTTGAGATGGGCGCGGGTCAACTTGCCGTTATAGCGATCGCCCAAGCCGTAGATCACCGTCGGATCGGTCTGCAGCAACATGCCCATCTCCATGCGCCGCACGAACACGCCGGCGATTTGCCTGCGTTCCTGCGGCACACCGGTTTCCTTTTCCACCAGCGAGGCCATGATCAGCGCCTGATAGGGTTCGGTGTAGGGCACGTCGGCAGCACGCTGACTCCATTCCATGGCGAGGACTTCGTCAAGGCGGTCGTAAGCTTTCTTGAGCAGATCGACGTCAGTCATGCCACGCACGAAACGGTACGTGTCGGGGAAGAAGCGCCCTTCCGGGAAAATCCCGCCGTGCCCGAGCTTGTCCATCACCTGGCTGTCGCTCAGACCGTTGAGGGTCTGTTCGAGTTTTTCATCCTTGGCCAGGGCTGCACGGACCTGATGGAAATTCCAGCCTTCGACCAGCGTCAGGCTGTACTGAACCATTTCCCCGCGCTTCCACAGGTCGATCAGCCCTTCGACTGTCATGCCGGGAACCATGCGGTATTCGCCGCTGTGCAGCGGTTGACCCGGCAGGTTGAAGCGCCAGTACACGCGCAGCCAGAAAGCGTCCTTGATGACGCCATCGGCTTCAAGTCGAATGAAAGTGCGGTTCGGCGTAGTGCCTTTGGGCACTTCCAACAGCTGTTCCTGGGCGATGTTCAGCGGCTGTTCCAGCGCCGAATGGATTTTCCAGGCGCAAGCGCCCGCCAACAGCCCCGCCAGAACCAGTCCGGTTTCCAGCAGCAGCAATAATTTACGTCTCACGAATCAGGCATCCAGTAGCGCACGGGCAATGGTTTGGAGTTTACGGGTGAGCGGCCCAACCGGCCAGCTCAGTGCGGCATAGGCGCGCACCGGCCAAACGCCATAAACGCTGTTGCAGACAAAGACCTCATCAGCCCATTGCAGCTGTTCGAGGGTAATGTCGGTGATTTGTGTGGGGATCCCCAATGACTCGGCTTGAAACAATAATTCGGCACGCATCACGCCTGCCACGCCACAACGTTTGAGATCGGCGGTCACCAGCACGCCATCGCGCACCAGGAACAGATTACTGAACACACCTTCGATCACCCGCCCGACCTGATCCAGCATCAAGCCTTCGGCATGCTCGGTGTCCTGCCATTCGGAACGGGCGATAACCTGCTCCAGACGATTCAGGTGCTTGAGACCGGCAAGCAATGGCTGCTTGGAAAGCCGTGTTGTACAAGGGAACAGGCGCACGCCTTGCTTCGCATGCACAGCCGGATAGGCAGCAGGAGGATTGCCTTGCAGAATGCGCCGGGCCTGGGCCGAAGGATCGGGGGCGTAACCGCGCAGGCTGTCGCCGCGGGTGAGAATGAGTTTGAGCACGCCCTCGCCCAGCGCGGCGGCATAGGCCAGCAGCTCCGCGCGGATCAGCTCATGATCGGCGGCAATCGCCAGGCGCGAACAGCCTTCGGCCAGACGCGACAAATGTCGATCCAGCAACAACGGCTGCCCGCCCTTGACGGCGATGGTCTCGAACAGGCCATCGCCGTAAGCCAGGCCGCGATCTTTCAGCGACAAAGCGTCAGCCGGTTGACCGTCGACCCAGCTGTCCATCAGTCAGCGAACCGGCGGAACACCAGCGAGCCATTGGTACCGCCAAATCCGAAGGAGTTGGACAGCACCACGTCGATATCCATGCCGCGCGCGGTGTGGGGTACGAAGTCAAGGTCGCAGCCTTCGTCCGGCTCATCGAGGTTGATGGTCGGCGGGGCTACCTGACTGTTGATTGCCAGTACGCTGAAAATCGCCTCGACCGCCCCTGCCGCACCCAGCAGGTGACCAGTCATGGACTTGGTCGAACTGACGGCCAGTTTGTAGGCGTGATCGCCGAACACCGATTTGATCGCACAGGCTTCGGCGAGGTCGCCAGCCGAGGTCGAAGTGCCGTGGGCATTGATGTACTGCACCTGATCACCATTGATCTTCGCATCGCGCAAGGCATTGGTGATGCAACGCGCAGCACCCGCGCCATCGGCCGGTGGCGAGGTCATGTGGTAGGCATCGCCACTGGTGCCGAAACCGATCAGCTCGGCGTAAATGGTCGCACCACGGGCCTTGGCGTGCTCCAGCTCTTCGAGAACCAGTGCGCCGGCACCATCGGACAGCACGAAGCCATCACGACCCTTGTCCCATGGACGACTGGCACGGGTCGGCTCGTCATTGCGGGTCGACAGTGCGCGGGAGGCACCAAAGCCGCCCATGCCCAGACCACATGCGGCCATCTCGGCGCCGCCGGCGATCATTACGTCGGCTTCGTCGTACATGATGTTACGCGCAGCCATGCCGATGCAGTGCGTACCGGTGGTACACGCCGTGGCGATGGCGTAGTTAGGTCCCTGTGCACCCAAGTGAATGGACAGGAAACCGGAAATCATATTGATGATCGAGCCAGGCACGAAAAACGGAGAAATCCGCCGTGGGCCGGAATCATGCAGTGTGCGGCTGGTGTCTTCGATATTGGTCAGACCGCCAATACCCGAGCCCATGGCCACGCCGATACGCTCGCGATTGGCGTCGGTAACCTCAAGACCTGCGTTACGCACGGCTTGAAAACCTGCAGCCAGACCGTATTGAATGAACAGGTCGAGTTTGCGGGCTTCCTTGACCGACAAGTATTCCTCGACATTGAAGCCCTTTACCGAGCCGCCAAAGCGGGTGGAATAGGCAGAAAGGTCGGTGTGTTCGATCAGACCAATGCCACTGCGGCCAGCCAGAATGCCCTGCCAGCTGCTCGGCACATCCGTGCCCAGTGGCGACAACATACCCATACCGGTGACTACGACGCGTCTACGCGACACAGCACTCTCCTTTTTTCAAATGACGACTTCGCACAAGGCCTAAAGAAAAAACCGCACGCCATGATGGCAGTGCGGTTTTTCCATGACAGCGAGCGACGACTAAAAACTATTACGCCTGATGGCTGGTAACGTAGTCGATTGCTGCTTGTACAGTAGTGATCTTTTCAGCTTCTTCGTCAGGAATTTCGGTCTCGAATTCCTCTTCCAGAGCCATCACCAGCTCAACGGTGTCAAGGGAGTCGGCACCCAGGTCTTCAACGAAGGAAGCGGTGTTGACCACTTCTTCTTCTTTAACGCCCAGTTGCTCAGCAACGATTTTCTTGACGCGCTCTTCGATGGTGCTCATACCTTGTTTTCACTCCTAATGGACAAATTCAGGCAGCTGGCCAGTGGGTAAGTGTATAGAAAGACTTTTCAGTTTTTCAACTGAAAGCTTCACTCCTCAAACCCTGCGGCCCTCTGCCGATAAAATAGATTGCAGCTTTATAACGGATTTTAGACAGCTCGTATGACATTTTTTTGAAGCAATCCGTCACATTTAACTCATGTACATCCCGCCGTTCACCGGGATTGTAGCCCCAGTAACGTAAGCCGCACCGTCGGACGCAAGAAAAGCGACCACAGACGCGATCTCTTGAGCTTGCCCCAGACGACCCAGCGGAATTTGCGTCTGCAAGGCTTCACGCTGCGCCTCGGGCAGTTCGCGGGTCATATCGGTGTCGATGAACCCTGGGGCCACCGAGTTTACCGTAATCGAACGCGAACCGACTTCACGCGCCAGCGCACGGCTGAAACCTTCCAGACCGGCCTTGGCGGCTGCGTAGTTTACTTGGCCTGCGTTGCCCATGGCACCCACAACCGAGCCAATACTGATAATTCGTCCCCAACGGGCTTTGGTCATACCGCGCAAAACGCCCTTGGACAGGCGGAACAGACTGTTCAAGTTGGTATCGACAACGTCATGCCATTCGTCATCTTTCATGCGCATCATCAGGTTATCGCGGGTGATACCGGCATTATTGACCAGGATCGCCGGCGCACCGAACTGCTCCTGAATGCTCGCCAGCACGGCCGCTACGGACTCGTCGCTGGTGACATTGAGTTCCAGGCCAGTGCCCTGAATACCGTTTTCTTTCAGAGTGGCGGCGATACGCTCGGCACCCGATGCGGAGGTCGCAGTGCCAACAACGATGGCACCCTGACGACCCAGCTCCAGAGCGATAGCCTGGCCGATACCACGGCTGGCACCGGTGACCAGTGCAACTTTACCTTGCAGACTCATGCAAGCTTCTCCTTGATCAGACCAGCGCTGCACGGGCGGCAGCGAAAGCATCTGGGGTATTGAGGTTAGAGGTCGACACGCCTTCAGCGCAACGTTTGTTCAGACCGGCCAGAACCTTGCCCGGACCGCACTCGACCAGTTGGGTCGCGCCCTTGGCAGCCAGTGCCTGGACCGATTCGACCCAGCGCACAGGCTTGTAAAGCTGCTCAAGCAGATCGCGCTTGAGGGTTTCCAGATCGGCTGGTACGTCGGCACTGACGTTCTGCACTACTGGAATCTGCGGCGCCTGCCAGTCGATCGCTGCGATCGACTCAGCGAATCGCTCGGCGGCCGGACGCATCAACTCGCAGTGGGACGGCACACTGACCGGCAACGGCATGGCACGCTTGGCACCACGCGCCTTGCAGCCTTCGATGGCGCGTTCGACCGCAGCCTTGGCGCCGGCAATCACTACCTGGCCCGGCGAGTTGAAGTTGACCGCGCTGACCACTTCACCTTGCGCCGCTTCAGCGCAGGCTGCCAGCACGTCAGCATCGTCCAGACCGAGGATAGCGGCCATGCCGCCCTGCCCGGCCGGAACGGCTTCCTGCATCAATTGACCGCGACGCTCTACCAGCTTCACCGCAGCGCCCAGGCTCAGGCTGCCCGCAGCCACCAGAGCGCTGTATTCACCCAGGCTGTGACCGGCAACGTAAGCCGGACGCGCGCCGCCTTCAGCCAGCCACAGACGCCACAAGGCGATCGAGGCGGTCAGAATGGCCGGTTGGGTTTTATCGGTTTGATTGAGTAGTTCTTCCGGCCCTTGCTGGGTCAGTGCCCACAGGTCGTAACCCAGAGCATCGGAAGCTTCTTTGAATGTTTCAAGGACCACTGGGTGTTGCGCGCCCAACTCGGCCAGCATGCCGAGGGACTGCGAACCCTGTCCTGGAAAGACGAATGCGAGGGAAGCAGACATGTAACAAGCCCCTAATGATCTTGTCGTCGGAGAATTGACGTCCCGCCAGGGGAACGCAAGAAACTGACAGTTGGATGGCTCATTGAACTGAGCGGTCACATTTAAGCATTGTCTGACGAAAACGCCTAAGGCAACAAATCTTCCAGGCGCCCATGAAGACGTTCCGGCAAGTTTTCCTGGATCTCGATCAAGGCGCGCTGAATCGCGCTCTGGAAGCCCTGAACCCCCGCCGAACCATGACTTTTCACGACAATTCCCTGCAAGCCGAGAAAACTTGCGCCGTTATGGCGTGCCGGCGCCAGCTCGGCCTGCAAGCGCTTCATCAGCGGCAGCGCCAGTGCGCCTACCAGTTTCGACGCGAAATTTTTCTTGAACTGGGCTTCGATGCGCCCGGCGATCATGGTCGCCAGGCCTTCGCTGGACTTGAGCAGGATGTTACCGACAAAACCGTCACACACCACCACATCCGCCTCGCCACGGTACAAACCGTCGCCCTCGACAAACCCGATGTAGTTCAGGCCACGCGCATTTTGCAGCAGGGTCGCCGCCAGCTTGACTTGCTGATTGCCCTTAATGTCTTCGGTGCCGATATTCAGCAACGCGACCCGTGGGCGAACAACGCCCAAGGCTTGCGCCGCCACAGACCCCATCACCGCAAACTGCAACAGATGCTCGGCACTGCAATCGACATTGGCGCCCAGATCGAGCAACTGGCAGAAACCTTTTTCGGTCGGAATGGCGGCGACCATGGCCGGCCGATCGATCCCCGGCAAAGTTTTGAGCACAAACCGCGACAACGCCATCAGCGCACCGGTATTGCCGGCACTGACGCACGCCTGGACCTTGCCATCACGCAACAACTCCAGCGCCACGCGCATCGACGAATCAGGCTTGCCGCGCAGGGCCTGGGCAGGTTTTTCGTCCATGGTGATGACTTCGGACGCCGGCACAATCGACAGGCGCGAGCGATCCACAGCCGATTGGCCAGCGATCAATTCTTCAAGTAGGGAGGGTTGACCGACAAGGGTCAGGTGCAGCGAGGGCGTAGCTGACAGACAAGCAAGGCTGGCCTGAACAATGCTGCGGGGACCGAAGTCCCCGCCCATTGCGTCAATCGCGATGACTTGAGCGGACAAGGATTACTCGTCAGCGCCCTTGTCGATCACTTTACGGCCACGGTATACGCCTTCTGGCGATACGTGGTGACGCAGGTGAACTTCACCGGTGGTTTTTTCTACAGACAGGGTGCTAGCCTCGAGAGCATCGTGCGAACGACGCATGTCACGGGCAGAGCGGGATTTTTTGTTCTGCTGAACAGCCATAATTGATTAACTCCTAAACGTTTGGGTCACGCTTTAACTGCGCCAATACACTGAACGGGTTGGACCGCGTTACCTCGTCCTCGCTCGGTTCGGGCTCATCTGCTCCCGCCGGCTGCTGGCATTCTTCCGGATGATGAGCAGGCACAATGGGCAAGGCGAGCAGAAGCTCCTCCTCGATCAGTGACTGCAGATCCAATGGATCTTCGCCCAGTTCCAGCACGTCATAACCTTTCGGCAACGACTGGGTATTCGCACCCTCCTTCACCACAGCATAACTGCATTCGCTATGGATCGGCAGGGTGACCAGCTCAAGACAACGCTGGCAAACCATTTTGACTTCGGTGTCGATAAAGCTGTGGATTACCACAGACTTACGTTCATCTCGTTCAAAAACGAATTTAGCCTGCACCGTACCGACATTGTCGGAAAGCGGGTCGCAGAGTCTCTCCAAATCGGCCAGCAGCATTTCACCTTGAAGGGTGGTGCCACGGTCAGCCAATTTGCGCGGGTCAACGTGAGGTGGAATCGGGTCATTCAACATAGGCGCAGCATTATAGGGATGCCCCCAGCCATGTCAAAGGAAATTCAGCCCTGTCTGCCACTTGAGCCTGCGCTAGAATTCGCCCCTTGCCCTTTGGAGATGCGCATGCTGCCTTTATTACTCGCTTCAAGCTCGGTTTATCGCCGGGAATTGTTGGCCCGCCTGCAGTTGCCGTTTACTTGCAGCTCGCCGGATATCGACGAAAGCCATCGCCCGGACGAGTCAGCCATCAAACTGGTAAAACGCCTCGCCGAAGAAAAAGCCCGCGCACTTGCCGCCAGTCATCCCGCCCACCTGATCATCGGCTCGGACCAGGTCGCGGTACTGGGCGAGCGGATTATCGGCAAGCCACACAGCTTCGAAAAGGCCCGCGAACAACTGCTCGCATCGAGCGGAGCCAGCGTGACATTCCTCACCGGCCTGGCACTGCTCAACAGCCAGACCGGCCACTGCCAGGTGGACTGCGTGCCGTTTACCGTGCACATGCGCGCACTCGACGCAGCACGCATCGAACGCTACCTGCACGCCGAACAACCCTACGACTGCGCTGGCAGCTTCAAGGCTGAAGGATTGGGGGTGAGTCTGTTTCAAAGCACCGAAGGCCCTGACGCCACCAGCCTGATCGGCCTGCCACTGATTCGCCTGGTTGACATGTTGCTGGCTGAAGGCCTGCAAATACCCTGAACCGACTGCGCGCGCACAAAAAAACCGGCCACACAGGCCGGTTTCTTATGCAGCCAACGATCAGCGCAACGCCGGCCCCTGGAAGCCCATCCACATCGCCAAATGCTCAGCCACGCTGGCACCGAGCTTTTTCGAGAAGCGATCAAACGGCGACTCCTGGATAGTGAAGTCCACCAGCTCTTTCTCGCCAATCACGTCACGCGCCACCGAACTGGCACTGCCCAGACCATCAATCAAGCCCAGCGGCAGCGCCTGCTCACCGGACCAGACCAGCCCGGAGAACAGCTCCGGATGATCTTTGTCCTTGAGACGATCGCCACGCCCCTTCTTGACGCTACTGATGAACTGCTGATGAGTGGTGTCGAGCACACCCTGCCAGAACTGAGTTTCTTCGGGCTTCTGCGGCTGGAACGGATCGAGGAATGATTTGTGCTCGCCAGAGGTGTAGGTACGACGCTCGACGCCCAACTTTTCCATGGTGCCGACGAAACCGTAACCGGCCGCGGTCACACCAATGGAACCCACCAGGCTCGCCTTGTCGGCATAGATCTGATCTGCCGCACTGGCAATGTAATAGGCACCGGAAGCCCCCAGATCCGAGATCACCGCGTAAACCTTGGTATCCGGATGCAGGCCGCGCAAACGACGGATCTCGTCATAGACATAACCCGACTGCACCGGACTGCCGCCCGGACTGTTGATCCGCAGGATCACACCCTTGACCTTGTTGTCCTCGAAGGCTTTACGCAGGCTGCTGACGATATTATCTGCACTCGCCGGCTCTTTGTCGGCGATCATGCCGGTTATATCGATCAGCGCCGTGTAACCGGAACCGCGAGTGGCGCTTTTTTCCATATCCATCAGCGGCGAGAACAAGAACAACGCAAACAACAGATATGCAAAGGTCAGCAGCTTGAAGAAAATCCCCCAGCGACGGGACCGGCGATGCTCCTGCACACTGGCCAGCAGGGTCGTTTCCAGCAGCTTCCAGCTTTTTTCGTCACCGCTCTCTGCGCTCGCCTTGGCGGGTGCTTTCCATTCGTCGGTCATGACATTTACCCCTGCAAAAAACCGTTATGCCCGCTGACTCAGCCAGGCGCGCAATTCTGAAAAACGATCAATGGACAGTCGAGGCTCGAACTGCTGCAACGCCTCAATCGATTGAGCGCCATAGCTGACCGCCACCGAATCCATGCCGGCGTTGCGCGCCATCTGCAGATCGAAGGACGAATCCCCGACCATCAGCGCCTGCTCCGGGCGAACCTCGCAATGGGCGAGAATCTGCTCAAGCATCAACGGATGCGGCTTGCTGGCCGTTTCATCGGCTGCGCGAGTGACATCAAAATAATCTTCCCAGCCGTGAGCTTTCAGCACCCGGTCCAGCCCGCGCCGAGCCTTGCCGGTGGCAACCGCCAGGTGATAGCCGTCGGCACGAAACGCTTCCATCGACTCAAGCACGCCCTCGAACAACGGCGAAGGAACAGCCTCCGCCGCGATGTAGTGCTCCGCATAATAGTCACGGAAAGCCATCAGTTCGCCATCGCCGATCTCGGGATACAAGGTCCGAATCGCTTCCGGCAACCCGAGACCGATAATGCCTTTGACCGCAAAATCATCGCGCAACGGAAAGCCGGAGCGCCTGGACGCCACGTGCATCGCCTCGACAATCCGACCAATGGAGTCTGCGAGCGTGCCGTCCCAATCGAAAATCAGCAGTTTGTAATCAGATGGGCGCACTCAATCGCTCCACGGTTTTGGCCCACATCTCGTCGACCGGCGCCTGCAACTTCAGCTCGCCGCCATCAGGCAGCGGCACGGTCAGCATGTAGGCATGCAGGAATAGACGCTTGCCGCCCAGATCACGAATTTCCTTGCTGAAATCTTCATCGCCGTACTTGGTGTCGCCGGCGATGCAATGCCCGGCATGCAAAGTATGGACGCGAATCTGGTGAGTGCGACCGGTGATTGGCTTGGCTTCGACCATGGTGGCAAAGTCACCGAAGCGGCGCAGCACCTTGAACACGGTCAGCGCCTCCTTGCCCTCTTCGTCGACTTCGACCATGCGTTCGCCGGAGCGCAGATTGCTCTTTTGCAACGGCGCACGGACTTGCTTGATCGAGGTCGCCCAGTTGCCGCGCACCAGCGCCATATAGCGCTTGTCGACGCCATCACCGCGCAATGCGGCGTGCAAGTGACGCAACATGCTGCGCTTTTTGGCGATCATCAGCAGGCCGGAGGTGTCCCGGTCGAGGCGGTGAACCAACTCAAGCTCTTTTGCATCGGGACGTAACTGACGAAAGGCTTCGATGACGCCGTAATTCAAGCCGCTGCCGCCGTGAACCGCGATGCCAGCGGGCTTGTTGATCACGATCAGCGCCTTGTCTTCATAGACAATCGAGGCCTCGAGCCGCTGCAGCAGCCCCTGCGCCAGTGGCACGGGCTCGTCGCGTTCAGGCACGCGAACCGGCGGCACGCGCACGATGTCGCCCGCCTGCAGCTTGTATTCGGGCTTGATCCGACCTTTGTTCACCCGCACTTCGCCTTTACGCAAAATGCGGTAAATCAAGGTCTTGGGCACGCCTTTGAGCCGAGCGAGAAGGAAGTTATCAATACGTTGGCCGGCATATTCCGGCGAGACCTCAAGCAGTTGTACGCCTGGGGTCGAAGGGGCAGTAGTCGTCATGGTGCGGATGATAACAATTTTTTATGGAATTGAAGCACTTAATCATTGCTGCTATAGTCGCGAACGCCGCCAAAAGTGGCCTGGACAGCGGACTAACGGTCAAAAACCGGCCCTGACCAACGCAATTCACGAGGACGAGAGGCCGTCCTACGGGGCTTTCGCTACGTAACGGCAGAGTTTGCAGTTGTAACAAGCGCAGGTGACATAAGGCCTGAATCATGCCGCAAAGCAGAGTTTTCACTCGCCTTCCGAGCAAATATTCACGGCCAGTTCACAAAGTGCAGTCAGCTGCAAACGACCCCGAGCGAACGCTTCGGAAACAACGCCTAAATTAGCCATGATGCGTGACCTCCCCTTTCGGAGCTCACGGTAAATGCCAACCCGCTGCGGATTCTGCGCGCGGCAGCACCCGAATTATCAGGGATACGTGTAGGGTGGAGATGCACAACCGCTGGACTGTGTAGCAATAGGCTTTATCAAGACGCTTCATCTCGTCCACAGCCGCCGGTTGATTCCTCCTCCTGACTGAGTGCTTAAGTAGCCACAGCAAGCAGGACGCGTACGTCGCGATACCGGCCCAATTGGTCGGACATCGCTGGACACGGGAATGGCCAACCACTCCCGACGCACCTGACACCGACCGTGAGAAGTCGTGTGTGCCGAACGCCGTTTCCGGCAGCCCGGAAACCGACGGTACTACATGAAAAGAATGCTGATTAACGCGACTCAACCTGAAGAGTTGCGTGTTGCACTGGTAGATGGCCAACGCCTCTACGACCTGGACATCGAATCCGGTGCACGCGAGCAGAAGAAGGCCAACATCTATAAAGGCCGGATTACTCGCATCGAACCAAGCCTTGAGGCTGCCTTTGTCGATTTCGGCTCTGAGCGCCACGGCTTCCTGCCCCTCAAAGAAATCTCCCGCGAATACTTCAAGAAAACCCCTGAAGGCCGCGTCAACATCAAGGACGTCCTGAGCGAAGGCCAGGAAGTCATCGTTCAAGTCGAAAAAGAAGAACGTGGCAACAAGGGCGCCGCCCTGACCACTTTCATCAGTCTGGCCGGTCGTTACCTGGTTCTGATGCCGAACAACCCACGTGCCGGCGGTATCTCCCGTCGCATCGAAGGTGAAGAGCGCAACGAACTGCGTGAAGCCCTCAACGGCCTGGTTGCACCGGCCGACATGGGTCTGATCGTTCGCACTGCCGGCCTTGGCCGCAGCAGCGAAGAAATGCAGTGGGACCTCGACTACCTGCTGCAACTCTGGACCGCCATCAAAGAAGCCTCGCTGGACCGCGCCGCGCCGTTCCTGATCTACCAGGAAAGCAACGTGATCATCCGCGCCATCCGCGATTACCTGCGCCAGGACATCGGCGAAGTGCTGATCGACAGCGTTGAAGCCCAGGACGAAGCCCTGACCTTCATTCGCCAGGTGATGCCGCAGTACGCCAGCAAGATCAAGTTGTACGAAGACAGCGTTCCGCTGTTCAACCGCTTCCAGATCGAAAGCCAGATCGAAACCGCCTTCCAGCGCGTCGTCGAACTGCCTTCCGGCGGCTCCATCGTCATCGATCCGACCGAAGCCCTGGTGTCCATCGACATCAACTCGGCGCGCGCCACCAAAGGCAGCGACATCGAAGAAACCGCTCTGCAGACCAACCTTGAAGCCGCCGAAGAAATCGCCCGTCAGTTGCGCTTGCGCGACATCGGCGGCCTGATCGTCATCGACTTCATCGACATGACCCCTGCCAAGAACCAGCGCGCCGTGGAAGAGAAAGTCCGCGAATGCCTGGAAGCCGACCGCGCCCGCGTGCAAGTCGGTCGCATCTCGCGCTTCGGCCTGCTGGAAATGTCCCGTCAGCGCCTGCGTCCATCGCTGGGCGAAAGCAGCGGCATCGTTTGCCCGCGTTGCAACGGCACCGGCATCATCCGCGACGTTGAATCGCTGTCGCTGGCGATCCTGCGCCTGATCGAAGAAGAAGCCCTGAAAGACCGCACCGCCGAAGTTCGCGCACAAGTGCCGATCCCGGTGGCGGCGTTCCTGCTCAACGAAAAACGCAACTCGATCACCAAGATCGAACTGCGCACCCGCGCCCGCATCGTCATTCTGCCGAACGATCACCTCGAAACGCCGCACTTCGAAGTTCAGCGTCTGCGCGATGACAGCCCGGAAGCCAGCATCAACCAGTCCAGCTACGAGATCGCTGCTGCCGCTGCGGAAGTCGAAGAAGTCCAGCCAGCCGCCGCGACCCGCACCCTGGTTCGCCAGGAAGCCGCGGTCAAGACTGCACCGGCCCGCGCCAACGCTCCGGTTCCGACCGAAGTCGTCGCCGCGCCAGTGGCTGCGCCAGCTGCCGCGCCTGAGCCAAGCCTGTTCAAGGGCCTGGTGAAGTCGCTGATCAGCCTGTTCGCAACCAAGGAAGAGCCTGTTGCTCCGGTTGTGGTTGAAAAACCAGCGACCACCGAGCGCCCTGCCCGCAACGAAGAGCGTCGCAACGGTCGTCAGCAGAGCCGCAACCGTAACGGTCGCCGCGATGAAGAGCGCAAGCCTCGTGAGGAACGTGCACCGCGTGAAGAGCGCGCACCACGTGAGCCACGCGAAGAGCGTCAACCACGCGAAGCCCGCGAAGAAACGCCTGTAGTAGCCCGTGAAGAACGTGCACCACGCGCTCCTCGTGAAGAACGTGCACCGCGCGCACCGCGTGAAGATCGCAAGCCACGTGGCGATCGTGAAGAGCGTCCGGTTCGTGAACTGCGCGAGCCTCTGGATGCCGCTCCGGCCGCCGCTGCCACCGCTGAAGAGCGTCCGGCCCGTCAGCCCCGCGAAGAGCGCGCTCCACGCCCACCGCGTGAAGAACGTCAACCACGCACCGAGCAAGCTGCTGCCGCTGCCGCTGCCGAAGAAGAGCTGCCAACCAACGAAGAGCAACTGCAGGAAGACGGTCAGGAAGTCGCCGAAGGCGATCGTCCACGCCGCCGCTCCCGTGGCCAGCGTCGTCGCAGCAACCGTCGTGAGCGTCAGCGCGATGCCAACGGCAACGTGATCGAAGGTTCGGAAGAATCCGAATCCGCTGAAAACGCCGAAGCGCCAAGCGCTGCCGATCTGGCCGCCGGCCTGGCTGTTACCGCAGCCGTTGCCAGCACCGTGATCAGCGCACCTGCTGAAGCACAAGCCAACGAGCAAGCCGAACGCGCTACTGCTGCCACTCTGGAAACCGCTCCGGTTGAAGCGCCAGTGGTTGAAGCGACCACGCCGGTGGAAGTCATCGCCGCTCCGGAGATCGAAGTGGCCCCGGTTCGTGAAGCACAGCCGGAAGTTGAAGCTGCCGCCGAACCAGTGGTTGCTGCAGAACCTGTCGTTGAAGCACCAGTGGCTGAACCGGCACGTGAAGTTCGCGAAGTTCGTGAAGAACAAACCACGTTCAACTGGGTTGCCGAGCCACCGGTTGCTGTCGAAGCTCCAGCGCCAGTCGCTGAGGCTCCGGTTGCTGAAGCCCCAGCGGCTGAAGCCACGGTCTCCGAGCCAGTGGTTGCGGCTGCCGAGCCTGCTCCGCTGCTTGAAGCACCGGTGGTTGCCGAAGCTGCACCCGTGGTCGAAGCCGCTCCTGTCAGCGCTCTGACCCCAAGTGGCCGTGCGCCGAACGACCCACGTGAAGTACGTCGTCGCAAGCGTGAAGCCGAGCGTCTGCAGAAGGAAGCCGAACTGGCTGCCGCTGCTGCTCCGGCCGCTGCCGAGCCAGCACCGGTTGTTGCTGAAGTCGTCGAGGCAGCCCCTGCCCCGGCCGCTGAAGTCCCTGCCGAGCCGGTTGAATCCGCGATCGACGAAGCACCGCGCTCCGTTCAGGAAGCGGTACAGCAACACGAGCAGGCCCTGGAAAAAGAGCACGAGCCTAAACCCCTCGCCTGATTCCATCGGCCACTAAAAAGCCCCGCCTGGTGATCCCAGGCGGGGCTTTTTTTGTCATAGAAACTGAAGCCAGTCGCTACCTGGCAACGCTTTATTGCCGAGGCGATTGCGTTCCTCGCTAAACATCCGCCTAAGTATTTGTAAGCAAGTATTACGAAAGAGCTGTGCAACGTGCAGAATAGAGCGGTGCAGGGCTCAAACCAGGTCCTGCCACGGCCCGAAAGCCTTCGGCCCGTTATGGAGCAAAGAGTGCGAGACTATGGAAATTGCTGAGCTGGACGCTTTCAAAGCGATTGTTGACTACGGCAGCGTCACACAAGCTGCGATCAGGTTAAACCGAGCTCAATCCAGTATTTCCTTCCGCATCAAGACACTCGAATCACGGCTCGATACCAAGCTGTTCGAACGCTCCGGTCGCGGTATCACGATGACGGCGCCGGGCAAGGAGCTCTATGCCTACGCCTCACAAATCCTCGAACTGGTTGCTCGCGCCCAAGCCAGCCTGAGCCAGACAAAAACCGAAACACGGGTGCGTTTGGGGGTCATCGAAAACCTCACTATTACTCGCCAGAATCTGTTGCAAAGCATCGTTGCCAATCCCGACGGGCTGGCAGTGGATGTCAGCATTGGTAATACACAGTCGCTGCTCAAGGATCTTGAGGCCGACAAGCTCGACGCAGTGATTGTCGGCGCAGGCTTTGCACCTTCGCATTATCGCCGGGTAACGCTGTTCAACGATCCGCTGGCCTTGATCTACAGCGCAGCACACCCCGCCATCCAGGACCTGAAAGCGTTCAGCGGCCAAGTGTTCCTGGTCAACAGCCGGCGCAGCGCTTCGCAACGTAATCTCGACGAACTATTCATTATGGGTAACATCACCCCGGAAAAAATCATCGAGTGTGGCTCTTATCCGCTGTTGTTTTCTAATGTGATCAACGGCGTGGGCGTTGCCCTGGTGCCGTTGTCACTGGTCGATTCGTGCTGCCGCAGTGAACAGGTGCAAACGTATTTCCTGAGTGGTTCATATGCCTCGCTGACCACCGAATTCGTGTTTTTCGATCACCCTGGCAAACCAGCCCCCAGAGCGCTGGCGCAATGGGTGCTGGACTTCGAAAAACCGGCCCGCCTACCGCTGACGGAAGGGTAACGGGCCGGCCCCCTCAGCAGTTACACGATTGCCGCACCACCTCGTCCTCGAAGAGATTGGACAGTTGCAGTCCATCCTCCTGACTGCTAGCCCGAATGACGTCACCGTGCTGCAACTCAAAGGCATCCTTGTCGGTGCTTAATGAGGCACCGAGCAAAACATAGTGAACCGTACCGGGCTCGCAAAGCTCTTCATGCTGGAACAACAGGGTTTCGAGTTCACGTTTGGCAAACATCAACTGATCCAGCCCCAATAGCGACTGTTTGTCCCACACGGTTTCACCACGCCGGACAATCGAACTCCTCACCACTGAGTAGCGCGGTGGTTCTGCGATCACCAGCTCGTGGCACAACGCGGTATTGCGCAACTTGGAGAGACCGGCCAGCCCGGGTTGAGTGTGACGCAGCACCGGGTCAGAAAAATCCACCGCCAAGGTGTAACCGATATAGCGGGGGTTTCGGCAGTCATCGATGAGGTACACACAGGCATACTCGATCTCGATTCCCGCGCCACTGGCATGACACGGTGATTTGATCGCCCGGGAAGCGGCCACCAACCCTTTGCCGTTGCCTTTGTAGTACCAGTCCGGCGAGGACCGCTGAGGCATGGGCAGACCATTGACCGACCGATGCGTGTAACCAAAACCGCTCACCATGCACACGGCATCCCGTACGGGCCGCAGCGGCACATTAAAGGTCATCAATGAAAGCGCTTCAAGCGGCACCGCTACCAAGGACAAGTTGCTTTTGAAGTGCTCCCAGGATTGCTTGCTACGCATGAATCGCACAGCCAGCGCCTGAGAACTTTCGGCATCTTCGACCTGCCAGACCGTAGCCGATGCCCCCTTGCCCTGCACAATCCCCACCCACCGCACACCGTGACGGTCGAGCGAATCGATGATTCTGTCCATCAAGCCGCCTCCGTGCGCAATATCACCGGTGTCCGCCTTTTAATGGAACAGAGGATCACCCCAAATACGATCAGCACCAGACTGACCAGGTGATAGGCGTGCAGTTGCACGTCGAGGAACACGATACTGAACAGCCCACCGGACAGTGGCACCAAGTGAGTGAAGATCTCACCACGGGTGGCACCGATTTCACCGATGCCTTTGCTCCAGAACAAGTACGACAGCCAGGACGGGAAGATCACCAGATACGCCAGGCCCAGCCACGGTGCAGCGCCCTGCCCCAGGTTGAACGTGAGATCAGGGCGCAACGCCCAAATACCCAGGCTGAACGGAATCAGGCAAAGCGCCCCCACCACCGCGCAATACGTCACGAACGCATTGCCGGCGATGGTTTTTGGCTTTGTCCGCAAAAAGGAGCAATAGACAGCCCAACTGGCAGCCGAGGCCATGGTCCAGAAATCGCCTTTGTTGAAGCCTTCCAGGAAGCTCAAATCGGACAGATGCCCCATCGTCACCAGCCAGAACACACCCACCGTACTGATGACCACCCCAAGCATGTTCGACCTGGAGATGAAATCACCGAAAACGAAACGGTTGAGGGCTAGTACCAGACACGGCGTGGCCGACAGGTAAATCGCCGCATTCAACGAACTGGTGTATTGCAATCCGATATACAAGGTCAGCGGAAATATAACTTGGCCACAGACCGCCAACATAACCAGGGTCAACCATGACTTACGGGCGTCCGGCAAACTGGCGATCACGGCTTTATAGTTAATCAGCAGTAGTAAACCGCTGGTAATCAGCCATCGAAGTTGCGACAGCAGCACCGGATCAACATCCACCACCATCAACTTTCCGACGACATAGTTACCGCCCCAGAACACGGCAGCGAGTGAAAGTAATAAGTACGGCATTGACGCCTCCGTTAGATCTTCTTCATTAACATGAAAGAGGCACCGTCGAACTCGACTTCCCCTTGCAGATGGAACAAGTCTTGATACACAGACAGTTGCGCCTGCAACACATCCGTAATGGGCACCAACAACAGTGCCTGCGTCGCCAGCACCCGAGCCAGTTCATTGACATAGACTCGGCAAGGCTCGGCCTCGACAGGCGAACTGTTGGCGACAATCAGTGAGTAACCCAATCGACGGCGATAGTGAAAGTCGCCGGCCGAGGCGAATGGCAACCTCGAAAAATCCAGATCGGCGCGCAATCTGAGCTGCTTATGACCGTAGTCCTGAGCCCACTGCAAGTGGTGGGCAAACGGCTGCCTGGAACTGGAAATGACATCCAGGCTGTGCTGACCGAACGCTTGAAGCTGAGCGTTATCGGATGGGGCAATCAGCAATACGGACTTTTTGCCCGGCGTGTCGAGATACTCCGCCAGTGGCGCTGGCAATATCGGCGTCTCGCGCTTCGGGCTGTCACGGTAGATCATCAACCAGTCCGAATTGATCGCGGCCCAATTGCTGACTTGCAGCGTCTGCTCGATCGACGGCTGGTAGGTTTCCATGAGGTGAGCCTTGAACGGCAGGTATTGCAGGACCTTTCCCTGATCGCCAACGATGGAATAGTCGCCGACCCATGTATTGAGGAAGGAACGGATTCCGACGATGCTTGCCTTGCCCAGATAATCCGCGTTCCAGCCCACAATCGCTTCACGCCCCACCCATGCGTAATCGCACAGTCGCACCGGTGGCAGGCGCGTCATCGCGACAGTCCGCGAGCCGATGGAGAGCCGGCCATACGGGTCATGGTCCTGACGCAGTAACTGACTTCCCGGCGATAGCCAGACACCATCGCCTATATCCACATCGCCGCCGGCATTGACCGCGGCGTTACGACCAAAACGCACATACTGTCCAATCTTGATCGAAGGCAACTCCTGTGCCGAGTGATCGAGTTGATGATCGGCATGGGGGTGGCTGAAATACGCACCGTTTTCAAAGTGAGTGGGCGAAATCAGGTGTTCTCCGACCTGCTCCTTGACGAGCAGCGGTGAGCCACTGGTGTTGACCGAAAAGTGCTCCGGGGACAAACCGAAGTCGTCACCCAGTTCTTTCAAACGTTCTCCAAAAGTGACCCCGAACTTGATCTCGTCGCGATGACAACTAATTGTTTGCGACGCCTTTCTAAGTTGCCGAAGTGTTTTGACATAACGCGGAACAGGTTGAAAAACATCTGCAGAACTTAATGCCCGCTCCAATGCTCCCAACTCCTGAATATCACCGTCCAGCTCCAAAGGGCTGACACTGACCGACGCATCCATATAGTGCTTTATCATGCAGGCTCTTTTTTCTAATGAGTACTGACCGGATGTTCACCCCAACTGTGAACACCACACGCCACATGATCGTATGTCGGACAGAACCCGCTGAATAACGAGTTTTATATCTGGCACCCATCGATAAATACGAATGGGCGAAAGGAAGAGCCGATTATTCCAAGGAAAGTGCGAATGCAATCCCGCTGACAACCGTTATTGAAAAACCAGCGCCTCAGGAACATCCACATCCCACAACACCCCGCGGTCCTCCACCGCCACCTCGACCACCCTCGCCTGCGCGAACAGTGACTTGGCGCCCTGATCGCCGGTCAACGCCATCAATCCCGGACCGAAGCTTCGCCCGAACCCCACCGGATGCCCATATTGCCCTTCATGCACCGGCACGCTGATGGCGTCATCCGCAATGGCCGCGACGACCTGTTCAATGCTCGACGGCAGGATAAACGGCATATCCCCCAGCATGATCAGCCAGCCACCGAGGTGCGAACAGGCCGCCACTCCCGCCGCAATGCTGTCGCCCAGGCCGGTCGTCTCGATTCGCACAATCTCGCAACCATAAGCCTGCGCCATGCGAATCACTTGCGGGCGGTCCGCGGTGGTGACCAGCACACGCTTCTCGAGTGTGGCTGGCAGATTCACCAGCACCTGCTCGATCACTGAGTGCACGGTGATGCCATCACGGGCGGTGCAGTCCACCAGCAACTTGTCCTTATCGTCACCCGCTACCTGTCGAAACCGGCTGCCCTGCCCGGCGGCTAGAACGATAACGCCAATGGAGTCACTCATACGCCCTCCTGCAACGGCCTCTTCTGCTTGAGCTCGATGCCGTTCTTGATCGCCACAATCTCGGCCAGCAGCGACAAGGCGATTTCCGCCGGAGTATGGCTGCCGATGTGCAAGCCGATCGGGCCGTGCAAACGCTCGATGGCCTGTTGGGACAAGCCTAGCTGAGCCAGGTTGTCCCGGCGCTTCTGGCTGTTGACCCGAGAACCCAGCGCCCCGACATAAAACGCCCTGGAGTCCAGGGCCGTGAGCAGCGCCATGTCATCCAGGCGCGGATCGTGGGTGAGTGCGACGATGGCAGTGCGTTCGTCGGTCTGGATGGTCAGCACCGCTTCGTCGGGCATGCCCGGTACGAATCGACCGTGTTGTTCTTCCCAGCCGTAGACGAACTCGGTGCGCGGATCGCAGATCAGCACTTCGAAATCCAGCAGCCGCGCCATCTCGGCGACATACCGCGATAGCTGCCCCGCGCCGATCAACAACAATCGCCAACGCGGGCCATAAATGGCGCGCAGTGTGTTGCCGTCAAAACTCAGCACATCGTGCTTGTTCGCCGGCTGCAAAACCACTTCACCGGTCGCTATATCCAACGAGCGCGCCACGATTTCATGTGCCTCGCAGCGTGCCAGCAATTGGGCGACCCACGCCGGATCGCCGACGCGCTCCTCGGTCAGGCGCAACGTGCCGCCGCAGGGCAAACCAAACCGCGCGGCCTCCTCACGAGTGACGCCATAAGTAATCAACTGCACCGGCGGCCCATCGGCCGGGATACGGCCATCGTGCAGCCGGGCAATCAGGTCATCCTCGACACAGCCACCGGACACCGAGCCAATCACTACGCCATCGCCACGCAAGGCGAGCATGGCGCCAGGTGCCCGGGGCGCAGTGCCCCAGGTCTGGACCACGCTGTACAACATCACCCGCTGACCGGCGCGGCGCCATTCCAGCACGCTGCGCAGGACGTTCAGATCGACGCTGTCCATCAGGCTTCAGCCTTTTGCCAGCCTTGCAGCTGATAGCGAACCGGCAAGTTACGGATGCGCTTGCCGGTGGCGGCGAAGATTGCGTTGCACAGCGCTGGCGCTATCGGCGGCACGCCCGGCTCACCGACCCCGCCCAACGGCACATTGCCCGGTGGTGTGACCAGGTGCACGGCGACTTCTTTCGGTGCCAGGGACATGCGCGCCACCTCGTACATGTGGAAGTTATCCTGCTGGACCTTGCCGTCCTTGAAGCTGATCTCTCCCCACACCGCGTTGCCCAGACCCATGACGCAGGCGCCTTCGAACTGCGAGCGAATCCGCTCGGGGTTGATCTGCGGGCCGCAATCCACGGCGATGTCGGCCTTGTGCACGATCAGCGTGCCATCGTCTTTGACTTCGACTTCGATCACCGCCGCCACATACGTCACGAAGCTGTAATGCACCGCCAGGCCCAGGCCTCGGCCCTTGGGCAACTTACGCCCCCAACCGGCGGCTTTGGCGGCGGTTTCCAGCACCGTGCGCATCCGTGCGGTATCGATAGGATAGCGCTCGGGGGATTCGCCGTAGTTCCACTCCTCACTCAAGGTACGCGGATCGATCTGACGGTCCGGGCCAAGCAGCTTGATCTGGTATTTGAGCGGGTCCTGGCCGGCCTTATGTGCCAGTTCATCGACAAAGCACTGAATCGCAAAGCCGTGGGGAATGTTCGACACCGAGCGATACCAGCCGACCCGCGTGTGCACCGCCGCTTCAGGGTTTTCCAGGCGCACGTTGGGGATCGCATAAGCCATGTTGGTAAAGCCCATGCCCAGCTCGAAAGCCGCCTCATGGTTCATCCCCGGCGCGA
Organism: Pseudomonas sp. KD5; assembly: GCF_012932895.1. NCBI lineage: Bacteria > Pseudomonadati > Pseudomonadota > Gammaproteobacteria > Pseudomonadales > Pseudomonadaceae > Pseudomonas > Pseudomonas sp. KD5. The sequence continues at coordinate 330,623 of NZ_JDWJ01000003.1, read as the reverse complement.
ACAGCGCGGTGATGCTCGGCGCCACCGTACGGTGCAACCAGCCAGACGGCAAGCCGTCCTTATTCAGACTGGCCTTCAGATACTCGGCAGACACGGTGTGGAAATACGAGTGGTGGATGTCGTCTTCACGGGTCCACTGCACCCGCACCGCTTTGCCCGGGAATTCCTTGGCCAGGATCGCCGCTTCAACCACGAAGTCCGGCTTGGACTTACGACCAAAACCGCCGCCGAGCAAGGTGACGTTGAACGTGACGTTATCGAATGGAATGCCCAGGCGCTCGCCAATCCGCTCGCGGGTGACTTGCGGCGCCTGGCTTGGCGCCCAGGCCTCACACACACCGTCCTTGAAACGGGCGATGGCGACCATCGGCTCCATCGGCGATTGCGCCAGGTGCGGCAGATAGTAAGAAGCTTCAAGGGTGCTGTCGGCAGCACTCATGGCCTGGTCGATGTTGCCGGTGTTGCGCACCACTTTGCCGGGCTTGAGCGACGCGGCTTCGAGTTCCTTGCGGTAGGCGATCGAGTCGTAACTGGCGTTGGGGCCGTCATCCCACTCGATCTTCAGCGCGTCGCGGCCCTTGATCGCCGCCCAGGTGTTGCTGGCCACCACGGCCACACCACCCAAAGGCTGGAACTCGGACGGCAGTGGACGACTTTCGACTTGCAGGACCTTGATCACCCCAGGGACTTTCATCGCAGCGCTGGCATCGAAGGATTTGACCTTGCCGCCGTAGACCGCCGGACGGGCGATGGTGGCGAAAAGCATGCCATCGAAATGCACATCGGCGCCGTAGACCGCACGACCGTTAACGATGTCCGCACCGTCGATGGCCTTGGTCCCTTCCTTGCCGATGTAGCGAAACTCCGACGGCTGCTTGAGCCGCAGGCTGTCGCGTGCCGGCACCGCCAGCGCACTGGCTGCTGCGGCCAACGCGCCGTAGCCCAATTCACGGCCAGTCGGTTTATGGATGATTTTGTGCAGTTGCGCATGGCATTCACCGACCGGCACTTTCCATTGCTCGGCAGCGGCTTGCTCAAGCATGGTCCGCGCGGCTGCACCGCAACGGCGCATCGGCTCGTACCAATGACGCATGCTGCGCGAACCGTCGGTGTCCTGATTGCCGAAACGTACTTCGTCGCCCGGCGCCTGTTGCACTTTGACCTGTGCCCAGTCGGCGTCCAGTTCATCGGCCACCACCATGGACAGACTGGTGCGCACGCCCTGGCCCATTTCCGAACGATTGCAAATCACCGTCACGCTGCCGTCGGCGGCAATGCTGATGTAAACCTTCGGGTCATCGATCCAGCCGTTGGGCATGCCGTCGGCACCGAATTTCTGCTCTTTTTCGGCGGCCAATGCATCCTGCCAGCCCCAACTGGCAGCCAGCACCAGCGCACTGGTGGCGCCCACGCCTTTGAGGAAACCGCGGCGGCTGAGGTTGCTTAGTGCAAAATCATTCGGTAGCTGGCTCATGCCTTGGCCTCCTTCAGGTGAGTGGATGCCTGGCGGATGGCGGTCTTGATCCGGTTGTAGGTGCCGCAACGGCATATATTGCCGACCATCGCCTCTTCAATCTGCTCGTCGCTGGGGTTCGGGTTGGTTTTCAGCAGCGCGGTGGCCGACATGATCTGTCCGCCCTGGCAATAACCGCACTGAGCCACGGCGCTGTCGAGCCAGGCTTGCTGGACGACTTTGCCCACCGGGTCGGCGTGCAAGTTGTCGATGGTGCTGACGTTCTGGCCGACCACCGAGCCGATCGGTGTGATGCAACTGCGCGCGGGCGCGCCGTCGATATGAATGGTGCAGGCGCCACACAGGCCCATGCCGCAGCCGAATTTGGTGCCGTTGTAGCCAGCCACGTCACGGATCGCCCAGAGCAGCGGCATGTCCTCGGTGACATCGAGTTGATGATCTTGACCATTGAGTTTCAGGGTAATCATGGGCACGCCCGCATAGTTATAGAGGTTATGGGGTCGAGCAATCTGCCGCTTGTGGTTCGCGGTTCACTACACGCAGATCGACTCAGGCTAATCGGCTCTCTTATGTAGACGCGACGTCTGCACCGGGCCTTTGATGGAGCAAATGTTTGCATCGTTAGCTGGCTAAGTTAACTGAGCATTAACAAAAAAGCCCTGCACATTTGAAAATGTGCAGGGCTTTTTATTCAGCCTGAAAGCGTAGCCTCAATACTGGTTAGGTTCCATTTCCAGGTCGACCTTGAAACGCTCTGCAATGTCTTTCTGAATGCGCTGCGCCAGATTCAGCAATTGCAGGCCCGTTGCGCTGCCGTAGTTGACCAGCACCAGCGCCTGTAATTTATGCACACCGGCATCGCCGTCGCGAAAGCCTTTCCAGCCGGCCCGTTCGATCAGCCACCCCGCCGCCAGCTTCATTTGCCCATCGGGCTGCGCATACGCCACCAGATCCGGGTATTCACCCTTGAGTTGTGCCACAAGTGCGGCGGGCACCAACGGATTCTTGAAGAAGCTGCCGGCATTGCCGAGCACCGCCGGGTCCGGGAGTTTTTCGCTGCGGATGCTGCAAATGGCCTGGCTGACATCGGTCGGCGTCGGGTGATCAATACCCTGCTCGGTCAGGCGCTGACGCACCGGGCCGTATTCCAGGTGCAGGTGCGCGGTGCGCGTGAGGGTGAAACGCACCCGCAGGATCAACCAGCGCCCAGGTTCCTGTTTGAACAGGCTGTCGCGGTAGGCAAAGTTGCACTCGGCCAGCGTGAAGTCCCGCAGCTCGCCGGTCTGGCGATCGAGGGCTGTCAGGCCGGCGAATACGTCCTTTATCTCGACACCGTAAGCGCCGATGTTCTGCATCGGTGCCGCGCCGACGGTGCCGGGAATCAGGCTGAGGTTTTCCAGCCCCGACCACCCTTGCGCCAGGGTGTGCTGCACAAACGGATGCCACGGCTCACCGGCCTCGGCTTCGATCACCACCTGGTTGCCGTCATCGCTCAGCAGGCGAATCCCCCGTGTGGCCATGCGCAGCACCAGCGCCGGCACATCAGTGGTCAGCAACAAATTGCTGCCACCACCGATCACCAGCACCGGCACTTCGTGTTCCACCGCGTAGGCCAGGGCTTCGCGCACGTCGGCATCGCTATGGGCTTCGGCAAACAGCCGCGCCTGAACGTCCACGCCAAAGCTGTTGTACGGTTTGAGCGAAACCCGGGGTTGAACCTGCAAACTCATAACCGTCCCTTCAATTCGATCACCAGCAGATCGCTGGCGCGCTCGATCAGGTCCAGTACCTGTTCGAAGCCTTGGTCGCCGTCGTAATAAGGATCCGGCACTTCATCGACTTCCGACTGGTAGCGACGCAGGAACAAATCCAGCTCGGCCTTGCCCTTGGCCGGTTGCATGGCCTTGAGGTGGCGCAGGTTGCTGTTGTCCATCGCCAGAATCAGGTCGTAAGTGGCGAAATCGGCGCGGGTCACTTGCTGGGCGCGCTGGGCGGACAGGTCGTAGCCGCGCAGCTTCGCAGCAGCCTGGCTGCGCTTGTCCGGGGCCTTGCCGACGTGCCAGTCACCGGTGCCGGCAGAAGCCACTTCGACTTGATCGGCCAGCCCCGCCTCACGCAGCTTGCACCGCAATACGCCCTCAGCCGTGGGGGAACGGCAGATGTTGCCCAGGCAGACGAACAGGACCCGCATCAGGCCTCCAGCAGGCGACGAACGCGCTCGAGGTCTTCAACGGTGTCGACGCCGGTGGGCGGTGCGATCAGCGCGTCGGCGACATGAATCCGCACGCCGTGCCACAGGGCACGCAGCTGTTCCAGAGACTCGGTGTTTTCCAGCCAGCACGGGCCCCAGGTGACGAAGTCCTGAAGGAAGCCGGCACGGTAAGCATAAATGCCGATGTGGCGGCGATATGGCACGCCTTCCGGCAATTGCTCGCGGCTCTTGGCAAACGCGTCCCGAGCCCACGGCAAGGTCGCACGGCTGAAGGTCAGCGCCAGGCCATTGAGGTCGCTGACCACTTTGACCACATTGGGGTTGAACAGGGTTTCGACGTCTTCGATCGGCTCGGCCAGGGTGGCCATGCGTGCTTCGGTGTGAGCGGCCAGGTTGGCGGCGACCTGATCGATCACGCTTGGCGGGATCAACGGCTCGTCGCCCTGAACATTGACCACGATCGCGTCCGGGGCCAGGCCCAGTTTCGCCGCCACTTCAGCCAGGCGGTCAGTGCCGGAGTTGTGATCTTCGCGAGTCAGCACCACTTCGGCACCAAAGCCCTTGCAGGCCTCGACGATGCGCGCATCGTCAGTGGCAACCACCACGCGCTGGGCGCTGCTTTTGCTCGCCTGTTCCCAGACGTGCTGGATCATCGGCTTGCCGGCGATCAGCAGCAGCGGCTTGCCCGGCAAGCGGGTGGAGGCGTAACGCGATGGAATGACAACGGTAAAGGCTGTGGTCATTTATCCAGACGCTCATCGGTGGTCAGGGTGCGCGCTTCGCTTTCGAGCATCACCGGGATGCCGTCGCGAATCGGGTACGCGAGGCCGGCGCCCTTGCTGATCAGCTCGGTTTTGTCGGCGCTGAGCTTGAGCGGGCCTTTGCAGACCGGGCAAGCGAGGATGTCGAGCAATTTGGTGTCCATGTACATTCCCTGGATAGAAACGGAGTTAAGGCAAAAGACGAGCCGGCAACAGGCGCATCAGCTGCGTATCGAACCAGGCCACGAAGGCCGGCGATGGCGCAGCATCGACCGCCAGGTACCACCAATCGGCGGCGGCGAAGGCACGGCACTTCACCGCGTCCTTTTCTGTCATCACCACTGGCAATGACGGTGTGAAATTCAAAGCCTGCACGCTGTACTCGGCGTGGTCGGCAAATGCATGGGGCACTGGCCGCCAGTGTAGCGTTTCGAGGGTCGTGAAGAAACGCCGGGGATTGCCGATCCCGGCCACGGCGTGCAGGGCCTGACCAGCGGGAAAGTAGTCCAGAGGCCGCCGTTCGCCGCTGTGCAGGTTGACCAGTTCGGTGGGTTGCAACTGGAAGGCAAAACCGTCTTCGCGATCATTGGCAGCGCCGTTGTACAGCACTGCATCGACGCTTTGCAGGCGCTCGACCGGTTCGCGCAATGGTCCGGCGGGCAGACAACGGCGGTTGCCCAAGCCGCGAGCGGCGTCGATCAGCACCAGTTCCAGGTCTCGAGCCAGCCGGTAATGCTGCATACCGTCGTCGGAGAGGATCAGGTCCAGCGGCTCACTCGCCAGCAAGGCTTTGACCGCACGGCTGCGGTCCGGGTCGATCATCAGCGGCACGCCGGTGCGCTGGACGATCAACAGCGGCTCATCGCCCGCCACGTCCGCGCCTTGATCCGCTGTGACCCGCCACGGCAATTGCGGCGGTTTGGCGCCGTAACCACGGCTGACCACACCGACCCGCAGGCCGCTGCGCTGGCAGTGCTGGATCATCCACAGAATCAGCGGCGTCTTGCCCGTGCCGCCCACCGTGATATTGCCGACCACGATCAGCGGCACGGGCGATTGGTAGATCTCGCCCTCGCCCGCCAAAAAGCGCTCGCGCTTGCCAGTGACCACGCGCCGGTACAGCCATTCAAGAGGCTGCAACAGCTTCAACGCCGGATGACCTTCGTACCACGCAGCGAGCAATCGATCGGACATGGCCATCAGGACGCCGGCGCCGCCTCGACAGTGGTCATGCGCAAGTGGCTGAAACCGAGCTTGCCGGCAGCGTCCATCGCGGTGATGACGGACTGATGGGGGGTTTTGCCATCGGCGCTGATGGACAACGGCAGATTGGTGTCGCCATTGGATTCTTTCTGTAGCGCTTCCATCAGGCTGGTGAGGTCGTTTTTCGGCAATAGCTGGTTGTTGACCGAATACGCCCCGTCGGCGCTGATGGCGATGTCCAGTTGCTTGAGCTGCTGGTCTTCAGCCGGGGAGCCGCTGACCGCCTCCGGCAGGTCGACGCGCAACTGGGTTTCACGGGTGAAGGTGGTGGTCACGACGAAAAACAGCAACAGGATAAACACCACGTCGATCAGCGACGCGAGGTTGATGTCTACCGTTTCCCGTGGTTTACGACGGAATTTCACGCTTTACCCTCGGCCAGGTCCACGTCGCGATCGCCCTGAATAACCTCGACCAGTTTGATCGCCTCTTGCTCCATGCCCACCACCAGCTCATCGATCCGACGTTGCAGGAAGCGGTGGAAGAACACGGCCGGAATACCGACCATCAGGCCGGCGGCGGTGGTGATCAGTGCCTTGGAAATACCTCCGGCCAGCACCGCGGCGTTGGTGCCCATGCCCGTGCCCATGAACGCACTGAAAATATCGATCATGCCCAGCACCGTACCCAGCAGCCCCAGCAACGGAGCCATGGCGGCGATGGTGCCCAAGGCGTTGATGTAACGTTCGAGCTCATGAATCACCCGCGCGGCGGCCTCTTCGATGCACTCTTTCATGATCTCGCGACCATGCTTGGAGTTCGCCAGACCGGCGGCCAGGATCTCGCCCAGCGGGGAGTTGGCGCGCAGTTCCTTGAGCTTTTCTTTATTGAGTTGCTTGTCCTTAATCCAGACCCAGACCTGCCCGAGCAGGTGCTCCGGGGTCACGCGGCTGGCGCGCAGGGTCCAGAGACGCTCGGCGACGATCGCCATGGCCGCGATGGAACTCAGAATGATCGGCAGCATCATCCAGCCGCCGGATTTGACCAATTCCCACACAGTGACAGTCCCCTCGAAAAAGTGCGCCACTCTAACATAGGGGGTGAGCGCACCGAAGACCGCGATGTCGCATCCGGTCGGGGTTTGACGACGCTGGTTACTGGCGCAATGCTGGCGGATCGCGCCAGAAGCGCCGTTCCTGAAGCATCGTCCACGGTGGTTTGAAGCGCCCCAGTTGTAGACGAATGGCACCCTCCTCCGCGCTGTCGTAGATCGCCATGCCACGTTTTTGATAGCGCGCCACGACCGTGGGATGAGGATGCCCGAAAGAATTGCCGTTGCCGCGAGAGATCAGCACGACTTTGGGTTGCAGAGCGCTGAGCAACGCCATCGAAGATGAACTGCGACTGCCGTGGTGCGGGGCCTGCAACCAGTCCGTCGGCACCGCCAGTGGACTGTCGAGCAGCGCCCGCTCGGCTGCGGTATCGATATCGCCGGTCAGCAGCAATCGTTCACCGTTGGCTTCGATCTGTAGCACGCAGGATTTCTGATTGCTGTCACTGGCCGACGGCCACTGCCAGAGCTGGAACCGCACGTCGTCCCAAGTCCACTGTTGACCGCTCTCGCAGCCCTCGGCGTGTAGCTCGTCCGGCAGGGCCAATGGATCGCCGCTCAGCACCCGCGTCACCGGCAATCCCCTGGCAATGACTCGCGCGCCACCAGCATGGTCGGCGTCGGCGTGGCTGATCAGCATCAGATCAAGTTCATTCACCCCCAGTTTGCGCAATGTTGGCAACACCACCCGCTCACCCAGGTCGATATCGCCGAACCGTGGCCCGGCGTCATACAGCAGTGTGTGATGGCGGGTGCGCACTAGAATGGCCAACCCCTGGCCGACATCCAGTTGCCAGATTTCGGCGACACCTTCAGGCAGCGTGTGCCGAGGCGGAACAACCAGCAACAGCAACAACGGCCAGCCCATCGGGCGCAACGGCACGCCCCTTGGCAGTAACAGCAGAAATGCGCCCAGCGTGCCGAATGCCCAAACCCACAACGGAACCGCCACCGGCACCCACGCGGGCAATTGCCCGGCCACCAACGCCAGCCCCTTGAACAAAAGGTCGATCAGACCGCCAGCCAACCACAGTAACCCCTCGCCCACATAGGGAATGGGCAACAGCAGCGTTCCGAGCAACGCCGGCGGCAAGACCAGCAGGCTGATCCAGGGCACCGCCAGCAGATTGGCCAGCGGTCCGCTGAGACTGATCGGCAACCCCAGCACTAACAGCAGCGGGCACAGACCGATTGCGATCAGCCATTGGGCACGGGTCCAGGTTTGCCACCAACTCCACGGGCCCAATCGCCCGCCAAAGGTGAAAATCAGCACCGCTACTGCCGCAAAGGACAACCAGAAACCCGGTTGCAGGCTTGCCAGCGGGTCCAGCAGCAAAACACCGTCAAGCGCCAGCAACAGCGGCCACCAGGCGCCGAGGTGACGAAACCGTAGCCGCCACAACAATAGCAGACCAATCATCAGGCAGGCCCGACGCACCGGCACCTCGAAGCCGGCCAGCAACCCATAACCGAGTGCCGCCGCGAACGCCAGCCCACACGCCCATGGCAGCCACGGCAAGCGCCTGGGCCATAAGCCATAGCGCGCCAGCCCGGCGATCAGCAGATACACCAGCCCCGCCAGCAAACCAATGTGTTGCCCGGAAATCACCAACAGATGCACGGTGCCGGTGTCTTGCAGCACCTGCCAGTCCTCACGGCTCATCCCGGCGCCGTCCCCCAGCACCAACGCCGTCAGCGCCCCCGTTCGCCCCTGCGCATCCACGGCCTGCAAACGCTGACGAATGCCGTCGCGCCAGGCCCACTGCGCTTGACCCAGTCGCTGACCATCCTTGACGGTCCCAGTGGCGCCAATACGTTGGGCCAGCAACCAGGCGTCGTAATCAAAACCATGGGGGTTGAGCAGCCCGGCAGGACGCTTCAATTTGACTGCCAGCCGCCACTGCTCGCCACTGTTGACGGGCGGCCCGCCATACCAGGCCAGACGCAGGTGCCGAGGCAGTTGGGTGCGACGCGACTGACTGTCTGTCAGTTCGAAACGCACTACACCCTCGGCCTGCTGCGGCAACCCGGTAACCCGGCCTTCGACCCAGCGAGTCTCGCCATCGAGCTTCAGCGCCAGGCGATCATCCAGCGCCCACTGCGCATTCGCACACGCCCAACTGAAACCGAACAACCAAAATGCCAGTGGAAAGGTTCGAAACGGCAGCAACATCAAACCCACTACCGGCAACAACAGCCACAACCCTGCCGGCGGCAGGGCCGGCAAAAAACGCAGGGCCAGCAGACCCAACGCCAGCGCCATCATCCCTGTGCGCATAAGCCCGTCCTTGAGAGTCCCCTCCCTAGGCTTAGCCGTCGCGCCGCACAGGCGTCGTTAACAATTGTCACAAAGTCTGAATGGGCGGTTCGTAGAATCCAGACATACTTGCCGCCTTAACCGACCGAGAAGCCTTATGCCCCGGCGCTTATTCAAACGTTACATGCCAGACCCGACCAGCATCAGGGAACACAAATCCTTACGCTTTCTTGGCACCCTGCTGCATGACCCGAACCTCTGGCACCTCAATCGCCATTCCGTCGCGCGGGCCATGGCCGTCGGTCTGTTCGCGGCATTCCTGCCCATCCCGTTGCAAATGCTGCTGGCCGCCATCCTCTCCATCGTGGTGCGCGGCAACATGCCGATTGCCGTCAGCCTGGTCTGGCTGACCAATCCGATCACCATGCCGGCGGTGTTCTTCTGCACTTACCAGACTGGCGCCTGGCTGATGGACATCCCCGCCAGGAGCTTGCCGGACGAGTTGACCTGGGCATGGATCAGCAGCGAACTCTCTACTTTGTGGCAGCCGTTTTTACTCGGCTCGGTGGTAACGGGGCTGGTGCTTGGGGCATTGGCTTATTGTCTGGTGATGATGTATTGGCGCTGGTGGGTGAGTCGGCAGTGGGCACGGCGTAAGCGCAGCCGGATGCAGGAATGAAAAACGGCCTCCACTTGGGAGGCCGTTTTTTTATGGCTTTTTGGTGGCGTACATATCCGTTTTTTCTGTAACGGCCACTTAGGGTTCCGCTCTTACAGCGGGTCACTTTCGAAAAGCGCGAAAGTAACCAAAGCGCTCTTGCCCCGCCATTCGGTGCCTCGCTTAGGCTCGGCATGCCCTCACTCCGGCATTATTCCGGGGGCCCGCCGCCATCGGCCATCCATGGCCGGGGGCGGCTACCGCGGCATCCCTGCCGCGGTGCCCCCTGCGCAATACCTGCGTTCGGCCTCTGGGAAAG
>NZ_JDWJ01000003.1:286038-320304 GCF_012932895.1 Pseudomonas sp. KD5 | reverse complement strand
CCATCCGTCGGCCATCCTTCGGTGAAAGTTGCGAGAAGATCGTTGCAGCCAGCATCGCCATGATTCCTACCGTCACAAACGTCAGCTGGAACGCGCCCAGCACCGTGTCCACGTCGTCATTGCCCATCTCCGCCGTGAATCCGCCGAGCAGCGCACCGGCGCACGCCACGCCCAGGCTCAGGGACAATTGCGCTACCACCGACAGCAAACTGTTGCCGCTGCTGGCGCTGGCGTCGTCGAGATCGATCAGGGTCACGGTGTTCATCGCGGTGAATTGCAAGGAGTTGATCGCCCCCAGAATCGCCAACTGGCCCAGCAACAGCCAATACGGCGTCTGCTCGCTGACCAGGCCCATGCTCGCCAGCATGATCCCCAGCGCCAGGGTGTTGCCGGTCAGCACGATGCGGTAGCCGAAACGTTCGATCAATGGCCGCGCCACCGATTTGGCGACCATCGCCGCTGCGGCCAGGGGCAGCATGCTCATCCCGGCCTGAGACGGCGAATAGCCCAGCGCCACTTGCAGCAGCAACGGCACCAGGAACGGCAATGCGCCGCTGCCCAACCGGGCGAACAGGTTGCCGAGGATGCCCACGGCAAAGGTCCGGGTCTTGAACAGCGATGGCGCAAACAGTGGATTGTCGGTGTGCCCGGCCCGCAGCCAATAGGCCGCCAGACAGGCCATGCCGGCAAACAACAGCAACATCACCCGCAAGTGCGGCAGATGCAGTTCGCCGAGGCCTTCCATGGCGATGGTGATCAGCACCATCGCCGCGCCGAACAGCAAAAAGCCCAGGCTATCGAAGCGGGTGCGTTCACTGCCGCGCAGGTCGGGAATGAATTTCCACACCGCATAGCAGCCGATGACACCCACCGGCAGGTTGATCAGGAAGATCCAGTGCCAGGTCAGGTATTGCACCATCCAGCCGCCCATGGTTGGGCCGATCAGCGGGCCGAGCAGGCCGGGAATGGTGATGAACCCCATGATCCGCACCAGATCCGAGCGCGGATAGGCGCGCAGCACCACCAGTCGCCCGACCGGCAACATCAAGGCGCCGCCCAGGCCCTGGATCACCCGGGCGCCGATCAGCATGCTCAGGGTGCTCGACAAGGCGCAGAGCAATGAGCCGATGCTGAACAACAGGATGGCGCCGAAGAAGATTTTCTTGGTGCCGAAACGGTCGGCGATCCAGCCGGAGGCGGGGATCAGCAGGGCGACGGTGAGCATGTAGGCGATGATCACACCCTGCATGCGCAGCGGGTCTTCGGCCAGGTCCCGGGCCATGGCGGGGAGGGCGGTGTTGAGGATTGTCCCGTCGAGGGACTGCATGAAGAAGGCAATGGCGACGACCCACGGCAACCAGCGGGCGGTGACAGCGTCGAGAGGTGGGCGGTTGGGCATGGGGCCTCTTGGTGTCGGAAATGATCGTTCCCACGCGGAGCGTGGGAACGATCTGTGTCAGGTTTTTGTGTTTACAGGGTCAAGGTCAATCGGCTGACGAGCGCTCCCGGCAGCAATGCCGAAGACGTGTTCCGCTGACTGTAGGTGCTGGCCGACAACATCAGCTCGCGTTCCTCGGTCAACGCTTCCAGCTGCGAACCGAGCAGGCTGTAGGCGCTGTCATCGAAACGCATGGTGCTGACCGGTGCCTGAATCTCGCCGTTCTCGACCCAGAAGGTCGCGAACCGTGTCATGCCGGTCAGGCGCGCTGCCGGTTGGTCCGAGTAGTTCAGGTACCACAGGTTGCTGATGTACAGACCGGTGCCCAGTTGCTTCAGAATCTCGGCGTCAGGCAAAGCGCCGGCCGCCATGTTCAATGCACTTGGGGCTTCACCGCCGCCGGCACCGTTGGCGGTCAGGCCGTATTCGGCGGCGCTGCGTGAACCGACCAGTTGCTCGCCCGCCTTGCCCTCAACAATCAGCCGCAGATCACTGCGTGGATAACCTTCACCGGAGAACGCCGGGCTCAGGGAGCCGCTGACTTTTTCATCCAGGGACACCAACGGGCTGAACGAGCTGTCGCCACCGTAGAGCTTCTGCAACGGACTGCTCTTGCTGGCAATCGACTGCGCCGAGAACCCGCCCCAACTGAGCATGCCCATGATTTCTTCCAGGGCTGCCGGCGCGAGGTACGCGCGGTACTGACCCGGCGCCAGCGTGCGCGTTGGCCGCCCCAGAAACGCCAACTGCTCGCGGGCCTGCTGGAAACGCCGGGCAAAGCCTTCGCTGTTCCAGTCGTGCCCGGCATAGCTGGCTTTCACCGCCTGACCGTTTTCATGGAACAGGCTGAAATCGAAGTTGAAGCTGTTGGCCTGATGCCAGCCGAACGCGCCCGAAGAACTGGCGAAACCGCGACTGATCGGCCCGGCGGCGTAGAAGCCGACCAGATCCAGCCCCTCGCCGGCCTGAGTGATTTCAGCGACCACCTGCTCGGTGTCCGGCAGCGGATGATCCTGCACGTTGTTGCTCTGCCAGTCGTCATGGTTGAGCAGCAGGTACGGGTCCTGAGGCAGCAACGGCAGGGTTTCGCGCAACTGTTGCAGCCCCTCGGCCAGACGCTGAAGGTCGACTTCTGCATCGCCCGACAAGGTGATGTCGAGGTCGGCGTGACGGCCATCGTTGATCAGTTTGAAACCGACACTCGCCTGCTGCACCTGCCCGGCCTGACGCACTTTGGCGTGGTTGAAGCGCACGAAGGCCGACGATTCGGCGGCGTAGCTGAGGGTGAATTGTTCAGGCTCATGCAGCGCATCACGCAGCCAGTTGACCAATGTTTTAAACGACTCGGCCTGACCTTTGAATGTACTCATCAGGCATCTCCCCCAAACACATCAACATTGCTGAACACACAGGCCGGCGACGCATGGCCGACACGGATCACCTGGTTCGGTTCGCCCTTGCCGCAGTTCGGCGTGCCCAGCACCTTGAAGGTGCTGGCGTCACCGACGGCGCTCAGGCTCTTCCAGAATTGCGCGGAAATCGCCCGGTAATTCGGGTTCTTCACCACGCCTTTGAGTTCGCCGTTTTCGATCAACTGGCCCCATTCGCAACCGAACTGGAATTTGTTGCGCGCATCGTCGATGGACCACGAACGGTTGGTGCTCATCAAAATACCGTGCTCGATGTTGCCGATCAGTTGCTCAAGCGGCTGATCGCCGGGCTCGATGTTGAGGTTGGCCATGCGGTCGATCGGCGGACGGTTCCAGCCGCAGGCGCGGCTGTTGGCCACGCCGTCGAGGCTGGCCCGGAACTGCGAGAGCGCGCCGCCCAATGGTCGCAGCAGCAAACCTTGCTTGATCAGGAATTGCTTGCTGGCGGCGGTGCCTTCGTCGTCATGGCCGTAGCTGGCGAGCTGTTCGGGGATGTCCGGGTCGAATGTCACGTTGAGCAGTTCGGAGCCGTATTGCAGGCGGCCGAAGTCTTGCGCCTTGACGAAACTGGTGCCGGCGTAATTGCGCTCGTCGCCCAGGATACGGTCCAGTTCCAGCGGGTGACCGATGGACTCGTGAATCTGCAGCATCATCTGGTCGGGCATCAGCAACAGGTCGCGCGGGCCTTGCGGGGTATTCGGTGCCAGCAGCAATTGCAACGCCTGGTCGGCGACTTTCGGGCCGGCGCCGATCAGGCCGCAGCGGCTGATCACATCAAAGCCGCCCTGCTGACCGAAATTCTCGCGGCCGAGGGTGCGGGTCTGGCTGTCGCTACCGTCGTAGGCGGTGACGTCCATGCTCGGGTAGACGAAGCGCTGGGCCTGGCGCAGTTCGGCGCCAGCGCTGTTGAGGTAGATCTGCTCGACGTTGGTGATACCGATGCTCGCCTGCCAGTTCACCAGGCGTTCGTCCTTGGGCACGGCGGCAGATTCGGCGCCGAGCAGTTGGTAGCAATCGCTGAGAGACGGGAAGGGCTGGTCGAGGCTCGGCGAGAAATAGTCGGCGCGCTCGCTGGAAACCGCTTGCTCACGCAAGTCGAGGAGGGCGTGTGGCTTGAGTCGACGGGCTTGTTGCTCGGCCTTCTCCAGCGCAGCTTGCAGCCCGGACTGGGACAAGTCGTTGGTCGCGGCATAGGCTTCGACGCCGTTGACCCGAACGGTCAGCATCGCACCTTCGTCCCGGCTCAGGCTCGGCGGTTCGGCGACGTTCTTGCGCACTGACAGATACTGGCCGGATTCGCGAACATAACGCAGCGAAAAGAATTCAGCGCCCGTGCGCAACGCAGCGAAGCGCTGCTTGAGCTGGGGGTGGAAATCGAACATTCGGGAACCTCCTTGGTATGGAGTGGCGGCGAATCGGTGTTGCGAGGGGGGTGAAACGTTTGCGTGGCGCTAGATTAGGCCTGCATGGGGGTAGGATCAAGTGAAGAGCGGTGTAGGAAGAGTTGAGGTTGGGTGAGTCAGGAATTTATAGGCTGATCATTCCCACGCGGAGCGTGGGAATGATCAAGGCCGCGCCTCGGTGTAACTGCGTTACTGAGCGGTAGGGCTCACATCCCGCAACGGCTTGCCCTTCACCGGTGCATCACCGGCCACGTAGTACTTGGCCTTGCTGCGCGGCAATGGTTTGCGACCGCGGATCTTGTCGGCGATTTTCTCGGCCATCATGATCGTTGGCGCGTTCAGGTTGCCGGTGGTGATGATCGGCATGATCGAGGCATCGACCACGCGCAGGCCTTGCATGCCATGCACACGACCTTCGCCATCGACCACGGCCATTTCGTCGGTGCCCATCTTGCACGAGCAGGACGGGTGGAACGCGGTTTCGGCGTGCTCACGGATGAACTTGTCCAGCTGCTCGTCGGTTTGCACGTCGATGCCGGGGCTGATTTCGCGACCACGGAAGGCATCCAGCGCCGGCTGTTGCATGATTTCACGGGTCAGGCGGATGCCATCGCGGAATTCCTGCCAGTCCTGCTCGGTGGCCATGTAGTTGAACAGGATGCTCGGGTATTCGCGCGGATCCTTGGATTTGGCCTGGATGCGACCGCGGCTTGGCGAACGCATGGAACCCATGTGCGCCTGGAAGCCGTGCTCTTTCACGCCGTTGCTGCCGTTGTAGTTAATCGCTACCGGCAGGAAGTGATACTGGATGTTCGGCCATTCGAATTCCGGACGGGTACGAATGAAACCGCCGGCTTCGAACTGGTTGCTGGCGCCGATACCGGTGCCCTTGAACAGCCACTCGGCACCGATGGCCGGCTGGTTGTGCAGGAGCAGCGACGGGTACAGCGAGACCGGTTGGGTGCAGGCGTATTGCAGGTACAACTCGAGGTGATCCTGCAGGTTTTCACCGACGCCCGGCAGGTCGTGGACCACCGGAATATCAAGCTTTTTCAGCAGGTCGGCCGGGCCGACACCGGAACGTTGCAGGATCTGCGGCGACGCGATGGCGCCGGAGCACAGCAGCACTTCTTTGCGGGCACGGACTTCAACGCGCTCTTCAGCCGCGCCGATCAGGTAACGCACGCCGACCGCACGCTTGCCTTCGAACAGGATCTTGTCGGTCAGGGCGTGGGTGACGATGGTCAGGGTCGAACGCTTCTTGGCGATGTCCAGGTAACCGCGAGCGGTACTGGAGCGACGGCCTTTCGGCGTCACGGTGCGGTCCATCGGGCCGAAACCTTCCTGCTGGTAACCGTTCAAGTCTTCGGTACGCGGGTAACCGGCCTGCACGCCTGCTTCAACCATCGCACTGAACAGCGGGTTGTTGCCGGCTTTTGGCGTGGTCACGCTGACCGGACCGTCGCCACCGTGGTAGTCGTTCGGGCCGATGTCACGGGTTTCCGCCTTGCGGAAATATGGCAGGCAGTCGAGGTAGGTCCAGTCTTCCAGACCTGGCAGTTTCGCCCAGTTGTCGTAGTCCATGGCGTTGCCGCGGATGTAGCACATGCCGTTGATCAGCGAAGAACCACCCAGGCCCTTGCCGCGACCGCATTCCATCCGACGACCGTCCATGTGTGGCTCTGGATCGGTTTCGTACGCCCAGTTGTAGCGACGGCCTTGCAGCGGGAACGCCAAAGCTGCTGGCATTTGTGTGCGGAAATCCAGACGGTAATCCGGGCCGCCCGCTTCGAGCAGCAGGACGGTGACGCCTTCGTCTTCAGTCAGACGGGTCGCCAGGGTGTTACCGGCGGAGCCGGCACCGATGATGATGTAATCGAATACTTGGGACATTGAATGCACCCTCTTTGAAGTTGGTCAGGTCGCCCGTCGCCGATGCGCTGCGTAACCTGTGGCGAGGGGGCTTGCCCCCGTTCGGCTGCGCAGCAGTCGTAAAATCAGCGACCACGCTCTATCTGAAGACGTGCGATGTCTGGATGGGGGCCGCTTCGCGACCCAGCGGGGGCAAGCCCCCTCGCCACAGAGACCTCGCAGGCCTTAGAAAACCGAGGCGTAATCGCCCAGTTCGACCTGTACCGATTTGATGCGTGTAAAGTTGTTCAGCGAGCTGATGCCGTTCTCACGGCCCACGCCCGACTGCTTGTAGCCGCCGACCGGCATCTTGGCGTCGGACTCGCCCCAGGCGTTGATCCAGCAGATACCGGCTTCCAGTTGATGAATCACGCGGTGCGCGCGGTTCAGGTCTTTGGTAACGACGCCGGCAGCCAGACCGAAGTCGGTGTCGTTGGCGCGACGGATCACTTCTTCTTCGGTTTCGTAGGTCAGGATGCTCATCACCGGGCCGAAGATTTCTTCGCGCACGATGGTCATCTCGTCGGTGCAGTCGGTGAACACGGTCGGCGCCACGAATGCGCCTTTGGCGAATTCGCCGTCGGTCAGACGAGCGCCGCCGCACAGCAGGCGAGCACCTTCTTCCTTACCTTTGGCGATGTAACCCAGCACGCTTTCCATGTGGGCGAAGCTGACCAGCGGGCCGAAGTTGGTGTTTTCGTCTTCCGGGTTGCCGACGCGGATGCGCGCAACGCGCTCAACGATCTTGGCTTCGAACGCGGCTTTCAGGTGGCTCGGCACGAATACGCGAGTGCCGTTGGTGCAAACCTGACCGGAACTGTAGAAGTTGGCCATCATCGCGGTGTCGGCGGCGCGATCGAGGTCGGCGTCGTCGAAAATGATCAGCGGGGATTTGCCGCCCAGTTCCATGGTCACGTCTTTGAGCGTGGAGGCGGAAGCGCTGGCCATGACTTTCTTGCCGGTGTCGGTGCCGCCGGTGAAGGAGACTTTTTCGATGCGTGGGTGTTCGGTCAGCCAAGTGCCGACTTCACGGCCGCTGCCGGTCAATACGTTGAACACGCCGGCTGGCAGGCCAGCTTCGGTGTAGATTTCGGCCAGTTTCAGAGTCGTCAGCGAGGTGACTTCGCTTGGCTTGAAGATCATCGCGTTGCCGGCCGCCAGGGCTGGAGCGGATTTCCATAGGGCGATCTGGATCGGGTAGTTCCACGCGCCAATACCGGCCACGATGCCCAGCGGCTCGCGACGGGTGTAGACAAAAGAGGTGGTGCGCAGCGGAATCTGCTCGCCTTCGATGGCCGGTACCAGACCTGCGTAGTATTCCAGCACGTCAGCGCCGGTGACGATGTCGACATAACGGGTTTCGGAGTACGCCTTGCCGGTATCCAGAGTTTCCAGGGCGGCCAGTTCATCGTTGCGCTCGCGCAGGATGTCGACGGCACGACGAAGGATGCGCGAACGCTCCATGGCGGTCATCGCGGCCCAGATTTTCTGGCCCTTTTCGGCACTGACCACTGCGCGCTCGACATCTTCCTTGGTCGCACGCTGTACGGTTGCGAGGACTTCACCGTTAGCCGGGTTGATGGCTTCGAAGGTGGCGTCGCTGCTGGCGTCACTGTAGCCGCCGTCGATGTAGAGTTTTTGCAGTTCGAAACGGGCCATAAAGTCCTCGCAAGTGCATAAGTTGGTTGGCGTTGACCACTGGGACGTGCCGTGTAGCGTTGGCGACGCTGATCAGTGGCGTTCAGGGGCTGAGCGGTTTTATGTGTGCTCTAACTCACCTGCTTGGCCAATTGGATATCCATGTATTCGTAAGCGATTCTTTGCGCCTGCTCGGTGTCGAAAGCATCTCCCGACAGCGCGCCGCGCAACCACAAACCGTCAATGAGGGCTGCCAGGCCCCGGGCGGCGCTGCGCGCTTGATCAAGCGGCAACGCACGGCGGAACTGGCAGCACAGGTTGGAATACAGACGGTGATCGTTGATCCGCTGCAACCTGTGCAAAGACGGCTGGTGCATGCTGGTGGCCCAGAAGGCCAACCAGGTTTTCATTGCCGGGCCATTGACCTGGCTGGCGTCGAAGTTGCCTTCGATAATCACCTGCAGATGCGCCCGTGGGCTGTCATCTGCCATCGCCTGACGGCGCGCGGTGACGTTCTCGCTGAGGACGCTCATCAGATACCGCATCGTGGCGGCGATCAGGCCATTCTTGTCCTGAAAATAGTGACTGATGATGCCATTCGAGACACCGGCCAAACGGGCGATCAGCGCAATGCTGGCGTCCCCCATGCCGACCTGATCGACGGCCTGCAACGTGGCTTCGATCAATTGCTGGCGGCGGATGGGTTGCATACCGACCTTGGGCATCTTGCACATCTCCTTAGGCCTTCCGGTGGACGAAATACGGCTACCGGATTGAGGGCCAGTCTATTTTGTTTTGATTGAACGTTCAATCAACAAAGAATAAGATCTGCGACAATTCGTCGCTGCTTACAGATTTTTCCTACGTGTAAATGACGATAAACCGACATCCAAAAATGCTCGAAACCCATACGCAGACGCGTTCCAGGGGTTTCGGGCTTTTTTCGGGGTGTCTTTATATCACCCGCCGATCGGCTGCCAACTAATCGATTGGTCGGGTACCGCGTTGCCTTGTGTTCTTCTCTCGCACTGCCCGGAGCATCTGTGCCATGAGTTCTGCCTCTCTAATAAAGACCCCACCCGAGAAGGTGATGGTCAACGGTTGGGTGTTCTACACCTCTACCGCGTTGATCCTGCTGTTGACCGCCATTCTGATCGTCGCCCCGCAAGAGGCCGGCAGAATGCTCGGTATTGCCCAGGCCTGGTTGTCCCGCAGCTTCGGCTGGTACTACATGGTGGTGATCGCCGCCTATCTGGTTTTTGTCGTCGGCCTGGCGTTTTCGTCTTACGGCAAGCTCAAGTTGGGCAGCAAGGACGATACCCCGGATTTCAGCTACGGCGCCTGGGCGGGGATGCTGTTCTCGTCGGGTATCGGCATCTCGCTGCTGTACTTCGGTGCGTCCGAGCCGCTGGACCACTACTTCAATCCACCGGAAGGCGTGGCCGGCAGCAACCTTGCCGCGCGTCAGGCAGTGCAGCTGACGTTCCTGCATTGGGGCCTGCATGGCTGGGCGATCTACGCCTTGGTCGGCCTGGCCGTGGCGTACTTTGCTTATCGTCATAACCAGCCGCTGGCGCTGCGTTCGGCGCTGTATCCGCTGGTCGGCGAGCGTTGGGTCAAAGGCGCGGCCGGTCATGCGGTGGACGGCTTCGGCATGTTCGTGACCCTGCTGGGGCTGGTGACGAACCTGGGGATCGGTTCGCTGCAAGTGTCGTCGGGGCTGGAAAACCTGTTCGGCATGGCGCACAGCAACACCAACTTGCTGATCGTGATCATCGTGATGAGCACCGTGGCGACCATCGCTGCCGTGTCCGGGGTGGAAAACGGTATTCGCCGTCTGTCCAACCTGAACATCGTGCTGTTCAGCGGTCTGCTGATTTTCGTGCTGTTGTTCGGCCCGACCCTGCACCTGCTCAACGGCTTTGTGCAGAACATTGGTGACTACCTCAATGGCGTGGTGCTGAAGACCTTCGACCTCTACGTGTATGAAGGCGACAGTGAGAAGTCTGACCGCTGGCTGGGCCTGTGGACCCTGTTCTACTGGGCCTGGTGGATTTCCTGGGCGCCATTTGTCGGCATGTTCATCGCGCGTATTTCCCGTGGTCGCACGGTGCGTGAGCTGGTCGCCGGTGTGCTGCTGATCCCGCTGGGTTTCACCCTGGCATGGCTGTCGATCTTCGGTAACTCGGCCCTGGACCTGGTGATGAACCATGGGGCGGTGGAGCTCGGGAAGACGGCGCTGGAACAGCCATCGATGGCGATCTACCAGTTGCTTGAGCATTACCCGGCGTCGAAAGTGGTAATCGGCGTGTCGATCTTTGTCGGTTTTGTGCTGTTCCTGACCCCGGCGGACTCCGGCGCGGTGATGATGGCCAACCTTTCGTGCAAGGGCGGCAACGTCGACGAAGACGCGCCGCACTGGCTGCGGATTTTCTGGTCGGTGGTGATCACCCTGGTGACCATCGGTCTGCTGTTCGCCGGTAACTTCGAAGCCATGCAAACCATGGTGGTGCTGGCGGGGCTGCCGTTCTCGGTGGTGCTGGTGTTCTTCATGTTCGGTTTGCACAAGGCCATGCGCCAGGACGTGCAGATCGAACAGGAGCAAGCGGAACTGGCAGCGCGTGGTCGTCGTGGTTTCAGCGAGCGTCTGACCCAGCTGGATCTGCAGCCGAATCAGTCGATTGTTCAGCGTTTCATGGACAAACAAGTCAGCCCGGCGCTGGAAGAGGCCGTGGTTCAACTGCGTGGCAAGGGCCTGAACGTGCAAACGTTGCTGGGTAAAGCCAAGCGTTGCATGGGCCTGCGGATCGAGATGGAAGAGGGCAACCCTTTTGTCTACGAAGTGAGCCTGGACGGTTATCTGGCGGCGGCGAGTGAAGCGGTGTCGGCCGAAAGTGCCGATGAACCGCGCGCACGTTACTACCGCGCTGAGGTGTACCTGCACAACGGCAGCCAGGACTATGACTTGATGGGCTTCACTCAGGATCAAATCACCCGTGACGTGCTCGATCAGTTTGAAAGCCATCGGCAGCTGCTAGGCCGGGTTTATAGCTGAGGTTTGAGGTGATGCGGTGCAGTGAATGCACCGCATCTCCATTGTGGCGAGGGAGCTCGCTCCCGTTCGGCTGCGAAGC
This sequence comes from Pseudomonas sp. KD5, assembly GCF_012932895.1. Taxonomy (NCBI): domain Bacteria; kingdom Pseudomonadati; phylum Pseudomonadota; class Gammaproteobacteria; order Pseudomonadales; family Pseudomonadaceae; genus Pseudomonas; species Pseudomonas sp. KD5. The sequence goes on along the minus strand of NZ_JDWJ01000003.1, from coordinate 309,350 downwards.
AGTCGTAGATCCCGGTTACGCGATCTATCTGAAATACCGTGGTGTCTGGATTGGGGTCGCTCCGCAACCCAGCGGGAGCAAGCTCCCTCGCCACAGTTGTCGGTATTCCAAACCTGATATCTGCACAAACAAAAACGCCGCGATCATCTCGCGGCGTTTTTGTGTCTGCTGTCTTACTTACCCCAGGTTCTTGCCGAGCAGCGCGTGGTATAGTTCGCTGTCGCCCAGGATCCCGACCACTTTGTTGTTGTCGTGCAGCACCAGCTTGTTGCCGGTCTGGTAACGAATCTGCAGCGCATCGCGCATGCCGATGTTGGAGTCCACCAGTGTTGGCCGACGGCCCAGGGCTTCAACCGCTTGCCCAGGTATCCATTTCTGCAGATCCAGGCTCGAGCCGTTCTGGCGCGCGCCTTTGATGGTGTTGCCTTCGGCCAGGTCCAGCCACGAATCGCCGCCCGGATCCAGGCACACCGAACCGTTGATGCGTTTGCAGTTGTCCAGGGTGCGCATCAGGCTGCGACCACACAATACGTTCAGCGGATTGGTGTGGGCGACGAAGGTGCGCACATAATCGTCCGCAGGGTTCAGGACGATTTCTTCCGGCACGCTGTACTGGATGATCCGGCCGTCTTTCATGATCGCGATACGGCTGCCCAGCTTCAGGGCTTCATCGAGGTCGTGGCTCACGAAGACGATGGTCTTGCTCAGCTTGTTTTGCAGTTCCAGCAGTTCATCTTGCAGGCCTTGGCGAATCAGCGGGTCGAGGGCCGAGAACGGTTCGTCCATCAGCAGGATGTCGGCGTCCATCGCCAGCGCACGGGCCAGGCCGACACGTTGCTGCATGCCGCCGGAGAGCTCATTGGGTTTCTTGTTGCGCCACTGGGTCAGGCCCACCAGCTCAAGCTTCTCGTCCACCAGTTTGCGGCGTTCTTTCTCGGGGCGACCCTGCATTTCCAGACCGAAGCTGATGTTCTCGCGCACCGTCAGCCAAGGCATCAGGGCGAACTTCTGGAACACCATCGCGATGCGCTTGGTGCGCATCATCTTCAGTTCCGCCGGGGTGCAGGACGCGATGTCGATCTGCCGGCCTTCGTGTTCGACGAACAACTTGCCACGGCTAACGGTGTTGAGGCCGTTGATGCAGCGCAACAGGCTGGATTTGCCGGAGCCGGACAAACCCATCAGTACGCAGATTTCACCTTTCTCGATGTCCAGGCTGGCCTTTTCGACACCAACGATTTGCCCGGTCTTTTTCAGAATCTCGTTGCGGGTCATGCCCTGGTCGAGCAGTTTGAGAGCCGCGCGTGGATCTTTGGAGAAGATCACGTCCACGTCTTCGAAGCGAATAATGCTCATGCGTCACCCCCTACTTTGGCTTCGGGTTGTTTGCAGATACGGTCGAGCATGATCGCCAGCAGTACGATCGCCAGGCCTGCTTCGAAGCCCAGTGCGATATCAGCAGTGTTCAGTGCGTTGACCACAGGTTTGCCCAGGCCGTCGGCGCCCACCAGTGCCGCAATCACCACCATCGACAACGACAGCATGATGCACTGGGTGATACCGGCCGCGATGCTTGGCATGGCGTGGGGCAGTTCGATGCGCGAGAGCAACTGACGGCGCGAGCAGCCAAAGGCTTTACCGGCGTCCATCAGTTCGTCCGGAACATCGCGGATACCCAGGTAGGTCAGGCGGATGGGCGCGGCAATCGCGAACACCACCGTCGAGATCAGACCCGGGACCACACCCAGACCGAAGAGGGTCAGGGTAGGAATGAGGTACACGAAAGTCGGTACGGTCTGCATCAGATCGAGCACCGGCCGCATCAGTGTGTAGAACATCGGTTTGTGCGCGGCGACGATACCCAACGGCACGCCGATCACTACGCAGACCAGGGTCGCGAACAACACCTGGGCGAGGGTTTCCATGGTTTCCTGCCAGTACCCCAGATTGAGGATCAGCAGAAAGGAAGCGATGACGAAAACGGTCAGGCCCCATTTGCGTTGGATGAAATGTGCCAGTAGTGCGATGAGGCCGATCAATGCCAGCGGGTTGAACCAGGTCAGCGCAAAAGTCACGCCGTGGATCATCGTTTCCAGTGACACGGCGATGGCGTCGAAGGTGCTGGCGCCGTGTTGCGTCAACCATTCAACGAAGCTCGCGATGTACTGGCCTAAGGGTATTTTCTGATCAATCAGCATGGTAGTGAACGTCCGCATGCAAGGAAATAAACAGCCCGGGCAGGCGAGCCTGCCCGGCGTAAGCGATTACTGCGCGAGCTTGGCTTTCACGGCCTCCAGGCCTGGTTTACCGTCAATGGTGGTCACGCCAGCGAGCCAGGTATCGAGCACCTGTGGGTTCTTTTTCAGCCAGGCCTTGGCGGCCGCTTCAGGCTTCATCTTGTCGTCCAGGATGTTGCCCATCAGCGTACTCTCCATGTCGACGGTGAACTCCAGGTTTTTCAGCAGTTGGCCGACGTTGCTGCACTCTTGGGTATACCCCTTGCGAGTGTTGGTCGCAACGGTGGCAGCACCGAAATCCGGGCCGAAGAAGTCATCGCCACCGGTCAAGTACTGAATCTTGAAACGTTTGTTCATCGGGTGCGGTGCCCAGCCGAGGAACACCACGGCGGTGTCGCGTTTCTGCGCACGGTCGACTTGCGACAGCATGCCCGCTTCGCTGGACTCGACGACTTTGAAACCGGCGGTTTTGAGACCGAAGGCGTCTTTGTCGATCATGCTCTGGATCAGACGGTTGCCGTCGTTGCCTGGCTCGATACCGTAGATCTTGCCGTCGAGTTCTTTCTTGAATTTGGCGATGTCGGCAAAGTCATGCAGCCCTTTGTCGTACAGCGCTTGTGGTACGGCGAGGGTGTATTTGGCACCTTTGAGGTTGGTGCGCACGGTTTCCACGGTGCCGGCATCCCGATAGGCCTTGATGTCGTTTTCCATGGTCGGCATCCAGTTACCCAGGAACACGTCCATGTTCTTGCCGTCGGCCAGGGACTTGTAGGTCACCGGCACGGAAATCATCGTGGTCTTGGTCTTGTAGCCGAGGGCGTTGAGCACAACGCTGGTGGTCGCGGTGGTCGCGGTAATGTCCGTCCAGCCGACATCGGAGAAGTTTACGGTGCTGCATTGGGCCGGCTCTGCGGCTTGAGCCAGGAACGGCAGACTCAGCATGGCGGCCAACAACAACGACGGGGAACCTTTCATAGGGGCGACTCCTAAGTGTTTTTTTTGGCAGTGTTCCGACTGGACCACCGCACTTATCTGTTGCGGTTGGATGGCGTTTTGGAGACAGCTCTACCACAGCGCCTTGCAATCGAGTCGATACGATCATGTACCAGTGAAAATCTGACGCCTACAGGGTGCGTCGTAACCAGTACAGGGATGGTCGCATCCAGTGTCGGTGACGTCGTTTACAGCTTTTTTCAGCCCGATTTGCCCCGCTGATCCGCAAAAAAGCGGCGAAAACATTGCGTAAGAGACCCGCGGCGCTAGTGGGCATGAGTGCGTCGGTGTGAGACGTTGAACGACATGGTAAAAGCCTGATGATGCGGCCATCTCGACGGATTGCAGCTTGAGCGTAGCAGCTCCGTCACTGGGCGCTTTTGCGCCTGGAGCAGGCACATCCAGGAGTTCAGCAGTAATGGCTATCAGCGTTTTCGACCTGTTCAAAATCGGCATCGGCCCTTCCAGTTCGCACACCGTGGGGCCCATGCGCGCCGCGGCGCTGTTCGTGCAAGGTTTGCGCGAGCGGGGACTTCTGGAGCAGGTGTGTCGCGTCGAAGTTCAGCTTTATGGATCGCTCTCGGCCACCGGCATCGGCCACGGCAGCGACAACGCAGTGATCATGGGGTTGATGGGCGAGTGGCCCGACGCGATCGATCCGTCGCAAATCGGCATCCGTATAGAAGCCTTGCGTGAAACTCACACGCTATTGCTCGACGGCCGCTTGTCGGTCCCGTTCATCTGGGCCCGGGACATGCGTCTGATCGACGAGAACCTGCCGTTCCATCCGAACGCTATGACCCTGGTTGCCGAAGGCGATCACGGCGAGCTGCATCGCGACACCTACTATTCCATCGGCGGCGGTTTTGTCGTCGACGAGGCGCAAGCTTCCAGCGGTGTGGTGGATCTGGATAACACCGTGCTGCCTTACGACTTCTCCAGTGCCGTCGAATTGCTCAGCCTGTGCAAGAAGCACAACCTGCGCGTGGCCGAATTGATGATGGCCAACGAGAAAGTCTGGCGCAGCGAAGAAGAAATCCGCAGTGGCCTGATGAAACTCTGGCGCGCCATGCAGGATTGTGTGGAGCAAGGCCTCAAGCACGAAGGCATCCTGCCCGGCGGTCTCAATGTGCGCCGTCGCGCGGCCAAGTTGCACCGCAGTTTGCAAGAGCTGAACAAGCCCAACGTGATCGGCTCGACCTTGAGCGCGATGGAGTGGGTCAACCTGTTCGCGTTGGCGGTCAACGAAGAAAACGCTGCCGGCGGGCGCATGGTCACGGCACCGACCAACGGTGCGGCGGGGATCATTCCGGCGGTGTTGCACTACTTTATGAAATTCAGCGAGGCAGTGACCGACGCCAATGTGGTCGATTACTTCCTCAGTGCTGCGGCGGTAGGGATTCTGTGCAAAAAGAACGCCTCGATCTCCGGTGCCGAAGTCGGTTGCCAGGGTGAAGTCGGTTCGGCTTGCGCCATGGCGGCGGCCGGGTTGGCGGAGGTTCTTGGTGCCACGCCGGAGCAGTTGTGTAACGCGGCGGAAATCGGCCTGGAGCATAACCTCGGCTTGACCTGCGACCCGGTGGGCGGGTTGGTGCAGGTACCGTGCATCGAGCGCAATGCGATTGCTGCGGTGAAAGCGATCAACGCCGCGCAGATGGCGCTGCGCGGTGACGGCCAGCACTTTATCTCGCTGGACCGGGTGATCCGCACCATGCGTGATACCGGTGCCGACATGCACGACAAATATAAAGAGACGTCGCGCGGTGGCTTGGCGGTTAGCGCGGTGGAGTGCTGAAACCGAGTTGACCTGTGGAGAGGGGGCAAGCCTCCTCTCCACAAAGACCTCATGCACTACACAAGACCAGTCAAAACTGCGCACCAATTGAACACGCGCATCAAAACGCGCCACCTTTTGGCGCGTCGCAAACAGGTAAGCCCGGCTCCCCGTTCGGGGATCAAATTCAAACCCTGACCGTTCGTCACCTGTGCCAGCGGTGACACTCTTGACCGCCGCGTCGCAGACCTGTTCCCACAAGTGCTACCGATTTGCTCACACGCAACGGGGGCACGGGTTTGGGGCCTTTGATGGCACTTTTAACCTCTTATCTCTGCGCGCCATATCTAGACGCATCGCGACGTCGTTTTCAGGAGTTATTGAACGCGCATTCAATTTAGGCATGGCAATTGCTCTGTCATTACAAAGCCCGTCTCCCACGCGAGAACGATGGCAATAAAAAGAGCCTCCGCCTGAGGCCATCACCCGCTTTGTGTGAGGAGATACCGCGATGACGACGTTCAACTCCGGGGCCCAACCCCAGAACCGTGCGCCTCAATCCATCGGCTTTCTGCTGCTGGACAATTTCACGCTGATTTCTCTGGCCTCCGCAGTAGAACCCCTGCGTATGGCCAACCAATTGTCCGGCCGCGAGCTGTATCGCTGGACCACGCTCACCGTCGATGGCGGTCAGGTCTGGGCCAGTGACGGCCTGCAGATCACCCCCGACGCCTCCATGCACAAAGCACCACCCATGGACACCGTCATTGTCTGCGGCGGTATCGGCATTCAGCGCACCGTAACCCGTGAGCATGTGTCGTGGCTGCAAAGCCAGGCGCGTCAGTCCCGTCGTCTCGGCGCGGTCTGCACCGGCAGCTGGGCCTTGGCGTGCGCCGGCCTGCTGGACGGTTTCGATTGCAGCGTGCACTGGGAATGTCTGGCCGCTATGCAGGAAGCTTTCCCGCGGGTGGCCATGAGCACCCGTCTGTTCACTCTCGACCGTAACCGGTTCACCAGCTCCGGCGGCACCGCGCCGCTGGACATGATGCTGCACCTGATCAGCCGCGATCATGGCCGTGAACTGTCGGCCGCGATTTCGGAGATGTTCGTCTACGAGCGCATCCGCAACGAGCAGGATCACCAGCGCGTGCCGCTCAAGCACATGCTCGGCACCAACCAGCCGAAACTGCAGGAAATCGTGGCGCTGATGGAGGCGAACCTCGAAGAGCCGATCGACCTCGATGAACTGGCGGTTTATGTCGCCGTTTCGCGTCGTCAGCTGGAGCGGCTGTTCCAGAAATACCTGCACTGCTCGCCGTCGCGTTACTACCTGAAACTGCGCCTGATCCGTGCTCGGCAACTGCTCAAGCAAACGCCGATGTCGATCATCGAAGTGGCGTCGGTGTGTGGGTTCGTGTCCACGCCGCACTTCTCCAAGTGCTACCGCGAATACTTCGGCATTCCACCGCGTGACGAGCGCGTAGGCTCCAATACCACGCAACAAGTGGCGATGATGCCGCTGCCGCAAGCACTGGTGCTGTCGCCGTTGTCCGGGCCGCTGTCGGCGTTGAGCCAGGCGCGTAATGAATCGACGTTTGCCAGCGTAAGGCTCTAAACCAGGCAAACTATTGTGGCGAGGGAGCAAGCTCCCTCGCCACAAAGTGTTCACACCCCGGAAATCAGGCGCTATGGCTCTGTTGGTACTGCGCCAATGCCGGTAACAGTTGCTTGTCAATGGCCTGACGCACGGCCGGCTGGATTGACGCGCTGCTGGTGTACATCTGCTTGACCATGGTCCGCAGTTCCATTGCCCGCTCGTTGTTCAAGCCCCGTACTGCGCATTCGCAGGCTTGCTCGGCGGTTGCGCCGGGGGGCACTGAAAACCCCAACGCTTTCAGCTGGCTCAACAGGTCTTCCTGGTCTATCAAATCGGCGTACATCATGACGCAATCCTTCTTCAGGGAACGGTGTCGTGGTTCGATTCTGGTAGGGGCTGTGGGTGTCGGCAAGGACGATTTGTCGCAATGGCCGCAATACCTATGAACAGGTCGCTTTCGGCTAACTTGCGAAAGATGGGAGTAGGCACACTGAACTCAGCTGGCATCACGAAGGTTTGGTCACCCTCGCGCAACAGCTCCTCAACAGTACCCTCCTCAGCTCCGATCTTGTCACGGCTTGATCGGGGTTTTTTTTGCCTGCGAATCCAGAATTTGTGTTGCTTGTGCGGACGCCATCGCGGCGGTGCGGCGATCCGACAAGCCACGCTCCCACAGGGGGCGTGAGTAACCTGTGGGAGCGTGGCTTGCCCGCGATGAACGATGACGCGGTCTAGCGTTGTAAAACGAGAATGCGCGACAGCAATTCATCCCGGTCGACATAGCAACCCTGGAAATGCCGGGCGCCGGTGGCGGGGTCGAAGGCGTTGCGGGCGTGGAGGGTGCGGCGGTTGTCGAAGCACCACAACTCGCCGGGGTTGAGCCGTGTCATCACCCGGAAACGCGCCTCGCGGGTCATCGCAATGAAACGCCGGTAAGCGCGATACAGCCTGGGCATCTGCTCCACTGAAGCATCGAATGGCCCACGCAGAAAGTTCGCCATGCGGATTTCCGACACTTGCCCGAATGCATCCAGCGCGATGATCGGCGCCAGGCAGCGGTAGTCGCTGTGGCGGTCCTTGTTGCGGAACTCTACGGGGATTTCACACAAGGCTTGAAACGCCTCTGGATCTTCCTGACGCAAGGCTTGGGCGATGGCAAAACCGTCGACGAAAATACTCTCGCCACCGTCGGCGTCATTCACCAGGCAATGCAGAAATTGCAGCCCCGGTTGCAACTCCCGGGTCGGCAAATCGCTGTGCAGTGGCAGGTTGAAGGCGGTATAGGCATTGCTGTCGGCATCGGCCTTGGATTGCACGTTGAACAGCACGCCGAAATTGCTCTCGCGGATGAACGAAATCCGCTGGGCGATCAGCTTCAGCGAGCCTGGCTCGGTGGGGACTCCGCGCACTTGAGTCAGGCCGATATCGCGCACGGCCAGCAGCCATTGCAACAAGGCATCGTTGTTTTCCATCAGGGCCTGGTATTCGAACACTGGCAGCTGCAAATCGCTGTGCCAAAGCCTGGCTTTCGGTTTGCCCGCCTGGCGTTCGGCGCGGGACTCATCGTCATAGGCATGGGCCCGCAGCCAGCCCGGATCGAAGCGGCTGAGGTGGCCATCCTGCCAATCGACGCACAGGCAGCCTTCGGCATCGACCGTGGCGTTTTCAGGCATCAGGTGCTCTGCGACATCGACGATTTCCAGCACTTGCTCACGCGTCACCGTGTAGACGCACTGTGGGCACGGGCAGTTGTCCCGCAGCCATTGATGATGAAAAGGGCTGACCCGACCGTCCGCCCACTTCACTTGAATGCGGTCCGCCAGGGTGTGCACGGCGGTCAACGCGCTGATCAATGGATAGGTGCGGAAATCGGCAAAAGCGGCGGCGGTGTTCATGGCAGGCTCCTTGTTATTTTTCGGGGGGTAATGCGATCACTCGGCCGATCCAGGCGGGTGCGGGCAAGTCGGCCTGCTCGGCGACAATGGCCTGCAGCTTGCTCAAGGTTGCTTCACTGAACGGTGCGGATCGCGGTCCGGCGAGGTCGACGTGCAGCAGCATTTGTTCATTGCCCGCCAGCTCCTTGTCACCGCCCACCAGATGCAGGCTGTGGTAGAGGTGCAGGCGCTTGCGGTCGTGGCCGATGATCTGCGTATGCACTTCGACGTCGGCATCGAGTTTCACTTCGTGCAGGTAATTAAGGTGCAGTTCGAGGGTAAACAGCGAGTGGCCGCTAGCCTCGCGGTTGTTGCTGTCCATACCCAGCCGATCCATCAACGCGTCAGTGGCGTAGCTGAAAATCAGCAGGTAGAAGGCATCGCGCAGATGGCCGTTGTAGTCGACCCAGTCGGGGATGATTCTGGTTTGGTAGGTGGTGAGGGTGGGCATGGTGGAACTCCACAGATAATCGCTGGTGTACACATGTGTGGCGAGGGAGCTTGCTCCCGCTGGACTGCGAAGCAGTCCCAAAACCGGTGGATGCGAGGTATTGGTCAAATCGCGTTTGCCGGTTTTACGACCGCTTCGCGGCCGAGCGGGAGCAAGCTCCCTCGCCACAGGGTGTGTGTTTATTCGCTGAAGGCCATCCCATGTTTCTCTTTGGTGGTTTTCACCGCCTCCAGCACCGCCAGCAAGCAATCGTCACGATAGCGTTCCAGTGCCGAGATGCTGTGTGTGCCCAACTGATCGCTGGTGCCATCCACCACATCGTCAATCAACTTGTCGGTCAGCTCCGGTGCCGGCAGATACGTCCACGGCAACTGCAACGCCGGCCCGAACTGCGCCATGAAGTGCCGCATGCCAGCATCGCCACCGGCCAGGGTGTAAGTCAGGAAGGTGCCCATGAACGACCAGCGCAGACCTGCGCCAAAACGAATTGCATCGTCGATTTCACCGGTGGTCGCCACGCCGTCGTTGACCAGGTGCAGCGCCTCACGCCACAACGCTTCGAGCAAACGATCGGCGATAAATCCCGGTACTTCCTTGCGCACATGCAGCGGACGCATGCCCAGGGATTCATAGACTTTCATCGCCGCTTGCACCGCTTCTGGCGCGGTGTTCTTGCCGCCGACCACTTCCACCAATGGCAGCAGATAAACCGGGTTGAACGGGTGCCCGACCACGCAGCGCTCCGGGTGCGTCGAACTCTCGTAAAACTCGCTCGGCAACAGTCCCGAGGTGCTGGAACCGATCAATGCATTGGGCTTGGCCGCCGCGCTGATTTTGCTGTGCAGTTCCAGTTTCAGGTCCAGACGCTCAGGAGCACTTTCCTGAATGAAATCCGCGTCGCGAACGCATTCTTCGATGGTGGCGACAAAGCGCAGCCGATCCTGCGATGCGCCGGGTGCCAGGCCTTGTTTTTCCAGCGCGCCCCAGGCATTGGCGACACGTTTGCGTAGCGCCGCTTCGGCACCGGGTGCCGGATCCCAGGCCACCACATCGAGGCCGTGGGCGAGGGCGCGGGACACCCAGCCGCTGCCGATGACACCGCTGCCCAGTGCTGCGAAGGTTTTGATCTCAGTGATAAAGCTCATGGCGACTTCCTGAATTGGGCTCAAAAAAATGTGGGAGCGAACCTGTGTGGCGAGGGGGCTTGTCGGAACGCCGCATCGCCCCGTTCGGCTGCGAAGCAGTCGTAAAACATTGCATGCAGTGTGGCTGATACACCGCGGCAACAGGTTTTGGGGCCGCTTCGCGACCCAACGGGGGCAAGCCCCCTCGCCACACAAGCGCTCCCACAGGGGGAAAGGGTGATTTGTTTCAACCGCGCTTGGTCAGGCCCATTTTTGCCCGGCCTTCTGCCGGGGTCAGAACGCGGGCGCCGAGGCGGCTGAGGATTTCCGAGGCGCGTTCGACCAGTTGGCCGTTGGTCGCCAACACGCCCTTGTCCAGCCACAGGTTGTCTTCCAGACCGACCCGCACGTTACCGCCGAGCAGCACCGCTTGCGCCGCCATCGGCATCTGCATGCGCCCGATACCGAACGCTGCCCAGACCGCATTGGCTGGCAGGTTGTCGACCATGGCTTTCATGGTGGTGGTATCCGCTGGCGCACCCCACGGGATGCCCAGGCACAGCTGGAACAACGGGTTATCCAGCAGACCTTCCTTGATCATCTGCTTGGCGAACCACAGGTGACCGGTGTCGAAAATTTCCAGCTCAGGCTTGACGCCCAGCTCTTGAATGCGTTTGGCGCCAGCACGCAGCTGGGCAGGGGTGGACACGTAAATGGTGTCGCCGTCGCCGAAGTTCAGGGTGCCGCAATCCAGGGTGCAGATTTCTGGCAGCAATTCTTCAACGTGGGCCAGACGGGTCAGTGGGCCGACCAGATCGGTGTTCGGGCCGAATTCCATCGGGTTCTCGCCTGCGCCGATTTCCAGATCGCCGCCCATGCCGGCAGTGAGGTTGACGATAATGTCGACGTCCGCCTCGCGGATGCGCTCCATCACTTCGCGGTACAGCGCCACGTCACGGCTGAACTTGCCGGTTTGTGGATCGCGAACGTGGCAGTGGACCACGGTAGCGCCCGCCTTGGCGGCTTCCACGGCGGCTGCAGCGATTTGTTTCGGGGTGACCGGCACGTGTGGGCTCTTGGCGGTCGTGTCGCCAGCACCGGTGAGTGCGCAGGTGATGATGACGTCGTGGTTCATGAGGCGGTTTCCTTCAGGCTTGAGTTTTTTTGGCAGAGCTTGGGCGTGGCGATCCCGCTCGCAGCCCGCATCGGGCTGCGAATCGGCGGTTCATTTCGGTTCTATTTACTGGTCAGCTTCAGGTTTTCAGCGGCCGGCTTGCCATCGAATGTGGTCACGCCTTCAAGCCAGCGTTGCTTGTCTTGCGGGTGATCCTTGAGCCACTGTTTGGCCGATTCGAAAGCGTCCTTGTGATCCAGCAGCGGCTGCATCATCCGGCTCTCGTCTTCGGCGGTGAACGTCAGGTTGCTCAGCAAGCGACCGACGTTCGGGCATTGCTGCGCGTAGTTCGGCGAGGTGACGGTCCAGACCGTGGCCATGCCTTCGTTCGGGCCGAGGGCGTCGTCGCTGCCGGTGAGGTAGGTCATCTTCACGTTGACGTTCATCGGGTGCGGCGCCCAGCCGAAGAACACCACGGCTTCCTTGCGGCGTACCGCGCGATCTACTGCCGCCAGCATGCCGGCTTCGCTGGACTCGACCAGCTGGAACTTGCCGAGGCCGAACTGGTTCTTGGCGATCATCGCCTTGATCTGGGTGTTGGCGCCCGAGCCAGGTTCGATGCCGTAAATCTTGCCGCCCAGTTCTTTTTCAAACTTGGCGATGTCGGCGAAAGTTTTCAGACCCTTGTCGGCAAGGTAAGTCGGTACTGCCAGGGTAGCGCGGGCGTCCTTGAGGCTTGGCGCTTCAAGCACTTTGACCTGCTTGGCATCGACAAACGGCGTGATGGTCTGGGTCATCAGCGGGTTCCAGTAGCCCAGGAACAAATCCAGGCGCTGGTCGCGAATGCCGGCAAAGACGATTTGCTGGGAGGCGCTGGTTTGTTTGGTGCTGTAGCCGAGGCCGTCGAGCAGGACCTGGGTCATGGCGCTGGTGGCGATCACGTCGGTCCAGTTCACTACGCCCATGCGCACGTTCTGGCACGACGCGGGTTCGGCCGCCATGACACTGGCGCTCAAGAAAGCGGTACCGCTGAGTGCAAGAACACAGCTGCTGATCAGTCGTTTCATGTCGGGGTTCCTCGGCAGGTCGTTTATTGTGGGTTCCGGTGTCTGATGCGCCGGTGATGCCAAGTTACGCAGCAAAGCCCCCGTGGAAACGCACTGCGGCGACCAGCTCTTGCACTGCGGCGACCTGTGCACTTGAATGCTGCTTGCAAGTGGCGTATCAACGTCCACACGCTTCCCGCCCTCTCGTTGCCTGCCAGTCGAGTGCGCTCCATGTCCCAGGATTTCTACTTCTTGTTGATGCCGGGTTTTTCGGCGATCGGTTTTATCTCGGCGATCGAGCCGCTGCGGGTCGCCAATCGCTTTCGCGGCGAGTTGTACCGCTGGCATGTGTTGAGCGCCGATGGCGGGGCGGTTCTGGCCAGTAACGGCATGTCGGTCAACGCCGATGCAGCGCTGGAGCCGCTGAAGAAAGGCGCAACCCTGTTGGTGGTCGCCGGTTTCGAACCGCTGAAGTTCGCCACCCCGGCCCTGGAGCATTGGTTACGTCGCCTGGACAACGAAGGCGTGACGCTCGGCGCCATCGACACCGGCAGCTTCATCCTCGCCGAAGCCGGCCTGCTCGACGGTCATCGCCTGACCCTGCACTGGGAAGCCATCGACGCCTTCAAGGAATCTTATCCACAGCTGAGCGTCACCCAGGAACTGTTCGAGATCGACCGACGGCGTATCACCTCCGCCGGCGGTACCGCCTCGATCGACCTGATGCTTGACCTCATCGCCCAGGCCCACGGGCCGCAACTGGCGATCCAGGTCAGCGAACAATTCGTGCTCGGGCGCATTCGCCCGCGCAAAGACCACCAACGCATGGAAGTCGCCACGCGATATGGCATCAGCAACAAGAAACTGGTGCATGTCATTGGGGAGATGGAACAGCACAGCGAACCGCCGCTCAGCACTTTGGAGCTGGCGGAATCGATCAAAGTGACCCGGCGTCAACTAGAGCGCCTGTTTCGCCTGCACCTGCACGATACGCCGAGCAATTTCTATCTGCGATTAAGGCTGGAGAAGGCGCGGCAGCTGCTGCGCCAGACGGACATGAGCGTGCTGGAGGTGAGTATCGCCTGCGGGTTTGAATCGCCATCGTATTTCACCCGCAGTTATCGGGCGAGATTCGAGCGGTGCCCGCGGGAGGATCGCCGACAAAGCCAGAAGGCCTGAAACCGACCTCCTACGGGATTTATGTCGTTACTTCTTCATCAGCGCCGAGCAGGCCGCTTTGTAGGCCTCGTGCTGATACTTGTTCAGCGTGGCCGGCAGTTCAAAGTCGAACTTTTTGTTCTGCGCATTGATGGTTTGCGGCGACAGCAGCGTCACCTCGCAATTTTCCAGCAACTGGAAAACCCCTTCGATCTTGAAGGTGGTCGGCCCACCGGCGAACTCACCTTTCTTGCTGCGCTTTTTGATCGCGATCCGGTCGATTGAATTCTCACGAATAAACGACGCCACCTGAGCGGCAAAGACTTTGACGTTGGCGGCTTCGTCGTCATCGTCGAGGGCGATTTTCTTGGTGGCCAGCGCGACGTGTGTCAGCCCCTGATCGTCGAGGGAGGCCACGGCAAGGATTGCTTCGCTGCCTTTGATTTCGATGCCGCAGATTTTCATTTGAATCCCTTTACTGGCTGATGACGTGCAGCTTACAGCTCAAGTTGGCAAGTGTTTATGTCAACCGCTGTGGCCTTTTTACTCCTGCCCAATCGACTCCAAAAACTCCGACCGCTCGTCACTCATCCGCGCCACGCAATCATTTTGCGCAATGTTGAAGGCTTTACTGCCGCTCGTCGCCGGGAACGCTTCCACCGCGCAATCGGCATCCCGGGTCTTCAGCCATTGTTGTTGCGCAGTTTTGATTTTTGCGGTGATGTCGGCCAGTTGCGCCTTGTTGCTGCCGTAGCGCGTTTGCATGCGTTCGTTCAGGCCTTGGTAGTTGTCGCTCAGCAGCTGTTCGGCGGTGTTTCTGCTGTAAGCCGAGCATTCCAGGGTCTGGACTTCGTTTTCGACGGCGTCACAGGGGTTGTCGTCGGCCCCTTCGGCCGCCTGTACGCCAGTCGCTATCAGTGCCAAAGCCAAGAAGATGGATTTCATTGCGTCGCCGCCCTTAATTCAGTGAAACATTCGGTGATGCGACGAATTCTGGCCCATGCGAACGGGCTTGAACAGGTAGGCAATCACGTCGGTTGGCGACCCTTTGTCGCGGATTGACGCTTTCGGCAATTCCCCTGTCGTTTTTGCACCCGGCTGCACCGTCCCTCAGGCATATGCTGGCCCCAAAGCGCCGGCACACGATTCGGCGCATGAATCGTTAATAGGGGACTGCCTGATGAGCCCAGCCGAATTACACGCCGACAGCATCGTTATCGACGGCCTGATTATTGCCAAGTGGAACCGTGAGCTGTTCGAAGACATGCGCAAGGGCGGTCTGACCGCGGCCAACTGCACCGTGTCGGTGTGGGAGGGCTTCCAGGCCACCGTCAACAACATCGCTGCCAGTCAGAAGCTGATTCGCGAGAACAGCGACCTGGTGATCCCGGTGCGCACCACCGCCGACATCCGCAAAGCCAAGGAGCAGGGTAAGACCGGCATCCTGTTCGGCTTCCAGAACGCTCACGCCTTCGAAGACCAGATCGGCTATGTCGAGGTCTTCAAGCAGCTGGGCGTCGGTATTGTGCAGATGTGCTACAACACCCAGAACCTGGTCGGTACCGGTTGCTATGAACGCGATGGCGGCCTGTCGGGTTTCGGTCGTGAAATCGTTGCCGAGATGAACCGCGTCGGTGTCATGTGCGACCTGTCCCACGTCGGCTCGAAGACCTCCGAAGAAGTCATCCTCGAATCCAAGAAGCCGGTCTGCTACTCCCATTGCCTGCCGTCGGGCCTGAAAGTGCACCCGCGCAACAAGTCCGATGAAGAACTGAAGTTCATCGCCGATCACGGCGGTTTCGTCGGCGTGACCATGTTCGCGCCGTTCCTGGCCAAGGGTATCGATTCGACCATCGACGATTACGCCGAAGCCATCGAATACACCATGAACATCGTCGGCGAAGACGCCATCGGCATCGGCACCGACTTCACCCAGGGTCATGGCCAGGACTTCTTCGAATACCTGACCCATGACAAGGGCTACGCCCGCCGTCTGACCAGCTTCGGCAAGATCATCAACCCGCTGGGCATCCGCACCGTGGGCGAGTTCCCGAACCTGACCGAAACCCTGCTCAAGCGCGGCCATTCCGAGCGCGTGGTGCGCAAGATCATGGGCGAAAACTGGGTCAACGTTTTGAAAGACGTTTGGGGCGAATAAGCCGCCGCATCTGAAGAATCCTTTCCCCCGGCCGTCCGTGCCGGGGGCAACACAACGAATTTTCTGGAGTTAAGTTTCCATGGCCAAGATCGCCCCGCAATTGCCAATCGAAGTCGACAGCGAAACCGGTGTCTGGACCTCTGATGCCCTGCCGATGCTGTACGTGCCGCGTCACTTCTTCGTCAACAACCACATGGGCATCGAGGAAGTGCTGGGCGCCGACGCCTACGCCGAAATCCTCTACAAGGCCGGCTACAAATCCGCCTGGCACTGGTGTGAAAAAGAAGCTGAATGCCATGGCCTGGAAGGCGTCGCGGTGTTCGAGCACTACATGAAGCGCCTGTCGCAGCGCGGCTGGGGTCTGTTCAAGATCCAGGACATCGACCTCGACAAAGGCACCGCCAGCGTCAAGCTCGAACACTCCGCATTCGTCTACGTGTACGGCAAGGTCGGGCGCAAGGTCGACTACATGTTCACTGGCTGGTTCGCCGGCGCCATGGACCAGATCCTGGCTGCTCGCGGCAGCAAGATCCGCACCGTCGCCGAACAAGTTTACGGTGGCTCCGAAGAAGGCCACGACGACGGTTTGTTCACCGTCAAGCCGTTGTAAGTCGAGGAACCCGCCATGGCTTTCGAAGCAATGTTCCAGCCGATCCAGATCGGCAAACTGACCATCCGTAACCGCGTGCTCAGCACCGCGCACGCTGAGGTCTACGCCACCGACGGCGGCATGACCACCGATCGGTACGTCAAGTATTACGAAGAGAAAGCCAAGGGCGGGATCGGCCTGGCGATTTGCGGCGGTTCCTCCAGCGTGGCCATCGACAGCCCGCAAGGCTGGTGGAAGTCGGTCAACCTGGCCGACGACCGGATTATTCCGCACTTCCAGAATCTGGCCGATGCCATGCACAAGCATGGCGCCAAGATCATGATCCAGATTACCCACATGGGTCGCCGCTCCCGCTGGGACGGTGAGCATTGGCCAACCCTGCTGTCGCCGTCGGGCATCCGCGAGCCGGTGCACCGCGCGACCTGCAAAACCATCGAGCCGGAAGAAATCTGGCGGGTGATCGGCAACTACGCCAGCGCCGCTGCGCGTGCCAAGGCCGGTGGCCTGGATGGCGTCGAGCTGTCTGCCGTGCACCAGCACATGATCGACCAGTTCTGGAGCCCGCGAGTCAACAAGCGTACCGACGAATGGGGCGGCAGCTTCGAGAACCGCATGCGTTTCGGCCTGGAAGTGATCAAGGCTGTGCGCAAGGAAGTCGGTCCGGACTTCTGCGTTGGTATCCGTATCTGTGGTGACGAATTCCACCCTGATGGCCTGAGCCATGAGGACATGAAGCAGATCGCCAAGTACTACGACGATACCGGCATGATCGACTTCATCGGTGTCGTGGGCTCGGGTTGCGACACTCACAACACCCTGGCCAACGTTATTCCGAACATGAGTTATCCACCGGAGCCGTTCCTGCACCTGGCCGCCGGTATCAAGGAAGTGGTGAAGGCTCCTGTGCTGCACGCGCAGAACATCAAGGACCCGAACCAGGCAACCCGTATTCTGGAAGGCGGTTACGTCGACATGGTCGGCATGACCCGTGCTCACATCGCCGACCCGCACCTGATCGCCAAGATCAAGATGGGCCAGGTCGACCAGATCAAACAGTGCGTGGGCGCCAACTACTGCATCGACCGTCAGTACCAGGGCCTGGACGTCTTGTGCATCCAGAACGCCGCGACCTCCCGTGAATACATGGGCGTGCCGCACATCATCGAGAAATCCACCGGGCCGAAACGCAAAGTCGTGGTGGTCGGTGCCGGCCCTGCGGGGATGGAAGCCGCTCGTGTAGCCGCCGAGCGTGGCCACGATGTGACCCTGTTCGAGAAGAAAGAATTCATCGGCGGACAGATCACCACCGCCTCGAAAGCCCCACAACGGGACCAGATCGCCGGTATCACCCGTTGGTTCCAGCTGGAACTGGCGCGTTTGAAAGTCGACCTGCGCCTGGGCGTGGCGGCAGATGCGGCGACCATTCTCGACCTGCGTCCGGACGTCGTGGTGCTCGCTGTCGGCGGTCATCCGTTCCTGGAGCAGAACGAGCATTGGGGCGCGGCTGAAGGCCTGGTGGTCAGCAGTTGGGACGTGCTCGACGGCAAGGTTGCGCCGGGCAAGAACGTGCTGGTCTACGACACCATCTGCGAGTTCACCGGGATGTCGGTTGCCGACTTCCTCGCCGACAAGGGCAGCCAGGTCGAGATCGTCACTGACGACATCAAGCCGGGCGTGGCCATCGGCGGTACGTCGTTCCCGACTTACTACCGCAGCATGTACCCGAAAGAAGTGATCATGACCGGCGACATGATGCTGGAAAAGGTCTACCGCGAAGGCGACAAGCTGGTGGCGGTGCTGGAAAACGAATACACCGGCGCCAAAGAGGAGCGGGTGGTTGACCAGGTCGTGGTCGAGAACGGCGTGCGGCCGGACGAAGAAATCTACTACGCACTGAAGGAAGGCTCGCGCAACAAAGGCCAGATGGATATCGAAGCCCTGTTCGCGATCAAGCCACAACCTTCGCTGAGCCAGGCGGGCGACGGCTACTTGCTGTTCCGCATCGGTGACTGCGTGGCCCAGCGCAACACCCACGCGGCGATCTACGACGCGCTGCGGTTGTGCAAGGATTTCTAAGAGCTTGTGGATAACCCTGTGGGGGCGAGGCTTGCCCGCGAAGGCGGTGTGTCAGTCAACATCATTTCTGAATGACACAGCGCCTTCGCGGGCAAGCCTCGCTCCTACAGGTAATCGAGCAAGGCATCCAGGTAGTTTGGCCTGCAAGACCCTGCGGTCTTTGGGAGCTCCACATGTTGAACACCCTTCTTCCAATCCTGTTGTTCGCTGCCCTGGGCCTGGCTGTCCTGGGCGCGTTGCGGCGGGTGGCTATGTGGCGTCAGGGCCGGGCTTCGAAAGTCGACCTGATCGGCGGTCTGTTCGCCATGCCCAAGCGTTACATGGTCGATTTGCACCACGTCGTCGCGCGGGACAAATACATCGCCAATACTCACGTCGCCACGGCCGGTGGTGCGGTGGCGTCCATTGTGCTGGCGATTCTGGTTCACGGTTTCGGCCTGCATAACCGCATTCTCGGTTATGCACTGCTGTTGATGACGGCAGTGATGTTCGTCGGTGCGATCTTTGTCTTCCTGCGCCGCCGCAACCCGCCGGCCCGGTTGTCCAAAGGTCCGTGGATGCGCCTGCCGAAAAGCCTGCTGGCGTTCTCGGCGTCGTTCTTCCTGTTGACCCTGCCGGTGGCGGGCATCCTTCCGGAAAACTTCGGTGGCTGGGTACTGGCGGCGATTCTCGGCGTCGGTGTGCTGTGGGGCGTGTCGGAACTGTTCTTCGGCATGACCTGGGGCGGGCCGATGAAGCACGCCTTCGCCGGTGCCTTGCACCTGGCTTGGCACCGTCGCTCCGAACGGTTTGGCGGCGGTCGTTCCACCGGCTTGAAGCCGCTGGATCTGAACGACCCGACCGCGCCACTGGGCGTGGAAAAACCCAAGGATTTCACCTGGAACCAACTGCTCGGCTTCGACGCCTGCGTGCAGTGCGGTAAATGCGAAGCTGCGTGCCCGGCGTTCGCCGCCGGCCAGCCGCTGAACCCGAAAAAACTGATTCAGGACATGGTCGTCGGCCTGGCCGGTGGTACGGATGCCAAGTTTGCCGGCAGCCCTTACCCAGGCAAGCCGATCGGTGAGCACGCCGGTAATCCGCATCAACCGATCGTCAACGGTCTGGTGGACGCTGAAACCCTGTGGTCCTGCACCACCTGCCGTGCCTGCGTCGAGGAATGCCCGATGATGATCGAGCACGTCGATGCCATCGTCGACATGCGCCGCCATCTGACCCTGGAAAAAGGCGCGACCCCGAACAAGGGCGCCGAAGTCCTGGAAAACCTGATCGCCACCGACAACCCTGGCGGCTTTGCCCCGGGCGGGCGGATGAACTGGGCGGCGGATTTGAACCTGAACCTGCTCAGCGAAAAGAAAACCACCGACGTGCTGTTCTGGGTTGGCGACGGTGCCTTCGACATGCGCAACCAGCGCACCCTGCGTGCCTTCGTCAAAGTGTTGAAAGCGGCCAAGGTCGACTTCGCAGTGCTGGGCCTTGAAGAGCGCGACAGCGGTGACGTGGCCCGGCGTCTGGGCGACGAAGCGACGTTCCAGTTGTTGGCCAAACGCAACATCCAGACCCTGGCCAAATACCGCTTCAACCGCATCGTCACCTGCGACCCGCACAGCTTCCATGTGCTGAAAAACGAATACGGTGCCTTCGATGGCAACTACCTCGTGCAGCACCACAGCACTTACATGGCGGAGATCATTGGCGAAGGCGCACTGAACCTCGGTCAGCACAAAGGCAACAGCGTGACTTATCACGACCCGTGCTACCTCGGCCGCTACAACGGCGAATACGAGGCGCCACGCGAAGTGCTGCGCGCCCTGGGCATCGAGATCAAGGAAATGCAACGTTCCGGATTCCGTTCGCGCTGCTGCGGCGGTGGTGGCGGTGCGCCGATCACCGACATTCCGGGCAAGCAACGGATCCCTGACATGCGTATGGAAGACATCCGCGAAACGGGCGCCGAACTGGTGGCCGTGGGTTGTCCACAGTGCACCGCGATGCTTGAAGGCGTGGTCGAACCACGGCCGTTGATCAAGGACATCGCCGAACTGGTGGCTGATGCGCTGCTTGAAGACGCCGCGCCGGGAAAGCCTTCGGCACCGGCCAAACGTGAACCTGCGGAGGTGCATTGATGAGCGACATTATCCGCCGCGACCCTCGCGCTGAATGGATCGCCCGCAACCGTCTGCACCCGCTGCACGCGGCCATGCAACCGGTGCAACACAGCTGGATGGGGCCTAACGGCGTCATCCGCAAGAATCCCCACGGGATCGGTTTTATCGGTCCCAACGGGATCAAACGGATCGACCGCAGTGGCGCTCAGCAAGGCGGGGCGACTAAACGCTCGGCCACGGTTGAAGTGCAATTGCCGCTGCATCAAGTGGCTGCACCTGCGTTCTACATCAGCGTGGTGCCGGACATGGTCGGCGGTCGCTTGAGCAGCCACGACCGCGATTTGCTCGGCCTGGCCCATCAGTTGGCCGGCAAGGACGGCGCGGTACTGGCCGTGGTCTTCGGTGAGCACAAGGAAAACGCCTTCGCCACGGCGGGCGTTGACCGCTTGCTGGTACTGGAAGGTGACGAATTCAGCGGTTATGCACCGGAGCAACGCGTCCAGGGCCTGCGGGCTGTGGATAACCAGTTCAGCCCGCGTCACTGGCTGCTGCCGGACAGCCGCAGTGGTGGCGGCGAACTGGGTCGACGCTTTGCTGCCGCACTGGGCGAACGTCCGGCCACACGGGTCTGGCAGGTCAAGGATCAGGAATGCATCGGTCGTGCCGGTGCTGGTTTGCAGGACCTTGCGCGGCCGGTGGCCCGCTTGATTCTGGCGGCTGCCGAATGCGCCGAACCGGTCAGCGAAACCCGTCACGAAGCGTTGCCGGTGGAGTTATCCACAACGGTCGCTCGGAGCTTGTCGCGGATCGAAGATCTGGGCGCGGTGGCGGTGGACCCGGCGGCGATTCCGATGGCCGAAGCCGAGTTCATCTTCTCTGGCGGCAACGGGGTCAAGGACTGGGGACTTTTCCACAGGACGGCCGAAGCGTTGGGCGCGACCGAAGGTGCGTCGCGGGTGGCGGTGGACGATGGTTTCATGGCGCGCGACCGTCAGGTCGGCGCGTCCGGCACCTGGGTAACCGCGCGGGTTTACGTGGCGGTGGGGATTTCCGGGGCGATCCAGCACCTGCAAGGCATTGGTGCCTGCGACAAGGTGGTGGCAATCAACCTCGATCCGGGTTGCGACATGATCAAACGGGCCGACCTGTCGGTGATCGGCGAGAGCGCCGAGATTCTTCAAGCCTTGATCGATGCGGTAGAGGCTTACCGCAACGACGCCAAGCGCGATGCGGCTTAAGGGAAGGAAAGGGTTATGAGCACGAAAATCATCAGCCTGGTGTCCATCGGCGCCCACCCGACCTCCGGCCGGCCACGCCGCGCCGAGCAGGACGCGCGGGCCGTTGAGCTGGGTCTGCAGCTGGCTGGGGATAACCTGCAAGTGCTGCACGCCGGCGACGTTGCGGAACCGGCGCTGCGTGCCTATCTGGGCATGGGCCTGGAACAGTTGCATGTGCTGGAACAACCGGTCGGCGCAGATGCGCTGCCAGCGTTGACCGACTATTTGCGTGACGCCGGGGCGCAGGTGGTGTTGACCGGCAGCCAGGCGGAAACCGGTGAAGGCTCGGGCATGTTGCCGTTCCTGCTGGCCGAAAGTCTCGGCTGGCCGCTGGTAGTGGGTTTGGCGCAAGTCGAATCCATCGACGGTGGTTCGGCGCTGGTTCTGCAGGCCTTGCCGCGCGGTCAGCGCCGTCGCTTGAAAGTGCGCCTGCCGTTTCTGGCGACTGTGGATAACGCAGCGCCCAAGCCTCGGCAAAGTGCCTACGGTCCGGCGCGACGCGGGGTATTGCAGGCAGATGAAGTTGAAGTGGTCGACGATGAACTGCTGGCAGTGGCCACGCTGCAACCGGCCAAGCCACGACCCAAGCGCCTGAAAGTGATCAAGGCCAAGAGCGGTGCTGACCGCATGAAGGCCGCGACGGCCAAGGCCAGTGGCGGCGGTGGGCAAGTGCTCAAGGGCGTGACCGCGCAGGCGGGCGCCGAAGCCATCCTCAAGTTGCTGATTGAAGAAGGCGTGGTCCGTCAGGGTTGATCCACAGCGACAACCGGCCATAAAACCGTTGGCCTGGCCGGTTGTTACGTATCAACCTGCACGCTAAGCAGGTCGCTCGTATTCTGGGGAGTTACATCAATGGAAGTTGAATTTCGTCCGGCTCTGCGCACGGATGCGCGCGAGATTGCCCGTTTGTTCCAGATTTCGTCAGAGGGGGCTTCGGATTACATCTGGAGCCAGCTGGCGGAGCCCGGGCAGGATCTGCTGGAAGTGGGGGCCGTTCGTTACGCCCGTGAAGATGTCGATTTCTCCTATCAGAACTGCCTTGTCGCAGAGGCTGACGGACAGGTCATCGGCATGATGCACAGCTATGTGATGCGTCACGATCCGTCGGCGGCTCCCGTGACTGATCCGGTGCTGGCGCCTTACGCCGACATGGAAGTCCCCGATACCCTCTATATTTCGAGCCTGGCCCTGCATGAGGGGTGGCGAAACAAGGGGCTGGGTGTGCGCTTTCTGGAGCACGCTCAACATCGCGCCGATCAACTGGAACTCAACGGCCTGAGCCTGATCGACTATGCGGCGAATACCGGGGCTCGGCGTTTTTATGAGCGCCATGGTTTTGGGGTCGTCAAAACCTGTCAGGTTGTTCCTCATCCGATGATTCGGGTGACGGGTGATGCCTATCTCATGCATCGGCCTTAGGGGTCTCCCGTTTTTGATGGAGTACATATCCGTTTCTGCGGTCACGGCGGCTGGCGGTTTCGCTTTTACAGCGAGTCACTTTCGAAAAGCCGGAATGCCGGCCCAGGCGAAAGTAACCAAAGCGCTTTTGCCCCTCCATTCGGTGCCTCGCCTAGGCTCGGCATGCCCTCACTCCGGCATTGCTCCGGGGGGCCGCCGCCATCGGCCATCCATGGCCGGGGGCGGCTACCGCGGCATCC
>NZ_JDWJ01000003.1:0-284811 GCF_012932895.1 Pseudomonas sp. KD5 | reverse complement strand
GGATGCCGGGTTAGCCGCCCCCGGCCATGGATGGCCGATGGCGGCGGGCCCACGGAGCAGGACCGGAGCGAGGGCACCCTGAGCCTAGGCGAAGGGCCGAACGAAAGGGGCAAGAGCCTTTGGTTACTTTGGGCTTTTCAAAGTGACTCGCTGTAAGAGCGAAACCGCCAGCCGGCACTACCGCAGAAACGGATATGCACACGATCAAAGACCCAGCGATTGTTACATTCCCTGCAAGACTGAATCAGACCCAGCCCCCTTTATCCCCCACAGGCAAAGACTAAAATTCAGACACTGGAACCCACACAGAGCACAGAAAAATGAAAACCCTGACCAGCCTGTTCCTGACCCTCGCAGCCACCTCGGCCCTAGCCGCCAGCAACGAACCAGCAGCCACCCCGTACAACCCGGCACAGCCACTGGACATCGCCAAGGTCGTTTCAGTGACAGACACCGCAACCGCCTGCGGAGTCGTGCCAGCGACCATGGAATATGTCGACCATCAGGGCCAGACCCATCGCGTGACGTACGAAGTCATGGGCAACTGCACCACCGATCTGTGATCGCTCCGGTCATAACAACTTCCATGTGTAGCTGAGAATCAGGCGGTTCTCGTCGATATCACTGCGGTAGTTGGAGCGCGCCATGGCGTTGCGCACGCGGATCCCGAGGCCTTTGAGGCTGCCGCTTTGCAACACATAGCCGATGTCCAGATCGCGCTCGCGGTCCTTACCTTCAAACCCCTTGCCGGTGTCGACGTTATTGCCGGTGATGTAACGCACGGTGCTGGTCAGCCCCGGCACACCGAGGGCAGCGAAGTCGTAGTCGTAACGCGCCTGCCAGGAACGCTCATCGGTGTAGGCAAACTCGTAGGTCGGCACCTCATTGCCCAACGGAGTGATGTTGGCAAACACTCGCGGGAAGGCGCTGTCGCCGAACATACCCTGATAGCCGACATAAAACGTGTGACCGCCGCGCTTGGCCGACAGCAAAGAGAAGAACGCCTGGTTGTCGATGTTGCCCAGTAATTTTTTGCCGTCCTCGCGCGAATCGTAATAGCCAAGGTTGGCGCCCAGGGTCCAGTCACCCAACGGCTCGCTGTGCTTGAAGCCGAGAAAGCGCTGGTTGTAGATATCCTCCAATTGCCCGAACCAGGCGCTGACCGAGCTGCGTTTATCATTGAACGCGTAGTCGGCGCCGGCAAAGTTGAAACCATCGCTGCTGACCTGACGCTGGGGTACATGACCGAGCATGGCTTGCATCTTTTCATCGCCAGCCTCGTTGCGCAGGCTGGTCGAACTCAAATGACCGCCCTGTAAGGTCAGGCCATCGATCTCATTGGAGCTGATGCTTGCGCCCTGATAACTGGGCGGCAACAGACGGATATCGCTGAAGGCCAGCACCGGCAGGTTGGGTTGCAGTTCCCCCACCTTCAATTCGGTCTTGGAGTAACGCACCTTCAGCGCGCCCTCCAGACGACTGTATTCATTCGCCGCGCGTCCATCATCGCGCACCGGCAACAAACCGGTATTGACCCGGTCCGGGCTGCTGTCGAGTTTGAGGCCGAGCAGGCCAATGACATCTACACCAAAACCGACAGGCCCCTGGGTATAACCGGATTTGACGTTGAGAATGAAGCCCTGTGCCCACTCTTCGGCCTTCGACTGTTTATTGGCCCCGACGATGTCGGAGAAGTCCCGGCTGAAGTAGTAATTGCGCGCTTGCAAGGTGGCGGTGCTGTCTTCGATGAAGCCGCCCTCGGCGGCCACCGCACCGGTGGAGAAACTCGAGACGACAGCGATGGACAACACTGACCCGGTTGTTGGAAAAATCTGTTTCATCGTTTTTTCTCTTATTTTTATTGATCGACAGGTTGAAGTGCTTCAGTCGCAGCATTTGCGCTGCGAGCGATGGGACGCCGGGCGTTTAACAACCAGTGGGTGACCATGCCGAAAATCAGTCCCCAGAAAGCGGCAGACAACCCAAACAACGACATGCCCGAGGCGGTGGTGAGAAAGGTCACCAGCGCGGCTTCACGATCACTCGGCACCGCCATTGCGCCAGCCAGTGCCCCGGCTATCGCGGAGAACAACGCCAGCCCGGCCAGGGCCGCGATCAACTCCTTGGGAAACGCCGAAAACAACGAAACCAGCGTGGCGCCAAAGATCCCCAGCACCAAATAACAGAGACCGCCCACCACCCCGGCCACATAGCGTTTGCCCGGATTTTCATGGGCCTCGCGACCGGTACAGATGGCGGCGGTAATCGCCGCCAGATTCAGCCCGTGACAACCGAACGGCGCCAACAGCGCAGTGCCCAACGCACTGCTGGCGATGATCGGGCCGGCGGGCGTTGCGTAGCCGCTGGCGCGCAGCACCGCCATGCCGGGGACAAACTGGCCGGTCAGCGCCACCATCACCAGCGGCAAGGCGATATTCAGCGTCGCGCTCAAACTGAACGCAGGCGTGATCCACACTGGCGTGGCCAAACCGATCACCAGCGCTTCGCGGTGCAAATCACCGGCGAGAAACGCGATGGAACAGCCCACCAGCAGCACCATCAACACCGCATAACGCGGCATCACCCGTTTGCAGATCAAGTACGTGGCAAACATCGCCAGCACCAGCTGCGGCTTGCCTTGCAACGAGACGAACAACCCGGTGCCGAAACTGAACAGAATCCCCGCCAGCATCGCCGCCGCAATCGCCGCGGGCAGTTTGCCGATGATCCGGTCAAATGCCCCCGACACCCCGACCAGAAAGATAATCAGGCTGCTGACCAGGTACGCGCCCACCGCTTCGGGCATGGATATTCCCGGCAACAGCGCCACCAGCAACGCCGAGCCCGGCGCCGACCACGCGATGATCACCGGCACCCGGTAACGCAAGCTCAAACCGATGCCGAGCACGGCGCTGCCGATGGAAATCGCCCAGACCCACGACGACAGCACTTCTCGCGAGAGGTGAGCGGTTTCGGCGGCTTGAAAGATGATCACCAAGGGGCCCGCGTAGGAAATCACCGTCGCGATAAATCCGGCGACGGCAGCCGACAAGGAAAAATCCCGGAATAACGCTTTCATGAAACGTCGCCGACAGACCCGCCAGGCGAACCATGGCGCAGGCCCGACAGCGCTTGTTTGACACTGCGCTGACTGCTGATCGCGAACACGGTCATGGCGATAGCGGCCACCGCACCGGGCAAGGCAAACGCCATGAAGTTCAGTTGCAGCGGCAGGCTGATCCCCAGCAAGGCACCGCCCAGCAGCGGGCCGACGATGGCGCCGTTGCGGCCGATGCCCGACGCCCAGCCCAAACCGGTGGAGCGAATGGCCATGGAGTAGAACTGCGCGGCGCAGGCGTACAGCAGAATCTGCGAGCCGATGGTGGTGGCGCCAGCGATGGCGATCAGCAGGTATAACACCGGCATCGGGCTGTTGAAGCCAAGCAAGGTGATCGATACGGCTGCACCGGCGAAGAACACCGCCAACACGCGCGGCAGGTTGAGTTTGTCACCCAGCACACCGCCGCCGACCGCGCCGAAAATGGCGCCGAAGTTGAGCACCAGCAGGAACGACAGGCTCGAGCCCAGGCTGTAACCGGCGTTTGCCATCAGTTTTGGCAGCCAGGAACTCAAGGCGTAGACCATCAGCAAGCAGCAGAAAAACGCCAGCCACAGCATCAGCGTGCGCAGCGCCCGCCCCTCACGAAACAACTGCAACACCGGGGTGCCGCTGCCCTTCACTTCGCTCATGTGCAGCTGATCGCCGGTTTGCGCGATGTATGCCGGATCGACTCGCTGGAGAATGTTGCGCGCCTCTTCATGGCGCCCCTGACGCAGCATGAAACCCACCGATTCAGGCAGGAAGTACATGATCAACGGCAACAGCAGCAACGGCAGCACCGCCACGTAAAACACCGACTGCCAGCCGAAACTTGGGATCAGCACGATGCCGAGCCCCGCCGAGAGCATGCCGCCCACCGAGTAGCCACTGAACATGATCGCCACCAGCGTGCTGCGGATTTTCTTCGGCGCGTATTCGTTCATCAGCGCCACGACGTTGGGCATCACCCCGCCAATGCCCAGCCCGGCAATGAACCGACAGAGGCCAAACTCGGTGGGGTTACTGGCAAAACCGTTGAGCACGGTAAAACCGCTGAACAGCATCACGCACAGGGTGATGGCTTTTTTACGACCGATCTTGTCTGACAGCGGGCCGAAAAACAGCGCGCCGAACATCATTCCAAACAGTGCATAGCTTCCCAGTGCGCCGGCTTGCAGAGGACTGAGCCCCCACTCTTTCATCAGCATCGGCAACGCCACGCCGTAGATCACCAGATCGTAACCGTCGAAAATGATGATCAGGGCGCACCAGAACAGCACCATCCAGTGAAAGCGGTTGAATCGTGCCTTGTCGATAACCTCATGTACGTCAATCTTGCGCATGGCATCTATCTCTTGTTGTTGTTTTTTTAAGAGTCGGTAACGCGGCTAACGTCCGTACAGCCGAGGGTAAAGTCGCCAGGCACGGGGCAATATCCGCTTTGCGCAGATCGCTATCCGTTTTGTGCACCGCCCGGAACCGGGCGTTGGATGGGGATTGTTGTGGGCATGGCGCGATGCGGCCAGTCGTGAGAGCGGCCAACACCGCAACGTCAGCACGTCTATGCTGGACTTACACCGCTCATGCCTTTGCTCCTATCTACAGGAGGAAAAATCAATGGTTCCCACGCCCATTTCCGAGAAGGCTTTCTCCCGAGGTCTGCTCGATGTTCTGATTCGTGCCGGGTTGATTGCCATTCTGGTGGTTTTCTGCTTCCAGATATTCAGTCCATTCCTCGATCTGATGCTGTGGTCGATAATCCTGGCAATCACCCTCTACCCATCACAAGTCAGGTTCAAAGGCGTGCTGGGAGACAAGGATGGGCTCAGCGCGACGCTGATTGTGCTGATCGCCATCTGCATCCTTATGGTGCCTGCCTATTTGTTGGGAACCTCGATTGCAGACTCCGTGGAACGGGCGATAAGCATGGTCAAAAGTGACAGTTTCCATATCCCCCCTCCGTCCGATGCGGTGGCCAGCTGGCCGCTCGTGGGCAAACCCCTTCATGGCTTATGGACACAAGCTGTCACCAACCTGCCCGACCTGCTACAGAAGTTCATACCGCAAATCAAAGGTGTCAGCCTCTCCCTGCTGAGCAAGCTGGCGGGGGCCGGCATGGGGCTCCTGTTATTCATCTTCGCCCTGATGATTGCCGGTATTTTTTTAGCCTATGGTGAAAGTGGCCACCGCAGCGCAGTGCAAATCGCTTCGCGCTTCTGCGGCCCGGTCAAGGGACCGAAAATCACCGAGCTGTGCACCGCGACCATTCGGGCAGTGGCGTTGGGCGTGGTCGGCATCGCCTTCATCCAGATGCTGTTGATCGGCATCGGCTTTGTGTCCATGGGCATCCCCGGCGCAGGTCTTCTCGCCTTGGCGGTGCTGCTTATTGGCATAATGCAATTACCGGCCACCCTGATTACCCTTCCGGTCATCGTCTACGTCTTCGCGAGCGAAGGTGCCAGTACGGCGACCATTGTGTTTGCCATCTATGTCTTCGTTGCGGGCCTGGTCGATAACGTCCTCAAACCGTTGCTGCTAGGTCGAGGTGTCGATGTGCCAATGCCGGTGGTGCTGATCGGTGCCTTGGGCGGCATGGTCACGAGCGGTATCCTCGGCCTGTTTATCGGTCCTGTGATATTGGCGGTCGGTTATCGGCTGTTCTGGCAATGGGTGGACGATCAAGCGCAAGAACCCGGGACAGACCACCAGGGACCGACCTGACACGTCTGCCGAGGATATCGCCATGCTGTTGAATCTACTCGCCGGTCTCCCCGTGATGCTGTTCTGCCTGCTGATGCAAGCCGTTTTCATAACTATCTGTTTGCGCCATTACGTGCATTTCAGGCATACCCATCCAAATCGTGAATCGCAATGGCTGAATATCCTGTTGCTATCGATGGTCATGGTGCTGATGTTGCTCGGCAATTTCGTGCAGATCGCCATCTGGGCCACGCTGTTCATGTTGCTCGACGAATTCGACGAATTCGCCACTGCGCTCTATCACTCGGCAGTCAACTTCGCCACGCTGGGCTATGGCGATATCATCATGTCCCCACGCTGGCGTCTGCTTGGCCCACTGGAAGCAGCCAACGGCATCCTGATGTTTGGTGTCTCTACCTCAGTCATGACCGCTGCGGTGATGGATGTCATCAAACACAGCATGGAAAGGCTACAACAACGCGAACACCTATAGGTACGTCAGAAAAAGCAGGTAAGGTTCTATCTGAAGAAATCGCGACAGCCTTTTTTCTTTTGCGACAGACTTTATTATTCAGATCACATTTGAACGCTAAGCTTGGGCCTATGGATGACTCAGATTATTTACGCCTGCTGACCATCGCGGCCGAGCAAGCCAACACGTTCCTTTCCAATGCCCGCAAATGGGAGCGTGAGCGTTGGGTTTGCCAGCGCCTGCTGCAAGGTCTGAACATTCCCTATCGCGCCGACGAATTTGCCCCCGCCGGAGAGCCGCCGGACGTGCTGTTTCGCGACGCGAATTTCGAGGTGTTCTTCGTGCTCGACGAGGGCCGGCGCCTCAATGATGAATGGCGTGATGAGCTGCAACGTCGGCGCAGCGCGTTTTCCCTGAGCCAGCTGGTGCGCCGCGAGGCCAAGCCCCGGCGGATCCCTGCCAATGAATTTCTGCTGAGACTGGCGCCAACCTTGCGCAAAAAAGCCCACAACTACAAAGAGCGCGGTATGGACCTGGGGGATCTGGACATCATCGCCTTCGCCAGCCTCAAGCGCGAAGTGCTGGACCTCAACAGCCACTTTCCGCCCCCCACCGAATACCTGCGCCAGGGCTGGCGTTCGCTGTCGCTGGTCGGCCCGACCTTCGCCCGCGTGCTCTTCGCCCACCCGGATGCCCCGGATTTCCTGCGCAGCAACCTGGGGCGCAGCATCGTCTTCGATGTCGGGATCAGCTTGTGAGTCCCGCCACAGATACCGGCAACACTGCACAAGATGGCGCAATCACTGGCCGAATGTTACAAAGCGCAATCGTTCACCCGAACCACATGCACCGTTCAACGCTTGCAGACAATCTGCTGTAACGTCTGCACATTCAGCAACGTCTACCCGACGAGGCCTTTATGACCAGCCGCCTGAACCCCGACGACCAAAAGCATGTCGAAGAGTACCTGCACCTGTCCCAGCACCGAGTCGAGCGCCGGCCTTTCCGGCCGTGGATGCTCCTGGTGGTGGTGTTGGCAGTGACCATTGGCCTGGGCCTGTTGAGCCGACTTATCAGTTACCTGACGCTATGAGCTGCATCGCGCTCGCTCGGGTAATTGCACCGATTTCTTTTAGCCTTGCGAGATATCCCCATGACTCATCGTATTGTCATCGTTGGCGGCGGCGCCGGCGGTCTGGAGTTGGCTACCCGTCTGGGTAAGACTCTGGGCAAGCGCGGCACGGCCAGTGTGATGCTGGTCGACGCGAACCTGACCCACATCTGGAAACCGCTGTTGCACGAAGTGGCCGCTGGATCGCTCAACTCTTCCGAAGACGAACTCAACTATGTTGCCCAGGCAAAATGGAACCATTTCGAGTTCCAGCTGGGGCGCATGAGCGGGCTCGATCGCACACAGAAGAAAATCCAGCTGGCCGCCACCTACGACGACGCTGGCCTTGAACTGGTACCCGCGCGCGAAGTGCCTTACGACTCGCTGGTGATTGCTGTCGGCAGCACCACCAACGACTTCGGTACTCAAGGCGCGGCGCAACACTGCCTGTTCCTCGACACCCGCAAACAGGCCGAGCGCTTCCATCAGCAACTGCTCAATCACTACCTGCGCGCGCACGCCGGACAGACCGACACCGTGCAACAGATCAGCGTGGCCATCGTCGGCGCCGGTGCCACCGGGGTCGAACTGGCAGCGGAACTGCACAACGCCGCCCATGAACTGGCCGCTTATGGCCTGGACCGGATCAAGCCGGAAAACATGCACATCACCCTGATCGAAGCCGGGCCACGGGTTCTCCCGGCGCTGCCGGAGCGGATCGGCGGGCCTGTGCATAAAACCCTGGAGAAACTCGGGGTCAACGTCATGACCAATGCCGCGGTCAGCGAAGTGACCGCCGACAGCCTGATTACCGCCGACGGCCAGGTAATCAACGCCAGCCTCAAAGTCTGGGCCGCCGGGATTCGTGCGCCGGGTTTCCTCAAGGACATCGATGGCCTGGAAACCAACCGCATCAACCAGCTGCAAGTGTTGCCGACCCTGCAAACCACCCGCGACGAGAACATCTTCGCCTTCGGCGACTGTGCGGCCTGCCCGCAACCGGGCAGCGACCGCAATGTGCCGCCGCGTGCCCAGGCGGCCCACCAACAGGCTTCGTTGCTGGCCAAATCGCTGAAACTGCGGATCGAAGGCAAGGCCCTGCCGGAATACAAATACACCGACTACGGCTCGCTGATCTCGCTGTCGCGGTTTTCGGCTGTGGGTAACTTGATGGGCAACCTGACCGGTAGCGTGATGCTCGAGGGCTGGCTGGCACGGATGTTTTACGTGTCGCTGTACCGCATGCACCAGATGGCGCTGTATGGCGCGTTCCGTACGGCGATGTTGATGCTGGGTAGCAAGATTGGGCGTGGGACCGAGCCACGGCTCAAGCTGCACTAAATTTTCGGCGTCTATCAGGGCCCCATCGCGGGCAAGCCACGCTCCCACAGGATCTGCGTCGTACGCAAATATGCGGCCAACAAAGATCAACTGTGGGAGCGTGGCTTGCCCGCGATGCAGGCGCCTCGGTCTACCCCCGTGAACACTTCTGTGTCTCACTGTATCTCCCCCACGATTTCACCCCTTCGCTTACAAACTCCCTCCTTGCGCGACACAGTAGCGATACACCGCGCCCGCTAAATGGCCACACCCGAGCAAGGCACCGCCTGCTTCGGTCATCGCCGCACTTGCGTGGCGTCCTTTATCGAACGGTTGTGTCGTGCAACCCAGGAGATTTGTAATGTCCCGTACCACTACTCTCAGCAAAAACACCGTTGGCCTGCTCGGCGCTGTCCTGGCCGGCGGCCTGATGTTGTCCGGTTCCGTATTCGCCGCGCAGCCACTGACCCAGGGCTACATGGTCGCCTCCGCCGAAACTTCGGTAAAAACCCCAGAAGGCAAATGTGGCGAAGGCAAGTGCGGCGATGCCTCGATGGCCAAGACCGACACCGATGGCGATGGTCAGGTGTCCCGTGCGGAGTTCCTGAAAGTGGCGCCCAAGGCAGACTTCGACAAGATCGACACCAACCACGATGGTCAAATCTCGGAGCAAGAGGCTTTCGATAACGTGAAAGCCAACTACGAAGCCAATGGCAAACAAATGCCAAAAGGCTTGTTCGAGCACCTGAAAGACAACAGCTAAGTCTGCGAAGACTTAGCCCTGAAGAGGCAAGCCCTGCTTTTCCACCGATGAGCAGGGCTTTTTTTGTCTGGCGGATTTACCGAAAGCACCGGCCCTGCCCTGCGCTTCGGTTGCACTGGAAGCAATCTGCATTTGTTCGAGGCAAAAAAAATCCCCGTATCTTTCGATACGAGGATTTTTAATATGGTCGGGGTAAGGGGATTCGAACTCCTGACATCCTGCTCCCAAAGCAGGCGCGCTACCGGACTGCGCTATACCCCGGTAAAAAAAAGGCACCTTTGAAAGGCGCCTTCTGCGAACAGAGCTTTTGGCGTCTGATCTTAAGATTCGATCCCAGTGTTAACTGGTTTCAAAAATGGTGGGTCGTGTGGGATTCGAACCTACGACCAATTGGTTAAAAGCCAACTGCTCTACCAACTGAGCTAACGACCCAAAAATGGTCGGGGTAAGGGGATTCGAACTCCTGACATCCTGCTCCCAAAGCAGGCGCGCTACCGGACTGCGCTATACCCCGGTTTGAAATTGGCTCCGTGACCAGGACTCGAACCTGGGACCCAATGATTAACAGTCATTTGCTCTACCGACTGAGCTATCACGGAACTACATATTTCAATTTACAACTGTGAAGCTTGCTTCACCTCTTCGACCCGTTCGCATCGCTGCGTTCGTGTGTCTGAGGCGCGCTATTCTACAATCTTAAGCACCTCTGTCAACCCCCTAAATTGCTTTCAAGTTAATGATTTGCAACTTATTTCAGATTCCTGCTTGGGGAGCAGAAACCCTTTCGGGGTGACTTACTGCGGGGCGCACTTTACAAGCATTTTCCTTTGAGTTCAACAGCCTATCGAAAAAAAGGCCTCGCAATGCGAGGCCTCTTTCATTTTGTTGCCACCGAGGATCAGGCAAAGACGATTTCGTCGTGCTCCACCACACCTTTGGCGGTCTCTCCGGGCATGAAACGACCCGATAGAATCAGCTGTGCCAGCGGGTTCTCGATCCAGCGCTGGATCGCCCGTTTGAGCGGCCGTGCGCCATAGACCGGGTCGTAACCGACGGCGATCAGCTTATCCATCGCTTCCGGACTCAGCTCAAGCTTCAGCTCGCGCTCGGTCAGACGGCTACGCAGGCGACCCAACTGGATCTCGGTAATGCCCGCGATCTGATCCCGAGCCAGCGGCTCGAAGATCACCACTTCGTCGACCCGGTTGATGAACTCCGGCCGGAAGTGCGTGGAAATCGCATCCATCACCGCTGCACGCTGCGCTTCGCGATCGCCTATCAGTTCCTGGATCTGTACCGAGCCCAGGTTGGAGGTCATGACGATCACGGTATTTTTGAAATCCACCGTGCGGCCATGGCTGTCGGTCAAACGGCCATCTTCGAGCACTTGCAGCAAGATGTTGAACACATCCGGGTGGGCCTTCTCGACCTCATCCAGGAGGATCACCGAGTAAGGCTTGCGACGCACCGCCTCGGTCAGGTAACCGCCCTCCTCATAGCCCACGTAGCCTGGTGGCGCGCCGATCAGACGAGCCACGGAATGTTTCTCCATGAACTCAGACATGTCGATCCGTACCATCGCCTCTTCAGTATCAAAGAGGAACTCGGCTAACGCCTTGCACAACTCGGTTTTACCGACACCGGTCGGGCCGAGGAACATGAACGAACCGCTCGGGCGATTCGGATCGGACAACCCCGCACGGGAACGCCGCACTGCGTTGGAGACGGCGATCACTGCTTCGTCCTGACCGATCACACGTTGGTGCAACAGGCTTTCCATCTTCATCAGTTTTTCGCGCTCGCCCTCGAGCATTTTCGCCACTGGGATGCCGGTCCACTTCGACACGACTTCAGCGATCTCTTCTTCAGTCACCTTGCTGCGCAACAACTGGTTTTCGCTTTTGCCGTGCTGGTCGACCATTTGCAGGCTGCGCTCCAGGTCCGGGATCACCCCGTATTGCAGCTCGGCCATGCGGTTCAGGTCGCCTTTACGGCGTGCGGCTTCCAGTTCCTGACGGGACTGTTCGATTTTCTGCTGGATTTGCGCCGAACCCTGGACCTCGGCTTTTTCCGAGTTCCAGATTTCTTCGAGGTCCGAATACTCACGCTCGTGACGGGCGATTTCTTCCTGCAGCTTTTCCAGACGTTTCTTCGCCGCGTCGTCGCTTTCTTTCTTCAGCGCCTGGGACTCCACCTTCAGCTGAATCAGGCGACGCTCCAGACGGTCCAGCACTTCCGGCTTGGAATCGATTTCCATGCGGATGCGGCTGGCGGCTTCGTCGATCAGGTCGATGGCCTTGTCCGGCAACTGGCGGTCCGTGATGTAGCGATGACTGAGCTTGGCCGCGGCGATGATTGCACCGTCGGTGATTGCCACCTTGTGGTGAACTTCGTAGCGCTCTTTCAGACCACGCAGGATGGCGATGGTGTCTTCTTCGCTCGGCTCGTCCACCAAGACCTTCTGGAACCGCCGCTCGAGGGCCGCATCCTTCTCTATATATTGACGGTACTCGTTGAGCGTGGTCGCGCCGACGCAATGCAGCTCACCGCGAGCCAATGCCGGTTTGAGCATGTTGCCCGCGTCCATCGAGCCTTCGCCCTTGCCCGCGCCGACCATGGTGTGCAATTCGTCGATGAACAGAATGATCTGCCCTTCCTGCTTCGACAGTTCGTTGAGCAGGGACTTGAGGCGCTCTTCGAACTCGCCGCGGTATTTGGCACCGGCAATCAATGCCCCCATATCCAGGGACAAAAGGCGCCTGCCTTTGAGACCGTCCGGCACTTCACCGTTGATGATGCGCTGAGCCAAGCCTTCGGCGATGGCGGTTTTACCCACGCCAGGTTCACCGATCAGCACCGGGTTGTTCTTGGTGCGGCGTTGCAGTACCTGAATGGTGCGGCGAATTTCATCGTCACGGCCGATCACCGGATCGAGCTTGCCCTCTTCGGCGCGCTTGGTCAGGTCGATGGTGTATTTATCCAGCGCCTGCCGAGACTCTTCCTGGTTGGCGTCATTAACCGCCTCACCGCCGCGCAGATTGTTGATCGCGTTTTCCAGCGCCTTTTTGCTCACGCCCTGGCCGAGCAGCAATTTGCCGAGCTTGCTGTTCTCGTCCATCGCGGCGAGCAGCACCAGTTCGCTGGAGATGAATTGGTCACCCTTCTGCTGGGCCAGGCGATCGGCCTGGTTGAGCAGGCGTGCCAGATCCTGCGACATGTTCACGTCGCCGGTCGGGTTCTGGATTTTCGGCAGCTGATCGAGCGCTTTGGTCAGTTCTTTACGCAGGCTGTTGACGTCGAAACCCACCTGCATCAGCAGGGGTTTGATCGAACCGCCCTGCTGTTCAAGCATGGCCTGCATCAAGTGCGCCGGTTCAATGGCCGGATGATCGAGGCCGACAGCCAGGGACTGGGCGTCGGACAAGGCTAACTGTAGCTTGCTGGTTAAACGGTCTATACGCATGGGTTCACCTTCCTTTTGAGCAGGCCGGACCTATAAACATCCCGAATAAAGAAACCTGCCAGATACCGCTATAGATGTGGTCGATTCTGGGAGATTCAAGCGTCGTGGAGTTGATGCAGATCAGAGAAGTCTAGCGTTCGAGCCAGATCAGAGAGGCAAACCGGCCGGTGCGAGGACTGCGGCGGTAAGAAAAGAAACGTGGATCGGTCACTGTGCAGAAACCACCGCCATAAACAGCGGTGACACCGCGAGCGGCCAGACGCAAACGCGCCAGCTCATAGATATCAGCCATGAATTTGCCAGCATTGTGGCTCGGCACAAAGGCGTTAGCGGTTTCAGGCAATTGCTGGACGAAGGTTTCGCGCACTTCCGGGCCGACTTCAAAGGCTTGAGGGCCAATGGCCGGGCCGAGCCAGACCAGTACGTCTTCGGGCGGTACAGCCAGACTGTCGAGGGTCGCCTCCAGCACACCCGCCGCCAGCCCGCGCCAACCGGCATGGGCGGCAGCGACGCGGGTGCCGGCACGGTCGCAAAACAGCGCAGGAAGGCAGTCGGCGGTCATCGCTGTGCAAGCGATACCGGGTGTTGCCGTCCAGCTGGCGTCGGCAGTGGCTACCAGGTTCGGGTCCGCTTGGGCCACGACAATGCCGTGAACCTGTTGCAACCAGGCCGGCTGAATCGAGAAACGATCGGTGAGACGACGGCGGTTTTCGGCGACGGCTTCAGGGCTGTCGTCGACGTGATCGCCGAGGTTGAGGCTGTCGAACGGCGCCAGACTGACGCCGCCCGCACGGGTGGTAACGCAGGCTTTGACGCTGGCCGGCGCGGGCCAGTCAGGCGTCAGCCAGGTCATCCGATGAACGCCTCGCGGTCTTGCTTGAGCAGCGACAGCAACCAGACGAAGTCATCCGGCAGTGGCGATTCCCAGCTCATGCGTTTACCGGTGGTCGGATGATCCAGCTCCAGGAACCGCGCATGCAGCGCCTGACGCGGGAAATTCTTCAGGGATTCGACCATGGTCACGCTGGCGGCCGGTGGAATACGGAAACGACCGCCGTAGGCAGGATCTCCGACCAACGGGTAGTTGATGTGCGCCATGTGCACGCGAATCTGGTGCGTACGACCGGTTTCCAGCTTCACTCGCACATGAGTGTGGGAGCGGAAACGCTCGAGCACGCGGTAGTGACTGACGGCTTGCTTGCCACCTTCCATCACCGCCATGCGCTGGCGTTGCTGGCCGTGACGACCGATCGGCGCGTTGATCTTGCCGCCTGCGGTCACTACACCAATCACGATGCACTCGTAGATCCGGCTGACGCTGCGGCTCTGCAATTGCGTGACCAGCTGTGTCTGCGCCTGAATGGTCTTGGCCACCACCATCAGACCGGTGGTGTCCTTGTCCAGGCGATGCACGATACCGGCGCGGGGCACATTGATGATGTCCGGCACGTGGTGCAGCAAGGCGTTGAGCAAGGTGCCGTCGGCGTGACCAGCGGCCGGATGCACCACCAGGCCCGCAGGCTTGTTGATCACCAGGATGTCGTCGTCTTCATAGACGATGTCCAGCTCAATGTCTTGAGCGATCCATTCGCCCTGAGCTTCCTGCTCGGCAGTCAGTTCAAGAATGGCGCCACCGTGAACGATGTCTCGCGGGCGGATAACCGCCCCATCCACAGTCAGGCGGCCGTCTTTGATCCAGGCGGAAAGGCGCGAGCGCGAGTGCTCAGCGAATAATTGTGCGGCGACTTGATCGAGGCGTTGGCCGCCCAATTCGGACGGCACCTCTGCGCGAAGTTCAATTTTATCGGACATGCTCAGACTAGGCGTCGGCACAGCCTTTGGTTTCGGCTGCGCGCTTGTGGTTAAATACGGCGTCTTTTGCCCCGAGGCTTTTCAACGGGGCACTCATCATAACAGGACGGCCCCGCCCAAGACAGCGGCCGTCATAGGGACGCAAGCCGCCATGCAAGTGAAACACCTGCTGCTGATCGCCATCCTCGCATTGACCGCTGCTTGCTCATCGAAGGAAGTCGTAGACGAAAACCTGAGCGAAGTCGAGCTGTACCAGCAGGCTCAGCACGATCTGGACAACAATAGCTACACCGCCGCCACAGCCAAGCTGAAGGCCCTGGAGTCGCGTTATCCGTTCGGTCGCTATGCCGATCAGGCTCAACTCGAGCTCATCTACGCCAACTACAAGAACTCCGAGCCTGAGGCTGCGAAGTCCGCCGCCGAGCGATTCATTCGTCTGCACCCGCAGCACCCGAACGTCGATTACGCCTACTACCTCAAGGGTCTGACCTCTTTTGACCAGGACGTCGGCCTGCTGGCGCGCTTCCTGCCACTGGACATGACCAAGCGTGACCCGGGCGCTGCCCGCGACTCCTACAACGAGTTCGCCCAGCTGACCAGCCGCTACCCGAACAGCCGCTACGCGCCGGACGCCAAGCAGCGCATGATTTACCTGCGCAACCTGCTGGCGGCCTATGAAATCCACGTTGCCGACTACTACCTGACCCGTCAGGCCTACGTTGCCGCCGCCAACCGTGGCCGTTATGTAGTGGAAAACTTCCAGGAAACCCCATCGGTCGGCGACGGCCTGGCGGTGATGACCGAAGCCTACCAGCGTCTGCACCTGGACGAACTGGCTGCGACCAGCCTCGAAACCCTGAAACTCAACTACCCGAACCACCCGAGCCTGGTGGACGGTCAGTTCGTGCCATCGGTAGCCGAAGCCGACAACCGTTCGTGGCTGAGCAAGGCCACCCTGGGCCTGATCGAATCCCGTCCGCCACTGCCGCCGGGCGAAACCCGCGCCAACCAGGACGTGCAGAAGCAGTTCCAGGATGCCAAGGACGCGATTCCGAACGAGCTCAAGCCTAAAGATGAAAACGGCGATGTGATCGAAGAACCGGAACCCGAGTCCAGCAACACCGACCGTTCCTGGTTCAGTCACATGACCTTCGGTCTGTTCGACTGACGCGGGGATGTTGTACCGGGAAGGCGCCTTTCGAGGCGCCTTTTTTATTGCCGGACTTTAGGGTGAGTGTATTGCGCTGTGCGCTTGACCCGTCCTTGGCTAAACTGCCAATTCATTAATCAAAAAGCAGCTCACCATGCTTCGTCTATTGTTCTGGATCGCCCTGATTGCCGCTGCCGTATGGTTCTGGCGCAAGTTCAAGGGCCCGACGTCGGTCGCCAATATGCCGCGCGAGCAAGATGCTCCGCCCATGGTTCGCTGTGCTCATTGCGGCGTACACCTGCCCCGCGACCGCGCGTTGAAACTCGAACAACAGTGGTATTGCAGCCAGGCTCACCTTGAGCAAGGCCCGGGCCCCAGTGATCGCTGAGACGCCCAGCCCAAGCAACAAACAGGCCCAGCGACTGCTGCGCCTCTATCACCTCTACCGCTTAAGCGTCGGCATCACCCTGGTGCTGTTGATCTCCAGCAACATGGACAACCAGTTGCTGAAGTTCGCCAATGACGACCTGCTGCGCAACGGCAGCTGGTTGTACCTGGTGCTGAATATCCTGCTGGTGGTCTTTCTGGGGAACACCCAGCGCCCCGCGCAGCTGTTCGGCCTGGCGCTGGTCGATGTCCTGCTGCTGTGCGGCTTGTTCTATGCCGCAGGCGGCATGGCCAGCGCCATCGGCAATTTGCTGATCGTCTCAGTGGCCATCAGCAATACCTTGCTGCGCGGGCGTATCGGTCTGCTGATCGCAGCGGTCGGTGCCCTTGGCATCGTGGGTTTTAGCTTCATCCTGAGCTTCAACCACCCCGCCAGCCCCAGTGATTACCTGCAAATCGGCACCCTCGGCGCCCTGTGTTTTGCCGCGGCCCTGCTGGTGCAGGGCTTGACCCGACGACTGGAGGTCAGCGAAACCCTGGCCGAACAGCGGGCCAGTGAAGTGCTCGGTCTCGAAGCCCTCAACGCACTGATCCTGCAACGCATGCGCACAGGCATTCTGGTGCTCGACGACCAGCGGCGAGTGCAACTGGCCAATCACAGCGCCTTGACCTTGCTGGGGCAGGAAAAACTGGACGGCCAGCTGATCGACGATTACTCGATGCCGTTGGTCGAGCGGCTCCAACTATGGCTCAACAATCCAACATTGCGCCCGCAAAGCCTGCAGATCGCCAGCAACGGCCTCGAGCTGCAACCAAGCTTCATTGCCCTGGACCAAAGCCCGCACCACCAGACGCTGGTTTTTCTCGAAGACCTCGCCCAAATCGCCCAACAGGCCCAACAACTGAAACTCGCCGCCCTAGGTCGCCTGACCGCCGGGATTGCCCATGAGATCCGCAATCCACTGGGCGCCATTAGTCATGCCG
The DNA here is from genome assembly GCF_012932895.1 of Pseudomonas sp. KD5. NCBI lineage: Bacteria > Pseudomonadati > Pseudomonadota > Gammaproteobacteria > Pseudomonadales > Pseudomonadaceae > Pseudomonas > Pseudomonas sp. KD5. Next base: position 267,549 of record NZ_JDWJ01000003.1, on the reverse strand, counting down.
CGCAGTTACTGCAGGAATCCGAGGAACTGAACGGTGCGGACCGGCGTCTGACGCAGATTATTCAAAACCACTCTCAGCGCATGAATCGGGTAATCGAAAACGTCCTGCAACTATCCCGTCGTCAGCAAACCGTGCCGCAACGGCTCGATTTGAAGCCGTGGCTGGAGCATTTCGTCGCCGAAACCCGCGAGGGCTCGAAAGAACATCAGCAGATTCACCTGCGCATCGGCTTGGGAAACTTCAAAACCCTGATGGATCCGAATCAGCTGACCCAGATTCTCGATAACCTGTTGCGCAATGCCTGGCGCCATAGCGCCCTCAAGCATGATCAGGCACAGGCCTGGCTCGAGTTGTTTATCGACCCGGACAGCCAGTTGCCGACCCTTGAAGTGCTCGATGATGGCCCCGGCGTCGAGCCGGAGCAGCGCACGCACTTGTTCGAACCGTTCTTCACCACCAGCAGCCAGGGTACTGGCCTGGGGCTTTATCTGTCCCGTGAGCTGTGCGAAAGCAATCAAGCCCGCCTAGACTTCAAATCACGCCAAGGCGGCGGCTGCTTTCGCATCACCTTTGCTCACGGACGGAAACAAAGTTGAACACGAGCCCACGGCAAAAAATCCTCATCGTCGACGACGAGCCGGATATCCGCGAACTCCTGGAAATCACCCTGGGACGGATGAAACTCGACACCTTCAGCGCACGCAACCTCGCGGAAGCGCAGGCGCTGCTGGCACAGGATACGTTCGACCTGTGCCTGACCGACATGCGCCTGCCTGACGGCACCGGACTGGCGCTGGTACAACACATCCAGCAGCGCTATGCGCAAGTGCCGGTGGCGATGATCACCGCCTACGGCAGCCTGGAGACCGCTATAAATGCCCTCAAGGCCGGCGCCTTCGACTTTCTGACCAAACCGGTCGACCTCACCCGCCTGCGTGAGCTGGTCATCAGCGCCCTGAGCTTGCCAGCGCCAGGCGGCGCCAGCAGCGCCATCGACCGTCGGCTGCTGGGCGACTCGCTGCCAATGCGCAACCTGCGCAAACAAATCGACAAACTGGCCCGCAGCCAAGCCCCGGTCTACATCAGTGGCGAGTCCGGCAGCGGCAAGGAACTGGTCGCTCGACTTATCCACGACCAAGGCCCGCGCGCCAGCCGACCGTTCGTCCCGGTGAACTGTGGGGCAATCCCGTCGGAATTGATGGAAAGCGAGTTTTTCGGCCATCGCAAAGGCAGTTTCAGCGGCGCCATCGAAGATAAGCCTGGGCTGTTCCAGGCTGCCCATGGCGGTACTTTGTTCCTCGACGAAGTGGCTGACCTACCGCTGGCAATGCAGGTCAAACTGCTGCGGGCCATACAGGAGAAAGCCGTTCGCAGCATCGGTGGCCAGCAGGAAACCGTGGTCGATGTGCGCATCCTCTGCGCCACTCACAAAGACCTCGATGCCGAAGTCGCCGCCGAACGCTTTCGCCAGGACCTGTACTACCGCCTGAACGTGATCGAGCTGCGAGTACCGTCCTTGCGCGAACGCCGCGACGACATTGAGCTTCTGGCCAACAATATGCTCAAGCGACTGGCGGCCAGCACTGGCCAGCCCCCCGCAAAACTCCACCCACAAGCCCTCGAAGCGCTGAAAAACTATCGCTTTCCTGGAAACGTGCGGGAATTGGAGAACATGCTCGAACGGGCTCACACCTTGTGCGAGAACAAACAGATCGAAGCCAGCGACCTGCGCCTGGCGGAAGGCAACTGCAATCCGGACGGCGGCGTGCCAGACCTGACACAGATCGACAATCTGGAAGCCTATCTGGAAAACGTCGAACGCAAACTCATCCTCCAGGCCCTGGAAGAAACCCGCTGGAACCGCACGGCGGCGGCCCAGCGATTGAATCTGTCATTTCGGTCGATGCGTTACAGGCTGAAGAAATTGGGGCTGGATTGAACCGTTAACAGCTCTTCTGTCAGATTCGTCCGGCTGGCACATACGGCGCAGGGTCAATAATCGGCGCCCGCCCCAGCATCACATCGGCAAACAACTGACACGACGCCGGCGCCAGCACCAGCCCGTTACGGTAATGCCCGCAGTTGAGCCAGAGCCCGTCATATCCCGGCACCCGACCGATATAGGGGATTCCTTCAGGCGACCCGGGCCGCAACCCCGCCCAATGCCCCACCACCTCGGCATCCGCCAATGCCGGAATCAACTCCACCGCCGATGCCTTCAGGCTTTCCAGCGCCGTGTCGGTTGGCGTCTTGTCGAAGCCCTCATGCTCCAGCGTACTGCCGATCAGGATGTGCCCGTCACGCCGGGGAATGGCATAGCGCCCCTTGGCCAGGACCATGCTCGGAAGGAAGTCCGCTGCGCACTTGTAGAGAATCATCTGTCCCTTGACCGGTTCGACCGGCAGCTCCAGGCCCAGCTTTTTCAGCAAGTCACCGCTCCAGGCCCCCGCTGTCAAAACCACCTCATCACCCCGAATGGCCCCCATCGAGGTCCGTACCCCGACCACCGCAGAACCTTCCCGGATAAATTCGCTGACCTCGCATTGTTCATGGATCGTCACGTTCGGCAACGCCAGCAAGGCGGCCTTGAGGGACTTCACCAGCCGTGGATTACGCACATTGGCCACATCGGCCATGTAGATCGCCCGCGAAAAACCGGCGCCCAATACCGGCACTGCATCGTGGGCCGCAGAGATATCCACAGCCCGCAGCGGACGGTTCTCCCGTTCGGCCCAGGCGAGTGCTTCGGCCTCGTCATCCAGGTCCAGCCAATACAACCCGGTGGTGTGCACTTCAGGATCGACACCGGTGGCAGCGAACAAACGCTGGGCCAGCTGTGGATAAAAATCCTGGGACCAATGAGCCAGTGCAGTGACCGCAGGGCTGTAGCGCCATGGGTAGAGCGGTGAAACGATCCCGCCACCGGCCCAGGAAGATTCCTGACCGACGTTCGAGCGGTCCAGCAGCACCACGCTCTGCACTTCGGACGCGAGATTGAACGCCGTCAGCAGGCCAATCACCCCGCCACCGACAATCACCACTTGCTGTTGACTGCTCATGTTCTGATCCAACCGTTCAATAGACAGAGAGCGCAAAAGGCGCCCGAAAAGGAACTCAGCGACCCCAGCAATCCTTGGTGGCCAGGCCGGACGCGGCATTGACCATACTCCTGACACCGGTATTGGTGAGAGTGAAATCACCGCACTTGTCGCTGGCCATGGTCGAACCGGCCTTGCGTGTTGCCGTCAGCAGGAAGGTCTGATCGGTCAGGGTCGGGGTGATGGTGTAGAAATCATTGCCAGCGCTGAGGCCAGTGGCATTGGTGTAGACATTATTCTTCGAATAGAAACGCTCGAGGATCTGCGCCTGCTCGGAAAGCAACCCGGCGACTTCAGTACGGCGGCCCTTTTTTACGTACTCGGTGAGGCTCGGATAGCCAATGGTGATGACGATCCCAATGATCGCAATCACGATCATGATTTCGATCAGGGTAAAACCTCGGTTGGATCTGCGCATGCCTCACTCTCACTTACTGTATTTGTCGCCACATGATGCGACGGCCGCTGCCGCCACCGGATTTTTCCACCAGAGTGGTCACGCCACCACCGGAGTCGTTCACAATCTTGCGGGTTGCGTCATTGACGACCGCGTTCAGGGTCGGGATACCACCGGTGAAGATCACCCCGCTGGAAATCGTGTCGTTGCCGTCGACCACCCCGTCGGCATTGGTGTCGAGTACCGCGTAATTGAGCATCTTACCGCTGAACGCATCGAGTTCGACCAGTTTGCCGGTGCCGAAGCTGGCACAGGGGTCCACGGTATCCACACTGAGCGTGGTAAAAACGATCCGCCCCGACACCAGGCTGGCCTGATAGATCACTCGCTCCCCCGTCAGCACGTCGTTGTATACCAGGGGCAAGTACCAGCCTTTCTTGGCCGGGTAGGTCACCTCGTTCTGGCTGGTGGTGATGAATTGCCCGGTACTGCCCGAAAACACGCCGGTCACCGCCTGCGCCTGCAAACTGGAAACGGTGATTTGTCCTGCGCCCCCCTCGGCATCCCATACCGCGTAGAACGCCTGCAGATCCTTGTTGGTCTTGTCGGCAACCTCATTGAATTTGCCGGTGCCGAAAAACACCTCCTTGCCGCCCAACACGTGATCCGCCAGCAACGGTTGCGCGGTAATCGGCTGGGTCGCGCCACCTGCTGTGGTGAACAACGGCTTGCCGGAAAACGCCACGCCCCAGGTGTCAGGGGTGGTGCCACTCAAATCGAACTTCCACAACCGCCCTTTCAGATCGCCCCCATAGGCAGCCTGCACCACATTCTGCGAGTTGACCCTGAGCTTCACCGACGACAGGCCGTTGGTGGTTTCGGTACTGTCGACCACGATTTTCTTGATCAGCGAGCCGTCGCGAATATCCACCACATACAACGCCGCCACCCCGGAGTTGCTGCCATAGCCGTTGGAGATAAACGCGGCCCAGCGACCATCGGCCAAGCGTGCCACTTCGGGGCGCGCATAGGCATAACCCAGATCATTGAAAACGTTCGCTGTACTGGCCGTGGCCGGTGCACTGATTTCCCACAGCGCTTTAGTTTCGTTACCGGCCGATGCGTCGAACAACTGCAGCGCATAGAAGGTTTTGCCGCCCGCCCCCGTGCCGCCAATCGCCAGGGTTTTCCAGGCGCTATTGAGCTGGGCATCGAACACGCCGACCTGGCCATCGACCAGAAACTTGTGGCTCACACCGTTGATGTAAGTGGGATCAGCGATGTCGTTCAGCGATGGCAGCACGCTGGAGGGCATGTAGGCATAACGCCTGACACCATTGGCCGAGTTGATGATGTTTACAAAACCGTCGTTGGCATTCACCACCAGGCTGGCATTCATGTTGGCGGCTTTGGTGGTCAGGTAAGTGCTGTAGCTGGTGTCTGCCACCAGATCGGACGCGGTTTTGTCCGTGGGTGAGGCCAGCACGAGTGGCGAATTGATGATGTCGCCGAGCAATACACTGCGAACTTTCAGCCCGGTTTTGTTGATGCCCTTGCTCCACTCCACCAGATCGTTGCCGTTGATGCCAGTGGGCAGCCCCTGGTTGAGGGCTGTCTGCTGCGCCGCAGAGAAATTGCTGTAAGCCAGGCTGACCGCGGCGTTGGTTTGCGTGTTCCAGGACTGGTAGGTCGGCGCAGTGGCGCCGGGCACGATGGTGGTGTCGGTCGTCCACAGCACGGCGGCGGTGTTAACCGCGCCCGCCGACGTGAAACCAAAGGACTTGATCGTACCCCGCCAGTCCTTGGGATCGTAACTGGTCTGGAAATAGCTCGAGTTGCTGGTCAGGGTTGTGCCGCTGGCCACGCCACTGCCACCTGAACCGGCCTTGGAAGTGATGTCGCTCAGGGCTGCAGACAGTGCATTGTTAAGTCCCGCACTGTCGCTCGCCTGGTAATACTTGCCCTGCCCATAGGTCGCGGCATCCACCAACATCTGGTTTGCAGCGGTGAAACCCACGGTATAGGTGTTCATGTTCTGCTTGGGAAAATCCAGGGCGTTCCAGCTATTGCCTGTGGCATCGGTTCCCGTGGAACGCATGTCGATGTCGAAAGCGAACTTGGCAATGTCATCCAGGTACAGGGTGTCGCCTTCATCGTCGCCTGAGGGGTCGGTACCATCGTTACTGCTGATCCCGTCCCAGTTCGGTAACCGGCTGCCACCCAGCGGATCATCGGTCGGAAAGGTTCGATCGTAGGTCGGCAGACCATCGGTGATCACCACCCCGTAATTTTTCTGGCAACGGTACTGAATCGGACTGGTATAGGTGTCGGGCGTCGAGTTGTTGTACGGCGCCATGCCACGGAAATAACGAGTGATCTCGTAATAGGCTTCCGCCAGTGGCGTATTGGCTTGCGCGCTCAACTCATCGATACCGGCGATCAGTGCGTTGTAATTGGTATCGGCCTGAGCCTGGGTCACAGTGCCGCTGACCGCCGACAAATCGCTGATCGAGCGAGCGATGTAACCACCGTCATCCTTATGGTTGCCGACCGCCAGGTTGAACGTCGACAGGCCGATGCGCAGCGAACGGTTATTGGCCACCAACGTCTTGGAAACGTTGCGCGCCACGTTCATCCGGTAATCGTTGGGGATCGAGCCGTCGGTGAAGTCCCGGTCAGTGTTGTTGGCCAGGCTAATCAGGTAGGACAAATAATTCGCCGTATACCGCGTGTCCTCGCTTCCCACCGGATCGGGAAGCTTCAGGCAAAGCGAATCCAGACCGAGAAGGCTGTTTTTATAAAAACCGTACCATCCGGCCTTCGAGCATGTTCCATGATTCAAACTCGACAAGGCGATATTGTTATCGGTCATGTCCAGGTCGCGGCCTTTGTTGCACGATCCATTGGAGAGGCAAATCGTCACCGGGGTGCGTACGACCGTCGGGTCGAAGCCGGCTGCCCAGATAATGTTGTTCATACTCCCCGAGTCATCGAGCAGCAGCATCACATTGGGAGGCACGGCGGCGGCGCTCAACAGCGGAGAATCCGAGGGCGTGAAGGCGTAGGTCGGCGCGGCCAGGTAAAGGCTCAAGGCCGCGCCGCAGAGCAGCTGCAGTAACCAACGGCGCCAGCCTGTGCGGGTCTCAGTACTTCGCATAAATACTCTCCACCACACTGCGCGAGCTGCCCGCGATACCCACGGCGGTCACCCGGTAAAGTGTTGCCGATGTGTTACTCGGCACGTTCACGGCCGTCAGGGTGGTACCGATGTTCTGCACTCCGTAAAAGCCGTTGCCGACGGCGATCCAGCTCACCCCCGAGGTGGAGTTGAACCCGGCGGCGGTAATGACCGACGCCTCGGCCGGTGGTGCGCACTGGCTGGTGCCACTGCAGACCGGCAATGAGTAGGAGTTCAGTTGCACCGCGCTTTCACCGACCCGCAACGCCGCTTCCGCGCCCTGGAACGACTGGTTGCGCAGGATCACGCTGCTGGTCATTTTCTCCTGCAACGTGGCGCTCTGCATCGACGAGAGACCGATCAATGTCAGCACCAGGAGAAACACCAGGCTGACCAGCAGCGCCATGCCGCGCTGGGCGTGAGATGTCATGGGCGCACGACTCATCGGCCCTCCCCTCATTGCAACCGGTTGCGCAAGGCGGCAACTACGTTGAAGGTTTGATTGCGGACCCGATTGTTCGGGTCGGTGAGGGTCAGCGTTAGCCGCACACTGCGGATTCGCGCCGGATCGGACGGATTACTGCTGTAGCTGGAAGCGGCTGTGTCCGTGGCTGAACTGGCGATGCCGAAGCTCACGCCAAAGGCACTGACGTTGTTTACCAGCACCGCCTGAGTCGGCGTGCCAGTGCCGGAGCCCATCAGCAGTTGGTTGTTGCTGAAGCTGTAGACCAGCCGCCGGATCGGAAACGCCAACTGCCCCGATGCCGGCGTGCGTAAACCGGTGTAGGCCGTCGCAGTATTTCGGCAGTCGGAAACCACCGTCCAAGTCGGCACTCCGCCACTGCCGCCGACATCTGCGGTGACCAGAGTTAATTTGAGATTGGCATTGTCCCAACTGATCGGCGTGAGCAGGCTGGCATTGAAATCCCCCGCCGAGCTGGCATCGGTAATCGTACCCAGGCAACCGAACATGCCGACCATGCGAATTTCCTGAATCATCTTGCTCAGGACGAACCGCGCATCTTCCTGCATCCCGGCGGCGGTGTTCTGGCTGACGTAGGTGTTTTTGGCGGCGATAAAAATCTGCGCCACGCCCAGGACCACGATCAGGCTCAACGCCAGGGCGATCAGCAATTCGATCAGGCCGAAACCTCTGCTGGTTCTGTTCATGGTGTCGTCACCGGATCAACGGTGGCACGGCTGGTGAGGACGAAACTGCGGCGCGAATCGGCGACATTGGCAGCCCGGGAGTCGTCCCAGGTAATGGTGATGGTGTACACCCGCTGGTAGCGGACAATGCTGCCGGTGGCCGTGGCGCCGCCGAAATTGACGATATTGGTGGTGAAGTCGTAGAGGTCCTGATCCCGGGCCACGCTCAGGTTGCCCGAGGTCGGTGGCGTGACGGTGTAATCGGCGCCGGAGTTGGCGCGAATGCGGTCCATCATGTCGTAGGCGATAAAACTCGCCTGGCTGGTCATCCGTGAGCTGTCGGTGTACTTCAGCGCATTGAGCTGAATCGCCGCCGCGCCCAACAGACCCACAGCCAGCACCAACAACGCGACCAGTACCTCGATCAGCGTCATGCCCTCCTGTGCACGCTTGCTCCAACCCCTCATCCGCAACTTCCACCCAATAGAATTCGTCCGTTCAAACACACATTCAGCGTCCTGCTTTGCGCCCCCAGCACATAACTGATCACCACCGCAGTGGACGGCGCTGCCAAGCCGCCGAGATTGTTGAAATCAATCGCGGTCACTCCTGAGGTTAGCGTCAGAGTTGCTCCGCTGCTCATCGCTGGAACAACCCGCAATACATTGGCCGGATTGCCAGTACTGTCATAAACGCTCAGCTCACCGGTCCAGACACTGCCGCCGGCCGTCGGGCGAACCCGAGTGGTGAGGCCCCGATCAATCGCCTCAAGCCGTGCGTAATTGAGTGCCCGTTGCAAATCGCCGACCTCGGTGTCGGCCTTGTTGCTTTGCACCGAGCGGGTGAACGCCGGAACGGCCAGTGTAATCAGGATCAGAAACACCGCGAGCGTGACCAGCAGCTCGATCAGCGTGAAACCTTTTGTACGATGATCCATCAGTGCCCTCCGTTGCCGTCGGCTATACCTGCTTCTACACGCTAGAACATTCGACCGACAGATGTACGGTTGTTTTGCCATTACTCGCGCAAGGATCGCGCGGGCCGCAGCACTCCATGGAGGGAGATGACATGCATCAGCAAGGTTTCAGCCTGATCGGACTGCTCATGGGACTGACGATTGTCGGGATTGTTCTGCACTTGGTCAGTCCGGCGTTCGCTGCACTGACGGAATCGAATCATCGGGAGCAGGCGGCCGAGTCGCTGATCAGCGGGATCCGGCAGGCCAGAACCCTGGCCATAACCCGCAACCAGAGCGTGGTCATTCATGGCATCAACGGCGATTGGAGCCAGGGCTGGCGGATCATTCTGGACATCAGCGGCAAAGGGCCAGAGGACAGCAGCAATCCGCTACTGGTCGAGCGCGCAGGTGATGCGCGAACGCCGATTGTCGGCAATTGGTGGGTCAGGCGTTTCGTGCGTTTCAGCAGTCTGGGCCAACCGCTGATGCCCGGGCGGGCATTTCAGGCAGGGACGCTACATATTTGCTCGGCTCGCGAGCCGGTCAGCCAGCTCCAGGTGGTGCTGGCGGCGAGCGGTCGAGTGCGCCTGGCCAACCGTAAGGCTGAGCAGGCGCTGTGTCGAAAGGCGGAAAGTATTACAGCAGCGAACGCACGCGCAGCTCTTTAGGCATGGAGAAGGTGATGTTCTCCTCGCGGCCGGCCAGTTCATCGGCCCCCGTGGCACCCCAGGCCTGCAGTTGCTGGATCACGCCACGCACCAGCACTTCCGGAGCGGAGGCACCGGCCGTGATGCCAATGCGCTCGACACCGTCGAACCAGCTCTTTTGCAGGTCTTCGGCGCCATCGATCAGATAGGCCGGAGTGGCCATGCGTTCGGCCAGTTCACGCAGACGATTGGAGTTGGAGCTGTTCGGGCTGCCGACCACCAGCACCACGTCGCACTCGTCCGCCAGTTGCTTGACAGCGTCCTGACGGTTTTGCGTGGCGTAGCAGATGTCGTCCTTGCGCGGACCACCGATCGCCGGAAAACGCGTACGCAGGGCGTCGATCACGCGACTGGTGTCGTCCATGGACAGGGTGGTCTGGGTAACGAAAGCCAGTTTTTCAGGGTTGTTCACCTGCAACTCGGCGACATCTTTCTCGTCTTCGACCAGATAGATCGCGCCACCATTGCTGCCATCGTACTGGCCCATGGTGCCTTCGACTTCCGGATGGCCGGCATGACCGATAAGGATGCATTCACGGCCGTCACGGCTGTAACGCGCGACTTCGATGTGCACCTTGGTCACCAGCGGGCAGGTCGCGTCGAACACCTTCAGGCCACGACCTGTGGCTTCGGTACGCACGGCCTGGGAAACGCCGTGAGCGCTGAAGATCACGATCACGTCGTCCGGCACCTGATCCAGTTCCTCGACGAAGATCGCCCCACGGGCACGCAGGTCTTCGACGACGAATTTGTTGTGGACCACTTCGTGGCGCACATAGATCGGCGGCCCGAAGACTTCCAGGGCGCGGTTGACGATTTCGATCGCCCGGTCCACACCGGCGCAGAAGCCACGGGGGTTGGCGAGTTTGATTTGCATGCTGTGCCTCGTGTCTTGCGCGCAAGAAGTTAGATCATTGTAGGAGCAGAGCTTGCTCGCGAAAGCGGTGTGTCAGTCAACATTGATGCTGAATGTGATGACGCCTTCGCGAGCAAGCTCTGCTCCTACAGGTGACCGTATTCGGTCAGTTACAACGCTTTGACGTTGATGATCTCGACGTCAAAGGTCAAGGTCTTACCGGCGAGCGGGTGGTTGAAGTCGATGGTCACTTGCGCGTCATCGAATTCCTTCACCACGCCCGGCAGCTCGGTATTGGCGGCATCATTGAAGATCACCAGCAATCCTGGCGACAGTTCCATGTCCTGGAACTGCGAGCGCGGGATGACCTGCACGTTTTGCGGGTTAGGCTGGCCAAAAGCGTTTTCCGGCTCGATGGACAGGCTGCGTTTGTCGCCGGCCTTGAAGCCGAACAGCGCGGCCTCGAAGCCTGGCAACAGGTTGCCGTCGCCGACCTTGAAGGTCGCCGGGGCTTTGTCGAAAGTGCTGTCGACGGTGTCGCCGTTCTCCAGGCGCAATGCAAAGTGCAAGGTGACTTCCGTGTTCTGGCCGATACGTTGTTCAGCCAATACCTGTTCAGTCATGAACGGTTTCTCCGGTCTTCTTACTTTTGAACATATCCAGCGCGAGCATTACGGCACCGACAGAAATGGCGCTGTCAGCAAAGTTGAACGCCGGGAAATACCAGCGGTTCTGCCAGTGCACCAGAATGAAATCGATCACATGGCCCAAGGCAATGCGGTCGTACAGATTGCCCAGCGCGCCACCCAGCACCAGGGCCAGCGCAATCGCCAGCCAGGTGTCGTTGCGCCCCAGGCGCTTGAGCCAGATCACCAGCACCGCACTGACCACCACCGCGATCAACGCAAACAACCAGCGCTGCCAGCCGGAGCTGTCAGCCAGGAAGCTGAACGCCGCCCCGGTGTTGTAGGCCAGGGTCCAGCTGAACAAATCGGGGATCACCACGATTTGCTGGTACATCTCGAGCTTGCCTTCGAAGTAGAACTTGCTGGCCTGGTCAATGACCAGGACCAGCAAACTCAACCAGAGCCAGCTCAGCCGTCCGAAACGGCCAGCCGCATTAGGCATAGTGACGAACCTCGCCCGCGCCGCTGATGTTGTCGACGCAACGACCGCAGATTTCCGGATGTTCCGGGTTCACGCCGACGTCTTCACGGCAGTGCCAGCAACGGGCGCACTTGGCGTGAGCCGACTTGACGATCTTGAGCTTCAGGCCGCTGACTTCGGTGACCACGGCATCGGCCGGTGCCTGCACCAATGGCGCGACACTGGCGGTCGAAGTAATCAGCACGAAACGCAGCTCGTTGCTCAGCTTGGCCAGGTCGGCGCTCAGCGCGTCTTCGGCGAACAGCGTCACTTCGGCTTGCAGGTTGCCACCGACGGCCTTGGCTGCACGCTGGATTTCCATTTCCTTGTTGACCGCCACCTTGACCGCCATGATCCGGTCCCAGTAAGCGCGATCCAGCTCGAAGCCTTCCGGCAGTTCGCTCAGGCCTTCGTACCAAGTGTTGAGCATCACAGACTCGTTACGCTCGCCCGGCAGGTATTGCCACAGCTCGTCGGCGGTGAACGCCAGGATCGGCGCGATCCAGCGCACCAGCGCTTCGCTGATGTGGAACAGCGCGGTCTGGCACGAACGACGGGCCTTGCTGTCGGCGCCAGTGGTGTACTGGCGGTCCTTGATGATGTCCAGGTAGAAACCGCCCAGCTCCTGCACGCAGAAGTTGTGGATCTTGGAATAGACGTTCCAGAAGCGGTATTCGCCGTAGTGCTCCTGCAGCTCGCGTTGCAGCAACAGCGTGCGATCCACGGCCCAACGGTCCAGGGCGAGCATTTCTTCGGCCGGCAGGAGGTCGGTGGCCGGGTTGAAACCGGTCAGGTTGGAAAGCAGGAAGCGCGCGGTGTTACGGATGCGCCGGTAGGCGTCCGCACTGCGTTGCAGGATCTGCTCGGAAACCGCCATCTCACCCGAGTAGTCGGTAGACGCTACCCACAGACGCATGATGTCGGCGCCCAGGGTGTCGTTGACCTTCTGCGGCGCGATCACGTTGCCCAGGGACTTGGACATTTTGCGACCGGATTCGTCGACGGTGAAACCGTGGGTCAGCAGTTCGCGGTACGGTGCGTGGTCGTCGATGGCGCAACCGGTCAGCAACGACGAGTGGAACCAGCCGCGGTGCTGGTCCGAACCTTCCAGGTACAGGTCGGCGCGTGGGCCGGTCTCGTGACCCATCGGGTGCGAACCGCGCAGGACGTGCCAGTGCGTGGTGCCCGAGTCGAACCAGACGTCCAGGGTGTCGCTGATCTTGTCGTACAGCGGTGCTTCTTCACCGAGCAACTCGGCGGCGTCCATCTTGAACCAGGCTTCGATGCCTTCGACTTCGACGCGCTGGGCGACGATTTCCATCAGTTCGACGGTGCGTGGGTGCAGTTCGCCGCTTTCCTTGTTCAGGAAGAACGGGATCGGCACGCCCCAGTTGCGCTGACGGGAGATGCACCAGTCCGGACGGTTGGCGATCATCGAGTGCAGGCGTGCCTGGCCCCAGGCCGGGACGAATTTGGTGTCTTCGATGGCTTTGATCGCGCGTTTGCGCAGGGTGTCGCCCGCTGCTGGCTCTTTGTCCATGCCGATGAACCACTGCGCGGTGGCGCGGTAGATCAGCGGGGTCTTGTGACGCCAGCAATGCATGTAGCTGTGTTCGATGGTGGTGGTGTGCAGCAGCGCGCCGACTTCGGTCAGTTTATCGACGATGGCCGGATTGGCCTTCCAGATGAACTGGCCGCCGAAGAACTCCAGCGATGGCACATACACGCCATTGCTTTGCACCGGATTGATGATGTCATCGTTGACCATGCCGTACTTCTTGCAGGTCACGAAGTCGTCTACGCCGTAGGCTGGCGAGGAGTGAACCACGCCGGTGCCCGCGCCCAGCTCAACGTAGTCGGCCAGGTAAACCGGCGACAGGCGATCGTAGAACGGGTGACGGAAGTTGATCAGTTCCAGTGCTTTACCAGTGGTGGTGGCGATCACCGAACCTTCCAGGCTGTAGCGGGCCAGGCAGGATTCGACCAGCTCTTCAGCCAGTACCAGCAGCTTGTCGCCGACGTCGACCAGGGCGTAGTTGAACTCCGGGTGAACGTTCAGCGCCTGGTTGGCCGGGATGGTCCACGGCGTGGTGGTCCAGATCACGATCGAAGCAGGCTTGGCCAACGATGGCAGACCGAACGCGGCAGCCAGTTTGGCCTCATCAGCGATCGGGAAGGCCACGTCGATGGTCGCGGACTTTTTGTTCTCGTACTCAACTTCCGCTTCAGCCAGGGCCGAACCGCAGTCAAAGCACCAGTTCACAGGCTTCAGGCCCTTGAACACGAAGCCACCCTTGACGATTTCCGCCAGGGCGCGGATTTCACCGGCCTCGTTTTTGAAGTCCATGGTCTTGTAGGGGTTGGCGAAGTCGCCCAACACGCCCAGACGGATGAATTCGGACTTCTGGCCTTCGATCTGCTCGGTGGCGTAGGCACGGCACAGTTCGCGGGTCTTGTCGGCGCCCAGGTTCTTGCCATGGGTCACTTCGACTTTGTGCTCGATCGGCAGACCGTGGCAGTCCCAGCCCGGAACATAAGGTGCGTCGAAACCCGACAGGGTTTTCGAGCGGATGATCATGTCCTTGAGAATCTTGTTCAGCGCATGACCGATGTGAATCGTGCCGTTGGCGTACGGAGGACCGTCGTGCAGTACGAACTTCGGACGATCCTTGCCAATCTCGCGCAACTTACCGTACAGGCCAATGCTGTCCCAGCGCTGCAGAATCTGCGGTTCGCGCTGAGGCAGGCCGGCCTTCATTGGGAAGGCGGTGTCCGGAAGGTTTAGCGTGGCTTTATAGTCGGTCATTTAAGGCTCTTCATTAGCGATTGGCGCTAGGTGCGACAGGGCACGGGCGGCGGCGATATCCGCATTGATCGCCGTCTTAAGCGCCTCCAGAGAGGCGAAACGCTGCTCTTCACGCAGCTTGTGGTGGAAAACCACCGTCAAACGCCGGTCATACAGATCGCCGGCAAAATCTAAAAGGTGCACTTCGAGGTGGGCTTTGCCATCCCCTTCGACCGTTGGCCGCACACCAATATTGGCGACGCCTGGCCAGGTCTTGCCATCGATGTCGACGCTGACCAGGTAAACCCCGCTCAACGGCACACGACGACGCTTGAGTTGCACGTTGGCCGTGGGCGTACCCAACTGGCGCGCCAGCTTCTGGCCATGCAGGACCCGACCGGCAATCCGGTACGGGCGACCGAGCAGTTGTTCGGCCAAGGCGAAATCGGCAGCGGCCAGGGCATTGCGGACCTGAGTGCTGCTGACACGAATGCCGTCCAGCTCGACGGTCTGCGCCGCTTCGACGGTAAAGCCCTGAAGGACGCCGGCCTGTTGCAAGTAGTCGAAATCCCCCAGCCGGTCGCAGCCAAACCGGAAATCGTCACCAACTTCCAGATGCTGCACGCCGAGGCCGTCCACCAGAATGGTATCGACGAACTCCCTGGCGCTGAGTTTGCTCAGGCGATGGTTGAAAGCCAGGCACAACACCCGGTCGACACCTTCTTCGGCCAGCAGCTGCAGTTTGTCCCGCAGGCGGGCCAGACGGGCCGGGGCGGTGTCCGGAGCGAAGAACTCCCGCGGCTGCGGCTCGAAAATCACCACGCAGCTGGGCACGCCCAACTCGAGCGCACGCTCTCGCAGCCGGACCAGGATAGCCTGGTGGCCACGGTGAACACCGTCAAAGTTGCCAATAGTGGCGACACAGCCCCGATGCTGGGGGCGCAGGTTGTGGAGACCTCGAACCAGCTGCATAACGCGCTTCTTGCTCATAAAGTGGTCGATTATAACCACACCCGGCGGCCGACGACAGGCAACACCGTAACCCAAAGTAATCGAGCCGACAAAACTGCCGGTTCGCCCATGATTATCGAGATAACGTCTTCAGCTCAAGGCCTTGCGATTGAAGTCGCGCAAACGGAAGCCCATCAACAGCAACATGCCGAAATACGCCACGACGCCTGCGATCACCAATGCCCCCAGACGCAGCAGCCGCTCAAGCATAGGCCCCTGCCCCCAGGCCGGCATAAAGTGCATCGCACCCAGCAATACTGCAGACATCACCGCTACCGCCACCAGCAATTTGAGCCCGAACTTCGCCCAGCCCGGTTGCGGCTGATACATCTGCTGCTTGCGCAGTTGATAAAACAGCAAACCGGCGTTGATGCAGGCACCCGCGCTGATGGCCAGGGCCAGGCCGGCATGCGCCAGCGGACCGATCAGCACCAGGTTGAACAGCTGAGTGACGATCAGGGTGAAAATCGCGATTTTCACTGGAGTGCGGATGTTTTGTTGCGCATAGAAGCCCGGCGCCAGCACTTTGATCACGATAATCCCCAGCAAGCCGACGGAATAAGCGATCAACGCGCGCTGAGTCATGGCCGCATCGAAAGCGCTGAACTGGCCATACTGGAACAGCGAAGCCGTCAGTGGCTCAGACAGAATCCCCAGCGCCAGGGAGCACGGCAACACCAGCATGAAGCACAGGCGCAGCCCCCAATCGAGGATTCGCGAGTATTCGTGGCGATCCTGGCTGGCATAGGTCTTGGCCAGGGTCGGCAACAAAATCGTGCCCAGCGCCACACCCAGCACGCCGGATGGCAATTCCATCAGGCGGTCGGCGTAATACATCCAGGACACGGAGCCGGCCACCAGAAACGAGGCAAAAATGGTATTGATGATCAGCGAAATCTGACTCACCGAAACGCCGATGATCGCGGGCAGCATCTGTTTCATGACCCGCCAGACACCGCTATCGCGCAGGTTCAAACGCGGCAGTACCAGCATGCCGATTTTTTTCAGATGCGGCAGTTGATAAAGCAGCTGCGCCAGCCCACCCACCAGAACGGCCCAGCCCAGCGCCATCACCGGCGGATCGAAATACGGCGTCAGGAACACCGCAAAGATGATCATGCTGACATTGAGCAGGGTCGGCACAAAGGCTGGCACCGAGAAGCGGTTCCAGGTGTTGAGGATCGCCCCGGCCAGCGATGACAGGGAGATCAGCAATATATAAGGGAAAGTGACCCGCAGCAGATCGGTCGTCAGCTGGAATTTTTCCGGAGAATCGACGAAACCCGGTGCCGTGGCCCAGATAACCCAGGGGGCGGCGAGCATGCCCAACGCAGTGACCAGCGCCAGTACCAGTGTCAGCAGGCCTGAGACGTAGGCAATGAAGGTCCGCGTCGCCTCCTCGCCCTTCTGGCTTTTGTATTCGGCAAGAATCGGCACAAAGGCCTGGGAAAACGCCCCTTCGGCGAAGATCCGCCGCAGCAGATTGGGCAGCTTGAAGGCGATAAAGAAGGCGTCGGTCGCCATTCCGGCACCAAATGCACGGGCGATTAGAGTGTCACGAACAAACCCCAACACCCGGGAAAGCATCGTGATAGAGCTGACAGCGGCCAACGATTTGAGCAGATTCATTGAAAGAGTTTGTGCCTGTCGATAAACAGCAGGCGAACAACGCGCCCACTTATGCGATACTCCGCGCCGCAACAGCACAGAGCCAAAGCTCGCGAGTTTACAGGTCGCGCGCCGGAAAGAAATATCCAGCGCACCGTCCCCTTGAAAACGTAGCGAGCGAAGGCAAGACAAGGCGAAAGCAGGCGAGAAAGCGGAGTTGACTTTAGTCAATGAGCATTTCGAGTCTGCTTTCAACGCTGTATTGCCGAGCGCAGTAGTTTTCATGGGGTCGGAACCGGCCACTTAGCGGAACGTCTCTCCCGCCCTTGACAAGCCATCAACTCATCGGCATGATTCGCGGCCTATTTTGTTTGCTATTTCCTAAAAAGTCTTTCGAGGAGCTCGACGGTGGCCAACACACCTTCCGCCAAAAAACGTGCAAAACAGGCTGAGAAGCGTCGCAGCCACAACGCCAGCCTGCGTTCCATGGTTCGTACCTACATCAAGAATGTAGTTAAAGCCATCGACGCAAAAGACGCTGCTAAAGCTCAAGCTGCTTACGTTCTGGCCGTGCCAGTTATCGACCGTATGGCCGATAAAGGCATCATCCACAAGAACAAAGCTGCTCGCCATAAGAGCCGTCTGAATGGCCACGTCAAGGCCCTGAACGTTGCCGCTGCTGCCTAAGCGACGCGCTCGTTAAAAAACCGACCTCAGGGTCGGTTTTTTATTGCCTGCGATTTATCAAATACAATGCAAAAAAAATGTGGGGGCAAGCAGGCTCGCCCCCACACTTGGACCTTCGCTATCTTACTGAGCGTGCGTCCACGGCAGAATCGGAATCGCCGTCACCGCATTCTGCGGACTACCCTCGATCAAACGATCGCTGTAGACCAGATACACCAGGGTATTGCGCTTCTTGTCGAGGAATCGCACCACCTGCATAGTCTTGAATACCAGCGAGGTGCGCTCTTTGAACACCTCCTCGCCATCCTTGAGCTCACCCTTGAAGTTGATCGGCCCGACCTGACGGCATGCAATAGACGCTTCAGCGCGATCCTCCGCCAACCCCAGACCACCCTTCACGCCGCCGGTCTTGGCGCGCGACAGGTAACAGGTCACGCCCTCCACTTTCGGATCATCAAACGCCTCGACAACAATACGGTCGTTCGGGCCGACAAATTTGAACACCGTCGACACCTGGCCGATTTCCTCGGCCGAGGCCAGCAATGGCATCGCCAACAATAAGCCCAATAATCCTTTTGCCACACGCATTCAGGTATTCCTTCAGACCAGAATCAGGTTATCGCGGTGAACCAGCTCCGGCTCCGCCATGTAACCCAACAGACCGATAATCGCCTCAGACGACTGACCGATGATTTTTTGTGCCTCCAGAGCACTGTAGTTAGCCAGGCCACGGGCGATTTCACGACCGTCCGGCGCCACACAGACCACCATTTCACCACGACGGAAGCTGCCCTGGACCAGCTTTACACCTACCGGCAGCAAACTTTTGTTGCCCTGAGACAGAGCGGTCACCGCACCCGCATCCAGCACCAGCGTGCCGCGAGTCTGCAGATGCCCGGCCAGCCACTGTTTGCGGGCCGCCAGCATGCCGCGCTCAGGCGACAGCAAAGTGCCGATGCGCTCGCCAGCCTTGAGGCGATCCAGCACTCGCTCAATACGCCCGCCAACGATGATGGTGTGCGCACCGGAGCGCGCCGCCAGACGCGCAGCGCGCAGCTTGGTCTGCATGCCGCCACGCCCCAACGCACCGCCAGTGCCACCGGCTACCGCATCGAGCGCCGGATCGTCGGCCCGCGCCTCATAAATCAGCTTGGCGTCGGGATTGCTGCGCGGATCAGCATCGAACATACCATCGCGATCAGTGAGGATCACCAGCAAATCGGCTTCGACCAGATTCGCCACCAGCGCCGCCAACGTGTCGTTGTCGCCAAAACGGATTTCGTCAGTGACCACGGTGTCGTTTTCGTTGATCACCGGGATCACTTTCAACTCGACCAGCGCACGCAGGGTGCTACGAGCATTCAGGTAGCGCTTGCGGTCGGACAAATCGTCGTGAGTCAGGAGAATCTGTGCGGTATGCCGACCATGTTCGGCGAAGCTCGACTCCCAGGCCTGCACCAACCCCATCTGACCGATAGCGGCAGCCGCCTGCAACTCGTGCATCGCACTGGGTCGTGAGGTCCAGCCCAGACGGCTCATGCCCGCCGCCACTGCCCCGGAGGACACCAGCACCAGCTCAACGCCCGCCTCATGCAGGGCAACCATCTGCTCGACCCAGACACCCATTGCTGCGCGATCCAGGCCCTTGCCGTCCGCCGTCAGCAAAGCGCTGCCGATCTTCACGACCCAACGCTGCGCACCTGTCACCTTGCTCCGCATCATCTTCAACCTTAGCTTGAGGGCAGCGCGACCTGGCACTGCCCGTGACGTTATTCGTGGTTCTTCGTGACCAACAGTCGATTTCCAGATACTAAAACGCCGCTCCAGTGAGCGGCGCTTAAGTTTATCGCAACGAATCAGTCACGCACGTAAATGATTTCCGGACCGTCTTCGTCATCCACATCTTCTTCATCCCAATCGTCGTCACCGATGTCATGGACCGACTTCACGCCGCTGCGGCGCAGAGCACGCTGATCGTCCAGCGCCTGCAACTGAGCGCGAGCTTCATCTTCGATGCGCTGATCGAGTTCAGCCAGCTCTTCCTTGTAGGCCGGGTCGTTAGCCAGGCGATCGGCGCGATCTTCCAGGTAACGCATGATGTCGTGACACAGGCGCTCGGTGCCTTGCTTGGCGATCGCCGAGATCACATAGACCGGACCGGTCCACTCCAGACGATCAACGATCTCCTTGACGCGAGCATCGTGCTCTTCCTCAAGGATCTGGTCGCACTTGTTCAGCACCAGCCAGCGATCACGCTCAGCCAGGGACGGGCTGAACTTGGTCAGCTCGCTGACGATCACTTCAGCGGCATCCGGCGCACTGGTGTCATCCAGCGGCGCCATGTCGACGAGGTGCAGCAGCAGACGCGTACGCGACAAGTGCTTGAGGAAGCGAATCCCCAGGCCTGCGCCGTCGGAAGCACCTTCGATCAGGCCCGGAATATCCGCGACCACGAAGCTCTTCCAGCGATCGACACTGACCACACCCAGGTTCGGCACCAACGTGGTGAACGGGTAGTCGGCGACTTTCGGCTTGGCAGCCGACACCGAGCGAATGAAGGTACTTTTGCCGGCGTTCGGCAAACCGAGCAGACCGACGTCCGCCAACACCTTCATTTCCAGTTTCAGGTCGCGCTGCTCACCCGGCTTGCCCGGCGTAGTCTGGCGCGGCGCACGGTTGGTACTGGATTTGAAACGAGTGTTACCCAGACCGTGCCAACCGCCCTGAACCACCATCAGCTTCTGGCCGGCCTTGGTCAGGTCGCCGATGACTTCCTGGGTGGCAGAGTCGATCACTGTGGTACCGACCGGCACCCGCAGGATCAGATCCTCACCTTTTTTGCCGGTGCAGTCGGTGCTGCCACCGTTGGAACCGCGCTCGGCATCGAAGTGCCGGGTGTAACGGTAGTCGACCAGGGTGTTCAGGTTTTCGTCGGCCATCATGTAGATGGAACCGCCATCACCACCGTCGCCGCCGTTCGGGCCGCCGTTTTCAATGAATTTTTCTCGACGGAAACTCATGCAACCGTTGCCACCGTCGCCGGCCTTTACTCGAATCGATACTTCATCAACAAACTTCATAACAAAACGCCTCTCGCCATACGGACGAGCCGAAAAACAACCAAGACATAAGACTCTTGCAAAAATGAGCGCAGCGACCTCAATCAACGACCGCCAATACAGCGCTGGAGCCCATCACAAACAGCTTTGCAAGAGACTCACCCCACAAACGAAAAAGCCCCGTCGCAAGACAGGGCTTTTCCAGCGATCGCGCAATTAAGCTGCGACGACGCTCACGTAACGACGACCGAAGGCGCCTTTTACTTCAAACTTGATCACGCCTTCGATTTTCGCGAAGAGGGTGTGATCTTTACCCATGCCAACGCCGTAGCCAGCGTGGAATTGGGTGCCGCGCTGACGCACGATGATGTTACCGGCCTTGATGACCTGGCCGCCATACATCTTCACGCCAAGGCGTTTGGCTTCTGAGTCGCGACCGTTACGGGTACTACCACCAGCTTTTTTGTGTGCCATGAGTTCAATTCTCCTAGTGAGGAATTAGGCTGATTAAGCCTGAATACCGGTGATTTTGATCTCGGTGTACCACTGGCGGTGGCCCATACGCTTCATGTGGTGCTTACGGCGACGGAACTTGATGATGCGGACTTTATCGTGACGACCTTGGGAGATCACTTCAGCCACAACGGTAGCGCCAGGAACAACTGGAGCGCCGATATTCACGTCGTCGCCATTGGCAACCAACAGAACGCGATCAAAAGTTACGGATTCGCCGGTAGCGATTTCCAGTTTTTCGATCTTCAGGTATTCACCTGGAGCAACTTTGTACTGCTTGCCACCAGTAACGATTACTGCATAAGACATGGTATTTCTCCGATAATCCTGCTCACCCAGCTCTTTATAAGAAGAGGTATTGGCTGGCATGGCTGCATAAGGCTGGAAGGCCCGTTTGCAATTGCGTAAGGCAGGTGCTGCCCAGGAAGTTCAGGGTGCGCGATTGTACGCAAGCTACTCTGGCGTTGCAAGTGGCCGTCCATCGCGCCTTGACAGGCCCGGACGTGGGTCCTAGCATGCCGCGCAACCCTTCTGGAGCAACTGTCGCTGATGCAACCCCAAGCTTTCTACCGCGCGGTGGCGGACGATTTTAACGCCGTCGACGGCATCATCAAGAAGCAGCTGACTTCCCGAGTGCCGCTGGTATCGAAAATCGGCGACTACATTACCTCGGCTGGCGGTAAACGCCTGCGTCCCTTGCTCGTGCTGCTGTGCGGCAAGGCACTGGGCCGCGAAGGCGATGACCTGCGCCTGCTGGCCGCGACCATCGAGTTCCTGCACACCGCCACCCTGCTGCACGACGACGTCGTCGACATGTCTGGCATGCGCCGTGGCCGTTCGACCGCCAATGCCATGTGGGGCAACGCGCCGAGCGTGCTGGTGGGCGACTTCCTGTATTCGCGTTCTTTCGAAATGATGGTCGAACTGGGCTCCATGCCGGTAATGAAGATCCTTTCGCAAGCCACGCGCATCATCGCTGAAGGCGAGGTGCTACAGCTGTCGAAGGTCCGCGACGCCAGCACCACCGAAGAAACCTACATGGAAGTCATTCGCGGCAAAACCGCGATGCTCTTCGAGGCTTCGACCCACAGTGCCGCGGCCCTGGCCGGTGCCTCGCTGGAACAGAGCGAAGCGCTGCGCACCTTCGGCGATCACCTGGGCGTAGCCTTCCAACTGGTCGACGACCTGCTGGACTACCGTGGCGATGCCGAGACCCTGGGCAAGAACGTCGGTGACGACCTGGCCGAGGGCAAGCCGACGCTGCCGCTGATCTACACCATGCGCGAAGGCACTCCGGAGCAGGCCGCGCTGGTTCGTCAGGCGATCCAGAAAGGTGGCATCGAAGACCTGGAAAGCATTCGCGAAGCGGTCGAAGCTTCCGGCTCGCTGGATTACACCGCGCAACTGGCCCGCGACTACGTGGCCCGTGCGATCAAGTGCCTCGACGCCCTGCCCGCCAGCGAATACCGCGATGCGCTGGTGGAATTGAGTGAGTTTGCGGTCGCTCGC
This sequence comes from Pseudomonas sp. KD5, assembly GCF_012932895.1. Lineage (NCBI taxonomy): Bacteria > Pseudomonadati > Pseudomonadota > Gammaproteobacteria > Pseudomonadales > Pseudomonadaceae > Pseudomonas > Pseudomonas sp. KD5. The sequence goes on along the minus strand of NZ_JDWJ01000003.1, from coordinate 244,888 downwards.
ACGCACTGATATTCACAGCAAAATCAAAAGATCGCAGCCTTCGGCAGCTCCACATGGGTACACCAAGGAGCTGCCGGAGGCTGCGATCTTTTGCTGTTCGCCCCCTCCTGCGATAAATCCCTATATAATGTGCGCTTTTTAGCCATCCTGAACCCAAGGAGCTTTAGTGAGCACGTTGCCACCCTGCCCGAAATGCAATTCCGAATACACCTACGAAGACGGCGCACAGCTGATCTGCCCGGAGTGCGCCCATGAGTGGTCCGCCAACGGCGAAGCCGAAGTAGCGTCCGACGATACCGTGAAAAAGGACTCGGTCGGCAACGTCCTGCAGGACGGCGATACCATCACCGTGATCAAGGACCTCAAGGTCAAAGGCACTTCCCTGGTGGTCAAGGTCGGCACCAAGGTCAAGAACATCCGCCTGTGCGATGGCGACCACGACATCGACTGCAAGATCGACGGCATCGGCCCGATGAAACTCAAATCCGAGTTCGTCAGAAAAGTCTGAGCCCGCTGTATTCCATCCCGCGCCCTGCGTGGGATGGTGCTTTGCTCTTCCCCGCCTCACCCAGCACTCCTCGCAATAGCCAAACGCCAGCCGCTTTGACCTTACGCAATCCTTACCCGATAAAAAACGCAAACCGCCAATAGGCCCTTGCTATTTAATGAATAGGAATTATTCTCATTGAACCCAATCAATGGAGATGAGACCCATGACTTATTTGATCGATGCCTGGCTGGACCGCCCACATCCCTACCTCAGAATCCTGCATCGGGAAACCGGGGAAGTCTGTGCGGTGCTTGAAGAAGAAGCCTTGAACGAGCTGCAGGATCAGGGTGATCTGGACGTCAACGGCCTGAGTTCCAGCGAGCCGGTGGTGCTCAAGGAACTGGTGCGCAATCTGTTTCTGTTTTGCTATGCCCGGGCGTTGCGCCCGAGTCATGATCTGAATACCAAGTTCGAGGTATGAAGATCATTTGTAAAAATGCCGGAGCTGGCCCTGCAGGAGCGGGCCAGCTCCAACACCGGGATTACAGAACGTCGAGCAGTTCGACATCGAATACCAGTACGCTGTGCGGCGGAATGCTGCCAACGCCTTGAGCGCCGTAAGCCAGTTCGCTCGGCACGTACAGACGCCATTTGCTGCCCGCGTTCATCAGTTGCAGGGCTTCGGTCCAGCCAGCGATAACGCCGCCTACCGGGAATTCTGCAGGCTGGCCGCGCTCGTAGGAGCTGTCGAACACAGTGCCGTCGATCAGAGTGCCGTGGTAGTGCGTGCGCACTTGATCTTCACGGGTTGGCTTGGCGCCTTCACCTTGAGTCAGCACTTCAAATTGCAGGCCCGAAGCCAGAGTAGTGATGCCTTCACGCTTGGCGTTTTCAGCCAGGAAAGCCAGGCCTTCGCCAGCAGCAGCTTCAGCCTTGGCAGCCGCTTCAGCTTGCATGATCTCGCGGATCACTTTGAAGCTGGCGGACATTTCTTCCTGACCCACACGGCTTGGCTTGCCGGCGAACGCGTCGGTCAGACCCGCCAGGATTGCGTCCAGGCTCACGCCCGGTGGCGGATTGTCACGCAGCTGGTCGCCCAACTGACGGCCAATGCCGTAGCTGACGCGGGTTTCATCGGTGGACAGATTTACTTCGGACATGACACTGCTCCGCTGTGCGGACGGCCCTGGAACTTGCCGTGCGTGCACAGCGCATCCCGGAGCGCCCGGAATCAAAAGGGCGAGCAGACTAGCACAGATGCCGCCACGTTGATGAGCGGCGTCAGCCCTGTTACGCAGAACGGAAGGCGCTCGGTAATTTCGGACTTTCCTCGGCGCTGGTACCGCACATTTCATCATGGGCCGAGGTATATACAACGTTGAATGGCTTGGGACAGGCGTGAAGCACTTCACGCGCATGCTCGACCGAGCGCAGCTGCAATGTCTCGCCATGAGCATCGAGCACTGGATGCGCCGCACCATGCATCCGAGCCTCCAGCACGTAGAACACGCCTTCCATCGAGATCAGGTTCAACTCATCGATCTTTCCGGCGATGGCATACGCATTCAACTCTTGCAGGTTCATGAGCGCACCTCACGCAGTGGAGAGCCAGGGTTCTTACAGGGATATGCCTCGACGCGCCAAAGTACAAGCCACAAACGACACCGCCCGTCTGTTTCGCAACAGACGGGCGGTGCGGTGGACCGAGTAAGGGCGGATCAGTGCTTGGTCAGCTTGTCCAGATAACCCATGGCAAACGCCGACACCACGAAGGTCATGTGGATGATCACGTACCACTGCAAATGCTCCGGATCGACGTTCTTGGCGTCCATGAAAATCCGCAGCAAGTGGATCGACGAAATTGCCACGATGGAAGCCGCGACCTTCATCTTCAACGAAGACGAATCCATGGTGCCCAACCAGTTGAGCTTCTCCTTGCTGTCGTCGATATCCAGTTCGGAAACGAAGTTCTCGTAACCGGAGATCATCACCATTACCAGCAAGCCGCCTACCAGCGCCATGTCGATCAGCGACAACAACACCAGAATCAGATCCGACTCGGCCATCGAGAACACGTTAGGGATGACGTGGATGACTTCCTGGAAGAATTTCAGTGCCAACGCCAGCAAGCCCAGCGACAAACCGAAATAGATCGGCGCCAGCAACCAGCGGGAGGCGTACATTGTATTTTCGATAAAGCGTTCCATTGAATCTCACACAAGGGGCTGGAAATGGCGGCGAGTATAACAGCCGCCTGTTACACCCAGAAACCGCCGGAAAATCCGCAACCTGCGTGTGTGTGACAAAGTTTTTCTGCTAGTGTCCAGATCAATGACAGGTCAGCGACATCGGACAGGAAAACTGGAAATGGATGTGCGATTGCCTTTAACGAGTGCCGGACTTTGCCTCGCATTGCTGCTCGGTGGTTGTTCACCCAGCGATGAGAAACGCCAGGTCAGCCTCGAAGAAAAGACCGCGCAGTTCGAAAAGTCTCTGGAGGCGATCAAGGATCCGAAACTCAAGGACGTCGTGACCGAACTCGGCGGTTCACTGCTGCTGCTCGAGCGTGCGCAACTCAAGCTCGACAGTAAACCGGTGGTCACCGAGTACGGCGAAGATGCCCTCGCCGTATTCAAGCACTACCCCACGCCCCAGGCGCTGGTCGACACTTACATCAACGGGCTGTTCGTGCTGCACAAGGAGTCCAGCTCGGATTACCTGACCGATCTGCAACCGGTATTCCCCCTCCACTTCAACACCCCTGGCGCATTCCTTTTCCCTCATAACCTGGAATGGCAATCGGTGACCCTCAGCAACAAGCGCGTCATCGCGTTTCAGCCGGAATGGTCGGAAACCGATCCAGGAATCCAGCTGAGCCCGTCGAGCTCCAACCTGACCAACCCCGATGATTTGACGGTGACCTACCCCTTCATCGAAGGCCTGGGTGTGGACAAGAAGAACCTGCCACAACCGGTGAGTTTGCAAGGCAAGGTGGAGGTCATCGCCCCACGCCGAATCTACAGCTTCGACCTGACAAAAAAGGACGTCGGCCAGACGCGCACCAATGACAACCTCAGTGTCACGCTGCTGAAGCTTGAAAAAAACCATGCCGAAATCGAATTCAGTAACAGCGCACCACCGGCCCCCGAGGTTCGCGATACACCGCCCAACCCGCTGATCGTTCAGGCCAGGGACATCACCGGACAATTCCTCTCGCGCTCGGGCGCGATCCATGAAACCGCCGCGCAAATTGCGTTCTATCAAAAACAACTGGCGCAAATGCAACAGCAGAAAGCCTGGAGCGAAGCGTTCGAAAAACAGCTCGAGGACAACCAGCGTGCCTTTGAAAAACAACAAACCCGACAGTACGCCAAGGTGTACTTCAACGGACCGATCGACACGCTCGAAGTCAGCTTGCTGGACTTCTCGGCGGTCACGGTGACCCGCAAGAACCTGGACCTGCCAGTACGCCGCTTCGACCCGCACACGACGGAAAAAACCATCCAGCCACTGACCTTGCCCGTGGTGGTATACGACGACCAGGCTGCGACCTGGCTCAAGGGTGCGACGCTGGACGAGAACCAACTGAAAAAAAGCATCAGTATCAGCCAGTCGATCGAAGACCCGAGCGCCGCGCGCATCGATTTCGATCACCCCAGAAGTTTCAATGATGAACTGCTCGGCACCTCGTTCAATCCCGGCGAAAGTCCCGTGACGTTCTTTACCCAAGACAGCAATGGCCGGCGCGACGGGCCGATCGAGCTGCCACCGGAGGCGTATCAGGTCGACCCGCTACGCGGCAGCATCACCTACGATCTGAATCTGTTTGCAGAAACTCCGGCCTACGCAGTGGGCTCCATGCCGCTGTTCCTGGCGACTGTCGACAAGCAAACCTACGACGCCCACCAACTGCCCAAGGGCCTGGCGCTCAAAGGGAATGAGTTGGTGGTTGATCTGAAGCTGTTCCCCGACCAGGACTGGCGCTTTTTCGCCAAGGACGACAGTGGCAACTATCTGAAGGAGATTCTTTCGGTCAGTCACGACGCGAACGCGCAAGGTCCGGGGTTATTCGCAGTGCATTACTTCTACGGCCAGCCCACACGTCTGGAAACTTATCAGCGAACCAACCTCACCACCGTGCAATACGGTTTCGAGGTCAAACTCGACAAGACCGAGCCAGGTAACCTGGATCAATAGCCTGGATCAGCCTTCAGGTCGAAACCCGGGACCGGCAAGGTTGTGGAAACGGCCACCGTTGATCTCTCGCAACTGGGCTTGCAGGTGCAGGCACCAGATTTGCGGGTCATCGGCCAGCTCGTAGCCATGCAGAGTCAGACTTTCGACGATGGTGTCGAGGATCGATTCAGCCACGACCGGCCCACGGAACGGGCCTTGAGCCTTGATGGCTGAAGGTTGCTCGCCGGCCATTCCGGCGGCAAAAAGCAAGGTCCACATGCCCGTATCTCCCGCCAGCGGGCGGATAGCACATTCGATACGGGTCACAAGGCCCAGGCATTGACGGGTGAGGCAGAGGTTGCGCGACATGGCGGCGACCCTCGGTAGATCCGGTATTCAGCCTCCACGGGAAGGCTGTCTCGATCCAGTGATAACTGTCGATATCCTTGAGCAGAGAATAGAAGAAAAGTTCAGCTCGCACGCGGCCCGCAGCCAGAAGGCGCCGAGTGGTCGCCGTGCAAATATTGACGCCAGAGATGTGGCGAGGGGGCTTGCCCCGTTGGGCTGCGAAGCGGCCCCGAAATTTATCAGACAGACCTCATCGCCGATGTGACGACTGCTACGCAGCCGAACGGGGCGGTGCGGCGGTCCGACAAGCTCCCTCGCCACAGGGAGCCTCCTCAGTTTCGAGATTGACTCAGGCCGGTTTGACTTCCAGCAATGCTTCCTGCGCCAACTCCTTTTCGGCCTCCTTGAGGTCTTCGTCGCTGACCATTTCCGCGATCACCCGCAAGCGTTCCACCACCCGCGCGTTGACGCTGCCCTCGGGAAACTCGCCATTCTCATCCGGCGTACCGGCCGGCTCGCCGACCAGCAGGCTCAGGGCTTCGTCGGCCTGGCGCACCGCGTAGACATGGAACTGCCCCGCGCGCACCGCCGCCAGCACCTTCTCGTCAAGCATCAGCGTGGCGACGTTAGCCTGAGGAATGATCGCTCCCTGCTCGCCCGTCAGGCCGCGAGCCTCGCAGAGCCGGAAGAAGCCTTCGATCTTCTCGTTGACCCCGCCTACCGCCTGCACTTCACCGAATTGGTTGATCGAACCGGTAATCGCAAAGCACTGCTTGAGTGGAGTTTTCGACAAGGCCGAGATCAGCGTACAGGCCTCGCCCAACGATGCGCTGTCACCGTCGACATAACCGTAGGACTGCTCCAGGGCGATGCTCGCGGAAATCGCCAACGGGAATTCCTGGGCGTAACGGCTGCCCAGGTACCCGGTGAGGATCATCACGCCTTTGGAGTGAATCGGCTGGCCGAGGTTGACCTCGCGCTCGATGTCGACGATGCCGCTGCCGCCCGGATACACCGTGGCGGAAATCCGCGCCGGTATCCCGAAGGCCGAATCGCCGACTTCCAGTACCGTCAGCCCGTTGCACTTGCCGACCGCCGCGCCATCGGTGTCGATCAGAATGATCCCGGCCAGCATGTCATCGAGAATCCGCGCCGAAACGCGCCCGGTACGGGTGGCCTTGGCCTTGAGCGCACGCTCGATGTGCCCGGCGTCGGTCATGTCATCACCCGCCAGGTCGCGAATGAAATCTGCCTCGCTGACCAGTTGGAACAGATCGCCGATCCGTGCCGACAAACGTCCCTGGTGCTCGGCCAGACGTGCGCTGTAAGTCGCCAGACGCGCCACCGCATCGGCGGTCAGCGGCGCCATGCCTTCTTCCGAGGTACGGGTTTTGAGCAACTGGGCGAACTGCTCCAGGCTTTCGTCAACCATCGGAATGTCTTCATCGAAATCCACCAGGACGCGGAACATCTCCTGGAAGTCCGGATCGAGGTCTTGCAGCGTGTAGTAGAGCTGCCGGGCGCCGATGATCACGACTTTGACCTGTAACGGAATGTGTTGCGGCGTCAGCGTCACGGTGGCCAGACGGCCCAGCTCACCCAGTGGCGATTCCATTTTCAGCTTGCGCGATTGCAAGGCACGCTTGAGCGCATCCCAGACGAATGGCTCGCTGAGCATTTTTTCCGCTTCGAGGATCAGGAAACCGCCGTTGGCCCGGTGCAAAGCACCCGGTCGCAACTGGCGATAGGTGGTGTAGAGCGCGCCCTGATCGGTGCTGTATTCGATACGGCCAAACAGGTTGTCGTAGGTCGGGTGCGGCTCGAACACCACCGGCGCACCGCCGCTGTGCGGATGCCCGACCACCAGGCTCGGGGCGTATTGCTCTTCAAGCAATTTGCGGGCGATGGCGTCGGTCTTGCTGTCGTCCACCAGTTGCTCGACCACCGTTTTGAGCAGGTACACCTGCATCGCTTGCAAGTAACCGCAAACGCCTGCGTTTTCCGCGTACTTTTCCGACAGCGGCGCCAGCAATGGCTGCAAGGCCAGGGTGATGGTTTCTTCGTTGAGCTGGCGCAGCTGATTGCTCGACTCGCGCTTCCATTGCGGCAGGCTGGCGAGTTCTTCGTTCAACCGCTCTTCGAGCCCGGAAATGTCATCATGAAAGCGCTCGCGCTCGGCTTCCGGCAACTGGGCGAATTCCGCCTCATCCAGGGCCTTGCCTTCGCTCATCGGGGTGAAGGCAATGTTGCTGCTGTCGCGGTAGAGCGCGACGTCTTTCTCCAGCGCCAGACGCTCGATCACATCCAGCGCGCGGTCATAACGCTGGTTGAAGGCGCGATCGATGGCGCTTTTCTTCTGCTGGTAGGACGGGTGCTCGAACACCGCCGGAAAGGTCGCCAGCAGGTTGTCGATCAAGCCATTGATGTCACCGATAAAGGCGCCAGCGGTACCCGACGGCAACTCCAGGGCGCGAGGCTCGCGCGGCTCATCGAAATTATTGACGTAGACCCAGTCCGCCGGGGTCTGCATGCGCTTTCCTTCGGCCTTGAGATAGCGCTTGACGAACGAAAACCGGCCAGTGCCGGGCTCGCCCATGACAAATACGTTGTAACCGGGGCGTGGCATGGCCACACCGAACTGCAAGGCTTCGACCGCACGTTCCTGGCCAAGCACACCGCGGAAAGGCTCCAGATCATTGGTGGTAGAGAAGCTGAACTGTTCAGCGGAAAACGGACGGGTCAGCGCTTCAGGCGCTAGACGCAAGCTGGCAGCAACAGGATCAGGCATCGGGCTTCCTTACATCAGGCGGGGCAGATAACGGCATTCTGGCGCTGCCCGTACCCACTGGCAAGGCGCACCTCAAGCCAAAGCTTAGACAAGCCCCCATCCTCGGGCCGCGCGGGTCAAAATCAAGGTTTTCAGGGAATGTTTCGCAAAAAATCACGGAACCCCTGGAACCTGCCTAAACTCCAAACTGCGCGGCTGGAACGAATAACCGGCCCACTGGCACCATTAGGGGCCAGCACCCTGTCCATTGGTATGCACACAAAGAGAACATAGCTATGAAACGGATTCTTCTTGGTACTCTCTTCACCGTTGTATCCATCAACGCCATGGCTCAGGCGCCAGGCGGTCCGGACTGCGGTTGGGGCAACATGCTGTTCGAAGGTCAGCGTGGCACCCCGGCACACTTCCTGGCATCCACCACCAACGGCACTTCCGGTAACGCAACTTTCGGCATGACCTCCGGTACCAACGGTTGCTCGACCAATGCGGCGCTGACCTATGGCGGCAAATCCTGGATCGCCATGAATGGCATGATGAACGAGCTGTCCGAAGACATGGCCAAAGGTCAGGGCGAAGCGCTGACCACTTACGCCGTGGTACTGGGCGTGGCGCCGGAAGACCGTGCGCATTTCGCCGCCGTGACTCATCAACACTTCCAGCAAATTTTCAGCAAAGCTGACGTGACCGCTGAGGATGTGCATACCAACACCCTGGCCGTATTGAAGAACGATCCTCGTCTGGCCAAGTACGCCACTCAAGCTTAAGCTCGACCCGTCCCGCTCTCTTTGGGGAGCGGGTTTTATTTTTTGACCCGGGCCCTTTTTCGCCTGCCTCTTTGGGTCTTTGTTTCTTTCGACTTAAGTTGCTCACTATGCTCAAACGCCTTGCCTGGCTGGCGCTCTGTGTCTGCGCCCCGCTGTCCGCCGCGCCCCACATCGACAATCAACGTTTGCAGCAACTGGCCAACGACCCCTTCTGGATTTCCCTGGGGCATTACGAAACCGCCAAGCTCGGTGGCTGGCGCAGCTATGTCAGCGACAAAAAATTCTTTCTCGCCTCCGACGGCAACGAACACCCCGACCGCGAACTGGCGGCGACCGTACAGGCGCTATATGCCCCGGCCAGTGCCGGCGAGCAGCATGCGCAATGTGTCTATCCGGCCCGTACTCGCTGGCTCAAGGCGCAACTTGACCTGACGGACCTGCCGTCGCTGGACTGTGCTGAATTCAAGCAATGGTTCAAGGACGTTTCCCCCCACAGCGCGGTGATGATTTTCCCGGCCGCCTACCTGAACAGCCCGTCGTCGATGTTCGGCCATACCTTGCTACGCATCGATCAGGCCGATGTGCAGCGCGACAAGACCTCGCTGCTCAGTTACGCGATCAATTTCGGCGCCTACATCGAAGGGTCGGACAACAGCATTTTGTACGCGTGGAAAGGCCTGATGGGTGGTTATCCCGGGCTGTTTGCACTGGTGCCCTATCAGGAAAAACTCTCGGAATACCGTAGCCTCGAAAACCGCGACCTGTGGGAATACCGCCTGAACCTGACCCAGCAGGAAACCGAGCGCATGGTCGAACACGTCTGGGAGCTCAAGCAGATCCAGTTCGACTACTTCTTCTTCGATGAAAACTGCTCCTATCGCCTGCTTGAGCTGCTCCAGGTGGCGCGGCCGGGCCTGAAGCTGACCGATCAGTTCCCGTTGACCGCCATTCCCACCGACACCGTCAAAGCGGTGAAACAGGCCGGACTCGTGGAGTCGATCGAATATCGCCCGTCCCGCGAGCGTGAACTGCTGAGCCGCGCGCAGCCGTTGACCGATGAAGAGCAGCAGTGGGTGCTGAAAATCAGCGCCGATCAGAAGCAATTGCAGGAACCGGCGTTCAAGGCGCAACCGCGCGAGCGACAGGCGTTGATCATCGATGCGGCCTATCGTCTGGAGCGTTATCGCGCCAACGGCCAGGAACGTGACCCGCAACGAGCTCAGCGCAGTTTCGAATTACTGCGCGCGATCAATCAGAACCCGCCTCCTGAACTGGACATTGCGCGACCTGGCTTGCCCGAGGATGGCCACGAGTCCCGCACCTGGCAGGCAGGCATCGGCACCCGGGATGACAAAGCCTTCGGCGAATATGGCCTGCGCATGGCCTACCACGACCTCAACGACAACGCCGAAAGCTTCCCTCTTGGCGCGCAGATCGAAATCCTGCAGATGAAGCTGCGCCAATACGAAGGCAATCACTGGCAGTTGCAGCAACTGGACCTGGCGACCATCCGCTCCCTGACCCCGCGCAACGCGCTGTTGCAGCCGCTGTCGTGGCAAGTCACCGGCGGCCTGGAGCGTGTGCCGGGCAAGCACGATGACGAAACCCTGGTCAGTCATGTCAACGGTGGCGGCGGCGGGACCTGGCAACTGAGCGACGACATGCTCGGGTTCGCCTTGGGCACCGTGCGCGTGGAGCACAACAACGACTTCGCGGGCTTCATTGCCCCGGCAGCGGGCTTCAACAGCGGTCTGCTGTGGAAAAACCCGCTGGGGAATTTCAGCCTGGAAGCCAAGGGCGATTACTTCACCAACGGCGAAGTGCGCCGGAACATGAGCCTGAATCAGCAGTGGGAGTTGTCGCGCAACCTCGGGCTGCGCCTGAGTGCCCAGCGCGAATTCAGCCACCTGGCGTCACCCGAAAACGAAGTGATGCTTGAAGTGAAGTGGTATCACTATTGATCTTTTGACCTTTCTTTCACTCCCATCCGACAAATCCGCTTCTAGACTTCCCCTATAGGCCGTTGAACGGCCCTGGAGTCCGAGATGTGGCGTTGCGTGGGAGTATTGGGGTTATTGGTCCTGATCACAGGGTGTCAGTCGACCCACGAGGACCTGATCGCCAAGGGTTATCCGCCAGCGTTCGCCGATGGCTTCGATGACGGTTGCAGCAGTGGCCGGCAAGCCGCCGGGGCAATCACCGGTGAGTTTCGCAAAAATGTCCCACGCTACCTCAAGGACAAGCAATACGCCGAAGGCTGGACCGATGGCTTCCGTCAGTGCCAGGCCATGCGCGAAAACGAGGATCGAAACGAGTACAGGGAACGCCATTGGGACGAGCGCGAACGGGCCTGGCAACAGCAGAAAGACCGGGACGCCGCGCGAGCCTATCGCTCGCAATAAGTCGTTTACAGACATTCGTCGAAACTTAAAGCACGCGACCATGGCCCAAACCCTATAACGGGAGAACAACATGAGTCGCGCCTTCGTCAATGAAGATAACGCTGCCGCGCAAGCCGACCTGCCAGTCGAACGACAGGTCAGCGCGCAGCCCAATTACGTCACACCCGCCGGGCTCGCGCAGCTTCAGGCGAAAGTCGCCGCGCTGCAAAGCCTGCTCGACGAGGAAAGCGCCAAAGGTGACCTGGCCGACAAGCAGCGCCAGGCTGACCTCGATCGCGACTGGCGCTACTTCAAGCAGCGCCTGCAAAGTGCGCAGGTGGTTGCACCAGCCTCCTCCACCGACAAAGTGCAGATTGGCAATTGGGTAACTTTTGCCGACGAACACGATCACGAGCAGCGCGTGCAATTGGTTGGAGAAGACCAGGCGGATGCCGCCCATGGGTTGATCAATTGGAGTTCGCCGCTGGGACGGGCGTTGCTGGGTGCGCACGTGGGCGATGAAGTGTCGTGGAAACGCCCGGCGGGGGATTTGGTGATTGAGGTGCTGGCTATAGAGATCGGGTGAGTTCGATGACGCCTTTGCCGGCAAGCCTCGGTCTTACTGAGCGCAAAAAAAACGGAGCCCCGAAGGCTCCGTTTTTTTTCGACCAACCTGAAATCAGGCCAGTTTCTTGTGCCGTACCCGGTGCGGCTGGGAGGCCGCTTCGCCGAGGCGTTTCTTGCGATCGGCTTCGTACTCGGTGTAGTTGCCTTCGAAGAACACCGCTTGCGAGTCGTCTTCGTACGCCAGGATGTGAGTCGCGACGCGGTCAAGGAACCACCGATCGTGAGAGATCACAATGGCGGCGCCCGGGAAGTCCAGCAAGGCTTCTTCCAGGGAACGCAGGGTTTCAACGTCGAGGTCGTTGGACGGTTCGTCGAGCAGCAGGACGTTGCCGCCCTCTTTCAGGGTCAGGGCCAGGTGCAAGCGACCACGCTCACCACCGGACAGGTCCTTGACGAACTTCTGCTGATCGCCACCCTTGAAGTTGAAACGACCGACGTAGGTACGCGACGGGATCTCGTAGTTGCCGATGCGAATCTGGTCGGAACCGTCGGAGATCTGCTGGAACACAGTCTTGCTGCCATCCAGGTCTTCGCGGCTCTGGTCGACGCACGCCAGTTGCACGGTTTCGCCGACTTCGATGCTGCCCGAATCCGGCGTTTCCTTGCCCATCAACATGCGGAACAGGGTCGATTTACCGGCACCGTTACCGCCGATCACGCCAACGATGGCGCCTTTAGGCATGGAGAACGACAGGTTGTCGATCAACACGCGATCGCCGTAGCCCTTGGTGACGTTCTTGAACTCGATGACCTTGTCGCCCAGGCGTGGACCGGCCGGGATGTAGATCTCGTTGGTTTCGCTGCGCTTCTGGAATTCCTGCGATTGCATTTCTTCGAAGCGTTGCAGACGAGCCTTGGACTTGGACTGGCGGGCCTTGGCGCCTTTGCGCACCCACTCCAGTTCTTCCTTCATGGCCTTTTCGTGAGCCGATTGCTGCTTGGATTCGGCCGCCAGACGATCGGACTTGGCTTCGAGCCAACCCGAATAGTTGCCTTCGTACGGGATACCGGCGCCGCGGTCGAGTTCGAGGATCCAGCCGGCAACGTTGTCCAGGAAGTAACGGTCGTGCGTGATCGCAACCACGGTGCCCGGGAAATCGTGCAGGAAGTGCTCCAGCCAGGCGACGGAGTCGGCGTCCAGGTGGTTGGTTGGTTCGTCGAGCAGCAGCATGTCCGGGGCGGACAGCAGCAGGCGGCACAGGGCCACACGACGCTTTTCACCACCGGAAAGATGTTCAACCCTGGCATCCCAGGCCGGCAGACGCAGCGCATCGGCAGCGACTTCCAGTTGGCGATCCAGGTTGTGGCCATCGCTGGCCTGCAGGATGGCTTCAAGTTTGGCTTGCTCTGCAGCCAGCTTGTCGAAGTCGGCATCCGGATCGGCGTAGGCCGCGTAGACCTCGTCCAGACGCGCCTGGGCGTCCTTGATCACGCTGACCGCTTCCTCGACCACTTCACGCACGGTCTTGGTCGGGTCCAGGATCGGTTCTTGCGGCAGGTAGCCGATGTTCAGGTCCGGCATCGGACGGGCTTCACCGTCGAACTCGGTGTCGACGCCTGCCATGATTTTCAGCAGCGTGGACTTACCCGAACCGTTGAGACCGAGGACGCCGATTTTGGCGCCGGGGAAGAACGACAGCGAAATGTTTTTCAGGATTTCCCGCTTCGGCGGAACAACTTTGCCCAGCCGATGCATGGTGAAGACGTATTGAGCCATGGAGAACCTAGGGTCAGTGACTGATGAATGATTGGAGCGCAGGCGATGCCCGGCCAGGCCATGCGCGTCGTTCGTTTGATGGGTATCAAGGCGTGCGCGCTGAAAAAAACCTGAGTCTAGGAGCTGGAACGCTCCCGCGTAACCGGCAAAGCTACCTCATTGACAGAAGGCAGTCCAGCCGAGCGGGGCTGGCACTTCGCCACAACTCAAGGCATGCTAGCCGCCCTTCGGGCGTCCGGCTTATAGTGCACGCCGCGCCAGTCCAGCCAAACCGCAGGATTACAGTTTGTCTAATGTCACTCCGCCACCGTCCGCGAGCGTGCTCAACCCTGGGCTCGGCTCGCCCCTGCGCGGAAGCTTGAAGGGCGCGCTGGCGACTCTCGTGCTGTTGCTGCTCGCATTGCTGTTCTGGCAGTTGCTGGATCAACTGCGCGAAACCCAGAAAAACCAGCGCCAGTACACCATCGACTACACCGCCGACCTGGCTTCGCAAGTCAGCCTCAACATGGCGCTCAACGCCCAGATCGCCCTTAATCTGCTACCGATCGTCGAACAACCGCAAAGCGCCGACGAACAGCAGGCATTGCTGCGCAAGCTGCAACAGTCGCTGCCCGACCTGCGCAGCCTGGCGCTGCTCAGCCCCTCCGGGAAAATCCTGAGTGACAGCGCCGTCGACAGCCAGGACGCCAACTACCTGAGCGAACTGGTCCAGCGCAGCCGCGCCCAGGCCCACTATTTCAGCAATGCCGATGACGGCTCGGTGGTGCACCTGCTCCTGCACCAGGCCAGCGGCAGCACTCGCGGCTACTGGGCCCTGCGCCTGACACCGACATTTTTTTCTTCATTGACCAAACAGGGCGACGCCGGCCTTCGCCCCCTGTGGCTGGTGGAAAACCGCATCAATCATCAGATCATCAGTCGCGATGACGCCCTGCCTTCAGCCAAACCCGCGGCGCTGACACCCGACGAACTGACCAACAGCGTATTGATCGTCCCCCTGAGCAGCAGCGACTGGCAACTGCGCGGGCTGTTTGACCGGCAACGGGTGATCGAACAAATGCTGCCGGCGTTCATCGGCAAATGCCTTCTGGGCCTGGCGTTCTCGCTGTTACCGTTCATCGCTTTGCTGAACATTCGTCGCCGCCAACGCCAACTGCATGAAGGCCGCCGACGCTATCAGGACATCTTCGAAGGCACCGGCGTTGCCCTGTGCGTGCTGGACCTGTCCGGACTCAAAAGTTTTTTCGACAAGGCGCAACTCACCAACAGCGAGCAGCTGAGAACCTGGCTCGAGATACCGGAGCAACGCCAGCAATTGTTGCAGGAACTGCGCATCACCGAAGTCAACCAGGTCGCCCTGCAACTGCTCAACGTCAATTCCTGCGATCAGGCCTGGAAACTGCTGATCAACGGCTGCCCACTGGACTGCACGGCCATCGGCAATCAAGTGCTCGAAGCGGTGCTCCACCAGCAGAAACAACTTGAACTGGAAATCAAGCTTCAGGACGCCAATGGCCGCGACCAGCACTTGTGGCTCGTGCTGCGCCTGCCGGAAGATCAGCCCGACTATAGAGCGGTGATCCTGAGCATCAGCGACATCACCAGCCGCAAACTCATCGAGCTTTCGCTGCTGGAGCGCGAAGGATTCTGGTCCGATGTGGTGCGTACCGTGCCGGATCACCTGTATGTGCAAGACGTGATCAGCCAGCGGATGATCTTCAGCAACCATCACCTTGGGCAGACGCTGGGTTACAACCGCACCGAGCTGCACCAGATGGGCGAGTACTTCTGGGAAATCCTCTTGCACCCGGAAGATGCCGACTACTACCACCGCTCTCGCCAGTCTCAGCGTCAGGCGGGTTACACCCAATTACTGCAGTGCCAGCTGCGCTTCCGTCATCGCGATGGCAAATGGCGGCGTTTCGATATTCGCGAACAGGCCCTGGCGCGGGACAAGCACGATCAGGTCACGCGCATCATCGGCGTGGCCAAGGACATCACCGAGCAGATCGAAGCCAGTGAATCCCTGCGCGACAGCGAGCAGCGCTACCGGATGCTCGCTGAAAGTATCAGCGACGTGATTTTCTCCACTGACAGCAAGATGGCGCTCAATTACGTCAGCCCTTCGGTACAAGCGGTGCTGGGCTTCGACGCCGACTGGATATTCCAGAACGGCTGGCAATCGACCATCGCCAACCCGCAACAACTGAGCGGCATCTACAGCCTGATGGACCGGGTCAGCAAAGCGCTGGATAAACCCGATCAACTGACACTGCTGCGCAGTCAGGTGCAGACCCAACTGTTTTTGTTCGACTGCCTGCGGGCCGATGGACGCAAGATCCCTATCGAGTTGCGTCTGGTGCTGGTCTGGGACGAACACGGCGCCTTCGAAGGTGTGCTCGGGGTCGGTCGCGACATCAGCCAGCAACGCCGGGCCGAGAAGGACCTGCGCATGGCGGCCACGGTATTCGAGCACTCGACCTCGGCGATTCTGATCACTGACCCGGCCGGCTACATCGTCCAGGCCAACGAGGCCTTCAGTCGCGTCAGCGGCTATGCGGTGTCCCAGGTGCTCGATCAGTTGCCGAACATGCTCACCGTCGACGAGCAGCAGGAAACTCATCTGCGCTACGTGCTCAAGCAATTGCATCAGCACAGCACCTGGGAAGGCGAAGTCTGGCTCAAGCGTCGCAACGGCGAGCACTACCCGGCCTGGGTCGGGATTACGGCGGTGCTCGACGACGAAGGCGATCTGGCCAGTTATGTGTGTTTCTTCAGCGACATCAGCGAACGCAAGGCCAGTGAGCAACGGATTCACCGCCTCGCCTATTACGACGCCCTGACCCACCTGCCCAACCGCACGCTGTTCCAGGATCGCCTGCACACCGCACTGCAATCGGCCGAACGGCAGAAGTCCTGGGTGGTGCTGATGTTCCTCGACCTGGACCGCTTCAAGCCGATCAACGACTCCCTGGGCCATGCCGCCGGCGACCGCATGCTCAAGGAAATGGCCACGCGCCTGCTCGGCTGCGTCGACGATGACGACACCGTGGCGCGCATGGGCGGTGATGAGTTCACATTGCTGCTGCAACCCCGGGTCAACCGCGAGATCGCGCTGAACCGAGCCATTCACGTGGCCGAACAGATCCTCGCCAGCCTGGTGAAGCCGTTCGTGCTCGAAGGTCGCGAGTTCTTCGTCACCGCCAGTATCGGCATCGCCCTGAGTCCTCAGGACGGTAGCGAACTCAGTCAGCTGATGAAGAACGCCGACACCGCGATGTACCACGCCAAGGAGCGCGGCAAGAACAACTTCCAGTTCTACCAGGCCGACATGAACGCCAGCGCCCTGGAGCGTCTGGAACTGGAAAGCGACTTGCGCCACGCCCTGGAACAAAACGAATTCGTGCTGTACTACCAGCCGCAATTCAGCGGCGACGGCAAACGCCTGACCGGCGCCGAAGCCCTGCTGCGCTGGCGCCATCCGCGCCGCGGTCTGGTGCCGCCGGGAGATTTCATTCCGGTGCTCGAAGAGCTCGGGCTGGTGGTGGATGTCGGCGACTGGGTGATCGGTGAGGCTTGCCGTCAGCTCAAGACCTGGCACCAGGCCAAGGTGCGGGTGCCGAAGGTCTCGGTGAATATTTCGGCCCGGCAGTTCTCCGACGGGCAGCTCGGCACGCGGATCGCCACCATCCTCAGGGAAACCGGCCTGCCGCCGGCGTGCCTGGAGCTGGAGCTGACCGAAAGTATCCTGATGCGCGAAGTCAGCGAGGCGATGCAAATCCTCGCCGGACTGAAAAACCTCGGCCTGAGCATTGCGGTCGACGACTTCGGCACCGGTTATTCATCGCTCAACTACCTCAAGCAATTCCCGATCGATGTGCTGAAAATCGACCGCACCTTCGTTGATGGCCTGCCGTCGGGCGAGCAGGATGCGCAGATTGCCCGGGCGATCATCGCCATGGCCCACAGCCTCAATCTGGCGGTAATCGCCGAGGGTGTAGAAACCCACGAACAGCTCGACTTCCTGCGCGAGCATGGTTGCGATGAGGTTCAGGGCTACCTGTTCGGCCGCCCGATGCCGGCCGGCCGGTTCGAAGCGCAGTTCAGCAATGATGCGTTGTTCATGTTCGACTGAGTTTCAGAGTGCTGCGGACGGCCCCATCGCGGGCAAGCCCGCTCCCACAGTTTTTTGGGTGAACCCAAGATTTTTGACCACTGAAGATCCCTGTGGGAGCGGGTTTGCCCGCGATGAGGCCCGCACGATCACCGCTGATCCCGTCATGAAGCCCACTTGTCTGCGACATGATGTCCTTTCATATGCCATCTAAAAGCGGTTGGGTTAGAATGCCTCCCTTTTCTGCCCCCGATCCTTGAGGACCGCCATGTTCAGCCGTGATTTGACTATTGCCAAGTACGACGCCGATCTCTTTGCCGCCATGGAGCAAGAAGCTCAGCGTCAGGAAGAACACATTGAGCTGATCGCTTCGGAAAACTACACCAGCCCTGCGGTGATGGAAGCTCAAGGCTCGGTATTGACCAACAAGTACGCCGAAGGTTACCCAGGCAAGCGCTACTACGGTGGTTGCGAGTTCGTCGACATCGTCGAGCAGCTTGCAATTGATCGAGCCAAGGAACTGTTCGGCGCCGATTACGCCAACGTTCAGCCGCACGCCGGTTCGCAAGCCAACAGCGCCGTTTACCTGGCCCTGCTGCAAGCGGGCGACACCATTCTGGGCATGAGCCTGGCTCACGGCGGTCACCTGACCCACGGTGCCAGCGTTTCGTCCTCCGGCAAGCTGTACAACGCCGTGCAGTACGGCATCGACAGCAACGGCCTGATCGACTACGACGAAGTCGAGCGTCTGGCGGTCGAGCACAAGCCGAAAATGATCGTGGCCGGTTTCTCGGCTTACTCGCAGATCCTGGACTTCCCACGCTTCCGCGCTATCGCTGACAAGGTTGGTGCTTACCTGTTCGTCGACATGGCCCACGTGGCCGGTCTGGTCGCCGCTGGCGTCTACCCGAACCCGGTGCCTTTCGCTGACGTGGTGACCACCACCACCCACAAGACCCTGCGCGGTCCACGTGGCGGCCTGATCCTGGCTCGCGCCAACGCCGACATCGAGAAGAAGCTGAACTCCGCAGTATTCCCGGGTGCCCAGGGCGGCCCGCTGGAGCACGTGATCGCTGCCAAGGCGATCTGCTTCAAGGAAGCGCTGCAGCCTGAGTTCAAGGCCTACCAGCAACAAGTGGTGAAAAACGCCCAGGCCATGGCCGGCGTGTTCATCGAGCGCGGTTTCGACGTGGTGTCGGGCGGTACTCAGAACCACCTGTTCCTGCTGTCGCTGATCAAGCAGGAAATCTCCGGTAAAGACGCCGACGCTGCACTGGGCAAAGCGTTCATCACCGTGAACAAGAACTCGGTACCGAACGATCCACGCTCCCCGTTCGTCACCTCCGGCCTGCGTTTCGGTACCCCGGCTGTGACCACTCGCGGCTTCAAGGAAGCAGAGTGCAAAGAGCTGGCCGGCTGGATCTGCGACATCCTGGCTGACCTGAACAACGAAGCGGTGATCGACGCCGTTCGTGAGAAGGTCAAGGCCATCTGCAAGAAACTGCCGGTGTACGGCGCTTAATTGCCCCGCTAAACCGCAGCAATGAAAAAACCGGCCAGTGATGGCCGGTTTTTTTTCGTCCGCCATAAAGATCAATGGGGGTTGGCACCACTGGTCAGACCGGTCATGCCAATTTTGCTGCGTCCCCTTGTAATCCTGAAAAAATCCAGCGTAGACTGCGCCTGCACTGGACATACCGGTAAGACCACAATAATTAAGTCCTGAATCTGATGCGCTTGGCGCACGGCAGCCAGGACACCGACCAGGATTCCTCCCATGCTCAGATGGTGCTCGCGTTCAATCTTCCTTCAAGTGGTTCTCGGACTGGTGCTCGGCATCGTCTGCGGGCTGACCCTTCCCGAATACTCCGCCCAACTCAAACCCCTTGGCGACGGCTTCATCAAACTGATCAAGATGCTCATTGGCCTGATCGTGTTTTGCGTAGTGGTCAGCGGCATCAGCGGTGCCGGTGACCTGAAGAAGGTCGGACGCATCGGCCTCAAATCGGTCATCTACTTCGAAATACTGACCACCATCGCCCTGGTGATCGGCCTGGTGTTCGCCTTCACCACCGGTATAGGCAGCGGCGCGAACATTCATCTGGAGCAACTCTCCGCCGCCGACATGGGCGACATCGCCCAGCGCGGTCAGCACATGCACACCACCACGCAGTTCTTGATGGACCTGATTCCGACGTCGGTGATCGGTGCCTTCGCCGACAACAACATCCTGCAAGTCCTGCTGTTTTCGGTGCTGTTCGGCAGCGCGTTGAATCTGGTGGGTGAAGCGGCGTCGGGTATTTCCCGGCTGATCAACGAGCTGAGCCATGTGATCTTCCGCATCATGGGCATGATCGTGCGCCTGGCACCGATTGGCGTCTTCGGCGCCATCGCCTTCACCACCAGCAAATATGGCCTGGACTCGCTGCAACACCTGGGTAGCCTGGTCGGCCTGTTTTACCTGACCTGCGCAGCATTCGTGGCGCTGATTCTCGGCCTGGTGATGCGCCTCTCGGGTCTGCGGATGTGGCCACTGCTCAAGTACCTGCGTGAAGAACTGCTGATCGTCATGGGCACCGCTTCTTCCGACGCCGTGCTGCCACAAATCATGCGCAAGCTTGAGCATCTGGGCATCGGCAGCTCTACGGTCGGGCTGGTGATTCCGACCGGGTATTCGTTCAACCTTGATGGTTTTTCGATCTACCTGACCCTGGCCATTGTGTTCATCGCCAATGCCACCGGCACGCCGCTGGCCATGACTGACCTGCTGACGATTCTGCTGGTGTCACTGATCACCTCCAAAGGTGCCCACGGGATTCCCGGCTCGGCGCTGGTGATTCTCGCCGCCACCCTGACGGCGATCCCGGCAATTCCGGTGGTGGGCCTGGTGCTGGTGCTGGCGGTGGACTGGTTCATGGGCATCGGCCGGGCACTGACCAATCTGATTGGTAACTGCGTCGCCACGGTGGCCATTGCCCGCTGGGAAAAGGACATCGATATCCAACGGGCAAACAAAGTGCTGTCCGGCCAGGTGGGTTATACCTTCCAGCCGAGAAAACCGGTGGTCCCGGCACATCAGCAGGAATTTTAAACAACGTGTGCCTGCCCACAGGCAGGCACATTTATCGCGATTTGGAGCGAACAGTGATTACCTCGTCAACCGTCGTAAATTCAGTGGTAGAAAAACTTCGGGCCGCGCTGGCCCGCGGTCAGTGGCGTTCCGGCGACATGCTGCCGGGCCAGCGTGAACTGGCCGAACAACTGGGCATCAGCCGCCCAAGCCTGCGCGAAGCGGTGATCGTGCTGGAAACCCTCGGGCTGGTGCGCTCGATGCCGGGCAAAGGCGTGGTGGTGCTGGAGGCCAATCTCAGCGACAGCCAAAGCCACGACAGCGCGGTCGCCGGGGCCAGCCTGGAAGACGTGCTGCAACTGCGCTACACCCTCGAACCGTTCATCGTCGGCCTGGTGGCACAGTCCATCAGCAGCAAGGAAGTCGGGCAACTGCGCCTGACCCTGATGGACATGCGCGAAGCCCTGGAAGCCAATGACAGCGAAGCCGGTGTGAACGCCTACATCGCGTTCCACGAAGAGTTGTTCACCCTGACCTCGAACCCGATTTTCCAGAGCGTGGTGCAGCAGACCAGCAATGCCCTCAAGCAAAGCGCCGACGTGCTGCGCAATTCTCCGGAGCACTTGGCTGAGCGCCTTGAAGAAAGCGAAGCCATGGTACGAGCGATCCGCAGCAAAAACAGCGCCCAGGCCAGCGCCGAAATGCGTCGGCACATCCTTCGGGAAAGCCAACGGATGGGCATCGAATTGAACATCCCGGACGACCATATGCACAACTGAACCTCTTTCACTTTCATTTCGGCAACCGGACTGGAGACAGGCCATGGCCAGCTGCGCCTTGAATTCACAGCACCTCACTTTCCCCGTGACCCTACGCCGTCGCCGAGCAGAGGAGAAAACCCATCTGGTGGACAACTTCTACCCGCGGGTTTTCGACGCGATTCTTGAACGGCGTATCGACACTGACAGTCGTTTTACCGAAGCGAGCCTGGGCCAGATGTTCGGCGTGAATCGCAACATCATTCGCCAGGTACTTGCGAGATTGTCTCAGCAGCAGGTGATCTTGCTGCTGCCCAATCATCGACCTCAAGTGGCGGCGCCAGATGCTGAGCGGACCCGCCAGACGCTCCATGCTCGACGCCTGACCGAATCCACCTTGATCCGGCTGGCTTGCCAACAACCACAATCAACGCAGTTGCGACATTTACGTGACCTGGTTGCCAGAGAGCGCGAATCCGCCGAGCGTGGGTTGCGTGGACCGACGCTTCGCCTGTCCGGTGAATTTCACCTGCTATTGGCTGAATTCGTCGGCAACGTTCCACTGGCCTGGTTTCTCGGAAGCCTGGTACCACCGATTTCCCTGGCAATCGCGCAGTGTGAAGTTCCGTGGAATGATCACGATGCATGGCAATCACACGGGGCGATAGTCGATGCGGTTGAGCGCCGCGATGTGTCGGCTGCGGTCAGGCTGATGAACACGCACCTCGATAAATTGGAGAAACAACTATTCCAGACATGATAAAGATCGGGGCTGACACGTAGTTATTAATGTTTCGCCCCAGTCATGACGCGAAACAATCATACTATTTGTTGCGAATTCGATATAAACAAACTCATATTTTCTTCAGCCAGTTATTCAGACCACTTGAATATCACCCTGAAATCATTACAGCACGACACCCAACACGCCCTGAAAATTACAACCTGACAACCAACAACTGAAATATGAGGTTATAAGCTACGTATTGGTGTCCCGCCCGGAGCATGTTAACTTTTTTCGCACACCATACCGGTGGTTAATAAAAAGAGGAACATGATGAGCGAGATACTTATGGCCATGTCCGGCGACTTCGATAGCGAGTTCGAAGCCTATCAACAAGTCAGCCGAAACGGCATTGAATCGGCAGCACTGACAATCGTCGAGTGTGGCACCGAAAACTGCACCGCCATTCTGTGCTAAAACTGTGGCAGAGCCTGTCTAAAGCCAGAAATACGCCTCTGCGTAAATCTTCTTTTAGATAAAAGCAGCTCAGCCCTATAAAAACTCTGAATACAATGTAGCCAAAGGTAATTACCGGTATCCGGCTGACCGTTGCTCACTGCATTTAGTACCTGACCAACAATGAGAATAACACTATGAACGAGCAGATTCTAAATATGTCCGGCGATTTTGATCGCGACTTTGAAGCGTACCAGTCTTGCGACAAAGACAACATTGAAGCAATGGGCACCACCATTCTTGACTGTGGCACCTTGCAATGCACAGGCCTGGGTTGTTCGATTCCTTGATCATTGGCCGTTATACCGACGACCGACCTGGATAAATTACCAGCCAGTCAGTCTGTCAAGTGATCAACAATAAAAAGATCGAGCAGGCAACGCCTGCTCGATCCATACAGGGAGTTTCGGCATGTTGGCTAATTTCTTGACGTTGCGTCAGCGAGGTAAACGCAGATTTTCTTCTGAAAATGAACTTATCAACTTCAGAAATAACATGATCCGCCTGCATGAAATTGACGACCAGGCCGTCCTGCATTATTTTGGAATGGACCGGAAGGAATTGGCTTCGCTTGTGGAAGAACCCACCAATACGCACCTGCTGCCCAGCAGCAGTGAAGCATCACTAAATTCTTTGCGAAAAAAAGTAACTGCACTAGACGCCATAAATACCGACGAGAAGCCAGCCCCGAAAAACAGTGAAAATTTCTATTGGTTCGCCTACCGCTTTTACCTTTATTTTATCGATGCTTTCAAAACAGACGAACGCTACTTGAGTGCGTCGACACACATCTGTGAGCAAACGTTACTTTCAAGTATTGAAAATTTTATATTAGACAGAATCAGCCGCACCTCCGAACAGAGCCTTGTTCACTATTTGAACACTCAGATTGCCCAAGGCAACAACGTTGAATTGCCTGAACTCAGCCAGCAACTGAGAACTCTTTCACTCAGCACATTTTTTGAAGCCTACCCGGTGTTGGCGAGCTTATTGTTTGGGCTGCTGGAGGATGCAATTGACTATTTGTATACCGTCATTCTCGACTTCGCTGCCGACGTTGAATCTCTGCGAAACGAGTTTTCAATCCCCTGCGATAAAATAAGCGCTATCGAATTTGGTCTGGGAGACCCGCATGGCCGCGGTGAAACGGTTTGTCGGGTTGAGGTCGGTGCAATGCCCCTGGTATACAAACCAAGGGCGAGCCAGGAGGCACTGTTTTTCAATCGTCTCCTTGGTGAACTGCACGAGCAGACAGGCGCTGAGTGTTTTTCTATTTATTCGCCCAGAATTGTCAGTCGTGGAAAACATAGCTGGATAGAGGTAATCGAGAACCTACCCTGTGCAAACCTGGCGGAGGTTGAACTGTTCTACCGAAAAATGGGAGCACAAATCGCCGTTATCCATGCTTTGAACGGTATCGACTTTCATCACGAAAACATTATTGCGCATGGAAGCAACCCGGTCATGATTGACCTGGAATGTTTGTTTACGGCTTCTATCAGCGACCTGCTTTATGACTTGCCGGCTGACTCTGCTCTGTTCAAGGCATTTACGTCGACTCGGCATTCAGTTTTTTCCAGCGGCTTTGTACCTTTCGCGCAAGGTTCAGGTAACGACTTGAGCGGGTTGACACGACAAGAGCGATTCCTCTCCACTGGCAAATCGCTCGTTCATGAAAACGGCTTTTACCATTTGCGCAAAATCAATACAGAACATTGCCTTCAGCAAAAACACCTGCCTCTGTTGGCCGATGAACGAAAAGGGCTGGAGCATTATAAAGAAGCTTTCTTAGAGAGCTTTGAACTTTCCTATGATGCGTTAATGACCCATCGGCAAACCGTTGTTCGAATGCTTGAACTATCTGCAGAACAGCTCTCAACCCGTGTACTGGTGAAAAACACCCAACGTTATGCCGACTTTATCGGACTGAGCCGTCATCCACGCTTTATGCAAAACATGCTCGATAGAGAGCTCTTACTCGCCACCCTGTGGAAAGATTTGAAAGATGCCTACATTACAATAGGCATTCCCCGGCACGAAATAATGGACCTGCAAAGGTTAAGCATTCCGTGTTTTACCATGCCCCTCACCTCCCGTTATCTAGTGAGTGCACACGGTGAAAAAATCGAAACACCTCAAGTAAGACCGCCGTACGAAAGCTGCTTGAAAAAAATGGACAGCTTGTCTCTAGCGGATAAAGCCTTGCAACGCACTATTCTCGAAACATGTCTGTTTCCAAAGCCAAATGACCTTCAGCCTCTTAATCTCACGCATACTCATACGAAAACTGAACGTTCGGCACCGACTGATCGTCTTGAAAACATCATCAAAATCGCTTCCCGCGTCGAGGAGCTCGCGGTGACGAAAGCGGGCGCGGACATTAGATGGCTATCCTTCCATACACACCCCACGACACATAAAAAATATCTTTCCCCAATGGGTAATGGCCTGTATTCCGGGATCGCCGGGGTTGGACTGTTTTATCTGAGTCTATTCAAAGTAAGCCAAACACCTCATTATTTGACCTGCGCTGATCGAGTGCTGCACTCACTGGCCGAATCATTCGGTTATTTCAAGAGCGACTCGAGTGTCAGTGCATTTCATGGGTTGGGCTCTTATATCTACCTCCTCTTGAGCCGCCAGCAGATCACCGGCGATCAAAAATATAACGATACACTGGAAGACTTACTGACCAGAATAATAGAAGTCCCCCCCAAGGATTATGACTTTGATTTTCTGTCGGGCTGCTGTGGTGCGGTGACGCTAATGGCAAATGTCTATGTATTGAATCCGCGAGAAGATCTGCTATCAGCCATCAGGCGTATGGTCGATTACATAAAAAGTGAGCTCGTCATTGAAGAGGGCCGTTTTTTCCGACGCAACGATCAGTCTGTCATTTTGACGGGCCTGTCCCACGGGCTCTCAGGAGTGATCCACGCCTTGTGCAAGGCCTATGACGTGACTTACGACAAGTCTCTGGTGCCCTTGGCCATTGAGGTGTTCGAGAGCGAAAACCGCTTGACTCGCGACGGGTTCTGGCTGGACTTGAGAGACAAGGAGAATCCTGGGCATTTGACCAAGTGGTGCCACGGAGATGGTGGAATTCTGATTGCCAGGCGACAGCTCTTGAAGTCGATGGGAGATGTCCTGGAGACATCAACCAGACAGAAAGTGGATGAGGATATTTCCAGGTGCGAGAGCAATCTCTGGCGTCATGGCCTTGGGAGCGGTTATAGCTTGTGTCATGGTGACTTTGGCAATCTGATCTGCTTGTACGATTGGTACCGGGATTCAGGCAATCACGAGGGCGTCACCAGAGTTGAAAAAGCATTTGAACAAGTCGCCCATAACTTTTTCGAGGGCAATTTTCTCAGCAGCGATCAGGTTCCCGACATCAGTCTACTGACGGGGATATCAGGTGTCGGGTATGCCTTGCTATATTCCGTTGACCCGACGATTCCCAACATACTGTCGCTCGACTTCAGCGTGCCGGCATAGGCACACCTGACAACGGCAGCTCAAAAAACCGGCGATCACTCAGGCCGGTTTTTTGTGCGAAAACCTGGCGGATCAAAGCATGGCAAACCCTGCCCGAATCTTCTCTTCCGGCAAGTCATCGGCAATAAACACCATCACACTATCGCGCCTCTCCCCCTCGGCCCATTCGGTGTCCCAATCAAAACCATAGAGTTTCAAAACTCCCTGAAACACCAGACGCCGGTCCTCGCCGGCAATGTTCAGCACGCCCTTGTAACGCAGCAGTTGCTTGCCATGCTCTTCGAGCAGTTCGTTCATGAACTCGCTGAGCTTGTCGATATCCAGCGGCTTGTCGGTACGCAGCACCAGGCTGGAAATACGGTCGATGGAGGGCGCCTTGCTCACCGGGCGCAAACTCACGCCACCACCAAGGTCGGCATTGAGGTTGAAGCCACGCACATCGAGCAATTCGGCCAGATCAATCTTGCCGTGGTCGACCACACAAATCGGCGCGCGACGGTTGATGCGGGTCAGGCGTTCGCAGAGGGCCGTGAAGGTTGGCTCATCCACCAGATCGCGCTTGCTCACCAGCAAGCGGTCGGCAAAACCGATCTGCGCCTGGGCAATGGTCTGGGTCAGGTGCAGTTCGGCATGAGCCGCGTCCACCAGGGTGATGATGCCGTCGAGGATGTAGCGCTCGCGCAGCTCTTCATCGATAAAAAAGGTTTGTGCCACCGGAGCCGGGTCGGCCAGACCGGTGCATTCGATCACCAGGCGGTCAAAGGCGATTTCGCCACTGTCCAGGCGCTCCAGTAGCAGGTACAGCGCTTTGGTCAAATCGGTGTGGATGGTGCAGCAGACGCAGCCGTTGGACAGCGTCATCACTTGCACGGGCTCGTCGCCCAACAGCTGGGTGTCGATGCCGGCGTCACTGAACTCGTTTTCGATCACGGCGATTTTCAGGCCGTGCTCGGCTTTGAGCAGGTGGCGCAACAAGGTGGTTTTACCAGCGCCGAGAAAGCCGCTGAGGATCGTGACAGGGATTGGCGCTAACAAAATAAGATCTCCCGGACGCAAAAAAACTGTAGGAGCCAGGTTTGCCGGCGAAAGCATCTTGAAGATCGCCTTCGCCGACAAGCCGTGCTCCTACAGTGGTGTGTTACCTAAACCGCATACATCAACAGCACTTCGGTCCACCCTTGCCGCCGTAACGAGCCTCCTGGCGCTCCCGAAAGAACGCCTCGTAACTCATCACCGGTTTGTCCGGGTGTTTGGTTTGCATATGCTCGACGTAGTTGTCGTAGTCGGGCATGCCGACCATCAGGCGTGCGGCCTGACCGAGGTATTTACCGAGGCGACTCAGGTCATTGAACATGGTGCAATCCTCAGGTTACGCATCCGGCTGAGCCTGGAATGGCGACTCTTTATCCGTGCGTTCTTTGGTGCCCCAGGCGGCAATGCCGACCTTGAGCGCATAGAACAGGATGCTGAACACCACGAACAGGAACAGTGCGGTCAGCGTTGCGTTGGTATAAGCGTTGTAGATCACGTGCTGCATCTGCTCGATGCTCTTGGCCGGAGCGAGGATCTGACCGTTGGCCAGGGCATCACTGTACTTCTTGGCCAGCGACAGGAAGCCGATCGCCGGGTTGGCGTCGAACAGCTTGATGAAGCCTGCAGTGGTGGTGCAGATCAGCAACCAAACGGCGGGCAGCATGGTGACCCAGATGTAGCGTTGGCGTTTCATCTTGATCAGCACGACGGTTGCCAGCATCAGCGCGATACCGGCCAGCATCTGGTTGGAGATACCGAACAGCGGCCACAAGGTGTTGATGCCACCCAACGGGTCGATCACGCCTTGGTACAGCAGATAGCCCCACATCGCCACGCAACCGGCGGTGGCAATCAGGTTGGCGGTCCAGGATTCGGTGCGTCTCAGCGCCGGTACGAAGGAGCCGAGCAAGTCCTGCAGCATGAAACGTCCGGCACGGGTACCGGCGTCGACCGCGGTGAGGATGAACAGCGCTTCGAACAGGATCGCAAAGTGGTACCAGAACGCCATGGTGTTTTCACCCGGCAGCACGCTGTGCAGGATCTGCGCGATACCGACCGCCAGGGTCGGCGCACCGCCGGCACGGGCCAGGACGGTGGTTTCACCGATGTCCTTGGCCACCGCTTGCAACGCTTCCGGCGTGATGGCAAAGCCCCAGTTGCTGACCGCTGTCGCTACCGCCACCACATCACCGCCGACGACCGCGGCCGGGCTGTTCATGGCGAAGTACACGCCCGGTTCGATCACCGAAGCGGCAACCATCGCCATGATCGCCACGAAGGATTCCATCAGCATGCCGCCGTAACCGATGTAGCGAGCGTTGACTTCGTTATCCAGCAGCTTCGGCGTGGTGCCGGAGGAGATCAGCGCATGGAAACCCGACACTGCGCCACAGGCGATGGTGATGAACAGGAACGGGAACAGCCCACCCTTCCACACCGGCCCGGTGCCGTCGATGAACTGGGTCAATGCCGGCATTTTCAGCTCGGGCATGGTGATCAGAATACCGATCGCCAGTGCGACGATGGTGCCGATTTTGAGGAAGGTCGACAGGTAGTCACGTGGCGCCAGAATCAACCACACCGGCAACACCGCCGCCACGAAGCCGTAGCCGATCAGCATCCAGGTGATCTGGACCCCGGTAAAGCTGAACGCCTTGGCCCAGACCGGGTCAGCGGCGATCTGCCCGCCCAGCCAGATCGAACCCAGCAGCAACGCCACGCCGATCACCGAGATTTCACCGATGCGGCCCGGGCGGATGTAGCGCATGTAGATGCCCATGAACATCGCGATCGGGATGGTCGCCATCACGGTGAAAATGCCCCAAGGGCTTTCGGCCAGGGCCTTGACCACGATCAGCGCCAGCACCGCGAGGATGATGATCATGATCAGGAAGCAGCCGAACAGCGCGATGGTTCCGGGGATGCGGCCCATTTCTTCACGGACCATGTCGCCCAGGGANCGGCCGTTGCGGCGGGTGGACATGAACAGGACCATGAAGTCCTGAACCGCACCGGCCAGCACCACGCCGGCAATCAGCCACAGCGTACCGGGCAGGTAGCCCATCTGCGCCGCCAACACCGGACCGACCAGCGGCCCCGCGCCGGCAATGGCCGCGAAGTGGTGGCCGAAAAGAATGTGTTTGTTGGTCGGCACGTAGTCCAGACCGTCATTGTTGATCACGGCAGGTGTAGCCCGACGCGAATCGAGTTGCATCACATTGTTAGCGATGAACAAGCTGTAGTAGCGATATGCGACAAGATAGATAGCGACGGCTGCGACAACGATCCACAAGGCGTTGATCGCCTCGCCTCGGCGCAATGCCACTACGCCCAGGGCGCACGCTCCTACGACTGCCAGCAGCAGCCAGGGTAAGTGGCGTAGCGGGCTATTATTATTTTTCATTTTATGATTCCAGCCAGAGTGGACAAGAAAGACAGCCATCTCGAGTTTAGCGCTACTGGCGGCAAAGACCATAGTTCGACATCAGTCTAGAGCCATCACTGTGCTGGCAGCCTTCGGCAATGCAGGTCTATAGTCAGCGAACCTTTACGAGGATTGCGCCATGAGCGAACAACCTGCCGATCGCCGCCGCTTCAGACGTATTGCGTTCGATGCCCGAACCGAACTGAGCCAAGGGGAATTCACCTGGCCGGTGCGGCTGATTGACCTGTCGCTCAAGGGACTGCTGGTCGAGAAGCCCGAGCCATGGCTGGGTAATCGGGAATGGCATTTCCTGGTCGACATTCATCTCAACGATGACGTCGCCATCAAGATGGATGTGCAACTGACCCACGATGACCATGGCCAGCTCGGGTTCGTCTGCAAACACATCAGCCTGGAATCCATCGAGCGCCTGCGGCGGTTGATTGAGTTCAACCTGGGCGATCCCCGGGAACTAGAGCGCGAATTGGCTGCCCTGATCGAAGACTGAAGGCCTCCCGCCTTCCATTGTGGGAGCCTGCTCGCTCCCACAGGGTTTGGGTCCCATTTACGGTTTATTCGAACAGTGCGTCGAGGGCCTGTTCCAGGCGCGTCACGGCGATAATCTGCAACCCCGGTGGCGGCTCTTTCGGCGCGTTGCCCTTGGGTACGATGGCGCGTTTGAAGCCGTGCTTGGCCGCCTCTTTCAAACGCTCCTGGCCACTCGGCACCGGGCGCACTTCACCCGACAACCCGACTTCGCCAAACACCAGCAAATCATGGGGCAGCGGCCGGTTGCGCAAACTGGACATGACTGCCGCCATCAAGGCCAGGTCGGAAGCGGTTTCCAGGACCTTCACACCGCCGACCACGTTGAGGAACACGTCCTGATCGTGAGTCGGGATGCCGCCGTGGCGGTGCAAAACCGCCAACAACATGGCCAGGCGATTCTGATCCAGACCGAGCGTCACCCGGCGCGGGTTGGCCAGGTGGCTGTCGTCCACCAGCGCCTGAACTTCCACCAGCATCGGCCGGGTGCCTTCCCACGTGGCCATGACCACACTGCCCGGGACTTCCTCCTGAGCGCGTGTCAGGAAAATCGCCGAAGGGTTGGAGACTTCTTTCAGGCCTTTGTCGGTCATGCCGAACACGCCCAGTTCATTCACCGCGCCGAACCGGTTTTTCACCGCCCGCAGCAAACGCAGGCGCCCATCGGATTCGCCTTCGAAATACAGAACGGTGTCGACCATGTGCTCCAGCACTCGGGGGCCGGCCAGCGCACCTTCTTTAGTGACATGGCCCACGAGGAAAATCGCCGTGCCGCTTTGCTTGGCGTAACGCACCAGCAATGCCGCACTTTCGCGCACCTGGGAGACACCGCCCGGTGCCGACTGCAGTTGCTCGGTGAAGATCGTCTGAATCGAGTCGATCACCATCACCTTGGGCTTTTCCTGCCGGGCGGTGGCAATGATGGTTTCAATGCAGGTTTCAGTCATCACCCGCAGTTGATCCTGAGGCAAGCCCAGCCGTCGGGCACGCATGGCCACTTGTTGCTGGGACTCTTCGCCGGTGACATACAGCGCCGGCATGCTCTTGGCGAGGTTGCACAAGGTTTGCAACAGAATGGTCGACTTGCCGATACCGGGGTCACCACCGATCAACACCACCGAGCCATCCACCAGACCACCGCCCAAAACACGATCGAGCTCACTGGACGCCGTGGAGAACCGCGGAATTTCTTCGACGCTGACTTCGGCCAGGGTCTTGATCTGAGCCTGCTGGCCGGTCCAACCGGTGCGACCGCTGGGGGCTGCGGCGCCGCCACTCTCCACCATGGTTTCGGTCAGCGTGTTCCAGGCCCCGCATTCGCCGCACTGGCCGGCCCACTTGGGGAAGGTTGAGCCACACTCGGTGCAGCCGTACATGCGCTTGGCCTTGGCCATCTGAACTCCCGGCAAAAACCGCGATGATAGCTCAGCTGACGCGGATCAGCGCGGCGCCGCCGTGCGGATTTCACCGCTGGCCAGACGCGCGGCACTGTTGCCCAGCGGATCCTCGGCGTTCAGGTCCGCCCCTTTGGCCTTGAGTGCGTCGAGCAACTCGACGCGCTTGAACAATCCGGCATACATCGCGGCAGTCTGCCCGGCGCCGTTGCGTTGGTCGGGGCTGCAATTGGCGGCCAGCAGGGTTCGAGCGATCTGCACTTCGCCTTTGAAAATCGCGCCCATCAGCGCGGTATTGCCGCGTTGATCCTGAGCGCAGGCGTCCGCCCCGGCCGCCAACAAACGCTCCACGGCGGCACCCTGACCGTGATAGGCAGCCAGGATCAACGCGGTGTAACCCTTGCTGTCGCGGGCGTCGAGGGAATAGCCGGCCTCGATGAAGGTCTCGAGCACCGGCACATCCCCCCTTCGGGCGGCATCGAAATAGTAATCCTGTAATTGCGCTTTCAGCGCCTCGGGGTCCTTCGAGACTTGCGCGTCAGGACCGGCGAATACACCGAACGACACGCACGCCAGAAACACAGACAGATAAACACGCATGGCGGGACTCCTTGGTCAGACGGGACCTCTTGCGAGGCCCCGCTTCAGGCAGATAGATCAGTCGACCAGTTTGGCCGCCAACGCCTTGACCCGGGCCAGATCACCCTTGGCCACTTTGGTTACGCCTGTCCCGTATTCCGGGTCGGCCTTGTACAGGAAGGACAGAATGATGTGCTTGCTCTCCTCATCGGTGGTGGCCAGTGAGCCGCCGAAGCTGTCGATCAGGTCCTGACGTTCCTTCTGGTTGAACGAGCGATACAGATCGCCGGCCTGCTTGAAGTTCTGCTCACGTTGAATCTTCGCCTGCTGCGTGCTGCCCGACAGGGTCGACTGGCTGTAACGCGCGGTTTGCGGCTCCTCACGGGGCAGCAGACGGCTCGGCTGGTAATTCACCCCCGTGCTGCTGGCGCCGATGTTCATCGCACCATCCTGATTACCGTTGTTCACGGCGATTTTCGGTGCGTTGATCGGCAACTGCAGAGCATTGGCCCCCAGGCGATACAGTTGGGTATCGGCATACGAAAACACTCGCCCCTGCAATAAACGATCTTCCGAAGGCTCGATACCCGGAACCAAGTTGGCCGGTGCCATCGCCACTTGTTCGGTTTCCTGGAATACATTCGCCGGATTACGGTTCAATACCATCTGTCCAACTTTTCGCTCAGGAACACCAGGCCAAATCTTGGTGGCGTCCAATGGATCGAAATCAAACTTGGACAAATCTTGAGGTTTTAGAACCTGGACGTACAAGTCCCACTTCGGAAAGTCCCCCTTGTTGATATGGACAACCAAGTCGTTGGTCATATGACTGTAATCTTGACCTTGAACATTGGCGACTTCTTTAGGAGTGAGATTTTTTATTCCCTGCAAACTTTTCCAGTGAAACTTTACATAGTGAACTTCGCCCTTGGCGTTAACCAACTTGTAGGCATGTACACCGTTGCCGTCCATCTCCCGATAGCTGGCCGGGGTGCCGGAGTTGGAGTACAACTCGGTCAAGGTGCGAGTGGCTTCCGGAACATGAGAGAAGAAATCGAAACGACGGGAGTCATCGTCAAGATTGGTGCGCGGGTCCGGCTTGAAGGCATGGACCATGTCCGGAAACTTGATGGCGTCCCTGATGAAGAAGGTCGGGAAATTGTTGCCAACCAGGTCCCAGTTACCGTCTGCGGTGTAGAACTTGGTGGCGAACCCCCGTGGGTCACGCAGCGTTTCCGGTGAGTGGTTGCCATGGACCACTGCGGAGAAACGCACAAATACCGGCGTGCTCTGGCCACCGGCGAATACCTTGGCCTTGGTCAAGTCACTGAGGTCGTCAGTCACGGTGAACGTGCCATGGGCGCCGGTGCCACGGGCATGCACCACACGCTCAGGAATGCGTTCACGGTCGAAACGCTGCAGCTTCTGAATCAACTGTACATCTTGCAACAGCACCGGCCCGGTCGCGCCGGCGGTTTGCGAGTTCTGGTTGTCGCCGACAGCGGCACCATTATCACGGGTCAACGTCGCAGCGTTGATGGAGAAGGACAGCAGGCTGACGGTCAGAACGCCGAAGGTACGACGGAGGGGAAAAGCCCCGAGGCCAAGGGGAGTTGTCATGGAAGTTTCCTCTGGTTTTATTAAGCGCATCCTGGTGCGCACCACAGAGGCTAGTGACCCAAAGGCCAAAACATAAATAGAAATCCCGTACCGGGCCGATAGCAAGAAGGTTCTGGAAAGCCCGGTCTAGAGCGGGTAAACGCGCGCGAATAGTGGCGTTTTGTAAACTAATTACCAGAAGATGTGTCGATAGAAACGGGCATTGTAAGAAGGCGTTTCAAGCAAGGGACGCTTTGCTGATTTACACTGCGCTCACCAACCTCATCTGTAACAAGGAAATAACCTATGGGCGTGATAAGTGAGTTCAAGGCCTTCGCGGTCAAAGGTAATGTGGTCGACATGGCCGTCGGTATCATCATCGGCGCTGCTTTCGGCAAAATCGTTTCTTCGTTTGTCGGCGATGTGGTGATGCCGCCAATCGGCTTGCTGATCGGTGGGGTGGACTTCAGTGATCTGGCCATTACGCTCAAGGCCGCTAACGGTAATGTCCCGGCAGTGGTGCTGGCGTATGGCAAGTTCATCCAGAGCATGATCGACTTCATCATCGTTGCCTTCGCGATCTTCATGGGCGTCAAGGCTATCAACCGTCTGAAACGCGAAGAGGCCGTTGCGCCAACCCTGCCGCCGGTTCCGACCAAGGAAGAAGAACTGCTGAGCGAGATCCGCGATCTGCTCAAGGCTCAGAACAATCGGCCCTGATCGCTGATTGCCCAGAGAAACGGCGCCTTCGGGGCGCCGTTTGTTTACCAGTAGGTTTCCACCGCCACTTGGCCAGGTCGGCGACTGAGGCTCAAGTGCATATTCCGTTGTTTGAGCAGCTTGCGCGTGTCATCGATCATCTGCGGGTTACCGCAGAGCATCACCCGTGAATGCTCCGCGGTCAGTGCTACACCAGCCGTCTGTTCCAGTTCACCATTCTCAATGAGACTGGTGATCCGCCCGTTCAAGGCACCCGAATGCTGTTCGCGGGTGACGGTGGCGATGAATTGCAGTTTGTGCGCGTACTCGGCCAGGTAGTCACGTTGCGCCAGCTCCGTAATCAATGCCTGGTACGCCAGCTCCCGCGCTTCGCGCACGCTGTAGACCAGGATGATTCGTTCGAATTTCTCCCAAACTTCGAAGTCCTGAAGGATCGACAGAAACGGCGCTACGCCCGTGCCGGTGGATAACAACCAGAGGTCACGGCCATCGACGAAGCGATCCAGGGTCAGATAACCAAAGGCCTGACGGTCGACCAGCAGCGTATCGCCAACTTCCAGCCGACTCAGCTCACTGGTGAACTCCCCTCCCGGCACAACAATGGAGAAAAATTCAAGGAACTCGTCATAGGGTGACGAAACCATGGAATAGGCCCGCCATACTATGTTGCCGTCTGCCTTGGTCACTCCCAGCCGGGCGAATTGCCCTGCGCGAAAACGAAAGCCCGGATCCCTGGTGGTCCGCAGAGTAAACAGATTGGGAGTCAATGGCTGGACGTTAAACAGCGTCTGGCGAGTGAATTTTTCTGCACTGGCAGTCATGGGTCGCTCCATTCAACAGATGACCCCAGTGTCCCGCAAAGCGGGCTGTGTAAACACCGATGATTTGTAATGTCTTTCATCCGGGTAACAAAACAGTACAACAATAAAAACAAATACATGAGCGTCGGATTTTGTCTTTCCATAAAGAATAGCTAAGAACCAGTTATGCCGCTCCACGCTTTTTTAAAGAGCAAAATAGTTCAGCATGTTTGTAAGAATCCTCCTACACTCTGGGACGTGCCGGATCTTGGATCCAATTGGCACCCCCAAGAAAGTCCGCATGGAGTTACCAAATGAAAGTGTGGAAGGAGTCACAGTTAACACAGCTTTCTGGCGCTCAAGAAATAAAGTCTGCATATGAGATGTCGCTTAATCTCGTCAAAAATATGGGCTTTAATTTCTGTGCATTTTCAATAACATCCCCAACAACAGGGACACACCACCATAAGATAAATTTGAATAATTACCCTAGAGAATGGAACACGAAATATGAAAACGAGCATTACGATGCGGTTGATCCAATACTAGCCCACTGCCATGATTCCGAAGTGCCGATTCTCTGGCAAGAAGAGTGCTATTCAAAAACACCAAGGCTGTGGCAAGCGAAAAAAAACCAGGGGTTGAACTACGGCTGGTCCCAATCCGTTCATGATAGGAACGGGCTTTGCAGCATGCTGAGCGTGGCCAGAACCCATTGCCCGATTACCGCATATGAACTGTACAAAAATCTGGGCTACGCGATATTTATTAGCCGTCACCTGCACGGGCTTGTCGCGAAAGACCTGCATGTCTCCTCGCTGAAGCCGGCCACGGTGCATTTATCATGCAGAGAAATTGAAGTACTGAAATATTCAGCCGACGGCAAGACGGCCTGCGAGATCGCAATCATCCTCAGACTGAGTGAAAGCACAGTAAATTTCCATATAAAGGGCGCTATCCGCAAATTTGGCGTCAACAACAAGATTGCAGCGGTGATCAGCGCAGCAAGGTCGGGGGTTATCTGAAACTGTTCGAATCTGGTAATCCCTGCGAGTAATCCGGACGAAAAAAACGTACCATTGCGATCCTTTCTGAGTGATGCCGTGGAAAGTTCCACGACGCCGTCCGCTCGGATGGTTCCGCCCGCTACAACGCCCCGAAGCGGCGGCCCCCGTTGATTATCAGAGCCCCGCCTCATGCCCTTG
The DNA here is from genome assembly GCF_012932895.1 of Pseudomonas sp. KD5. Taxonomy (NCBI): domain Bacteria; kingdom Pseudomonadati; phylum Pseudomonadota; class Gammaproteobacteria; order Pseudomonadales; family Pseudomonadaceae; genus Pseudomonas; species Pseudomonas sp. KD5. The sequence goes on along the minus strand of NZ_JDWJ01000003.1, from coordinate 208,617 downwards.
CTCGAAACCCCCTTCGCTCAACTCAATCTGATCCGCCAGCCAGAACAGCAGAACGAACCGCTGCAAGCGTTCGATGCCGCAGACGAATACCTGCTCAATCATCTGGCCGGGCAACAACCGACAGCAGATACTCGCGTACTGGTACTCAACGACAGCTTCGGCGCATTGGCCGTTAGCCTGGCGGGCAAGGTCCGGGTCACCAGCAGCGGCGATTCATTTCTGGCCTTTCAGGGGCTCGAAAAAAACCTCATGCGCAACGGCCAGGCGTTTGATTCGGTGCCGAGCGTACCTGCCAGCGAAGCCTTCGTCGGGCCGTTTGACCGGGTATTGATCCGGGTACCGAAAACCCTGGCCTTGCTGGAAGAGCAACTGATCCGGCTACAGGGTCAATTGGCTCCCGGCGCTCAAGTGATTGCCGCCGCGATGGTCAAGCATCTGCCACGTGCCGCGGGCGATCTGCTGGAGCGCTATATCGGCCCGGTGCAAGCCTCGCTGGCCATGAAGAAGGCTCGGTTGCTGATCGCCACGCCCGAAGCCAAAGCCCCCGCTGTCTCTCCATACCCGACGCGCTATCGACTCGACACGCCTGCAATCGAACTGCTCAATCACGCCAATGTGTTCTGTCGCGAAGGGCTGGATATCGGCACGCGGGCCTTTCTGCCGCACTTGCCGAACAACCTCGGCACAGCGCGGGTCGCCGATCTGGGGTGTGGCAACGGCGTGCTGGCGATCGCCAGCGCCCTGCAAAACCCCGAGGCCCATTACACATTGGTGGACGAGTCATTCATGGCCGTGCAATCGGCCGCTGAAAACTGGCGCGCGGCGCTGGGTGATCGTGACGTGATCGTACGTGCCGGCGATGGGTTGGCGGGGCAGGAACCCCAATCCCTCGACGTGGTGCTGTGCAATCCGCCATTCCACCAACAGCAAGTGGTCGGCGATTTCCTGGCCTGGCGGATGTTCCAGCAGGCGCGCGAAGCGCTGGTGGTGGGCGGCGCGCTGCACATCGTCGGCAACCGTCATCTGGGCTATCACAGCAAGCTTGCGCGGTTGTTCCGCGGCGTGGAGCAAGTAGCGGCCACACCCAAGTTCGTAATTCTCAAGGCACGCAAATAACAGCAGGCAAAAAAAACCCTCCGTCGCAGGAGGGTTATAAATCCGTGCCGCAAGGCAACGGGATGGGAATTTCAGTGGGTACTCAGGCCCGCGGCATTCATGAACATGCGCATCAGCGTGGCCACGATGAACAGTGCCCCAACGCTGCCTGCCCAGATCAACGCCAGCCAGCCGAGTCGTTGCCAAAGCGGCTTTTTCTCTGCGGCTTCGATTTCCTGCAAATCAGGTTTGCCAGCCATCATCGCGTTCTCCTCTGCAACGGCGCAGGTATCAACCTTGCGCCGTATTCGTATGGGCTAGTGGTAACCGTCTTCGTGGGTGACCTTGCCGCGGAACACGTAGTAGCTCCAGAAGGTGTAACCCAGGATGAACGGGATGATGAACAGCGTGCCCACCAGCATGAAGCCCTGGCTCTGCGGCGGTGCGGCAGCGTCCCAGATCGAAATCGACGGTGGCACGATGTTCGGCCACAGGCTGATACCCAGACCGCTGTAGCCGAGAAAAATCAGCACCAGGGTCAGCAGGAATGGCGTGTAGTGCGCATTGCGGGCCACCGCGCGAATCAGACCGTACAGGGTCACCAGCACCAGAATCGGCACTGGCAGGAACCAGAACAGATTCGGTAGGGTGAACCAGCGTGCGGCGATCTCGGCGTGGGCCAACGGCGTCCAGATGCTGACGACGCCAATCACCGCCAGCAACACGAAGGCCAATGGTCGCGCCAGATCATGCATCTGCTCCTGCAGCTTGCCTTCGGTCTTCATGATCAACCAGGTGCAACCGAGCAGCGCATAAGCCACTACCAGCGCCGCGCCACAGAACATCGTGAACGGCGTCAGCCAGTCGAGTGAACCACCGGCAAACTGACGATTGACCACCGGCAGCCCATCGATGAACGCACCCAATGCCACACCCTGGAAGAAGGTCGCGGCGATCGAACCACCGATGAATGCCTTGTCCCACAAGTGGCGCTTGGCGTCCTTGGCCTTGAAGCGAAACTCAAAGGCCACGCCACGGAAAATCAGCCCGATCAGCATGAAAATCAGCGGCAAGTACAACGCCGAGAGCACCACCGAATAGGCCAACGGGAAGGCGCCGAACAATGCCGCGCCACCCAATACCAACCAGGTTTCGTTGCCGTCCCACACAGGGGCGACGGTGTTCATCATCACGTCACGGTCGGTCTTGCCCTTGATGAACGGAAAAAGAATCCCGATCCCCAGGTCGAAGCCGTCCATGACCACGTACATCATGATGCCGAAGATGATGATCACGGCCCAGATCAGCGGAAGATCAATACCCATGATTCAAATCTCCTTGGTCAGGCTGTGGTTGTGATCGCCGTCACCGTTGTCGTCGTCGGCGGCGGACAGCGGACGGGCCGGTGTACGTTTCTGGCCAGGACCACCCTCGTTGGTTTCCTTGCCTTCGTCGATCTTCGGCCCTTTGCGCACCAGGCGCATCATGTAGCCAAGACCGGCACCGAACAGCGCGAAATACACCACAACGAACATGACCAAGGTGATGCTCATCTGCACGAAGCTGTGCCCGGAGGACGCATCCGCCGTGCGCATCAAGCCGTAGACCACCCACGGCTGACGGCCGATTTCAGTGGTGAACCAGCCAGCGAGAATCGCGATCAGGCCGGATGGGCCCATCCACAGCGCCAGGTACAGGAACGGACGCGAGGTATACAGCGTGTCGCGCTTGCGCAGCCACAGGCTCCACAAACCGGTGAAGATCATCAGGAAACCCAGGCCGACCATAACCCGGAACGACCAGAACACGATGGTCGAATTCGGCCGGTCTTCAGGCGGGAACTCCTTGAGCGCCGGCACTTGTTTGTCCAGGGTGTGGGTCAGGATCAAGCTGCCCAGGTACGGAATCTCGACCGCAAATTTGGTCTTTTCGGCTTTCATGTCCGGCCAGCCGAACAGGATCAATGGGGTCGGTTCATCGCCGACATTTTCCCAGTGACCTTCAATCGCAGCGATTTTCGCCGGCTGGTGCTCGAGGGTATTGAGGCCGTGGAAGTCACCGATGACGGCTTGGATCGGCGCCACGATCAGCGCCATCCACATGGCCATCGAGAGCATGGTGCGGATGGCCGGGTTGTCCTTGCCGCGCAACAAATGCCAGGCCGCCGACGAACCAACGAAGAAGGCGGTAGCGACGAACGCCGCCGTAGCCATGTGCATCAGCCGGTAGGGGAACGACGGGTTGAAGATAATCGCCAACCAGTCCACCGGAATGACCTGGCCGTTGACGATTTCGTAGCCCTGCGGGGTCTGCATCCAGCTGTTGGAGGCGAGAATCCAGAAGGTCGAGATCAGGGTACCGATGGCGACCATGACCGTGGCGAAGAAGTGCAGCTTGCGCCCGACCCTGTTCCAGCCGAACAGCATGACGCCGAGGAAACCGGCTTCGAGGAAGAACGCGGTGAGTACCTCGTAGGTCAGCAACGGCCCGGTCACGGAACCGGCGAAATCCGAGAAGCGGCTCCAGTTGGTGCCGAACTGATAGGCCATGACCAGGCCGGACACCACACCCATGCCGAAGTTGACGGCAAAGATCTTCGACCAGAAATGGTACAGATCGCGGTAAGTGTCGTTGTGCGTCTTCAGCCACAGGCCTTCGAGTACCGCCAGGTAACTCGCCAGACCAATGGTGATGGCCGGGAACAGGATGTGGAACGAAATGGTGAACGCGAACTGAATCCGGGCGAGATCAAGTGCCTCCAAACCGAACATAAGTCTTCCTCTGTCAGGTAATACTGGCTGAAGGCTTGCGGCCTGCACCCACTGCCCCCACGGTTATGGAGTGTGGCGAATTTGAACTCGTTCTTTTTCTACCATCATCACAACGTAGGGAATCTGGCCATCTGGCCACCGGATCATTTCCACGAAGGGTCTTGATCTGGATCAAGCAACGTTGAAAGAGTAGTCGCATTTTTGCCGATGGACGGTGTGGTCTATTGCCGCGTGACAGGTTGCCTCACGGGTTTGGTCATGCGTTGCAATGCATTCCCTGTGGCGAGGGAGCTTGCTCCCTCGCCACAGGGAATTTGTATGTTCTGTGGGATCGGTGTCTAGCTAACTAAATTTTCCGCGCTCGCAACCTCTGGTTACAGGTTGGTGATAATCTCGCCCTTCCCCTCACCCAGACTTGCCTTCAGATGCCCAGCCAAGCGCCCCTGCTGTTACGTCATCACCGCCCTTTTATCGCGTTCTGGCTGGCTCGGGTATTTACCGCCAGCGGTTTTCAAATGCTGACCGTGGCCATCGGCTGGAATCTGTATCAACTGACAGGCAACGTGCTCGATCTGGGTCTGGTGGGTCTGGTGGAATTTGCCCCGCGGGTGTTGTTCATGCTGCACACCGGGCATGTGGCGGATCGCTATGACCGGCGCAAGGTCGCGGCGATCTGTCAGTCCGTGCAAGCGCTGATCGCCCTGTCGCTGGCCATCGGCAGCGCGACGGACCATGTCACCCGGGAGATGATCTTCATCCTCGCATTCCTGCTCGGCGCCGCCCGCTCCTTCGAGATGCCAACCACCCAGGCCTTGCTGCCGAGCATCGTGCCCAGTGCTTTATTCCCGCGCGCGGTTGCTGCCGCGCAATCTGCGCAGCAATCGGCCACCATCGTTGCCCCGGCGCTGGGCGGTTTGCTTTACGCCTTCGGCAGCGTCTGGGTGTATGGCCCGACGGTGATCCTCTACCTCATCGCCTGTGCGCTGATGCTTAACCTACCGGCTCGGCAGACACCGTTGAACAAGGGCAAGGCGACCCTGGATTCGCTGCTCGCAGGCATCCGCTTCATTCGCAGCCGTCCGGATATTCTCGGGGCGATTTCCCTGGATCTGTTTGCCGTCTTGCTGGGTGGCGCGACTGCGCTGCTGCCGGTGTTCGCCAAAGATATTCTGCTGACCGGCCCTTGGGGTCTGGGCCTGCTGCGTTCGGCCCCGGCGGTGGGCGCACTGCTGATGTCGCTGTTTCTGGCGCGATTTGCCGTGGAACGCAACGTCGGACGGGTGATGTTTACCGCCGTGGGTGTATTCGGCGTGGCAACCATCGCTTTCGGCCTGTCGACTTCGTTCTGGTTCTCTCTCGCTGTGTTGGTGGTTTTAGGCGCGGCAGACATGATCAGCATGGTGATCCGCGCCTCGTTCGTGCAGCTGGAAACCCCGGACGAGATGCGCGGCCGGGTCAGTGCCGTGAATGGCTTGTTCATCGGTGCTTCGAATCAGCTCGGCGAATTCGAGTCTGGCTTGACGGCCCACTGGTTCGGCACCGTACCGGCCGTGGTGATGGGCGGCATCGGCACACTGATGGTGACCGGGGCCTGGGTCAAACTGTTCCCGACCCTGGCCAACCGCGACCGTATGCATGTACCGGGACCGGTGGAAGAAGTCAGGGCCTGAAGCTGATCAGGGGGACAGGAATGTCCCACACCTGCATCCAAAAAAGGCCGGCAATCAGCACCAAGCATAAATTCTCCGACCAAGTGCAATACATAGATAGTGCATCAAGTGTAATGTATCGCCTTACACTCTGAGCATGATCAAATCCTTTCAGCACAAAGGCCTTCGTGGCTTCTACGAAACCGGTTCGACTCGTGGGATTCGAGCAGATCATGCGAAGCGTCTGGCTCGCATGCTGCAGTTTATGGATCGCGCAGCGACTCCCGACGACCTCGACCTTCCGGGGTGGCGATTACATCCGCTCAAGGGCGATCTGGTCGAATATTGGTCACTCAGTGTTTCGGGGAACTGGCGGGTTATTTTTCGTTTTATTGGTTCGGATATCGAACTGGTCGACTATCTGGACTATCACTGACAGGAGGCAGGACCATGCCCATGCACAACCCGCCACACCCTGGCGAAACACTTTTGATGGATGTATTGCCCGAGCTTGGCATCAGCGTCACCGAACTGGCCCGACACCTTGGATTCGCCCGCCCGCATCTTTCGCGAGTGCTGCACGGCCATGCGCCCATCAGTCCGGATCTGGCGGTACGCCTGGAGCGGGCTGGAATCGGTAAGGCTCGTATGTGGTTAGGCGTTCAGACCGACTACGATCTCTGGCAGGCGGAGCAGCGTGAGCAACCGCTCATCGAGCCGATTGCTGTCCACGCCTGATATTTCTAAACAAGCAATTCCCCCGCCACCGCCGACCGCGTGGCTTTGCCGCAGAGTTGCTCCACCAGCGTCAGCGCAAACTCCAGCGCGGCGCCCGAACCCTGGGCGGTGATGCAGTTGCCATCGACCACCACCGGTTGATCGACGAAGTTGCAGCCCGACAATTGATGGCTGACGGAAGGCAGGCACGTCATGCGCCGCTGACGCAGCACGCCAAAAGTCTGCAGCGCCAGCGCCGGCGCTTCGGCAATGCCGGCGAACAAGCGTCCGGCGGCGACCTGGTCCTTGATCAATTGTTGCAGAGGTTGATGGGCCGCCAAATGCTGCGTCCCCACGGCGCCGCCGGGCAAAACGATCAAGTCGAAGGGTTGGGCCAGCAAATCGACCAGCATCGCATCGGCGGTCAGGCGGGTGCCGCGCGCGCAGGTCAGCATGCGCCGCGACTCGATACTGGCCACCACCACTTCAACCTTGGCGCGGCGCAGTACATCGATCAGGGTCACGGTTTGCAGATCGTCGATGCCCTCGGCGAGGGTAATCAGGGCTCTAAAGGTCATGGGCGCGGTCCAGAGAATGATCTTTAAAGCGTAGTCAGCTTTCCTGACCCTTGTTCGAGCCTGGCCGTTACTTGATGTAAAGCTGCGTCGACATCGTGTTGCCCGGCGCGTTGATCGAGGTGTTGCTGAACGTGAAGATGCCGTCCTGCTTGCCTGCCAGGTTGAAGATGTACAGATAGCCGACAGTTTTTTTCCCGACTGAGCACTCGGTCAGGTTGCCGGTATCAAAAGCACAGACTGGGGTCCGGGTGCCATCCACCTCGAAACCGTCCAGGGCAACATGGGCTTCGCGACCGTAGCCGACTTCCAGCACATACACCTTGATGTTCGGCCCCTGGTGATCGCAACGAGTCTGCTCCTGCTTGTCCGCAATATCTTCAAAGCCACAGTTGGGCGACTCGACCTTGAGCACCTTGACCTGACTCAGAGGTGGAGCCGTCGCTGCCGAGGCGGTTTGGGCACCCAGGAACAACGCGATCAACATTGCGAATGCGACAACCACGCGCGTGCTCATGTACTTCATATTCCGCCCTTCCCTGCCCTAAAAAAACAGCGCGCAGTATGGCGCAGTTCCCTTTTTGGCAAAACATCGACGACGATCGCAGCCATAAGCAGCCATAGCCCCACGCTGCTGGTATGATGCGCGGCTTTTTCCGACCCACAGAAAATTCCCAGGCGCCTACGGCGGTCTGTGCTTTGCTGTTGAGGTCGATACATTCACGGCGCCGGGCGCGCCACGGGGAGCAGACATGCTGGAAAGGCTGTTTCAACTCAAGGCACACAACACCAACGTGCGGACCGAGATTCTGGCGGGCGTCACGACCTTTTTGGCCATGGCCTACATTCTGTTCGTCAACCCGAGCATCCTCGGCGAGACCGGCATGGACAAGGGCGCGGTGTTTGTCGCCACCTGTCTGGCCGCCGCCATCGGCTCGACGACCATGGGCCTGATCGCCAACTACCCGATCGCCCTGGCACCGGGCATGGGCCTGAACGCCTTCTTCACCTACACCGTGGTCCTGCACATGGGCCACACCTGGCAAGTGGCGCTGGGTGCGGTGTTCCTCTCGGCGGTGATGTTTTTCCTGCTGTCGATCTTCCGCATCCGTGAATGGATCATCAACAGCATCCCGTTGGCGCTACGTTCGGCGATTGCCGCCGGCATCGGCCTGTTCCTGGCACTGATCGCCCTGCACAACGCTGGCATCGTCGTCAGCAACCCGGCGACCATGGTCGGCCTTGGCGACCTGAAGCAACCGGCGCCGATCCTCGCAACCCTGGGCTTTGCCCTGATCGTTGCCCTGGAGGCCCTGAAAGTGCGCGGTGCGGTGCTGATCGGCATTCTGTCGGTGACCATCGTTTCCATCCTGCTGGGCTTCAGCCCGTTCGGCGGCGTGATGTCGATGCCACCGTCGCTGGCGCCAACCTTCCTGCAACTGGACATCAAAGGCGCACTGGACATTGGTCTGGTCAGCGTGATCTTCGCGTTCCTGTTCGTCGATCTGTTCGATAACTCCGGCACCCTGATCGGCGTCGCCAAGCGCGCCGGCCTGATGGGCAAGGACGGCCACATGCCGAAAATGGGTCGTGCCCTGATCGCCGACAGCACCGCGGCCATGGCCGGTTCGTTGCTGGGCACCTCGACCACCACCAGCTATATCGAATCCGCAGCCGGCGTGAGTGCCGGTGGCCGCACCGGCCTGACCGCCGTCGTGGTGGCGATTCTGTTCCTGCTGGCGCTGTTCTTCGCACCACTGGCCGCCAGCGTACCGGCCTTCGCCACCGCACCTGCCTTACTGTTCGTCGCCGTATTGATGACCTCGGGGCTGGCGGAAATAGACTGGGACGACATCACCGTTGCAGCGCCAGTGGTAGTCACCGCTCTGGCTATGCCATTCACTTACTCCATCGCCAACGGTATCGCGTTCGGATTCATTTCCTGGACCGCCATCAAGTTGCTATCCGGCCGTGGCCGTGAGCTGAACTCGGCGTTGGTGGTTCTGTCGATTCTGTTCGTGATCAAGTTAGGTTGGTTCAACGCATGACTTTTGATTCCCAGGCCTACGCCGTTCAGCTCGAAGAAAAGGTCACGCGCCTGCGTGATCTGCTGGCCCCGTTCGGTGCGCCCGAGCCTGCGGTGTTCGATTCGCCGCTGAAAAACTTCCGCCTGCGTGCCGAATTCCGCCTGTGGCGTGAAGCCGGCGAGCGCCACTACGCAATGTTTTCCCAGGAAGACAAACGCACGCCGATCCTGATCGAAGAGTTCCCGATCGCAAGCCTGCGCATCAACCAGTTGATGCCGCAGCTCAAGGCGGCGTGGCAAGCGAGTGCAGCCCTGAGCCACAAGCTGTTCCAAGTGGAGTTCCTGACCACGCTGGCCGGCGATGCGATGATCACCCTGTGCTACCACCGCCCGCTGGACGAGCACTGGCACGCGGCGGCGTCGAAGCTGGCAGCCGACCTGAACGTCAGCATCATCGGTCGCTCGAAGGGCAAACGCGAAGTGATCGGTCACGATTACGTGGTCGAGCAACTTGAAGTCGGCGGCCGTACCTTCAGCTATCGCCAGCCGGAAGGCGCGTTCACCCAACCCAACGGCACGGTGAACCAGAAGATGCTCAATTGGGCGTATGGCGCTCTCGGTGATCGCCCGGATGATCTGCTGGAGCTGTATTGCGGCAACGGCAACTTCACCCTGCCACTCGCTACCCGTGTGCGCAAAGTGCTGGCCACCGAAATCAGCAAGACCTCGGTCAACGCGGCACTCAGCAACCTGAGCGAAAACGCGGTGGATAACGTCACGCTGGTGCGTCTGTCTGCCGAAGAATTGACCGAAGCCCTGAACGAAGTTCGCCCGTTCCGTCGCCTGCACGGCATCGACCTCAAGAGCTACGAGTTCGGTAGCGTGTTCGTCGATCCGCCCCGCGCCGGCATGGACCCGGATACTTGCGAACTGACCCGGCGCTTCGACAACATCCTCTACATTTCCTGCAACCCGGAAACCCTCGCGGCCAACATCGCCCAACTGAACGACACTCACCGCATTACTCAATGCGCGATGTTCGACCAGTTCCCGTGGACCCATCACATGGAATCCGGAGTGTTGTTGACCCGTCGTTGATTGCAGCCGTTATACAAATCAGCCGTCCTTGGGACGGCTTTTTTGTGGGCGATTGAAACGCCCTGTATTTGTGCGCCCATCTTTGATAAACACAACCTCAGGCATCCCATTTGATTCTTGGTGTAATCAATCATGCAGCGACATTTCGACGATCTTCAGCTCGGCAGCATCGAACTGTTTTGCCTGGCCGCCGAAGCCGGCAGCTTTACTGCCGCAGCCCTGGTGGCTGGCGTGACGCCGGCTGCGGTCAGCCGCTCGGTGTCGCGGATGGAAGAACGCCTGGGTGTACGGCTGTTCGCGCGGACCACCCGCAGCGTCAAGCTGACCGACAGTGGCCGGCGCTATTTCGAGGAGTGTCGCCTGGCCCTTGCGCAATTGGTCGAGGCTCAGCGCGAAGTCATGGGCCAACAGCAGGAACCCTCCGGCACCTTGCGTATCAGCATTCCCACCACCTATGCCCACCACCGCATCCTGCCGCTGCTGCCGACGTTCCGGGCGCGTTTTCCCGCCGTGAAAGTCGAGGTGCACATCAGCAATCGCAACATCGATTTTGTCGGCGAAGGCTATGACATGGCCATCCGTGTGCGGGCGATTCCCGACTCCGGGCTGATTGCCCGGCCACTGGAGGACGCTGCGCTGGTGATGATTGCCAGCCCTGACTATCTGAAGCGTGCCGGCATGCCACAAACCCTGGACGACCTGGCGCACCACGAATGCATTCAGTTCGAGCTACCCAGCAGCGGGCGGCGGATTGCCTGGCTGTTCAACGATAACGGCGTGCCGCTGGAGATTTTGGCCGAAGGTAATTACTGCTGTTCCGATGATGTATTGGGTGGCGTGACGCTGGCGAAACACGGCGCCGGGCTGTTTCAAACCTATCGCTTCATCGTCGAAAACGAACTGGCGGATGGCTCGCTGGTGGAAGTGCTCAAGCCCTACGGCGGGCGCTCCCGCCCCTTCACTTTGCTGTATCCGCAAAGCCGCCATGTGCCGTTGCGGCTCAGGGCGTTTATCGATTTTCTGGTTGAGCGTCTTCCACGCTGAATGTTCGATCACCGCACAGATAATCCAGGGCCGGCGCCTCTTCAATTGACCTTATTAACCAGTTAGTACAATTTATCTCCACAGGCTGAGACCCTCGGCCAATGCCAAAAATAATAAGTGGAGAGACCCGATGTCCCCTATCGTTCTGGTGCTCAACGGCCCGAACCTGAACCTGCTCGGCACCCGTGAACCGGCGACTTATGGCCACGAAACCCTGGCGGATATTTCAGCGCTGTGCGGTCGCGCCGCCGAAGAGTTCGGCCTGAAGGTGGAGTTTCGCCAGACCAACCATGAAGGCGAACTGCTCGACTGGATTCATGCCGCCCGTGGCCGCTGCGCCGGGATCGTCATCAACCCGGCCGCCTGGACTCACACCTCGGTCGCCATTCGCGATGCCTTGGTCGCCAGCGAACTGCCAGTGATCGAAGTGCATCTGTCCAACGTCCATGCCCGCGAACCCTTCCGGCATCACTCCTTTGTCTCGTCCATCGCCACGGCCGTGATGTGCGGTTTCGGCAGCCACGGCTATCGTTTGGCGCTGGAGCATTTCAGCCAACGTTTGAAAGGTTAAGCGTGATGACACAGAACACCGTGGTATTGGCCGGGCTGATCGGCGCCGGCATTCAGGCTTCCCGCACTCCGGCGCTGCACGAGCACGAAGGCGATGCGCAGGGTCTGCGCTACCTGTATCGACTGATCGATCTGGATCAGCTGAAACTCGACAGCGGCGCCCTGCCCGACCTGCTGATGGCCGCCGAGCGGATGAATTTCACCGGGCTGAACATCACCTTCCCGTGCAAGCAGACAATCATCCCGTTGCTCGACGAATTGTCGCCGGAAGCCCGCGGCATTGGCGCGGTGAACACGGTGGTGTTGAAGGACGGGAAACGCATCGGCCACAACACCGATTGCCTGGGCTTCGCCGAAGGGTTTCGTCGCGGCCTGCAGGACGTTGCCCGTGAGCGTGTGGTGCAAATGGGCGCCGGTGGCGCAGGCGCAGCGGTGGCCCACGCGTTATTGAGCGAAGGCGTACAACTGCTGAGCATTTTCGATGTGGATCACAGCCGGGCTCAGTCTTTGGCGGACAACCTCAATCAGCATTTCGGTTTTGGCCGCGCCGTGGCCGGTCATGACTTGCCGGGCACGCTGGGTCAGGCTGATGGACTGGTGAATACCACGCCCATGGGCATGAAAAAGCTGCCTGGCATGCCAGTGCCGGTAGAGCTGCTTCGCGCGCAGTTGTGGGTGGCGGAGATCGTTTACTTCCCGCTGGAAACCGAACTGCTGCGCAACGCTCGCGCGCTGGGTTGCCGAACCCTGGACGGCGGCAACATGGCGGTGTTTCAGGCGGTGAAGGCGTTTGAATTATTCAGCGGCGTGGTGCCGGATGCCCAGCGGATGCTGGCGCATTTTCAAAGCATGAATGGTTGAAATGCAAAAGATCGCAGCCTCGTTTCACTCGACAGCTCCTACAGGGGTATGGGTACTTGTAGGAGCTGTCGAGTGAAACGAGGCTGCGATCTTTTAAGGACCCTGCAAATCAGGCCTGCAGATACCGCAACACCGACTCGCAGATCATTTCCCGATGACGCTGCTTGATACTTTCGTCCGGCAAGTCGATCTGAAAGATCTCACCAAAGGTATGACGGTTCGACACGCGATAGAAGCAAAACGAACTGATCAGCAGGTGCACATCCAGCGGATCGAGGCCGGCGCGGAATACACCCTCTGCGGCCCCGCGACGCAAAATCTCGCCCAGTGAATCGAGGATGGTGTTGTTCATCGCCTTGATCGCATCGGAGCGCTTCACATACTCGGCGTTGTGAATGTTCTCGATGCAGACGATACGCACGAAATCAACGTTGCGGTCATGGTGGTCGAAGGTGAATTCCACCAACCGCCGAATCGCCTCCACCGGTGCCAACTCGGCCAGGTGCAAGCGACTTTCGGTGCTGCGGATATCCCCGTAGAGCTTCTCCAGCACCTCGACGTAGAGCTGTTCCTTACTGCCGAAGTAGTAATAGATCATGCGTTTGGAGGTGTGGATGCGCTCGGCGATCGCATCGACGCGCGCACCGGAAAGCCCCTGCTGGACGAACTCGACGATAGCCTCTTGAAGGATGTTCTCGCGGGTTTTTTCCGGGTTGTTCTTGCGACTCTTGCGAGGCTCGGCAATTGGCTTTTCGGGCGCTACGGGGAGTTCTGAAATTATTGTCATTGCGGGCTCACGGCCATCACTGCACAAGTAGGCGATTATGGGCCGCCGCGCACAGTGAAGGAAGTCACGCGGCAGCGGTTTTGTACCCGTGTTTACGATTTTCCTACAACTTTGTCTGACGTACGCCGCCACTTCGGGATTTGGCCATGGCCGCCAGTCGCACGGCTACGTTGGCCGCGCCGTAACCCGCGTAGCCGTTTTTGCGCTGGATGATTTCAAAGAAAAACCGCCCTTCGAACGGCTCGGTGTACACGTGAAACAGCTCGCCACCCAGGGCATCGCGGTCATAGAGCACGTTGAAATACGCCAACTCGCTGAGGAACTCATCGTCGAAATCGAAGCGCGCGGCGAGGTCATCGTAGTAGTTGAGCGGGATATCCAGCAGCGGCACGCCCGCCTCCTTGGCACGGCTAACTTCGGCAAAGATGTCGTCGCAATCGAAAGCGATGTGATGCACACCGGAACCGCGATAACTCGACAGTGCGTGTGAGATTGCGGTGTTGCGGTTCTCGGAAATGTTCAGCGGCAGGCGGATCGAACTGCAACGGCTGCGCAAGGCACGGCTCTTCACCAGACCATACGGGTCGGGCAGCACCACTTCATCGTCGGCTTCGAAATCCAGCAGGCTTTTATAGAACAACACCCAGCTGTCGAGGCTGTCGGCGGGCAGCGCCATGGCCATGTGGTCGATGCGCTTGAGGCCACCGCTGGCCACGGCCGCCGGTTGCAGATTGAAGTCGGTGCCATAGACGTCGGCGTCCTGGTCTACCAGGTAAATCAGACTGCCGTCCGGCGCACGCACGGCGGCGAGTTCCAGCTCATTGGGGCCTACCAGCCCGCGATACGGCTGGCCTTTGTAAGCCACGGCTCGGGCCAACGCACTGGCGCTGTCCTTGACCCGCACGGCGGTGGCGCACAGCGATGGCCCATGGGCCTCGAAAAAACTGTGGGCGAAGGAATAAGGTTCGGAGTTGAGGATCAGGTTGATATCGCCCTGACGCAACAGGCTGACACTCTTGGAACGGTGCTGTCCGGCCTTGACGAAACCCAGTCGCTCCAACCAATGGGACAGCTTGGCACCGAGGCTTTCGTCCACGGCGAATTCAAGAAACTCGATGCCGTTGTATTCGCTGGCGCCTGGGGTATCGAACAGAATGTCGCGATTGGCCACAGGCGTGGCTTCCTGCTCCAGACGCTGGCGGGTTTTCTCTTCCAGGTACAGCAACGAACGCAAGCCGTCGGCGGCGTTGGCCCGGGGTGGCGCGGCGCGGAAACCGTCGTTGAAGATCTCCAGCGACAGCGGGCCGGTGTAGCCACTCTTGATGATCGGCGCGAGGAACCCCGGCAGATCGAATTCGCCCTGGCCGGGGAAACAACGGAAATGCCGGCTCCACTCCAGCACGTCCATGGCCAGGATCGGTGCATCGGCCATTTGCACGAAGAAGATCTTGTCACCGGGAATCTCGGCGATCGCCTTCGGGTCGCCCTTGAGCGACAGCGTATGGAAACTGTCCAGCAACACGCCGAGGCTCGGATGGTCGGCCTGGCGAACGATGTTCCACACCTGTTGATACGTGTTCACGTGGCGGCCCCAGGCCAGCGCTTCGTAACCGATCCGCAAACCACGAGCGCCGGCCCGTTCGGCGAGCAGGCGCAAGTCGTCGACCAGGATCTGCTCATCGCCGATGGAGTCGGCCGAGGCGTTGCTGCACACCAGCACCAGGTCGGTGCCCAGCTCTTGCATCAAATCGAACTTGCGCTCGGCCCGCTCCAGATTGCGCGGCAGTCGATCGCGGCGGCAACCTTCGAAATCCCGAAAGGGTTGGAACAGAGTGATCGCGATCCCGAGATCAGCGCACATCTGCCTGATTTCCCGTGGGCTGCCGTCGTAGTAGAGAAGGTCGTTCTCGAAAATTTCCACCCCGTCAAAACCGGCGGCGGCGATGGCTTCTAGTTTTTCCGGCAGGGTACCGCTCAAGGAAACGGTGGCAATGGAACGCTGCATGTGTCGACTCCCGGTGGTGGGGACATTCTTGTTGGGCAAATTATTGGCTTGACGAATCCGCACAGCAATTCAAAGTGTACTACCCGGTTAGTTTTGCGGGCGATTATCGAACACAATGGCGGTTGGCGAATTGACGATTTTTCGTCCACTGCGCACCATCGACACCACATTGAGTCCGGTCACGACCCCATGGACTCGGTTACCAAAGACCCTGAACACCACATAAAAATTTCAAAAAACGGGTACACGCTCATGCGCTCATTCAACGCCTTGTTTGCTTGCTCCACCGATCTCACGCCAGACCTGGTGTCCATCCGAACCTTGCGCCCCCTCGGCCGAACCGTGCCGCTCGCTGAATAAAACGTTGTCGTCGCCTGACGAAAACACCTCAGCCGATCAATCTCACTCGCGCCCGTCGCCATCGATTGATCACGCGCCCTTGAAGTCCCGACAAGCCTCGCTTGTCAGTCATTGAACGGATGGCACACACATGTTTCCTTCTCAAAGCTCTCGCGTGGCTTCGGCCCAAAGTGTCGCCACTGGCGGCATCGGCGACAAAATCCGCGGCGCCATGGCCGTCGGCAAAACCCGCTGGGGAATGCTGGCGCTGGTATTTTTCGCCACCACCCTGAACTACATCGACCGCGCTGCCCTGGGCGTCATGCAGCCGATCCTCGCCAAGGAACTGAGCTGGACGGCGATGGACTACGCCAACATCAACTTCTGGTTCCAGGTCGGCTACGCCGTCGGTTTCGTGCTGCAAGGCCGGTTGATCGACCGGGTCGGCGTGAAGCGCGTGTTCTTCTTCGCGGTACTGCTCTGGAGCCTGGCCACCGGCGCTCATGGCCTGGCCACTTCGGCGGCGGGCTTCATGGTCTGCCGGTTCATTCTCGGCCTGACCGAAGCCGCCAACTACCCGGCCTGCGTGAAAACCACCCGGTTGTGGTTCCCGGCTGGCGAGCGCGCCGTGGCCACCGGTATTTTCAACGCCGGGACCAACGTCGGTGCGATGTTCACACCGATGCTGCTGCCACTGATTCTTCACGCTTGGGGCTGGCAAGCCGCGTTCCTGTGCATGGCGGCGCTGGGCGGAATCTGGTTGCTGTTCTGGGGCCTGAAGTACTTCAACCCGGAAGATCACCCGAGCGTTAAACAATCGGAACTGGACTACATCCAGAAGGAAGTCGAACCGGAACAATCCCGCGTACCGTTCTCGCGAATCCTGCGCATGCGTGGCACCTGGGCCTTCGCCCTCGCCTACTCGATCACCGCGCCGGTGTTCTGGTTCTACCTGTACTGGCTGCCGCCGTTCCTCAATCAGCAATACAACCTGGGGATCAACGTGACCCAGATGGGTATTCCGCTGATCATCATCTACCTCACGGCTGACTTCGGCAGCGTCGGCGGCGGGATCCTGTCTTCGTTCCTGATCGGTCGCGGGATCAACCCGATCAAGGCCCGACTGATGTCCATGTTCCTGTTCGCCTGCTGCATCATCGGCGTGGTCATGGCCGCCGGTTCGAGCAGCCTGTGGCTCGCGGTGTTCGCCATCTCCCTGGCCATCGGCGCGCACCAGGCCTGGACCGCGAACATCTGGAGCCTGGTGATGGACTACACGCCTAAACACATGATGAGTACGGTGTTCGGCTTCGGCGGCATGTGCGCGGCGATCGGCGGGATGTTCATGACCCAGTTGGTCGGCCACATTCTGACCATCACCAACAACAACTACACCGTGTTGTTCACCATCATTCCGGCGATGTACTTCATCGCGCTGACCTGGATGTACTTCATGGCACCGCGCAAGATTCCGACCGTAAAAGATTGATACACCACAAACGCAGGCCTGATCCCGGGCCTGCGTTTTTTTATGGCCGCGATTTATCCATTTCACCCTTTTTTTCTCACAGCCACAGAGGCACACCATGTCGCCAGGTAACTTGAGCATCGCCAAGCGTGCCGTGATCAGCTTCGGCGTCATCGCCCTGCTGGTCCTGTTGCAGGGGCTGTTCGCCCTTAAACAGGTCGCGCAAGTCCGCGCCACCGGCCAGCACACTGAAAACGTCTCCCTGCCCAGCATTCGCCACCTGGGTGAAATCCGCGACTACATCCTGAGCATTCGCGTGCTCAGCCTGCGCATGGCGCTCAACCGCGATCCAAAGGTGCTCGATGCCACCGTCACACGTCTGCACCAAGTGCAGGGTTGGCTTGCAGAGACGCTGGAAAAATTCACTCCGCTGGTCGGTGATTACAACCGGGGGCCGTACGAAAAGTTCGTCACCACCGTCACCAGTTACCGCCAGGCGCTGGCGCAATACGAAGCGCTGTCGCGGGAAAACCGCAGCGAAGAAATGACCGCGTTGCTCAATGGAAAAATCCAGGACTACTCGACCCAGACCGGTGACCAGTTCGCCGAGTTGATGGCGCTTTCCGCCAACGAAGTCAGCCTCTCGGCCAACCAGGCTGACTCGCTCTACAATCAGGTAAAAATCACCGTGATCGGTGCGCTGATAGCCGTCGCGCTCCTGACCCTGTGCCTTGCCTGGCTGTTGATACGCAGCATCGTCATGCCGATCCGTCAGGCGGTCGACGTGGCCGAGCAAGTGGCCGCCGGTGACCTGAGTCAACCGATCCGCAGCCACGGCGCCGATGAAACCGCACGCTTGCTTAAGGCCCTGTCGGCCATGCAGACCAGCCTGCGGGAAACCCTGCAACTGATCAGCGGCACGTCGACTCAACTGGCGGCCGCCGCCCTGCAGATGAATCAGAGCACTCAACAGGATTCCAGTCGGCTGCAACAGCAACACAATGAAATCGAGCAAGCCGCCACGGCCGTCAACGAAATGACCGTCGCGGTGGAAGAAGTGGCACGCAACGCGGTGTCGACTTCCGACAGCACCAGACAGTCCACACATCAAGCCAATCAGGGCCAGGCGCGAGTGATTGAAACCCTGGATTCGATTCAGGCGATGAGCAGCAATGCGGGTGTCGCGCTGCAACAGGTTCAGACCCTGGCCGAGCAGTCCCGGGAAATCGGCAAGGTGCTGGACGTGATCCGCGCCATCGCCGAACAGACCAACCTGCTCGCGCTCAATGCCGCCATCGAGGCTGCGCGGGCCGGGGAAGCCGGACGTGGTTTCGCGGTGGTGGCCGATGAAGTTCGGGCGCTGGCGCATCGCACTCAGCAATCAACCCGGGAGATCGAACAGATCATTGGCCGGGTTCAGGGCGATACCAACGGTGTGGTGATGTCGATGCACGACAACAGTCAGCGTGTTGCTGAAACCTTGTCGATTGCTGAACAGGCCGGGCTGGCGCTGGCAGAAATCACCCGGGCGATGGAGCAGATCCATGAACGTAACCTGGTGATCGCCAGCGCCTCGGAAGAACAGGCGCAGGTGGCCCGTGAGGTGGATCGTAATCTGCTGAACATCCGCGACCTGTCGCTGGAAAGCGCCGACGCCGCAACCCGGACCAGCGCCACCAGCCAGGAGTTGTCGCGACTGGCGGCGGGCCTGCAAAACCTGGTGGTGCGTTTCAAATTTTGACCGGGTTCAGCGGCGGCTTTGTTGCCACGCCGCCGCCAACCCGCTGCAGCAAATCACCGCGATCCCGACCACCGTGGTCAGGGTCGGCGTGTGAGAAAACAGCAACCAGCCGAGCAAACCGGCAAAGACAATCTGGCAATAGCCGAATGGCGCCAGCAGCGCGGGGGCGGCATGGCGGAACGCCTGGGTCAGAAACAGGTGCGCCGTCATCCCGCAGGCGCCCAGTGCAACCATCATCAATCCATGCCCAAGGCTTGGCACTTTCCAGAAAAACGGCACCAATGCGCTCATCACCAGGGTGTTGCACAGGCCGGCGAAGAAGTTACTGGTGGTCGGGCTGTCGACTTCACTGAGCTTGCGGGTGAGCAATTGATAGAAGCAGAAAAAAAGTGCCGAGCAGAGCGGCAGCAAGACTGCTGGCGTGAACAGATCACCGCCGGGATGGACGATGATCAATACACCGACAAATCCGCAAATCACTGCGATCCATTGGCCACGAGTGACCCGCTCACGCAGCAGTGGCACCGACAACGCGGTGACCAGAACCGGAGCGAGAAAGTTGACCGCCGTGGCTTCGGCCAATGGGATGTACTGCAAACCGGTGGTGAAGAACAAACTGGTGCCCAACAGGCACAACGCCCTGAACAACTGCAGCAACGGACGTTTGGTGCGCAGGACGCGCAACCCCGATTGCGGCAGGAAAATCCCGGCCATCAGCAAGGTGTGAACCACATAGCGGGCCCAGACCACCATGACGATCGGATAGAACCCCGATAGATATTTCGACAAGGCGTCGTGACTGGAAAACAGAAAGGTCGCGACGACAATCAGCAGAATCCCCTTGAAGGGTTGGTTTACGCCGGAGAGCGGGGTGCTGATGGTCATTAGCGATCCTTTTTTTTGCATCAAAAATCAAAAGCTTCGCGGGCAAGCCTCGTTCCTGCATGAACACCGGATAACCTGTGGGAGCGTGGCTTGCCCGCGATAGGTGCGCAGCACCGCTTACCGCCGCGCCAACAATTCCCGAGTCTTATCCAACGCCATCTGCGCCCGCTGCAACCCGCTCACACCCTGCTCCAGCAACTTCACGGTGGGAATCTCCAGGCTTAACGGGATATCGGCCGGCAAACACTGCAACAACCCCGCCAGATCACAATCACCATCGCCCGGAAAACGCCGCTCGTTACGCGCCTGACGCAAAATCTCCGCCATGTCCGTTGGCCGTGCCCCCGCGACATCGCATAACTGTGTGTACCGTAACCGTGACGGGGCAACTTTGGCCAGATCTTCCAGCCGCGAACCCGATCGGTCGAAATGGAACGCGTCCACCAACACCGCGCCGTTTTCACGGTCTGCATTTTCGACGATACGCACCGCTTGTTCGAGATTGCGTGCATCGGTCCACGGCATGAACTCCAGGTGCGGATGCAACCCGTAAGGTGCCGCCAGATCACACAGCCGGGCGAAGTTCTCGGTGAGTCGTTGTTCGTCAGAATCGTTACCGGCCACCAGCAATTCGCTGGCACCAAATTCCGCTCCGACCGCCAGAATCTTCTCGAAGTCGGCGACGACGGTTTGCGGTTTAAGGCGCAGGATTTCAACATCCAGCACACGAATGCCGGTATCGCGCAGACGTGCCAGCGTCTCGCGCCGTAAACCGACATCGGCTACCAGCGCAAAGTGATGTTCTTCGGGTGTCGCCGGTTCAAGGCGTAATCCGACATGGCTGTAACCGGCACGCGCCGCAACGTCCACCATCTGCGGCGGAGACAACTCCAGCACGGTCAGGCTGGCCAGGGAAAAGATCCGCTCACTCATGTTCATTCCTCGATCAACATCGGGGTGCAGGCACGACCGGTTTCGGCGGCCTCGCGAATCGCTTCAACCAGCGCCAGGGTGCGCGCAGCATCGGCAGCGCTCACCAACGGTTCGACTTCTCGGCGCGCCACGCGCACGAAATGCTGCAACTGCAAACGCAATGCTTCATCGGCGCTGAAACTTTCCTGCTCCGCCAGCAACGGTTGATGCCATCCGCCATCGACGTCGGCGTAGTGCCAGCGCTTGAGCTGCGGAATGCTCAATGCACCACCCGTCCCGGCCAGCAAGTAACAGGGCTGATCGGCCTGGCGCGGATAGGCCGGGTTCTCGCCGGAATCCAGCTCCCAACTCCAGGGCGCCGCCACCGCGTCGGAACCGGTCAGGCTGCCCAGCGCACCGTTGTCGAACTGCAGCAACACCGCCGCGCAATCTTCGTTGGCAAACCCGCGCACCGCATTGCTGGTGATTGCCTGCACCTGCCGCACTTCGCCGCAAAGATGACGCAGCAGGTCGAGGTCATGAATCAGGTTGGTCAGCAACATCCCCGCACCGGGCTCGCGGCGCCACGGCGTTTCGAAATAGCTGTCGGGTTTGCGCAGCTGCCAGAGCGCCGTCACCGTCGTCAGCTGCCCCAAAGCGCCACCCTGCACCAGTTCATGGGCGCGGACGATCAACGGATTGTGCCGGCGATGATGGCCGACCAGCACGGGAACTCCGGTGGCTTTCGACGCGGCCACCAGTTCGCGCGCTTCATCCAGGTGCACACCCACCGGTTTTTCCAGTAGCACCGGCACACCGGCGGCGAGGCAATCGAGCGCAGTGCTGACGTGGAGCGTGTTCGGGTTGGCAACGATCACCGCGTCTGGCTTCGCCTGCTCCAGCATCTGACGGTGATCAGCGAAATACCCCACGCCCCATTCGCCCGCGAGGCCTGCCGCTTGTGGCCCGGGATCGGCTACCGCACACAACGTCGCTTGCGTCAGGGTTTGCAGATGCCGGTAATGCTGCTGGCCCATGTTGCCGGCACCGATCAGGGCGATGCGAAGGGGCGAAGTCATGGTGCGGTTCTCTTGTGATTATTGTCGGAAGGATGAATTCCGATAATTTAGAACCAAGTTCCATATTCTTACAGGAGTAACGGCAATTTGTGTTCGAACAACGCACAGATTCGCATAGCCCACATTGGGTCTGTGCGGGCAGAACTAAACGAACAACTCCGAAGCCAGACTTGCGGCAGACAGCTCTTCAGTAAACTTCAACAACAGCGGCGCCAACTCATGCAACCGTGCCCCCGGCATCCGCGCGCTAGGCCCGGCAATGCTCAGTACACCGATCACTCGACCATCGCCTGGGTGGCGCACCACCGCCGCAATCGCCGAGGTGCCCACGGCCGAACTCTCTTCGACCCAGGCGTAGCCCTGCTCACGCGCCAGACGCAGGCGTTCCAGTAACTCAATGTTGGAACGCGGCGCGTTCGGCCCCAGGTCTTTCGGCCGTTCGCTCCCCTGACGCTCCACCAGCGACAACGCTTCGGCATCGCTCATGCACGCCAGCCATGCATGGCCCGACGCGGTGTAGAACAACGGCGCATCACGGCCCATGTCCGGGTCGTAGCGCAGGCCCGAGCGGGCACCCTGAGACTTGGCGATCCAGACCTGGCGTTCACCTTCAATAACGCCAAGGCGCACCAGCTCACCGGTTTCCTCGGCCAGGCGATCGAGCACCGGTTGCACGATATCGGCGCCGCTGCTCGACAAGTAACGGAAACCCATCGCCACCAGTTTGGTCGACAGGTGATAGCGCAGGTTCTCCGGATTCTGTCGCACGTAACCCAGCCGAATCAGCTCGGCGAGCAGGCGGTGGGTCGCGCTTTTGGGGATGTCCAGTTGCTCCGCCAACGTCTGCATCGGCAGGCCGCGAGGGTCACTGGTGAGGCTTTCCAGCACGCTGAAAACACGTTCGATCTGACTGCCGGCCATGGGGGGTTCCACTCGAAATTTTGCCGATTCTAGAAGACAAACCACGTAATGCGAAATCTGGAACCCGCTGTCCGATAACCGCCCTCTTTACACCGTGAATGATTGCCGAGGCCAATCTCATTCTTATATTTTCTGGAATCAAATTCTAAAAATACGCGATGGAGCTTTTAAACGATGCCTGCCGACTCTCCCCTCCTTGCGGACATCGAATGCGATGTGCTGATCGTCGGCTCCGGTGCGGCCGGATTGTCCGCAGCCGTTACCGCGGCCTGGCATGGCTTGAAAGTGATCGTGGTCGAGAAAGACCCGGTGTTCGGCGGCGCCACGGCGTGGTCCGGCGGATGGGCCTGGGTGCCGTGCAATCCTCTGGCGCGTCGTGCCGGCATCGTTGAAGACGTCGAGCAACCGCGCACTTACCTGAAGCACGAATTGGGTGAGCGTTACGATCCAGCGATGATCGACGCGTTCCTTGAGGCTGGCCCGCGAATGGTCGCGTTCTTCGAGCAACACACTGCCCTGCAATTCGCCGATGGCAACGCCATCGCCGACATTCATGGCGACACGCCGGGCGCCGGTACCGGCGGACGGTCGGTGATCGCTGCGCCTTATGACGGACGAAAAGTCGGCAAGCTACTGAAGCGCCTTCGCAAAACCATGCGGGAAACTTCGTTCATGGGCATGCCGATCATGGCGGGAACGGACCTGAGCGCATTTCTCAACCTGACGCGCTCTTTGCCCGCAGCGTGGCACGTGACCCGGCGCTTCACCCGGCACTTGTTCGACCTCGCTGTTCATGGTCGGGCGATGCAACTGGTCAACGGCGTGGCGCTGGTTGCGCGGTTGGCAAAGTCCGCCGAAGACCTGGGCGTCTTGCTCTGGGAATCGGCACCGGTGACCGAGTTGCTTCGCGAAGGCGATCAGGTGCAAGGCGCGATCGTCAGTACCGCCAAAGGCAATATCCGCATCCATGCACGCAAGGCCGTGGTGCTCGCGACCGGAGGTTTCGCCAATGATATCGAGCGGCGCAAGGCGCTGTTCCCCCGCACACCGACCGGCAACGAACACCTGGCGCTGCCGCCTCTGGGCGTCGCCGGTGATGGTTTGCGATTGGGCGAAAGCGCCGGTGCGCGGGTCAACACCGACATGGCATCGCCCGTGGCCTGGGCGCCGGTTTCGCATGTGCCGCACAGTGACGGCAGCATCGGTCACTTCCCGCACATCATCGAACGCGGCAAACCGGGGATTATCGGCGTATTGAGCAACGGCCAGCGCTTCGTCAACGAAGCCGACGGCTACTACGATTACGTAACGGCCATGGTCGCCGCCGCACCGCAGGGCGAAGAAGTCGCCTCCTGGCTGATCTGCACTCATGGTTTTCAACGGCGTTATGGCCTGGGAATTTCTCGGCCGTTTCCGGTGCCACTGTCATCCTTTATCCGCAGCGGTTATCTGAAAACCGGCAACACTGTCGAGGAATTGGCCCTGGCCTGCGGCATCGACCCAAACGGATTGCGCAGCACGGTGGATGATTACAACCGGCATGCGCGCAACGGCGAAGATCCGTTGTTCGGTCGTGGCTCGACGCCCTACAACCGCAAACAGGGCGATGCGTTGCAGCAACCCAACCCGTGCGTCGCGCCGATTGAACAAGGCCCGTTCTACGCCGTGAAGGTTCAGCCTGGCTGCTTTGGCACCTTCGCCGGGCTCAAGGTCAATGAACATGCCCAGGTTCTTGGCGAGTCGGGGCAGGCCATCGCCGGGTTGTATGCGGCGGGCGGCGACATGGCCAGCATCATGGGCGGTCACTATCCCGCTGGTGGCATCAATCTCGGCCCGGCGCTGACCTTCGGCTACATCGCTGCCCGGCATATCGCCGGCGTGGGACGGACTTGATCTGATAAAAAACCATCGTCTGAGGGAATTCGACGGGCGATCCATGTTCAATACAAGTCTGAAATATTTCGAGCCGAGTAAAAGACAGACGACCGGACTGGCGCCGCTCTCACTGACCAGCAACACTCATCACCATATTCAAACGAGGATTCCCCCCCATGCTATGGAAAAAAGGCCGACGCAGCGACAACGTGGTCGATGCCCGTGGCGATGATGTCGGCGGTGGGGGCAGCGGGATGCGCTTCGGCGGGGGCAAGGGCCTGAGCCTGACGGCGATCCTGTTGATCGTCGGGATCGGCTGGATCACCGGCCAGGACCCGATGCAGATCCTCGGTCAATTGACCGGACAAATGAGCGAGCAATCGGCCCCAACCACCACCCACACCCGCAAGGCACCGCCGGCCAATGATGAAAACGCCGAATTCGTGCGCTCGATCCTCGGCGACACCGAAGACACCTGGGGCCAGATTTTCCAACAGGCCGGTCGGCAATATAAAGACCCGACCCTGGTGCTGTTCAGCAATCAGGTGAACTCGGCGTGCGGATTGGCGACGTCGGCGACTGGTCCGTTCTATTGCCCGGCAGACCAGAAGGTCTATCTGGACATGAGTTTCTTCCAGGAAATGTCCCAGCGTTTTTCCGCCGCAGGTGATTTCGCCCAGGCCTACGTGATCGCTCACGAAGTCGGACACCACGTGCAGACCTTGCTCGGCGTTTCGGCGAAGATTCAGACCGCTAGGCAGCAGGGCCGGCAAATGGAGGGCGACGGTGGTTTGCTGGTGCGTCAGGAACTGCAGGCCGATTGCCTGGCCGGGGTCTGGGCCAACATTGCGCAGAAGCGCCTGAACTGGCTGGAACCCGGTGACATCGAAGAAGCCTTGAACGCCGCCAACGCCATCGGCGATGACCGCTTGCAGCAGCAAGGTCAGGGCCGCGTGGTACCGGACTCGTTCACTCATGGTACGTCAGCGCAAAGGGTGCGCTGGTTCAAAGCCGGATTTGCACAAGGCCAGGTTGGCCAGTGCGATACCTTTGCCGCGAAGAATCTGTAATGCACAAGTGGTTGTTAGCTCTGTTGATCACCTGCACAAGCGCCCAGGCTGCCGAGCAGGGGGTCAAGGAGATCAGTTCCGGGCGCCTGCTGTTGAGCGCCGGCGAAATCGCGGTGGGCATCGGCCCGACACCGGCGAAGAACATCGAACGGGTGCTGATCATCATTCATGGTCGTTTGCGCAACGCTGAAACCTACCGCCAGAGCGCCGAGCACGCGGCCCAGCAAGCCGGGCAAAGCGATAACACCTTAGTGCTCGCCCCGCAGTTTCTCAATGAAACCGACATCGCGAGCCACCCGGTGCCTGACAGCGTTTTACGCTGGCACGGCAATGACTGGATGGCCGGCGGCTTATCCACCGCGCCATTTACGCTGAGCTCCTACGCGGCGCTCGACGAAATCATCGCTCGCCTGGGTGATCGGCGACAGTTTCCGGACGTGAAGCAAATCGTCATTGCCGGTCACTCGGGCGGCGCTCAGGTGGTTCAGCGTTACGCCATGTTGAGCCACCCTCAGCCAGCCCTCGACACGGCAGGGGTGAAGGTGCGTTATGTGATCGCCAATCCTTCGTCGTATGCCTATTTCAATGAGCAACGGCCGGTGGCGTTCAGTCACGCGGGGTGTCCGAACTTCAATCGCTGGAAGTATGGGCTGGCGGACTTGCCCGCCTATGCCAATGGGCAAACGCCTGCGCAGCTGGAAGAAAACTACGTCAAACGCGACATCGTTTATTTGCTCGGGCAGCAGGACATCGACCCGAATCACCCGGCGCTGGATAAAAGTTGCGAAGCCAAAGCCCAGGGCGCTTCTCGTTTGATTCGCGGGAGCAATTATTTCAATTATCTGAAACGGCGCCATCCTCAAGGATTGAGTCAGCAGCTGATCGAAGTGCCCGGCGTCGGGCACGATGGGGACGGGATGTTTACCTCGCCCGAGGGGCAAAAGGCGTTGTTCGGGCAGTGAGTTTTGGGGCGTCTGATCGGACGCCCAATCTCTCAAGCCGAAAGCAGCTGCCGCAACTCCACGCAATCGCGCGCATGCCAATCGGTCAATTCCGGCCACGGATTATCCGGCAGGTTCACCAGCACCGTCCGTGTCCCCGCCGCCCGACCACAATCCAGATCGAAGCGGTAATCACCGACCATTACCATTTCACTCGCCGGCACCTTCCAGGCTTCGGCCAGTTTCAGTAAACCACCGGGATGCGGTTTGGGCGGCGCTTCATCGCGACCCAGTACATCCTCCACCGCAAAGCAATCGGCCAGGCCAATCGCCTCCAGCGTGACATGCGCCAGCTCACGGGCATTGCGCGTGAGAATACCCAGGCGATAACCGCGCCCGGCCAACTCACGCACCAGTTCCACCGCGCCCGGAGCCGGTTTCGAACCCAGCGCCAGATCCCGCTCGTGTTCCAGCAGCCACGCATGTTTGGCCGCCGCTTCTTCGGCCGGCAGCCCAGCGAGGTGAGTGAGGATGTCGTGTTCTGCAGGAATCGCCAACGCCACGCGGATCGCCGCGAAGTCATGCACGGCCACGGTCAGGGTGCCGTCCATGTCGAACACCCAGTGCCGCACCTCGGCCAGGCTCATATCCAGTCCTTGCGATGACGAATCAGGCCTTCCTGAGTGACCGAGGCCACCAGTTGCCCGGCACGGTTGAACACGCTGCCACGGGAGAATCCACGCGAGTTGCCGGCCCACGGGCTGTCCATGGCGTACAACAACCAGTCATCGGCGCGCAGGTCGGCGTGGAACCACAACGCGTGATCAAGGCTGGCGACCTGCATGTCTTTCTGCCAGACCGATTTGCCATGGGGCAGCATCGAGGTGGTCAGCAGGCCGAAGTCCGACGCGTAGGCCAGCAGGTATTTGTGCAGCGCTGGAGTGTCAGCCAACGCACCATCGGCGCGGAACCAGACGTATTTGACCGGATCGGCAGGCTGCGGGTTGTAGGGATCTTTCTCGGTCACCGGGCGGAATTCGATCGGTTTCGGGCACAGCAGTTTTTCGCGCATGTGCTCCGGGATCAGGTGTGCGCGCTGCTGAGTGAGCTCCAGCTCCGACGGCAGATTTTCCGGGCCGACCACTTGCGGCATTTCGCTCTGGTGCTGGAAGCCTTCTTCGTCGTACTGGAACGAGGCGCTGCAGGTAAAAATCGGGTTGCCCTTCTGGATCGCCGTCACCCGGCGCGTGCTGAAACTACCGCCATCGCGCACCCGATCGACCTGATACACCACCGGCAACTTCGCATCGCCCGGACGCAGGAAGTAACCGTGCATCGAGTGCACATGGCGCGTCTCTTCGACTGTCTGACTGGCCGCCGACAGGGACTGGCCGAGCACCTGGCCGCCGAACAACTGACGGAAACCCAGGTCCTGGCTGCGGCCACGGAACAGGTTTTCTTCAATCGGTTCCAGGGTCAGCAGGTCTACCAGATCTTCCAACACTTGGCTCATTCAGACTCTCCTCACACAAAGCAATGCCGCGCAGTCTGGGCTGCGGCGGTCGATTCAGTTTATGGCCCGGTTCAACATGAGGGCCATTGTAAACGTCCGTGCCTGCTTATCCATGCAAGGTTTGCAGCCATTGCTCACGGGTGATGCGGTACAACACGTGCGGGCGCAGCGGATGATCCTCTGCAAGCCGCGGGTGCTCGAAGTCATCGGCGGGGGCATGGTGCATGCCGATCGCCTGCATGACTTTTTGCGAAGGCAGGTTGGTTTCGGTGGTGAACGCCACGACCTCTTGCAGTGCCAAGCGATCAAACCCACAGCGCAGAGCGGTCCATGCCGCCTCGCTGGCATAACCCAGGCCCCAGTGCTCGCGCGCCAGGCGCCAGCCGATTTCGATGGCTGGCGTGAACGGTGCGTCAAAGCCGACCACACTCAGCCCGGTAAACCCGATGAACGCTCCGGTGTCCTTGCGCTCCAGTGCCCAGAGGCCGAAGCCATACTCGGCAAAATGCCCGCGAACCCGCCCGATCAGCGCGGCACTTTCCAGCCGACTCAAGGGTGCCGGAAAATAACGCATCACCTGTGGATCGGCGCACATCGCCGCAAACGCCGGCAAATCCTCATCGCGCCACTGCCGTAATGACAGTCGCGCGCTTTCGAGTTCCAGTATCGGCTCCATCGTGCCCCGCCTCTCTGTTTCCATGCCGCAAGTCTACATCGCTGGTAGGATCGTTCACTCATTCCTACATGCTTCCCCGATAAATCAGCCATGCCCCTGCCCCTGATCTACCACGAAGACTACAGTCCCGAGTTCCCGGCGGATCACCGCTTCCCCATGGACAAGTTTCGCCTGCTGCGCGATCACCTGGTGGACAGTGGCCTGACCCGTGACATCGACCTGCTGCGCCCGGAGCTGTGCCCGGCGGATATTCTCGCCCTCGCCCATGACCCTGCGTATATCGAACGCTACATGGATGGCGAGTTGTCCCGCGAAGACCAGCGGCGCCTTGGCCTGCCCTGGAGCGAAGCACTGGCCCGGCGCACAGTGCGGGCGGTCGGCGGTTCGCTGCTGGCGGCCGAACAGGCGCTGGAACATGGCTTGGCTTGTCACCTGGCCGGCGGCACACACCACGCGCATTACGATCACCCTGCCGGGTTCTGCATCTTCAATGACCTGGCGGTGATCAGCCATTACCTGCTGGAAAGTGGCCGGGTGAATCGGGTGTTGATCTTCGATTGCGATGTGCATCAGGGCGACGGGACTGCACGAATCCTGCAAAACACCCCAGAAGCGGTGACCGTTTCCCTGCACTGCGAAAAGAATTTTCCTGCACGCAAAGCCGAAAGCGACTGGGACATCCCGTTGCCGATGGGCATGGGCGATGCCGATTACCTGAAGGTGGTGGACGATGCGCTCAACTATTTGCTGCCGCTCTATCAACCGGATCTGGTGCTGTACGACGCCGGTGTCGACGTGCACAAGGATGACGCCCTGGGTTATCTGAAGCTGACCGACGAAGGCGTCGCCGCTCGTGATGAAAGCGTGATGCGCCATTGCCTGGGCCGGGATATTCCGGTGGTCGGCGTGATCGGCGGCGGCTACAGCAAGGACCGCAAGGCCCTGGCGCGCCGTCATGGCATCCTCCATCACAGCGCCCAACGGGTGTGGCAGTCATCAGGTTGTCATTGATGTGTGAGTCTTTACCCACAATGCCTGTGGAACCGCCTGTGGATAACCTGAGTGAAAGGGCCTGCAGCCCATGCGGGGTATAGGCTACAGAGCGGTGGTTGTTTTTTAACCAGCCCTCGAATCCTCTCACAGGGAGCAGGGCTGGTAGAATGCGCGGCTTATTCCGCCACGCCGCAGCTCTCGCCATG
Source organism: Pseudomonas sp. KD5 (assembly GCF_012932895.1). NCBI lineage: Bacteria > Pseudomonadati > Pseudomonadota > Gammaproteobacteria > Pseudomonadales > Pseudomonadaceae > Pseudomonas > Pseudomonas sp. KD5. The sequence continues at coordinate 178,800 of NZ_JDWJ01000003.1, read as the reverse complement.
ACCCAGCCCTCCACTTCCCTCCCCCCTCACGTCGCCATCATCGGCGGCGGCCCCGCCGGCTTGATGGCGGCTGAAGTGTTGAGCCAGGCCGGGATCAAGGTCGATCTGTACGACGGCATGCCTTCAGTGGGGAGAAAATTCCTGCTCGCCGGGGTCGGCGGCATGAACATCACCCACTCCGAGGCCTACCCGGCATTTCTCTCACGCTATGCCGAACGGGCGCCACAGATTGCCCCGCTGTTACGCTCGTTCGGCGCCGAAGCCTTGTGCCAATGGATTCATGACCTGGGCATCGAAACCTTTGTCGGCAGCTCCGGCCGGGTGTTTCCCACCGACATGAAAGCCGCGCCCCTGTTGCGTGCCTGGCTCAAACGCCTGCGCGATGCCGGCGTAGTTATCCACACCCGCCATCGCTGGCTCGGTTGGGATAACAACGGTGATTTGCGCATCGACAGCCCCGAAGGCGAAAAAACCGTTCACGCGGATGCGAGCCTGCTGGCACTCGGCGGCGGCAGCTGGTCGCGCCTGGGCTCGGACGGTGCCTGGATGCTGCCGCTGGAACAGCGTGGTGTAGGGCTGGCGCCATTGCAACCGAGCAATTGCGGCTTCGAAGTGCAGGCCTGGAGCGAATTGATGGTCAGCAAATTCGCCGGCAGCCCGCTGAAAAACATCGCCATCGGCCTCAATGACGACGCGCCGCGACTCGGCGAGTGCGTGATCACTGCCACGGGAATTGAGGGCAGTTTGATCTACGCCCTGTCGGCAGCGATCCGCGAAGCGATCAATCAACACGGCTCGGCAACCCTTCACCTCGATCTGTTGCCGGGCAAGCCTGTGGATAAAGTCCAGGCAGCGCTGAGCAAACCGCGCGGCTCACGCTCCATGGCCAAACACCTGCACAGTCAGCTTGGGCTTGATGGCGTGAAAGCAGCATTGTTGCGGGAACTGACACCGGCTGACTGTTTTGCCGATCCGGCCCTGCTGGCCAAAGCAATCAAGGCATTGCCGCTGACGCTGGTGAAAACCCGACCATTGGACGAAGCCATCAGCAGTGCCGGTGGCGTGATGTTCGAAGCGATGGATGAACGTTTGATGCTCAAGCAACTACCCGGCGTGTTCTGCGCAGGGGAAATGCTCGATTGGGAAGCGCCGACCGGCGGCTATCTGCTGACCGCGTGTTTCGCCAGTGGGCGAGCGGCGGGGTTGGGGATGGTGGAGTGGTTGAAGAACCGACGCTGATCGTTCCCACACTGCGTGGGAACGATCTTCAGAGGATCAAGGCTTACGCTTACGCGGCCCGGTATTGAACACTGGCACTTTACGTACCGGCTTGATCGAAGGCTCCGGCGCCGACGCCTCACCGCTCTCGACCCATTTACCCAGGTTGCGCTTGCCGCCACCGGAGGTTTTGGGCTTCTTCGGTTTTTTCGGCTTCTTGATCACCTGACCGCTGGCATCGGTATCCGGCACGCGGTGTTCAGGTTCGAAGTCCGGCTCCATCTGGCGAGTCAACGTCTGACGGGTCAGCATCTCGATGGCTGACAGCTGATTCACTTCATCGGCGCAGACCAGCGAAATAGCCTGCCCGGTTGCGCCCGCACGGCCGGTACGACCGATGCGGTGGATGTAGTCCTCGGCCACGATCGGCAGGTCGAAGTTGACCACTAACGGCAAATCTTCGATATCCAGACCACGGGCAGCCACGTCGGTGGCCACAAGGATCTGCACTTCGCTGGCCTTGAAACGATCCAGCGCCCGCTGACGGGTCGCCTGAGGTTTGTCGCCGTGGATGCCGTCGGCATTGACGCCCAGGCCCTGGAGTTTTTCCACCAACGCGTCTACGCCGTTGCGGGTCTTGGCGAACACCAGCACCTGCTTCCACTTGCCCTTGCGCATCAAGTGAACGAACAACTCCGGCTTGCGCTTTTTGTCCACCGTCACCACCCATTGCTTGACGGTATTGGCGGCCACGTTGCGCGGGCTGACTTCGATGCTCAGCGGGTCGTTGAGCATTTGCCCGGCCAGCATGCGGATCGCATCGGAGAAGGTCGCGGAGAACAGCAGCGTCTGACGTCTCGAAGGCAGGGCTTTATAGATATTCCCCAGCTCCTCGGAAAAGCCCAAATCGAGCATGCGATCGGCTTCGTCCAGCACCAGGGTTTGCAACTGGTTGAACTTGAGCGCGTTCTGACGGAACAGGTCGAGCAAGCGGCCAGGGGTCGCTACCAACAGGTCGACGCCCTTGCGCAGCTTCATCATTTGCGGGTTGATGCTGACACCGCCGTACACCGCGTAGGTGCTCAACGGCAGGTTCTCGGCATACTGGCGCACGGCTTCGTGAACCTGTTCGGCCAGTTCGCGGGTCGGCACCAGAATCAGCGCGCGCACGGAGTTGGCGCTGACTTTCGGCCCTTCCATGGCCAGCAATTGCAGCAGCGGCAAGGCGAAACCGGCAGTTTTGCCGGTGCCGGTCTGGGCCGCGGCCATCAGGTCGCGACCGGCCAGCACCGCCGGAATCGCTTGCGCCTGAACCGGCGTCGGGGTCTGGTAGCCGAGCGTCTCAAGGGCGCGCAGCAAGGGTTCGATCAGGCCAAGGGTGGCGAAAGTCATGGGAGTACCGTAGGAAAAATCAGCGCGTTTGTGCGACACAAGTGTGCAATGGCGCGCAGTTTACCCTAATTCGCTCGGGATTCTGTCGGCACCACTACAGCAGGGGCCGACCGATCCGTACCACGGCGCCACTGCGGCAACCCGATCAACACCACGGCACTGATGATCACCGCCATGGCCAGCGCTTCCTCGACACCGATGGTCTCGCCAACGAATACGATCCCTAGCAACACCGCCACCGCCGGGTTGACGTAGGCATAACTGGTGGCTGCGGCCGGCCGCACGTGTTTCAACAGGTACATGTAGGCGTTGAAGGCGATGATCGAGCCGAAAAGGATCAGGTACGCCAGCGCCGCCCAGCCTTCGATCGGCGGCAGACTTTCCAGACGCTCGCCACTCACCGCACTGCCGATCAGCAACACCACGCCACCCACCAGCATCTCCACAGCACTAGCCATCGCGCCCTGAGGCAACGGCAAGTGTTTGCTCCACACCGAGCCGAAGGCCCAGGACGCCGCCGCGAACACCAGCAACGCTGCGCCCAACGGGCTCGATTGCAGGTTGGAGCCGAGGTTGAGCATGGCAATACCGATCAGCCCGAGCACAATCCCGGCCCATTCGAGACGGGTATTACGCGCGCCCCAGAAATATCCGCACAACAAGGTAAACAGCGGCACCGTCGCCACCGCCAACGCGGCCACGCCAGAGGCTACGCCCGTATGCTCGGCGACGCTCACCGCACCGTTACCGCATGTCAGCAGCAAAATCCCGATGATCCCCGCCGCTTTCCACTGCGCCCAGGTCGGCGCCGGCGCCCCGCGCCAGCGCAGGTACGCGTACATCAACGTCCCGGCGAGCACGAAGCGGATACCCGCGAGCAGCAACGGCGGCCAGTACTGCACGCCGATGCGAATCACCAGGTAGGTCGACCCCCAAATCACGTACAACGCGAAAAAAGCAGCGATCAGCGGTAAGGAAAAACGGCGTAGACCAGACATGGGCAGCTCGATGAACAAGACAAGGAGAGCCGCTATTCTAGAAAGGCCAACAGCGGAAAATAAGCTACAAAACCTGTTTATAGCGCCGGTACACTTTTCAAAACACGGAGTTCGACGCTATAAACCGTGCTTTCGAAAGTCAGTCATTTTTCAGGTAGGCCACGATGGACAAATACGACCGCATGCTCCTCAGCGCCCTGTTGGAAAACGGTCGTGCGTCCTACGCCGATCTGGCGCGCAAGGTGAACCTGTCCGCTCCGGCGGTGGCCGAACGCGTTGCCAAACTTGAGGCCTGCGGGGTGATCACTGGTTACCAGGCGACAGTCGACATGTCCAAAATCGGCCTGCCGATCCAGTGCGTCATCGAACTGCGCCTGAACCAGCACGGTAAACAGAAAACCTACGACGAACTGATCAAAATCCCACAGCTCACCGAATGCCATCGCGTCACCGGCGACCCGTGCGTGATCATGCAAGCGGCGGTAGGCTCGATGCCGGAGCTGGAAGAGTTGATCAACCGGATCGCCACGTTCGGGTTCAGCAAGACCTCGATTGTGTTGTCGAGCGCCATCGAAAAACGCGTGCCGTTGGGTCAACTGGAGGGGAAATAGTGAGGCGACTGACGCCTTCGCGGGCAAGCCTCGCTCCTACGGTTTTTGAGGCGACCCCAATGTCGGGGCGCCCATAAATCCGTAGGAGCGAGGCTTGCCCGCGAAGAGGCCAGTAGAAACACTACAAGACCTTAAAACCCGCGATACCGCTTCAAATGCTCATTGATCTTCGCCGCCGGCACTTTCTGCAGGCTGCACAACAGATCATGGGACAACTCGCGCAATCCATGCTTTTGCCGCAGCTCTTGCGCCAGATGCGCCGTCAGGTTGGCGGCCATTTCCGCATCGGCCATGGCCCGGTGAGCCTTGCCGGTATTGGGCAGGCGGGCGAAGGTGGTGAGGGTGCCGAGTTTGTGGTTCGGCGCGGCAGGCATCAGGCGGCGGGCGAGTAACAGCGAGCAGGCAAAGTTCTGCAAGCGTGTACGTTTGATTCGCCCAAGCTCGTAGTCCCAGAACTTCTGGTCGAACGCAGCGTTGTGCGCCAGCAGCGGCGTGATGCCGACGAATTCGTTGACCTCGTTCATCACCTGCTCGGCCGAGGGGGCGGTGCGCAGCATGGCGTTGCTGATGCCGGTCAGTTGTTCGATGAACGCCGGCACCCGCACGCCGGCATTCATCAGGCTTTGGTAACGCTCGACGATGCGCCCCTGTTCAAGAATCACCACGGCAATTTCCGTGGCCCGGCAGCTGCTGCTCGGGGAGATCCCGGTGGTTTCAAAGTCGATGACTGCTATGCGTTCCAAACCTGTTTCAACTCCGTAAAAATCAATTCTTGAGCAGCAACGCGCCTTCGATCGGTACGTAACGACTGGCGGCGCGGATCAGCGAGTTGGCCGTCAGGCCCGGCACGCCGTAGGCCACCGCCTGCACGCCGTGCTTGGCTATGATGCGCTCCAGCAGCATGTCGAAATCGCCGTCGCCAGAGGCCAACACCACTTCGTCGACATGGTCGGCGGCGTCCATGATGTCGAGGGTGATGCCCACGTCCCAGTCGCCTTTGGCCGAACCGTCGCTGCGCTGGATGTAGGGCTTGAGCTTCACGACGAAGCCGAGGTTGCGCAGGATCTGCTGGAACTGCTGCTGTTTGCTGTCGCCACGATCGATCGCATAGGCGTAGGCCTCGACGATCTGCCCCTGCTTGCTGACGTCAGCCCACAAGGCGGCATAGTTGAAGTGGCAACCATAGGCCTGGCGCACGGTGTAGTAGAGGTTCTGGACATCGGCGAACACTGCGATTTTTTTCACCGTACATCCTCTCAGCGCGTTGGCGCGCGGGGTCGTGGCGCACAGGCGCGCGGGCTGGATCAGGCTCCAGGCCCGAAAAGTCGCCCAGTATGCCAGCCAGAAGGATTGTTCCGCGAATAATCGGCCCGGAGCGCCATGGCGCTCCGGACGAATGGCAGGTCAGATGAAGGAGTCGTCGTCATCGCCACCGAAGAACGATGAACTGTCATCATCGTAATCCGCGTCGGTGAAACCGCCCTGATCGCTGGAGTTGTCAGCCACGCGCTGATCATTGCCCCAACCGCTGCTATCGCTCTGATCGTTGACCTTGGCCGGTTCTTCCTTGATGACTTCAACCACTTCCGGCTGCTGATTGTGATGGAACAGGCTGCTGATGCCTTGCGCCAGCATCACGCCACCGGCCACACCCGCTGCCGTTTTCAATGCACCGCCGAGGAAACCGCTGCCGACAGGCTGTTGCGGTGCGTAATTCTGCTGAGGCGGCGCTCCGAAACTCTGCTGAGCAGGCGGTGCACCGAAGTTTTGCTGCGGCTGCGAGTTGAACGACGGCCGTCCTGGTTCACGCCAGCCGCCATTCGAGGGGGCTGCGCTTTGAGTCGGCGCAGGCTGCGGATCACGGGAAGCGCCGCCGAAAATGCTCGACAAAAAGCCGCCGCTTGGCGCCGGCGCCGCTGTCTGCGCCTTGGCCTGTTGCAGTTCGGCCTGCAATTGCTGGACTTGCTGGGTGAGTTGCTTGTTCTGTTCGTCGAGGCTCTTGATGGCTGCCTCTTGCACCAGAATCGCCTGGGTCATGAAATAGCCCGCCGCTGGCTGGCGAGTCAGGTGTTCCTTGATCCGCGTCTCGGCCTGGGCGTCGCGCGGGGCTGAGTCCGTTTCGGCCTGTTGCAGCCGGGAAAACAGTCCATCGATCAGGGTTTGTTCTTCGCTGTTCATGGCGACCTCGTAGATTGCCGGGAATATCATTGCCCTCACCCACAGTGGATAAGGTGCTCACCAGTAATGGGGCTGATACAGGATGTTTCAATGACCTTTACCGAACGTTTACGTTTGTGCCCCGAAGGGGTTGATCGGTTAAAGTGAGGCACTGCTTTCAACCTGCGATACCGACTGATGAATTCGTTCGATGTACTGCGTGACTCTCTGTATTTCTTCAAGCGCAATCTGAGCCAGATCGTGCAGCTGTGCCTGCCGCTGGTGATTGTCGAGGCGCTGCTGCAACAAGTAGTCGACCGCTCTACCGGGCCGGACAGTTTCGCCGGCATCAGTGTGATTGTCGGCTTGCTGGTGTATCCGCTGTACACCGCCGCGCTGATCCTGTTTCTCGATGCCCGCAGCCGAGGCGAATCGCCACGTACCCGCGACCTGTTGGCCGCCGCCGCGACCCTGTGGCCGCGCTTCGCCGTGCTGACCGCCCTCAATACATTGCTGATCCTGATCGGCCTGTCGCTCTATTTCCTGCCGGGCATCTGGCTGATGGTGACGCTGGCGTTCGGCGAGTACCTGTTGGTGCTGCGCGGCCTGGCACCGCTGGCGGCGATGAAGGAAAGCCTGCGCCTGACCCGCGGGCATTTCATACGCATCCTGGTGTGCATTCTGTGCGTGATGGGCCCGCTGTGGGTGCTCAAGGGAGCGACGCTGGCGGTTTACCCTGACCCGCAGAACCCGGTGATCTCGCTGCTGATCGACAGCGCCCACAGCTTCCTGCAGCTGTTCACCAGCGTGGTGCTGTTCCGTTTGTTCATGCTGATCGCCGATGCGCCCGAGAAATCTGATGAGCGGCTCTGACCGCTCTACCCTTGGGCTTTGGCGCTGCTCTCGGTTATGCTCGGGGTCAATCTTGTAACGCGATAAGCCGAGCGATGCCCCGTCTACTGCGCTACACCCTGCTGTGCCTGCTGATCGCCATCAGCCTGATTGCATTGCTGATCTACAGCCTGACCTGGCGTCCCGACGCCAAGGAAGCGCTGCCGGTCAGTTGCAACGCCCAGGCGCCGACGCTGGTGCCCGGCCAGGCGTTGAAGGTGATGACCTGGAACGTCCAGTATCTGGCCGGCAAGCGCTACGTGTTCTGGAACGACCTGGCCGCAGGAGACGACGAAACCCCTACACCTGAAGACATGGCCTTCAGCCTCGACGAAGTGGCGCGGGTGATTCGCGACGAGCAACCGGACATCGTGCTGTTGCAGGAACTCGATGACGGCGCCAAGGCCAGCGACTACCAGAACCAGTTCAAATTACTTCAGGATCGGGTCACCGACCTGTATCCGTGCACCACTCAGGCCTTCGACTGGAAAGCCGACTTCGTACCTGAACTGCACATCTTCGGCAGCGTTGGCCGGCAATTGGCAACCCTGAGCCGCTACCGGATCGAACACGCCGAACGCCTGCAATTGCCGGTCGCGCCGGCCAATGTCATCAGCCGTCAGTTCAAGCCGAAAGACGCCTTGCTGGTCACGTACCTGGCATTGAACGACGGTGGCCAGATGGCCGTGCTCAACACCCATCTGGACCGCGCCAGCCAGCTCGACGATACCTTGCAAACCCAGGTGACGGCTGTGGCCAAGGTGCTCGACAAGTTCGAAAGCCGCGGCACGCCGTGGTTGATCGGTGGTGATTTCAATCTATTGCCACTGGGCCAGTATCAACGCCTGCCCGCCGAGCAACGCACACCCTACTCTGCCGACAGCGCGCTGCATGTGCTGTGGGACAAATACCCGATGATCCCCACCAACAACGAAGCCAGCGGTATCGACCGGGCACAATGGTTGACCCATTACCCGAATGATCCCGGCTTGAACGGGCCGGACCGGACCGTCGACTACCTGTTTTACAGCCCGCGCATCAAACGGGTCGAAGCGCGGGTGCGGCAGGACGATACGTTGCGCATTTCCGATCATTTGCCGGTGATTGCGCGGTTTTTGTTGCCGGCCGCGCCTTAAATTCATCCGGCACATTGCCAGCCTTTGTGGCGAGGGGGCTTGCCCCCTCGCCACAAGTCCCTCGCAATGCGGGGCCGTCGATATTATTTACGGGGTTTGATCCGCGCCGTCGCCTCGGCCACCAGCGGATCATCCGGCCAGTAGTGCTTCGGATACCGCCCCTTCAAATCCTTCTTCACCTCGGCATACGTACTGCGCCAAAAGTTCGCCAAATCCTGAGTCACCTGCACTGGCCGCCGCGCCGGGGACAACAGATGCAGTTTCACCACTTGCCGACCACCCGCAATGCGCGGGGTCTCGGCCAGGCCGAACAACTCCTGCAACCGCACCGCCAGAATCGGTGGCTGTTCACTGTAATCCAGACGAATCGATGAACCCGACGGCACGCTCAAATGATGCGGCGCCAGCTCTTCGAGCCGTTGCGGCAACGGCCACGGCAGCAAGTTGTGAACGATGCTCGACAGGTCCAGATTGGCGAAGTGACTGAGCCGCGAGACTTTGCCCAGGTACGGCATCAGCCAGTGTTCGAGGCTTTTGAGCAAGGTTGCGTCGCTGACATCCGGCCATTCGCTCTCGCCTTTACCCGCGAGATCCAACTGCCGCAACAACGCCACCCGCGCCTGCCACTGACGCAGCTCTGGCGTCCAGGGCAACAGCTCCAGACCTTTGCGTCGCACCAGATTCACCAATGCCTGACTGCGAGCGCTTTCATCGAGCCCGGTCAGCGGTTCGCGGCTGAGGATCAACTCGCCGACCTTGCGCTGACGCTCGGCCCGCAGCACACCTTCGCGCTCATCCCAATCCAGTTGATCGACACACCGCACCTGTTCGGCCAGCACGGAGTCGAACAGCGCCGGATCAAAATCCGTCGCCAGATAAATCCGTTCTTCACGCTGGCCCTGACGACTGCCCAGATCGGCGATCACCAGCCACGGTTGTTTCATCAAACTGTCGGCTTCGGCGAACAGTGCTGCGCGACCGTTGGCCAGGCGATATTCAGCGCCACCGGCCCGCCGCTGTTGAGCGACCCGATCAGGATAAGCCAATGCCAGCAACGCACCGAGCCAACGCGGATGCTCGGGATCGCTGACCGGCTCCGACGCTTTGCCGCGCAAATAACCGCGATACTGCCGCGCCAGTTGCCGGGCCCGTTGAACACCGCCCTGCGCACCGCGAGCGGCCCGCTCTTCGCCGGACAGCAGCACCAGTCGGCTGTGCAGGTCCGCGCCAGCACCACGCAAGATATCGCGCTCACCAAGCAGTGCCGCGACATCGCAGGCCATGTCGGCCAGACCGAGCGCCTGGCCACGTAGCAGCAAATGGGCGATCCGAGGGTGGGCCGGTAGTTCGGCCATGGCCTGACCATGACGGGTCAGCGCTTCGCCCTCCAGCGCGCCCAAGCGCTCAAGCAGATCCTGGGCCTGTGCATAAGCCGCTGCCGGAGGAACATCGAGCCAAACCAACTGCACCGGCGTCACGCCCCAACGACCGAGTTGCAAGGCCAGCCCGGCAAGGTCCGCCGAGAGGATTTCCGCACTGGCGTAAGCCGCCAGTTGCTCGTGTTGATCCTGCGACCACAAGCGATAACACACGCCGGGCTCCAAACGCCCGGCCCGGCCTGCGCGCTGCGTGGCACTGGCTTTGGAAATGCGTTGGGTGTCCAGGCGAGTCATGCCGCTGCCGGGGTCGAAACGCGGCACGCGCGCCAACCCGGCATCGATCACCACGCGCACGCCATTGATGGTCAGGCTGGTTTCGGCGATGTTGGTGGCCAGCACCACTTTGCGCTTGCCCGCTGGCGCCGGATCAATCGCCGCCCGCTGCGCCGCCAGGTCCAGTTCGCCGTGTAGCGGGCACAGCAACACCGGCGTGCCCTCGCCCAAGGCATCGGCCAATTGTTGATGCACCCGCCGAATTTCCGCCTGCCCCGGCAGGAACACCAGCAGGCTGCCGGTTTCATCGTTCAGTGCGTCGAGGATGGTCTGCACCACCTTTGGCTCGATGAACTCACCGGGCTGAAACGGCCGGCCCCAGCGCATCGCTACCGGGTACATGCGCCCTTCGCTGCGCAGGATTGGCGCGTCATCCAGCAACCCGGCCAGGCGTTCTCCTTCCAGGGTTGCCGACATCAAGAGGATTTTCAGCGGTTGATCGTCGCGGAACAGCTCCCGGCCATTCAGGCTCAGGGCCAGCGCCAGGTCGGCATCGAGGCTGCGCTCGTGGAATTCATCGAAAATCAGCAAGCCCACGCCTTCCAGCGCCGGGTCATCCTGCAAGCGCCGGGTGAGGATGCCTTCGGTGACCACTTCGATGCGGGTATTGGGGCCGACCTTGCTGTCGAGACGAATGCGATAGCCCACGGTTTCGCCGACCTTCTCGCCCAATTCACTGGCCAAGCGCTCCGCCGCCGCCCGCGCTGCCAATCGGCGCGGTTCGAGCATTAGAATGGTCTGCCCGGCCAGCCACGGCTCATCAAGCAAGGCCAACGGTACCCGGGTGGTTTTACCGGCACCGGGCGGTGCTTCGAGCACGGCTTCGTGGCGTGTAGCGAGGGCTTCACGCAGGGCGGGTAAAACTTCATCAATCGGCAAAGAAATCATACTGGCTCCCAAACAGAGCGGCGAGTATAACGGCGTTCAGCGCGGTCCTAATTCATATCGACGATGCTTCGTTCCTAGATAACCCAGGAGATTTCAAATGCGTGCTCCCTTTCGCTTGATCGGCGGTGTATTGATCGCGTCCTTGCTGACCCAAATGACCGCCTGCGGCTCGATTTTCTACCCCGATCGCCGCGGCCAGATTGACGGCAAGATCGACCCGGCCATTGCCGCGCTGGATGCCGTGGGTCTGCTGTTCTATATCATCCCCGGCCTGATCGCCTTTGCAGTCGACTTCGCCACCGGTGCCATTTACTTCGAGCCCGGCCGGACCGCTCAGGTGGCCCCGGAAAAACTCAAGGAAGCGATCGGTGCCGACGGCAAGGTCGATAACCACAAGTTGCAGACTATTCTCGAAAGTGAACTGGGCCGCAGCTTCCCGCTGGACGATCCGCGCCTGATCCAGCACAAGGGCAGCGCCCAGCAACTGGCTATGTTCGGCCTGCAACCGGCTGCATAATTCGTGCATTTGAAGGAACCACAGCACTGATGACTACCCCTACCGACCACGCCCGCCTGCTGCGGTTGGCGACGCGCGCCTCGGTGGCGGTCGCGTGCATATTGATCATCGCCAAAGCCATCGCCTGGTGGCTGAGCGGCTCGGTGAGCATGCTCGCCGGGTTGACCGACTCGGCGCTCGACGGCGTCAGCTCGCTGCTCAATCTGATGGCCGTGCATTACGCCTTGCGCCCGGCCGATGACGATCATCGTTATGGGCACGGCAAGGCTGAATCACTGGCGGGCATGGCTCAGGCGCTGTTCATTGGCGGCAGTGCGGTGCTGATTGCCCTGCAGGCGATCGAACGGTTGAAACATCCGGAACCGATAGGCGCAGCGTGGCTCAGCATCGGGGTGATTGTGTTCTCCCTCGTCCTGACCGTGGCCCTGCTGATGTTGCAGCACCGGGTAATCAAGGCTACCGGCTCCAACGCAGTGAATGCCGACTCCTTGCATTACCGCTCGGACCTGCTGCTCAACGGCGGCATTCTCGTAGCGCTGGTGCTGGCAGGGTTTGGCTGGCAGCAAGTCGACCCGTGGTTCGGCCTGGGGATCGCTGCTTACATCCTCTGGAGCGCGATTCAAATCGCCCGGGAAAGTTTTGCAGTGCTGATGGATGAAGAGTTGCCGACCGATGTCAGCCAGCACATGCTCGAACTGGCCTGCAGCGTACCCGGCGTTCTGGGTGCCCACGACTTGCGCACACGGATTTCCGGCAACCAGTGGTTCGTGCAATTGCATCTGGAATTGCCGGGAGACTTGACCCTGTCAGTCGCCCACGGCATCAGCGATCAAGCCGCCGATGCGATTCATGCCGTCTACCCGCGAGCCGAAGTGCTGGTGCACGCCGACCCGCAGGAAGTGGTGAAGGCCGCCAGGGCTCAGTAACTCACCTGATAACCGCGACTGCTCAGGCAGTTGCCCTGAGCCTGTCGATAAGCTTGCACCACCGACGGATCCGGTTGGTAGGTGGCGGTACGTGGATCGAAACCGCTCTGTTGCACGGCCCAGCGATAACATTCATAAGCGTCCCGGCTGACTTCCTCCGGCGACTGGCCGTTGGCCGGGTACGCCACCACGTCATAACCATTGCTCACCGGTTGCGGCTGCACGGGCGGTTCGACCACGACGTAATCTTGAGTGCTCTCCTGGTAGGCGTAATACGCGCCGGCCGCCAGGAACAGCAGCGTGCCGCCGATCCACACTTCACGGGCGTAATCGGGCAAGTAGCTGACACGAATCCCGCGAGGCGGCTGAACCACCACATAACGCGGGCCTTGCGGGCGATACCAGTAACCACCGGAATAGAAATAATCCTGGCCACGATACGGCACACGGAAGTGACGCTCCTCCGGGAAGCGGTCGATCACGTACCCAGGACGATACTGCGGACCGGGGCCCCAGCCTGTGCCGTGCCCCTCCGGGCGACCGGGCCAGCGACGGTCATCGTGACGTGGCTCCCGCCCCCCGGTCTGCCATGGCTGGTTGCGATTGTTACGCCACGGTTCGTCCTGATAGTAGCCACGCCGCGGTTCCTGGGTCTGGCGCACGGTATCGGGCCGACTCTGGATTGGCAGATTATTACTCGGTTGTTGCGGCGCTCGCTCCTGAACGTTGGAGTCGTGCAGTGTACGGTTCTGCCACTGGCCACCCTGAACGTTTGGATCGTGTAGCGGACGGTTCTGCCACTGGCCGCCCTGAACGCTGGAGTCGTGCGGCGTACGGTTCTGCCACTGACCGCCCTGATTGTTGGACTCGTGCGGCGCCCGGTTCTGCCACTGGCCGCCCTGATTCTGGTCGTGGAGTTCAAACTTGCGGCTGTTGTCGCCACGAATGATTTCGTTGTTCTGCGGGCGTGGCTGATTGCTGCCGCCACGGCCCTGGCCCTGGTCATTGCCACGATGATCAGGCCCATGTTGCCCGCCATCGGGGCCGCGGTTCTGCGGTTCATCGGCAAGCGATTGTGCAGTGACACTCACACACAGCAAACCAACACCGGCCAAACGCCAGATGCGCGATTTCATTCTTTTCCTCACGGCGGGTTAGGGCCTGTACGTAAGACTGGGAAAGCGCAGGCCGGTTCTGCAACAGGTTATCAGTCACGTAACTTTTTTATTGAGCGGCTCTTTATTAAGGGCATGCCAAATTGCGGGCAAGAAAAAAGGGAGACCCGTCGGCCTCCCTTTGAGAACTTCGTCCGTGCTCGACGCTTATGACGTCGGCTCACCTCACGCCGTCTTCTGGACAGTGTGTAGCTCGGGGGCCGACGCATCCCCGGTGGGGGTGGCGACCGCAGCTGGCCTGATTGGGCGAGCCGCACTGGACTGTTTGTCCGAGCAGTGATTCTGGTAATAAGAATAGGCCCGGAGCACCGACAGAGGATTGCGAAGATTGCTCAAATAAACATCACTTGCGCAATTTTTAACTCAGGATAGATAATCTGCCGCAATAGTTATGACAAAGGCCTGATTGATGAGCAAACTCGACCGATACGACCTGAGTATTTTGGCGGAATTACAGCGCGACGCGCGCATCTCCAATCAGGAGCTGGCCGAACGCATCGGCCTGTCGCCTTCGCCTTGCTCGCGGCGGGTCAAGCAACTGGAAGACGACGGCTACATCTCCCGCCAGGTCGCCTTGCTCGACCGCAAGATGCTCGGCCTGAGCCTGACCGCCTACGTGCTGATCGGCATGGACCGCCATACTCCCGAGCGTTTCGAGAACTTCGAAGCCGCCATTCGCACGTTACCGCAAGTGCTGGAATGCAGCCTGGTGACCGGGATGGACGCAGATTATCAGCTCAAGGTGGTGGTGCCGGACATGGATCACTATCAGAAGCTGCTGCTGGGGCATCTGACCCGGATTGAAGGGGTGACGAGTGTACGGTCGAGTTTTGTGTTGAACCAGGTGCTTAACAGCACTGAACTGCCTCTAACCCACCTGCGCAGCTGATTGTGGCGAGGGGCTTGTCGGAACGCCGCACCGCCCCGTTCGGCCGCGCAGCGGTCGTAAAATCAAAGAACGCGGTGTGTCAGGTAAAACTCATGGGCTGGCTTTGGGGCTGCTTCGCAACCCAACGGGGGCAAGCCCCCTCGCCACAATCCGACGCAGGTCAATACCTCGCCAATCCCCCTTGGCGTATACTCCTCCGGCCTTTTTAGCCCCACCCGCGCTGGAGATGTTCAATGGATCCTGCAGTTTTCGAAGAGTGGATGATGACTGGCCTGGTCAGCATCCTGATCATTTTCATGGGTTTCATCGTCTGGGATCTGGCAAAAAAATCCAAGGCCGGGCGCTTCGGCTCGTTCATCCTGTTCTTTGTATTGGGACTCGGCGTGGCCGCATTCGTGATCAAAAGCGTGGTCATCGGCCTGATCGAATCCGGCACGCTATAAACGCGCCGGTACTTCCTTCCACTGGCCCTGATCGAGCCCTTCGATCGACCAGTCACCGATTCTGACCCGCACCAGGCGCAACGTCGGCAAGCCGACCGCCGCGGTCATGCGCCGCACCTGACGGTTGCGCCCCTCACGAATCACCAACTCCAGCCAACTGGTGGGCACGCTTTTGCGAAAACGCACAGGCGGATTGCGCGGCCACAGCTCAGGCTCATCAAGCTGCCGCGCCTCGGCGGGCAAGGTCATACCGTCGTTCAGCTCGACGCCCTCGCGCAAACGCTGCAACTGCTCGGCGGTTGGCTCGCCTTCCACTTGCACCCAGTAAGTCTTGGCCAGTTTGTGTTTCGGGTCGGCAATCCGCGCCTGAAGCTGGCCGTCGTTGGTCAGCAGCAACAAGCCTTCGCTGTCACGGTCCAGCCGTCCTGCCGGGTAAATCCCCGGGATCTCGATAAAGTCCTTGAGCGTCGCCCGCCCTTCGCCGTCGCTGAATTGCGTCAGCACATCGAAAGGTTTGTTGAACAGAATCAGCCTCGGCTCGGCCGGTGGCGCTTTGGCGACACGGCGCGGGGCTGAAGAGGATGACACAGGCTTCACGCCAGGGCGGCGGGAGACGGGACGTTGAGGACGGGACATGGCAAGAAGAACATCTAACGGTCAGGGCTGCTAATGCTAGTGCCCTGACTGTTAAATGACCATGAGAACAATCAGCGGAACGGCGGCTCGTCGAAGCTGCGCAGTTTGCGTGAGTGCAGCGAGTTGAGCTCGGTGCGCAACAGATCCACCGCCTCGATGCCGATTTTCAAGTGCTGACTGACCGCGCGCTCATAGAACGCGTTGGCCGACCCCGGCAGTTTGATTTCGCTGTGCAGCGGTTTATCCGACACACAGAGCAACGTGCCATAGGGCACCCGCAAGCGATAACCCTGGGCCGCAATCGTACCGCTTTCCATGTCCACCGCCACGGCGCGGGACAGGTTGATCAGCGGACGTTCCTGCGCCCAGCGCAGTTCCCAGTTACGGTCGTCGTAGGTCAACACGGTGCCGGTACGCAGGCGTTTCTTCAGTTCGTCGCCCTTCTCACCGGTGATGTTGGCCGCTGCTTGCTGCAACGCCAACTGCACTTCGGCCAGGGCCGGAATCGGAATGTTCGGCGGCACCACCCGGTCGAGAATCCCATCGCGGCGCATGTAAGCGTGGGCCAGCACGTAATCGCCAATGGTCTGCGACTGACGCAAGCCGCCGCAGTGGCCGATCATCAGCCAGCAATGCGGACGCAGCACGGCCAAATGGTCGGTGATGTTCTTGGCGTTGGACGGGCCGACGCCGATGTTCACCAGGGTTACGCCATGGCCGTCGCTGGCGATCAGGTGATAGGCCGGCATCTGGTAACGATGCCAGACCACGCCCGCCGCAATCGCCGAGGCTTCGCCATGGTCCATGGACTTTTCAATGATCACGTTGCCCGGCAACACCATGCGCACAAAACGCGGGTCTTTGCGCAGTTGCTCCAGGCCATGAACGATGAACTGGTCGACGTAACGGTGGTAGTTGGTCAGCAGAATCCACGGCTGCACATGCCGCCAGTCGCTGCCGGTGTAGTGCACCAGGCGCCGCAGGGAGAAGTCCACCCGCGCGGCATCGAACAGGGCCAGTGGCAGCGGGTCGGTGTTTTCCCAATCGTACAAGCCATCGGCGATGCCATCGGTGGCGGCCGACAGATCCGTACTCGGGAACACCCGCGCCAGTACCGCCGCCGTAACGCCAGAGCCGGCCAGTTCATCGCCCTGCTCGACCACATACGGATAAGGAATGTTTTGCTGGCTGACGCCGACTTCCACGGTCACGGTGAAGTCGTGCATCAACGGAACGAGTTGTTCCAGCAGGTATTTGCGAAAGGCTGCCGGATGAGTGACGGTGACGCTGTAGGTCCCCGGCAATTGAACCTTGGCATAGGCGCGAGTGGTCTGTGGGACTTCGCCCTGGCAGAGGTAGGTCAGACGCAACTCGGGATAACGAAACAGGGCACGCTGTTCAGCGTCCGGCTCGACGCGATCCTTGAGATAACGCTTGAGCGCCTGATTCAGCGCTGTGGTTGCACGCTCGTGCAAGACAGCAAGCCGGTCCACGGCTTGCTCGGCGGTTTGAACGACAATAAACGCTTCGGTCACGATCAGCTTCCTGTGTTCTGACTTGCAGACCTTCATCTTGCCTGCATCATCGCTTCACGGGAACAGTGGCGTGTTGGCTGTACATCAATTCTGAGACACAGATAATCCCGGTAGTGTTCATCAAATCATGGTCAAAACCCTTGCGGCGTCGACCGCGCCACAATCGCTTCCACATCCAGCCCACGTGGCAACGTTCCATACACCCGACCGGCCGAACCGAGGCGGCTGGCGATAAACGCATCACTGACCGCCGCATTGCCCGCCTCCAGCAACAGCCTGGCCTGAAGCCCCAAGGCGATATCTTCGGTGAGCTGGCGGGCGCGATATTGAATGTCGTCAGTGTCCTTGAACGCCCTCTGCAACTGGCCGATGTGTGTGGCCAGGCGTTTGTCGCCATGGCCATCGCCCAACTCGTTGAACAGCACATCGAGCACGCCCGGTTCTTTCGACAACGCGCGCAACACGTCGAGGCATTGCACGTTGCCGGAACCTTCCCACGTCGAGTTGACCGGTGCCTCACGGTACAGTCGCGGCAAGATGCTTTCTTCGACGTAACCGGCGCCGCCCATGCATTCGGCCGCTTCGTTGATCATCGCGGGCGCGCGTTTGCAGATCCAGTACTTGCCCACTGCCGTCACCAATCGAGCGAATTTCGCTTCGTGCTCGTCATCCAGATGATCCAGCGCCCGGCCCATGCGCAGGCTCAACGCCAGGGCGGCTTCGCTTTCCAGGGCCAGGTCGGCCAGCACGTTTTGCATCAAGGGTTGTTTGCTGAGCAACTTGCCACCGACCTGGCGGTGGGCGCAGTGATGGCTGGCCTGGGTCAGGGCCTGGCGCATCAGCGCGCTGGAGCCGACCATGCAATCGAAGCGGGTCATGGCGACCATTTCGATAATGGTCGGAACACCCCGGCCCTCTTCGCCGACCATCCAGGCCAGGGCGCCACGGAACTCCACCTCGCTGGAGGCGTTGGACCAGTTGCCGAGTTTGTTTTTCAGCCGCTGTATGTAGAACTGATTGCGCGTGTCATCCGGGCGATGACGCGGCAGCAGGAAACAGGTCAGCCCTTTGTCGGTCTGGGCCAGGGTCAGGAAGGCGTCGCACATCGGCGCCGAGCAGAACCACTTGTGGCCCACCAGTTCATACGCCTGGCCCGGCCCACCGGCGCCGACCGGATAGGCCTTGGTGGTGTTGGCCCGCACGTCGGTGCCGCCCTGCTTCTCGGTCATCGCCATGCCGATGGTGACCCCGGCCTTGTGGGCCATGCCGACATTGCGCGGGTCGTATTCGGTGGCGAGGATTTTCGGCAACCATTGCCGGGCCAGATCCGGTTGCAGGCGCATCGCCGGGACGCTGGCGAAGGTCATGGTCAACGGGCAACCGCTGCCGGCTTCAGCCTGACTGTGCAAATACGTCATGGACGCGCGGGCAACGTGGGCGCCCGGTTGCGGATCGGTCCAGGGCAACCCTGTCAGGCCATGCTCCACCGCCGTGCGCATCAACTGGTGATAAGCCGGATGAAATTCCACCAGGTCGATGCGATGGCCGTAACGGTCATGGCTGACAAACACCGGTTTGTTTTGATTGGCCGCAAACCCGGCCTCCATCAGCGGCCCGCCGGCCAATGCGCCGTAAGCGTCGATCCGCGACTCGGCCCAACCGGCATCGAACTGCCGCGACCATTCCTGCAAAGGCAGGTCGATGCGATAGAGGTTGGTGCCGTCCAACGACGGTGGCTGGTTGGTGACTTCGTGGGTTTCGGCGAACTGATGCAGGTTCATGACGGGGCTCCTTTGGTCAGCCAAGGGACTTTCAGTTAAGCACCGCCCCGAGGCTGAACAAAGTGGCATATCTGCCTAACTGTCGGCGCTTTCGCCTTGTCCAGAACAGAGCACCCGTCGATAGAGCGCAGCCTGCAGGTCCTCGAATTTCACCGGTTTGTTCAGGTAGTCGACCACGGTGTCGCTCGGGCAGTGCACTCGGTCCACACTCAGGGCAATCATGAACACAGGTAATTCGGCGCAACCCGGCAACGCACGGATCCGGCGGCAGATGGAGGCGCTGTCCGCTGGCGGCAACTGGCAATCGAGCACTACCGCGTCAACCGCTTCACACTGCAATTGATCGAGCGCAGCAAGGCCATTGTCAGCGGTGCGTACCCGGAACCCAAGCTTGAGCAACATGCCGCGCATCACCAATTGATTGATGCTGTTGTCATCGACCAGCAATACCGTGCACTCCTGGGGCAAGCGCAGGCCGGTGGTTTGCCGGGTGATCGAGGAGGCGGGCTCTACCACCGCCAGCTCGAACTCGACGTCGAGCTGGAAGCGGCTTCCACGGCCCAGTTCCGAACGGTGGCTCAGGCGGCCGCCGAGCAATTCGACCAACTGCCGACAGATCGCCAGGCCAACACCCAGACCGCCGTACTCACGGGTCATCGAACCGTCGAGCTGGAAGAAGCGCTGGTACAGCGTCGCCTCTCCCAAATCGGTAAAACCGATGCCGGTGTCGATCACCGCAAAAGACAGCGCCAGCCGACCCGGCTCTGCCGCCGGTTTACCCGTCACCCGCAGCGCCAGACCACCGACTCGGGTAAATTTGATTGCGTTGTCCAACAGGCATTCCAGGCATTGCACCAGCTTGCCGCTGTCGCCGAACAAACGATCCGGCAACCCGGGCGTTACCTCGACCTTGAAGTCCAGCGACTTGCCCGACGCATTGCCATCGAATTGCCCGCGCAAAGACTCGACTGTACTGCGCAAGCTGAACGTGTCCGGATAGACCTTGAGCTTGCCGGCCTGCAACTCGGTCAAGGTGAGGATGCTATTGACCATGCGCATCATGTCCCGCGCCGAACCTGCCGCCGTTTGCTGATATTGCTCCAGCTCTGGGTTCATCTCGACGGTCTGCATCAGCTCCAGCGAACCGATCACACCGTTCATGGGCGTGCGCAGTTCATGGGTCAGGGTGGCGAGGAATTCGTCTTTGAGCCTGTTGCTGTGAGCCAGTTGCTGGTTCAGTACTTCGAGTTTCTGACCGGCATCGAACAACGTCTGCGCCTGTTGTTCGCGCATCGCGTTGATACGATCGGCCAAGGCCAGGGACAGCAGCGCCACTTCGATCGCCGAGCCGATCTGGCTGGCGTACATGGTGAGGAACACGTTGGGCAAATAACCCAGCACCATCATCGTGTTGACGACACCACCGAGCAAAAATGCCGACCAGGCAATGATGAAGTAACGCGCCACCCTCAAGCCACGCCACCAGGCGAAAACCCCGGCAGCGAAAATCACCACGGTAAAGACCAGCGCCAACGCCGTCGCCAGACGCAGGGCCAGGGCGTAACTGGTCATCAAAGACAACCCGACCACCAGCGCACTGAACGCGATCAGCGCCAATAGCACACGGTCCAGCCAGCGGCTGTGGGTGGCCGTCCGCAGGAAGCTGCGGGCAAACTGGCTGCCGAACAACCCCGAACAGCCGATGAAGAACGGCGTGGCGGCGTTGGCCCACCACGGATTGTTCGGCCAGAAATACTCCACGGCCGCGCCGTTCACCGACAGCTGATACAAGCCGAACGAGGCGATGTAAAAGATGTAATAGAGGTAACTGGTATCGCGCACGCTGAGAAAGATGAACAGGTTGTAGACCAGCATCCCCAGCAACACGCCGTAGATCAGCCCCAGCACGTAGAGCCGCACCGGCTGTTCTTCAAGGTAAGCAGTGCTCGACCACAAGGTGACGGGCGCCTGAATCGAGCCTTCGCTTTGCAGACGCAGGTACACGGTTTGCGCCTGCCCGGGCGCAAAGTTCAGATCGAACAGATAGTTGTTCTGACGAATCTCTCGAGTGGCGAACGGCAGTGCATCGCCCGTCTGTCGGGCCAATTGATAGTCACCGCCAGCATCGGGCAAGTACAGATCAAGATGATCGAGGGGCGGATAGGCCAGTTCCAACAGCCAGGTTCGTTGCGCCGACGGATTGGTCGGACGGTATTGCAGGTCGATTTTCAGCCAGAACGCCGAACGCGAATAGCCGGCGTTGAGGGTGGCTTTATCGTGGGGTTTGAAGTGCCCGGCCGCGGCTTGCGCACGGACATCGGCAATGGTCGCTTGACCGCCCGCGTCTTCATAAACCTGCATCGTTCGGCCCAGGGGAAGGCTCTGGGTGAACTCGTCGAACTCGACGGCGCTCGCCAGGAGGGGCAAGCACAACAGCAACATCAACAAATAGCGCATTTAAGCCCCAGCGTGGCCTGTCCGGTTCTGTCAGGAAGCCCCCCATTCCTTTTGAGTAGACGTAAAACCGGTATTACCTGTTATTGGTTTGGATCCACTCTAGCATAGCCGTTGCTGGCCATTGAACACCATTGAAATTTTTCCTACAAAGGCTCTAGAACGGGCGTTCCAGCGCAATGTATTGAGCTAGAGCTGTTGGCTTGATCAGGATGTGACAATGCCCCGGTGGGTGATGAACACCTGTGGCGAGGGGGCTTGCCCCCGTTCGGCTGCGAAGCAGTCGTAAATCTGCCGACGCGGTGTTCCAGACAGAAGGCAAAGGGGGCGCTTCGCACCCCAACGGGGGCAAGCCCCCTCGCCACAATGTATTGGCCGCGATGGCTGCCACAACACCCGAAAAACATGTTTGGTGGTAAGCTCGCGCACCATGAATATCTACAGCTCTCGCCCCGTTGTCCTCTGTCTCTCCGGCCACGACCCTAGTGGTGGCGCCGGCTTGCAGGCAGATATCGAAGCCCTGCTTGCCCAGGGTTGCCATGCGGCTCCGGCCGTCACCGCCCTGACCGTGCAAGACACGGTCAACGTCACTGACTTCCGCGTACTCGATCGTGAGTGGGTGCTGGCCCAGGCCAATGCCGTGCTCAACGACTCCGAAGTCGCCGCCGTCAAACTGGGCATGCTCGGTTCCCTGGAAATGGTCGACACCGTGGTCGAACTGCTTTCAGCGCACCCGCATTTGCCAGTGGTCTGTGACCCGGTGCTGCGCGCCGGCGGTGGCGGACGACTGGGCAAGGACGAAGTCGGCTACGCCATGCGCGAACGCTTGCTGCCATTGTCGATTATCGCCACCCCTAACCTTCCCGAAGCCCGCATCCTCGCCGAACTGCCCGAAGGCACCGCCGACGAGTGCGCGGAAAAACTCCTGCCATTCGTCAAACACCTGCTGATCACCGGCGGCCATGGCGACGAACACGAAATCCACAACCGCCTGTACAGCCGCGACGGTCGCCGCGAAACCTTTACCTGCCAGCGCCTGCCTGGCAGTTATCACGGTTCCGGTTGCACGCTGGCCAGCGCCCTCGCCGGCCGCCTGGCCCAGGGTGAACACCTCGCCAGTGCCGTACAGAGCGCGCTTGACTACACTTGGCGCACCCTGCGAGATGCGGAACAGCTGGGCAAAGGCCAGTTCGTGCCCCGCCGCCTGCCGCTGGATTTCTGTTCGTAACTTTCGATGCGTAAAGCGCAGAGGCTTGTCCGATGAAACTACGTGGCCTGTACGCCATTACCGACAGCCAGCTACTGGCCGGTAAATTTCTTTCGTACGTGGAGGCGGCGCTCGAAGGCGGCGTCACCCTGCTGCAATACCGCGACAAAAGCAGCGACGAGGCCCGCCGCCTGCGCGAGGCCGAAGCCCTGCGTGATCTGTGCGATCGCTACAAGACCCAGCTGATCATCAATGACGACGCTGAACTGGCCGCGCGACTGAATGTCGGCGTGCACCTGGGCCAGACTGATGGCCCACTGATGCCGGTGCGAGCACTGCTCGGGCGTCAAGCGATCATCGGCTCGACCTGCCACGCACAACTCGAACTCGCCGAACAAGCCGCCAAGGAAGGCGCCAGTTACGTCGCCTTCGGCCGCTTCTTCAATTCCAACACCAAGCCCGGCGCACCGGCATGCAGCCTCGACTTGCTTGACCAGGCCCGCAGCAAACTGCACCTGCCGATCTGTGCGATCGGCGGCATCACCCTGGACAACGCCGCCCCGCTGGTGGCCCATGGGGTCGATCTGCTGGCGGTGGTGCATGGCCTGTTCGGCGCCGAGAGCACGGCTGAAGTGACGCGTCGCGCCCGCGCCTTTAACGAATTGTTCAAATCCTGATTTTGAGAGCCAAATAATGTCTCGTTCCGAAACCCTGTTTGCCAATGCCCAGAAACACATCCCCGGAGGCGTGAACTCGCCTGTTCGTGCGTTCAAGAGCGTTGGCGGCACGCCGTTGTTCTTCAAACACGCCGAAGGCGCCTACGTCACTGACGAAGACGACAAGCGCTATGTGGATTACGTCGGTTCCTGGGGCCCGATGATTCTCGGCCATAGCCACCCGGACGTGCTGGACGCGGTGCGCAAACAGCTTGAGCACGGATTGTCCTATGGCGCCCCGACCGCGATGGAAACCGAGATGGCCGATCTGGTCTGCTCGATCGTGCCATCGATGGAAATGGTGCGCATGGTCAGCTCCGGCACCGAAGCGACCATGAGTGCGATCCGTCTGGCCCGTGGTTTCACCGGTCGCGACAGCATTATCAAATTCGAAGGCTGCTACCACGGCCACTCCGACAGCCTGCTGGTCAAGGCCGGTTCCGGCGCCCTGACCCAAGGCGTACCGAGCTCGGCCGGTGTACCGGCGGCGTTCGCCAAACACACCCTGACCCTGCCGTTCAACAACATCGACGCAGTAGAAGCCATGCTTGCCGAAGTCGGCCAGGACGTGGCGTGCATCATCGTCGAACCGGTGGCCGGCAACATGAACTGCGTACCGCCGGCACCGGGTTTCCTCGAAGGCCTGCGGACCCTGTGCGACAAGCACGGCGTGGTGCTGATTTTCGACGAAGTGATGACCGGTTTCCGTGTCGCCCTCGGCGGTGCCCAAGCCTATTACGGCGTAACACCGGACCTGAGCACCTTCGGCAAGATCATCGGTGGCGGCATGCCGGTGGGCTGCTTCGGCGGCAAACGCAAAATCATGGAACACATCGCACCACTGGGCCCGGTCTACCAGGCCGGTACGTTGTCGGGTAACCCGCTGGCGATGGCGGCTGGCCTGACCACGCTGCGCCTGATCAGTCGTCCGGGTTTCCACGCCGAACTGAGCGACTACACCAGCCGCCTGCTCGATGGCCTGCAACAGCGCGCCGACGCCGCCGGCATTCCGTTCGTGACCACTCAGGCCGGCGGCATGTTTGGTCTGTACTTCAGCGGCGCCGACGACATCGTCACCTTCGATGACGTGATGGCCAGCGATGCGAACCTGTTCGGGCGCTTCTTCCACCTAATGCTCGAGGGCGGCGTGTACCTGGCGCCGAGCGCCTTCGAAGCCGGTTTCACCTCGATCGCCCACGGCGAAACCGAGTTGAAACTGACGCTGGACGCCGCCGAACGTGCCTTCGCCGCACTGAAGTAATTCTGCGACGCTGACGTTGGCGATTGCCAGCGTCAGCTTTTACCTACATCCGCAGCCTTTTTCCTGCTCAGCTGCCAATAATCCCCCGCAAAGTGGGTGATATAGTCCCCGCGCAGCAGAAAAACGAGTAAAGACTTTGTAAGGTTGGCCCTGCTTATTTCATAATGCGCGCTTATTGGATCCCTCGACGGGTCCGCGCGCCCCTCAGAGGTAAGTCGATTCCCATGAACCGCACCGGCCGCACCCTTGCATTGGGCTGCCTGTTGCTCCTTCAGCCCCTGCTCGCGCTCGCACAAGCAGGCGGCAACTCGTTGTTGATCCCGGCGATGGGTCGCTGCACCCTCAATACTCAGCCGCAAGACCTGACGCAAGCGCTCACCGCCTGCCAGAAAGCGTCGGATGAAGGGGATGCGCAAGCGCAATACGAGTTGGGTGAGTTCTACTACGAAGGCAAAAGCGTGCCGCGCGACCTCAATAAAGCCCTGAGCTACTTCGAAAAGGCCTCGCTGCAAGGTCATGCCCAGGCGCAATTCAAACTCGGCACCATGTTCTTCCATGGCGAAGGCGTACCGGCCAATAACATTCAGGCGTATATCGTGCTGAAAATGGCCGCGGTCAACGGCGCCGAAGACGCGCTGGACACCGCCGACGAAGTCGCCGAAAAAATGCCCCGCGAAGATCTGGAAGTTGCTACCCAGGTGCTGGGGCAAATTTTCCGTAAATACCTGATGGAATTGCAGAGCGCCGACGGGCGTACGCCGTTTTCGCCACTTCCCTGAATTGAACACGGGCTCCTGTGGCGAGGGGGCTTGTCGGAACGCCGCATCGCCCCGTTCGGCTGCGCAGCAGTCGTAAAGTCAGCACACGCGGCTTGCCTGGAAGATAGAGGTGGCTGATCTCAGGGCCGCTTCGCAGCCCAACGGGGGCAAGCCCCCTCGCCACAACAAGCTCCTTCAGCCAATCAACCTGCTGCTTACTTCTCAGGCATCGGCATCGGAAACGGCATGACATTACCGACCGCGCCGCGGGCTTCGCTGATTTTCGGCGTGCCAAGGCGTTCGACCTCGTCGATGCGCACGATCGAATGCATCGGCACAAAACTGCGCACAACGCCTTCGAACTGAGCCTTGAGCTTTTCCTCGCTCGGATCGACGACCACTTGTGTGCGCTCGCCAAAGACGAACTCTTCCACTTCCAGAAAGCCCCACAGATCACTTTGATAGATCTGCTTGGCGTACATTTCGAACACCTGGCCCTGATTGAGGAAAATCACCTTGTAGATTGGAGCTTCACGTTTGGTCATGGTGGGCGGGTAACACATCGGGGATAAAAATGAGGGCGCGAACTATAGCATAGCCACCGGACGCGCAGCGGTAGGAACCTTGGGACATGTTCCCTATAATGCGCGGTTCTTTGAATCACGTGATGAATCTTTCCATGGCCAAGAAGCTTTACATCGAAACCCACGGTTGCCAGATGAACGAGTACGACAGCTCGCGCATGGTCGATCTGTTGGGTGAACATCAGGCCCTGGAAGTCACTGCCCGCGCTGAAGACGCCGACGTGATCCTGCTCAATACCTGCTCGATCCGTGAACGCGCCCAGGACCGGGTGTATTCCCAGCTCGGCCGCTGGCGCGAACTGAAACTGGCCAATCCGGAAATGGTCATCGCTGTCGGCGGTTGCGTGGCCAGCCAGGAAGGCGCGGCCATCCGTGATCGCGCTCCGTATGTCGACGTGGTGTTCGGCCCGCAGACCCTGCACCGCCTGCCGGAAATGATCGACGCCGCACGCGCTACCAAACTGCCGCAAGTCGACGTCTCGTTCCCGGAAATCGAAAAATTCGACCACTTGCCCGAACCGCGCATCGATGGACCGAGCGCTTACGTGTCGGTCATGGAAGGCTGCAGCAAGTACTGCACCTTCTGCGTGGTGCCTTATACCCGCGGTGAAGAAGTCAGCCGGCCGTTCGACGACGTGATCGCCGAGATCATCCACCTGGCCGAAAACGGCGTGCGCGAAGTGACCCTGCTGGGGCAAAACGTCAACGGCTATCGCGGGACCACTCACGATGGTCGTCTGGCCGACCTGGCGGAATTGATCCGGGTGGTCGCCGCCGTCGATGGCATCGACCGGATTCGCTACACCACTTCGCACCCGCTGGAGTTCTCCGACAGCCTGATCCAGGCCCACGCCGACGTGCCGGAACTGGTAAAACACCTGCACTTGCCGGTGCAATCGGGCTCTGACCGAATCCTCGCGGCGATGAAGCGCAATCACACCGCGCTGGAGTACAAGTCCAAACTGCGCAAACTGCGGGCCGCCGTGCCGGGGATCTGCATCAGTTCGGACTTCATCGTCGGCTTCCCGGGCGAGACCGAAAAAGACTTCGAACAGACCATGAAGCTGATCGAAGACGTCGGTTTCGACTTCTCCTACTCGTTCGTCTACAGCCAACGCCCGGGCACCCCGGCCGCCGACCTCGCCGACGAAACGCCGGAGGAACTGAAAAAAGAACGCCTGAATGCCCTGCAACATCGCCTGAACCAGCAGGGGTTCGAGATCAGCCGACAAATGGTGGGCTCCGTTCAGCGGATTCTGGTCACCGATTATTCGAAAAAAGACCCTGGCGAACTGCAGGGGCGCACCGAGAATAACCGTATCGTCAACTTCCGCTGCGACAATCCGACCCTGATCGGCCAGTTCGCCGACGTGCACATCGACGCCGCGCAACCGCACTCGCTACGGGGTTCGTTGATCCAATAACACCTCGCCTCCTGCGGGAGCCGGGCTTTTGTGGCGAGGGGGCTTGCCCCCGTTGGATCGCGAAGCGGTCCCCAATACTTTGCGACTGCTTCGCAGCCGGACGGGGGCAAGCCCCCTCGCCACAGTTCAAGTGTCAGATTCCGGCATCTTATTTAAGAGCTTTCGCACCCAGGCGACTGGCGTTATCCTTTATTTCATCAATATTGCCCCAGGGCGGCTAAATACGACCTTGAACGCACCCATAGAACCACATCGCTTCATCCTCGAGCCTTTTGAAGCTCGCCGCTTCGCCAATCTGTGCGGGCAATTCGACGAGCATCTGCGCTTGATCGAACAGCGCCTGACCATCGAGATCCGCAACCGCGGAAACCAGTTCGAACTGATCGGCGAGCCCAAGCACACCACCTCCGCGGAAAACCTCCTGCGTCGCTTGTACCGGGAAACCAAGGGTACCGAGCTGTCGCCGGACATGGTTCACCTGTTCCTGCAGGAATCGGCCGTCGAGGAACTGGACAACCACTCCCCCGCCGAACCGTCCGTCGCCTTGCGCACCAAAAAAGGCATGATTCGTCCTCGCGGCTTGAATCAACTGCGCTACGTGAAGGAAATCCTCGGTAACGACATCAACTTCGGCATCGGCCCGGCCGGTACCGGCAAGACCTATCTGGCTGTTGCCTGCGCGGTAGATGCACTGGAACGCGAGCAGATTCGTCGCATTCTGTTGGTGCGTCCGGCGGTTGAAGCGGGTGAAAAACTCGGCTTCCTGCCCGGCGATCTGTCGCAAAAAATCGACCCGTACCTGCGCCCGCTCTACGACGCGCTCTATGAAATGCTCGGCTTCGAATATGTCGCCAAGCTAATCGAGCGTCAGGTCATTGAAGTCGCGCCACTGGCCTACATGCGCGGCCGCACGCTGAACAACAGCTTCATCATCCTCGACGAAAGCCAGAACACCACCGTCGAACAGATGAAGATGTTCCTGACCCGGATCGGCTTTGGCTCCACGGCAGTCATCACCGGTGACATCACCCAGGTCGACCTGCCACGCGGCACCAAGTCCGGGCTGCATCATGTGATCGAAGTGCTCAAGGACGTTCCGGGCATCAGCTTCACCCACTTCCAGCCCAAGGACGTGGTGCGCCATCCGCTGGTGCAACGCATCGTCGAGGCGTACGAGCGCTTCGAAAATCGCGCTGCCGATGCCGCGCCAAAGGACACCCCACACGATGCTTGAGCTTGATCTGCAACTGGCCAGCGACGCACCTGCCCCGAGTGAAGCCGAGTTCCGGAAATGGTGCGAACTGGCCCTGCGCCAGCGCACCGCCGACTCCGAGCTGACCATTCGTCTGGTCGACGAAGAAGAAGGCCGCGAACTGAATCACACCTGGCGGCAGAAGGATTACGCCACCAACGTGCTGTCATTTCCTGCCGACGTGCCGGACGAGTTGCTGGATATCCCGTTACTGGGCGATCTGGTGATTTGCGTGGCCGTGGTCGAGCGCGAAGCCGCCGAACAAGGCAAGGCACTCAACGCCCATTGGGCGCATCTGGTCATTCACGGCTGCTTGCATCTGCTTGGTTACGACCATATAGATGACGACGAAGCCGAAGAAATGGAAGCACTGGAACGAACGTTGCTTGCAGAACTGGGTCATCCGGACCCTTATGCGGACGACGAAACAGACACATCCCCTATCGTTACAACAAAGGATTCAGAGTAATCGCTATGAGCGAAGATCGATCGAGCAACGGGCAGAAGTCTTGGCTGGGTAAGCTCACCCAGGCTTTTGCCCACGAGCCGAAGAACCGCCAGGAGCTGCTGGAGCTGCTGCGCGATGCACACCAAAACAAGTTGCTGGACAGCGAAGCGCTGGCCATCGTCGAAGGCGCCATCCAGGTTGCAGACCTGCAAGTACGGGACATCATGGTCCCGCGCTCGCAGATGATCAGCATCAAGGCGACCCAGACACCTCGCGAGTTCCTGCCTGCCGTGGTCGACTCGGCCCACTCCCGCTACCCGGTGATCGGCGAAAGCCATGATGACGTGATGGGCGTGTTGCTGGCCAAGGACTTGCTGCCGTTGATCCTCAAGGAGAACGGCGACAGCTTCAACATCAAGGACCTGTTGCGCCCGGCCACCTTCGTGCCCGAGTCCAAGCGCCTGAATGTGCTGCTGCGCGAGTTCCGCGCCAACCATAACCACATGGCCATCGTCATTGACGAATACGGCGGCGTGGCCGGTCTGGTGACCATCGAAGACGTGCTCGAACAGATCGTCGGCGACATCGAAGACGAGCACGACGTCGAAGAAGACAGCTACATCAAGCCGCTGCCCAGCGGTGACTTCCTGATCAAGGCCCTGACGCCGATCGAAAACTTCAATGAGTTCTTCGACAGCGAATTCTCCGACGACGAATTCGACACCGTCGGCGGTCTGGTAATGAGCGCGTTCGGGCACTTGCCAAAACGCAACGAAATCACCGAAATCGGCGCCTATCGTTTCCGCATCCTGAACGCCGACAGCCGTCGGATTCATTTGCTGCGTCTGACACCTATAGCTCGGTAACTCTAAGGATTGAAATGCGCTGGATGACCCGCCCCGGCTGGCCCGGTAACCTGCTGGCCGTGGCGGCCGGTGCACTCACCACCCTGGCCTTGGCGCCATTCGATATCTGGCCGCTGGCATTGCTGGCGGTCGGTTTCTTTTACGCCGGTTTGCGCGAACTGAGCCCCCGCCAGGCCTTGGGCCGTGGCTGGTGTTTCGGTTTCGGCCTGTTTGCCGGCGGAACCAGCTGGATCTACTACAGCATTCACAACTTCGGCGGCGCATCTGTACTGCTGGCCGGGTTCTTGATGCTGCTCTTCACCGCAGCGATTGCCTGGTTCTTCGCCCTGCCTGCCTGGATTTGGGCGCGCTGGCTGCGCCGTAACGAAGCGCCGCTGGCCGATGCCCTGGCGTTTGCGGCGCTGTGGGTGGGCCAGGAAGCCTTTCGCGGCTGGTTCCTCACCGGTTTCCCGTGGCTATATTCCGGTTACAGCCAGCTCGACGGCCCATTGGCCGGGCTCGCGCCGGTCGGCGGGATGTGGCTGATTTCCTTCGCGCTGGCCCTGACCGCCGCGCTGATCTACAACGCACCGCGCCTGATTCGCACCGCTCGCAAGGGCTTTATTGCCGCTGGCGTGTTGCTGCTGGCCGGCCCGTGGGTGATCGGCATCGCGCTCAAGGAACACGCCTGGACCAGCCCTTCGGGTGCGCCGCTGAGCGTCGCGGCGATTCAGGGCAACATCGAACAAAGCATGAAATGGGACCCGTCGCAGATCAACGCGCAGTTGGCGCTGTACCGCGACATGAGTTTCAGCTCCAAACCCGTCGACCTGCTGATCTGGCCGGAAACGGCGGTCCCGGTGCTCAAGGAGTCCGCCGAGGGCTATCTGGACATGATGGGCAGCTTCGCTGCAGATCGTAAATCCGCGCTGATTACCGGCGTGCCGATTCGCCAGGAAGTCCATCACGAGAAGCGCTACTTCAACGGCATCACCGTTGTCGGTGAAGGTGATGGCACTTACCTGAAGCAGAAACTGGTGCCATTCGGTGAATACGTTCCGTTGCAGGAAGTCTTGCGCGGCCTGATCGCGTTCTTCGACCTGCCGATGTCCGACTTTGCCCGTGGACCGGCCGATCAACCGCTGCTACAGGCCAAGGGCTATCAGATTGCGCCGTACATCTGCTACGAAGTGGTCTACCCGGAATTCGCCGCCGGCCTCGCCGCCCGCAGCGATTTGCTGCTGACCATCAGCAACGACACCTGGTTCGGCACCTCGATCGGCCCATTGCAACACTTGCAGATGGCGCAGATGCGCGCCCTCGAGGCCGGCCGCTGGATGATCCGCGCCACCAACAACGGCGTGACCGGCCTGATCAATCCGTTCGGCCAGATCACTGCCCGGATCCCGCAGTTCGAACGCGGTATTCTGTACGGCGAAGTGGTGCCAATGCATAACCTGACGCCGTATCTGCAATGGCGTTCGTGGCCGTTGATCATCATTTGCGTGCTGTTGTTTGGCTGGGCGTTGATGGCCAACCGGATGGCGAAGACCGTTTAACCCGGCAGGATCATTCCCATGCACTGGAGTGGGAATGATCACTCCTCAACGGGCTCGCCTCGATAGAACATCCAATACCCGACCTGCCCCACGAGCTCATTCATCAACTGCCCCGATTGCCAGATCGATTTGAATTCTGGCATCCAGCCACCCAGTGGCCGCGCATTGTCCACGCCTAAAAACCCCACCGGCGCCGGCACCACCTCAAATCCGGCCTGTTCAAAGCTCCAGACCGCCCGCGGCATATGCCACGCCTGAGTCACGACCACCACCCGTTTGATCCCCTGCGGCAACAATACCTGGGCGCTGAACTGCGCGTTTTCCCACGTTGTGCGGCTGCGCCCTTCCTGCCAGCGTACCGTCACGCCAAAATCATCGAGCAACGAATCCGCCATCAGCTGCGCTTCAGTCGGCGGTGTCCCGTAATGCAGGCCGCCGCTGGCCAGAATCGGCAAGCCGGAAGCCTTGGCTAGACGCGCGGCATAACGCTCGCGCCCAAGTCCTACGCCGGTGGGCTGGTCGACGCCCCAGGCCAGGTCGCCACGCTCACGCCCGGAACCCAGCACCACGATCGCATCGGCGCGCTGGCCCAGGGTGGCCCATTCCTCGCGTACGAGCGGCGGCTCGCGCTCCAGAACCCTGGCAGTCCACTCCACCATGACTGGCAGGCTCATCAACCAGAAGCCGCCCACCCCCATAACGAAGCACGCTCCCGCCAGCCTCGGCCTTGAGCGGCGCCACCACCAGGCGAGTACCAGTAACAGCAAAAGAACGCCGGGCGGCAATAGAAGTTGTTTAATGAAATAACGAAAAGGCATCGGGCATCTCCATAGATGCCCGAAGCCTAAGTGGGTTAACGCAATGCGACAACAAATGCGGAAGGACTTTATTTCAAAAAACCATATGCGATGGTTTCAAGTGTCCTTACTTGAACTGCAGAGACCGGACCTTTACCGCGCCTCCGCCGGGTGTCTTATCCTTGAGCCAGACAATCTTGGCCGTACGTGGTGCCTCGAGTTGCTTCACTGCTGCTGACAAGCATCCGTGCGTTTCACGTTCACTGCGGTCCAGATAGGCCTTGACCAGTTCAAACTCTGCGGGGGTCAAACCACGCAGTTCCAGCTCCAGGGGACGCTCGTCGCGAAGCCGTCCAGCGGTTTTGGCCGCGTCCAGGGCCATTGCGAGACGGTCGATCAGTCTTTCGTACAACTCCGGTTTTGTAGCTTTTTGCTGTGAATCAACCATCCATCACCTCATTGAAGATAAGACTCACTCCCCTTTTAGAGCTTAGCTTCGCTGAAAAAACCGGCTGAGCGCCGCGACCAACGGCCCTTGGGGCGGGAATTGGCCGCGCCCTTGCGTGTAATCAGGGTTTCCCTCGGTAGAGTGCCGTCATGTATGCTACGGCGCTTCCTGTAACTCCACTTCCAGCTCGGCTGGGCAGCGAAACGCCGATTTGGCGTCATCACCGTCCAGCGTTGCATTGAAGAGGATTAGGCCACCCCTATTCAGTTCAAAAGTAGCCATGCACGAACAATATCAGCCCCGTGAAATCGAAGCCGCCGCCCAGTCGTTCTGGGACGAGCAAAAGTCCTTTGAAGTCAGTGAACAGCCAGGCAAGGAGACTTTCTACTGCCTGTCGATGTTCCCTTACCCCAGCGGCAAGCTACACATGGGGCACGTGCGCAACTACACCATCGGCGACGTGATCTCCCGCTACCAGCGCATGCAAGGCAAGAACGTCCTGCAACCCATGGGTTGGGACGCCTTCGGCATGCCGGCGGAAAACGCCGCGATGAAGAACAACGTAGCGCCCGCCAAGTGGACCTACGAAAACATCGCCTACATGAAAAGCCAGCTGCGTAGCCTGGGCCTGGCGGTGGACTGGTCGCGCGAAGTGACCACCTGCAAGCCCGATTACTACCGCTGGGAACAATGGCTGTTCACTCGCCTGTTCGAAAAAGGCGTGATCTACAAAAAAAGCGGCACCGTGAACTGGGACCCGGTCGACCAGACCGTTCTGGCCAACGAGCAAGTGATCGACGGTCGCGGCTGGCGTTCCGGCGCGCTGATTGAAAAGCGCGAAATCCCGATGTACTACTTCAAGATCACCGCTTACGCGGATGAGCTGCTGGAGAGCCTCGACGAACTGACTGGCTGGCCTGAACAGGTCAAGACCATGCAGCGCAACTGGATCGGCAAATCCCGCGGCATGGAAGTGCAGTTCCCATACGACGTCGCTTCCATCGGTGAAGCCGGCGCGTTGAAAGTCTTCACCACCCGTCCGGATACCCTGATGGGCGCAACCTACGTTGCCGTGGCCGCCGAACACCCTCTGGCTGCCCTGGCGGCGCAGAACAACCCTGAACTGCAAGCGTTCATCGCTGAATGCAAGGGCGGCAGCGTTGCTGAAGCCGACGTCGCCACTCAAGAGAAAAAAGGCCTGCCGACCTCGCTGTTCGTCGAGCACCCGCTGACCGGTGAGAAACTCCCGGTATGGGTCGCCAACTACGTGCTGATGCACTACGGCGATGGCGCGGTCATGGCAGTTCCGGCGCACGACGAGCGTGATTTCGAGTTCGCTCACAAGTACAACCTGCCGATCAAATCGGTGGTGCGCACAAGTGCAGGTGACACCAATCCTGCCCCGTGGCAGGACGCTTACGGCGAGTACGGCACGCTGATCAACTCCGGCGAGTTCGACGGCCTCGACTTCGCAGGCGCTTTCGACGCCATCGAAGTCGCACTGATCAAGAAAAACCTCGGCGCCTCGCGCACCCAGTTCCGTCTGCGCGACTGGGGCATCAGCCGTCAACGCTACTGGGGCTGCCCGATCCCGATCATCCACTGCGATACTTGCGGTGATGTGCCGGTCCCGGAAGATCAACTGCCTGTCGTGCTGCCGGAAGACGTGGTACCGGATGGCGCTGGTTCGCCATTGGCGCGCATGCCCGAGTTCTACGAGTGCGCTTGCCCGAAATGCGGCGCACCGGCCAAGCGTGAAACCGACACCATGGACACCTTCGTCGAGTCCTCGTGGTACTACGCCCGTTACGCCTCGCCGCACTTTGAAGGTGGCCTGGTAGAAAAATCGGCGGCCGACCATTGGTTGCCGGTGGATCAGTACATCGGCGGTATCGAACACGCGATTCTTCACCTGCTCTACGCGCGCTTCTTCCACAAGCTGATGCGCGATGAAGGCCTGGTGAGCTCCAACGAGCCGTTCAAGAACCTGCTGACCCAGGGCATGGTGATCGCCGAGACTTACTACCGTCGCGAAGCCAACGGTGCCTACACCTGGTTCAACCCGGCGGACGTCGAACTCGAACGCGACAGCAAGGCCAAGGTCATTAGCGCCAAGCTGATCGCAGATGGCCTGCCGGTGGAAATCGGCGGCACCGAGAAGATGGCCAAGTCGAAGAACAACGGCGTCGACCCACAGTCGATGATTGACCAGTTCGGCGCAGACACCTGCCGCCTGTTCATGATGTTCGCCTCGCCACCTGACATGAGCGCGGAATGGTCCGACTCCGGAGTTGAAGGTTCGCACCGCTTCCTCAAGCGTGTCTGGCGCCTGGCTCAAGCACACGTCACTCAGGGCCTGCCGGGCAAACTGGATGTCGCCAGCCTGAACGACGAGCAGAAAGCCATTCGCCGTTCGATCCACCAGGCCATCAAGCAGGCCAGCCACGACGTCGGCCAGAACCACAAATTCAACACCGCCATCGCCCAGGTGATGACGCTGATGAACGTGCTGGAAAAAGCCCCGCAAGGCACCGAACAGGATCGCGCGCTGATTCACGAAGGTCTGGAAACCGTGACTCTGCTGCTCGCCCCGATCACCCCGCACATCAGCCACGAGCTGTGGCATCGCCTGGGCCACGCCGACCCGGTGATCGACGCCGGTTGGCCGGTGCTGGACGAAAGCGCCCTGGTACAAGACAGCCTGCAACTGGTCATTCAAGTGAATGGCAAGCTGCGCGGCCACATCGAAATGCCAGCCAGCGCCAGCCGCGAAGAAGTTGAAGCCGCCGCACGGGCCAACGAAAACGTCCTGCGCTTCGTCGATGGCCTGACTATTCGTAAAGTGATCGTAGTGCCCGGGAAACTGGTCAATATCGTCGCCAGCTAAAAATTGGATCGGGCGCCAGGTGAGCCTGGCGCCGAGTAAAACCTTTCGGGCCGTTTGACCGGCCCACATGGTTTCAAGGGGAGCAACAAGATGATCAAACGCAATTTGCTGGTGATGGGCCTTGCAGTCCTGCTGAGCGCCTGCGGTTTCCACCTGCGTGGCACCGGCACCACCGAACTGGCGATCAAGGAACTCGACCTGAGCGCCCGCAATGCCTACGGCGAAACCGTGACACAATTGCGTCAGATACTGGAA
This sequence comes from Pseudomonas sp. KD5, assembly GCF_012932895.1. NCBI lineage: Bacteria > Pseudomonadati > Pseudomonadota > Gammaproteobacteria > Pseudomonadales > Pseudomonadaceae > Pseudomonas > Pseudomonas sp. KD5. The sequence continues at coordinate 143,000 of NZ_JDWJ01000003.1, read as the reverse complement.
AGCAGCGGCGTCCGGGTCTACACCGGCGCACCTTACAAACTGGTGCTGACCGATGAGCAGGAAAGCCAGCGCATCCTCAGCTATGCCGGTGCCGGCCGTACTGGCGAGTACCAGGTGAACACCGTGCTCAATTACGACATCCGTGGTCAGGGTGACCTGCCACTGCTGAGCGACAAACTTGAAGTGCAGAAGGTGTTCATCCATGACGGCAACAACCTGGTGGGTTCCGACCAGGAAGCCAACGATGCCCGCAAGGACATTCGTCGTGAACTGGTTCAACGCATGATGCTGCGTCTGCAACAGCTCACCCCGACTCAGTTGGAACAGCTGCAACAGACCGCCGACGCCCGGGCCAAGGCTGAAGCCGCCGCGCTGGAAGCGGCGCAGAAGGCTGAAGCGGAGACTCCGCGTCAGTCGCCTGTCGAACTGCCGCAGCAGTAAGACTTACGGGGCGCTCAGACGCCCCGTTCGCCTCCTCTTATGAAACTCGCCCCCGCCCAACTCGGCAAACACCTGCAAGGCGCTCTTGCGCCGGTCTACATCATCAGTGGCGATGACCCACTGCTGTGCCAGGAAGCCGCCGACGCCATTCGCGCCGCTGCCCGCCAACAAGGTTTCGATGAACGCCAGGTCTTCGCCGCCGACGCCAGTTTCGACTGGGGTACGCTGCTGCAGGCTGGTGCAAGCATGTCGCTGTTCGCCGAAAAACGTCTTTTGGAACTGCGCCTGCCCTCCGGCAAACCTGGTGACAAAGGCGCCGCCGCGCTCATCGAGTACTGCTCGCGCCCGGCAGAAGACACGCTGCTGCTGATCAGCCTGCCCAAGCTTGATGGCAGTGCGCAGAAAACCAAGTGGGGCAAGGCGCTGGTCGAAGGTCCGCAGACCCAGTTCGTGCAAATCTGGCCCGTGGACACCAACCAGTTGCCGAGCTGGATTCGTCAACGACTGTCCCAGGCCGGGCTTTCCGCCAGCCAGGACGCCGTCGAACTGATCGCCGCTCGGGTCGAAGGCAACTTGCTGGCTGCCGCCCAGGAAATCGAAAAGCTCAAGCTGATGGCCGAAGGTGGTCAGATCACTGTCGAAACCGTGCAAGCGGCGGTGGCCGACAGTGCGCGCTTCGACGTCTTCGGCTTGACCGACGCTATCCTCAACGGCGAAGCCGCTCATGCCCTGCGCATGCTCGAAGGGCTGCGCGGCGAAGGCGTCGAACCACCAGTGATTCTCTGGGCGCTGGCCCGTGAACTGCGCCTGCTGGCCAACCTGTCGCTGCAATACAGCCAGGGCGTGCCGCTGGACAAAGCCTTCAGTCAGGCCCGACCGCCGGTCTGGGACAAGCGCAAACCGCTGATGAGCAAGGCACTGCAACGCTACTCGGCGCAACGCTGGGCGCAATTGCTGCTTGAAGCACAGCGCATCGACGCGCAAATCAAAGGCCAGGCGGCGGGTTCACCCTGGATGAGTTTGAGCCGGTTGACGTTGTTGATGGCTGGGCAGAGATTGTCGTTGCCTGCCGAGTAAGCACGCTCTCTGTAGCAGCTGGCGAAGCCTGCGTTCGGCTGCGAAGCAGTCGCCAAGTCAGACGACGCAGTGTGTCAGGATGATTCCGGACTCAGGGTTTACGACTGCTGCGCAGCCGAACGCAGGCTTCGCCAGCTGCTACAGGGCGATCGGCGAAAGGTCCTACGCAATGCGGGACTAGACAGAACCCCAACTTCGGCCGATGATTTGCCCCGCAAAATCCACTCACTTGCGAGAGATCATCATGAGCAAAAAGCCATCCAAGCATGGCCCCAATAAGGCCAAATCCATCATCGCCCAGCCACTGTTCCGCAGCCGTCAGGAACGAGCCGGCAAGGGCAAAGGCAGCTACCGCCGCGAAGCCTTCCAGTCTAATAGCTGGGAGGCTTCTTACTTTCTGGCAGCCTGAAAGGCAAGCCATCGCTCAACATGTTAAGGTCTGCACCTGATTCGTATCCTCTGGACCTGTGCATGCCCCTTTGTCTTTCCCGTCGTTGGCACCTTCGCCAATTGATAGCTGCCTCCAGCCTCGTTCTGCTTGTCGCCTGCGCGGAAAAACCCACCGCCGCCGACGCCCAGCCGCTTCAGACCCAAGCCGTTGCCACGGCCCCTGCGGTCATTCCACCGGTGGTTCCGACCGGTGAGAATCTCGACATCCAGCCCACCCAGACCTTTGCTGAATGGCAGGCGGGTTTTCGCAAAGACGCCCTCGCCGCCGGCATTCGCGCCGACCTGTTCGACCGTGCCTTTGCCAATGTCAGTTTGGACGCCAGCGTGATCCGTGCCGACCGCAGCCAGCCGGAATTTACTCGTCCGGTGTGGGAATACCTCGATGGCGCGCTGTCGCCGCTGCGGGTGCGCAAAGGTCAGGCACTGGTCAGCCAGTACGCCGATATCCTGCAAAGCATCGAACAGCGCTATGGCGTCGACCGTCAGGCATTGGTGGCGGTGTGGGGCATGGAGAGTAACTTCGGTCAGTTCCAGGGCAACAAGTCTGTGATCAACTCCCTGGCAACCCTGGCCTATGAAGGTCGACGCCCAGGCTTTGCTCACGCGCAGCTGATCGCTGCCCTGCAAATCCTGCAACAGGGCGATATTGAACCCGAGAAAATGCTCGGCTCCTGGGCGGGCGCCATGGGCCAGACCCAGTTCATCCCGACCACCTACAACACCCACGCCGTGGACTTCGACGGCGATGGCCGCCGTGACATCTGGAACAGCGCCGCTGATGCACTGGCTTCGACCGCGCACTACCTGCAAAGCTCTGGCTGGCAGAAAGGCCAGCCGTGGGGCTTCGAAGTACAACTGCCGAGCAGCTTCAATTACGTCCTGGCCGATGGCGCGATCCGCAAAAGCGTCGCCGAGTGGCAGCAACTGGGGGTCACCCTGCCCAATGGTGTCCAGGTTCCGGCCGGTTCCGAACACCTATCGGCCGCCCTGCTCCTGCCGGCAGGCTATCGCGGCCCGGCATTCCTGATCTTCGATAACTTCCGCGCAATCCTCAAGTACAACAACTCTTCGTCCTACGCCTTGGGCGTGAGCCTGTTGTCTGAGCGTTTCAATGGCGGTGGCCTGATCAACGGTCTATGGCCAAAAGATGACTTGCCGCTGAGCCGTACCGAGCGAATCGAGCTGCAAACCCTGCTGAGCGCCCGGAACTATGACGCCGGCACCCCCGACGGCATCATCGGCGCCAATACCCGTAAAGCAATCCGCAGCGCGCAGCAGTCGTTTGGCTGGCCGGCGGATGGGTACCCTACGCACAAGTTGCTCGAAGGTTTGCGTAACCGCTAAAAGCAAAAGATCGCAGCCTTCGACAGCGCCTACAGGGTTTTGTGTACACCTGTAGGAACTGCCGAAGGCTGCGATCTTTTTTTGCGATGTGTTGTTACTTGATCACCACATCCTGCTCCAACACCAACGTCTTGCTCCCCGCATCCAGCCTGACCAGTGCCCCCATCGGCAACGTCAGGTTCGGGTCGCAATGCCCGCTGCGCCACCCCGCCAGCACGGGTATGCGCAACGACGCGAAGGTCTGCTTGAGCAAGCCCTCCAGCGCGATTGTGTCCACGCCCGCCACATCCCCCACCAGAACCCCGCGCAACTTGTGCAGCGTGCCGGCCAGACGCAAGTGGGTCAGCAGCCGATCAATGCGATAAAGCGGCTCGTTGATGTCTTCGATGAACAGGATGGCGCCCTCGGCGTCGATCTCGTAAGGCGTGCCCATGGTCGCGGCGATCATCGACAGATTGCCCCCCAGCAAACGCCCGTAAGCAATGCCTGGCGAGACGGTCGTCAACGGGTAGGCCGCCGGGTGCACCAGCACGCTGTCCGCCGTCACCTGCCCGCGCAACATGTTGAAAAACGAGGACTCGGTGGGTTTCTGCTTGTCACCCAGCAGGTCAGCATTGAGCATCGGGCCGTGAAACGTCACGAAACCTGCATAACGGCTGATTGCCAGATGCAGTGCAGTGATATCGCTATAGCCGATGAACGGTTTGGCATTGTTGCGCAGTAACTCGAAATCGATACGATCGAGCAAACGCGGCGTACCGTAACCGCCACGCAAACAGATGATGGCGTCGACCTCGCGGTCGGTAAATGCCGCGTGCAAGTCATTGAGCCGCACATCGTCGCTGCCGGCCAGGTAGCCGTCTTTCTCGTAAACGCCGGGGAACACTCGCAGCGAATAGCCGCGAGCGCGCATCCAGGCAATCGCTTTATCGGTGTCCAGGGCAGCGGGGCCGGCAGGCGCAATGACGCCGATCAGCCCTGCAGGCGGCAAGGCCGGAACAGGGACGTGAGGACAAAGGGTGTGGGTCGGTCGAGCAGTCATCCATGATTCTCCCTGTGTGAATGCTTCAGCACACAGTAGTCAGGAACGGGAATAAACAAAAGAGGGTCAGTCGCACCACGGCTTGCAGGAAAAGCCTGAAGAGGATGTGGGCACCGCCAATGAAAACGCCCGCAAGGACTAACCTTGCGGGCGTGTTCTTTTTTCAGCGCGGAATCAGGACGACATCAATTCGGCCTTGACCAGCTTCGCCTGCTCGTCGGCGTGGTACGAGGAGCGTACCAGCGGGCCGGAAGCGACGTTCTTGAAGCCCATCTTGTAACCTTCCTCGGCAAACCAGGCGAAGGTGTCCGGGTGCACGAAGCGCTGGACCGGCAAGTGGCTGCGGGACGGTTGCAGGTACTGGCCCAGGGTCAACATGTCGATGTCGTGTTCGCGCATGCGTTTCATGACTTCGATGACTTCTTCGTCGGTTTCGCCCAGACCCAGCATCAGGCCGGACTTGGTCGGAATGTGCGGCATCATCTGCTTGAAGCGTTGCAGCAGGGTCAGCGACCACTGGTAATCCGACCCCGGACGCGCAGCCTTGTACAGGCGCGGCACGGTTTCCAGGTTGTGGTTGAACACATCCGGCGGCTCGGCAGCGGTGATTTCCAGCGCGATGTCCATACGGCCACGGTAGTCCGGGACCAGGGTTTCGAGCTGTACGTTCGGCGACAGTTTGCGGATTTCGCGGATGCAGTCGGCAAAGTGCTGGGCACCACCGTCACGCAGGTCGTCACGGTCTACCGAGGTGATGACCACGTATTTCAGTTTCAGGTCGGCGATGGCGATAGCCAGGCTTTCCGGTTCGTTCACGTCCAGTGGCTTCGGACGACCATGGCCAACGTCGCAGAACGGGCAACGACGGGTGCAGATGTCGCCCATGATCATGAAGGTCGCGGTGCCGCCGGAGAAGCACTCGCCCAGGTTCGGGCAGGATGCTTCTTCGCAAACGCTGTGCAGCTTGTGTTTGCGCAGCAGGGCCTTGATGCGGTCGACTTCCGGGGAAACCGGGATGCGCACGCGAATCCAGTCAGGTTTCTTCGGCAGTTCGGTGGTCGGGATGATCTTCACCGGGATGCGTGCAACCTTCTCGGCGCCGCGCAGCTTGACGCCGGCTTCAACCTTGGCACGCGGGGCCGGACGCTCGGTGACATCGAGCGTCGGGATCATGGTTTGCACTGCATCAGTAGTCATATCAATCGATTCCGCCCGTTAGGGTCGTCTGCTCAGCATAGTCGAGGTGTTTGACGAGCTGCGCGCGCAGCCGGGCACTTACCTCGGCAAATTCAATCGGTCCTGCGTGATCGCGCAGCTGGGTCATCGCCAGCCCGGCATAGCCGCAGGGATTAATCCGTCGAAACGGTTCCAGGTTCATATCCACGTTCAGGGCCAGGCCATGAAAGGAACAACCGTGGCGGATCCGCAGACCCAAGGACGCGATTTTCGCGCCATCGACATAGACACCCGGTGCATCCGGCTTGGCGGATGCGGTCACGCCGTAACTGGCCAGCAACTCGATCAGGCACTGCTCCATGCGGCTGACCAGGTCACGCACGCCGAACCCCAGCTTGCGCACATCCAGCAACAGGTAGGCCACCAATTGGCCCGGACCGTGGTAGGTCACCTGACCACCGCGATCGACCTGCACCACCGGAATATCGCCTGGCAGCAACAGGTGCTCAGCCTTGCCGGCCTGGCCCTGGGTGAACACCGGAGAGTGCTCGACCAGCCAGATCTCGTCGGCGGCATCGCTGCCGCGTTCGTTGGTGAAGCGTTGCATGGCATGCCAGACCGGCTCGTAAGCCATCTGGCCGAGTTCGCGAAAGCCCAGCGTGCCAGGCATCACAGCACCATGTGCACGAAGCCGGTAGCCCGCAGCTCGCTGTTGATGTTGTACAGCTGGTCCTGGTCGGTGGCGACGATGTGCAACTGAATCGTGGTGTACTTGCCGTTGGTGCTTTGGCGCTCATCAACGCGGTCATGGTTGATCGTCGCGTGTTTCTTGACGATCTCGATGATCTTGTCTTTGTTGCCCACACCCGTATCGCTGATCACCTTAACCGGGTAATCAACGTTGGGGAATTCGATCTTAGGCGCCTTTACTTCGGTATCGGTCATGGCGTAACGGCCTCGTAAGCGTAAGCCGTGGCGACAGCAAGGCCCCACGCCGGATCAGCGCGGGGCCATGCAGGTGCACACTATCAGTTGAACAAGCCGTAGAAGAATAGACGGATGCTATCCCACATGCGGCGGAAGATACCACCCTCGTCGACTGCGTCCAGAGCGATCAGATCGGCGCTGTGCACCACTTTGTCGTCCAGTTTCACTTCGACTTTACCGATCACGTCGCCCTTGGCGATGGGTGCAACCAGTTGCGGGTTCATGGTCATGCTGGCAGCAAGCTTCTTCAGCTGGCCTTTTGGCAAGGTCATGGTCAGGTCTTCAGCCAGGCCGGCCTTGACTTGATTGGTGGTGCCTTTCCAGACAGGTGCCTGAGCCAGCTCGGCGCCTTTCTGATAGAAGGTCTGGGTTTCGAAGAAGCGGAAACCGTAAGTCAGCAGCTTCTGGGTTTCGGCAGCACGAGCCACTTCGCTGTTGGTGCCGAACACCACGGCGATCAGGCGCATGCCATCACGTACGGCCGAAGACACCATGCAGTAGCCGGCTTCGTCGGTGTGACCGGTTTTCAGACCGTCGACAGTCTTGTCGCGCCACAGCAGCAGGTTGCGGTTAGGCTGCTTGATGCCGTTCCAGAAAAACTCTTTCTGCGAGTAGATCGCGTAGTGAGCCGGGTCTTCGTGGATGATCGCGCGAGCCAGTACGGCCATGTCGTGAGCCGACGAGTAGTGCTCCGGGTTCGGCAGACCGGTCGGGTTCATGAAGTGGGTATTGGTCATGCCCAGATCAGCAACGGTTTTGTTCATCAGGTCGGCGAATGCGTCTTCGCTGCCGGCGATGTGCTCGGAGAGCGCAACACTGGCGTCGTTGCCCGACTGAATGATGATGCCGTGCAGCAGGTCGCTGACGGTAACTTGCGAGCCGACCTTGATGAACATCCGCGAACCACCGGTACGCCAGGCGTTCTCGCTGACGGTCACCGGATCGTTTTCGCCGATCTGGCCACGACGGATTTCCAGGGTCGCGATGTACGCGGTCATCAGCTTGGTCAGGCTGGCCGGCGGCAGACGCTGGTCACCGTTGTTCTCTACCAGCACGTTGCCGCTGCTGGCGTCCATGAGTACGTAGGCTTTGGCGGCCAATTGCGGTGGCGACGGCATCATCTCGACCGCGAAAGCCGCGGGTGAGAGAAGCAGCGGGACTAGCAGGCACAGGCGTTTGGCAAAGGTGGTGATGTTCATCCGTCTCTCGAAATCGCTAATGGAAACTGCCCTAGGGCAAAACTAATCAGACAACTTTTCAAAAAGCTGTCACGTGTTCAGTTGCTCACTCTGTAACCCTTGCCGGGCTTTTGTTCTTCAACGAGCCAACAACCCGGTTCGCCCCCCAAACCGCAAGCGAACCGTCAATCAAGTACTACGTGTTACTCGGCGCTGACCAGGCTCGGTGAACCGAGATTGGCCAGCCGCACGCTGTTCTGCACCTGCTGGATTTCACCCGCAGAGCCGATCGGCCCCATGCGCACCCGATGCAGTGTCTGCTGGTTACGCACGATCGAGCTGATGAACACCGGAGCGCTCACCATCCCGCTGAGCTTCGATCTCAGGAGCTCTGCAGCGTCCGGGTTGGCGAACGCGCCCACCTGCAGATACTGGCCAGAGGCTGGTACAGAAGCGTTTTTTTTTGCATCGATCTGCACAGGCACAACGGCTGCGGCGTGTTGCTGCGGCGGTGGCGTCCATTGCTCGACGGTGCCAGTGGAAGCAGTCACGGTCGGCGCGGCATTTTGCGCCACTTGCGGCTCGTTGAGCATCAACGGCGCCGGACGACCTTTCTGCGCCCACCATTCCTGCGGGTCGATGCCTTCGACCTTGACCCGCGCTGTGCCGATTTCAGCGTAGCCAAGCTTCTTGGCAGCCGCGTAGGACAAGTCGATGATCCGGTCCGAATAGAACGGCCCACGGTCATTGACCCGCAGAATCACCGTCTTGTTGTTGTCCAGGTTGGTCACCCGAACGTAACTTGGCAGTGGCAAGGTCTTGTGGGCGGCGCTCATGCCATACAGGTCATACACCTCGCCGTTGGCGGTGTTCTGGCCGTGAAACTTGGTGCCATACCAGGACGCCGTGCCCGACGCGACGTAGGTCTTGGATTCCTGCAGCGGGAAGTAGGTCTTGCCCAGCACGGTGTACGGGTTGGCTTTATAGGGACCGCTGTGCAGGGTCGGCGTGGCATCCGGGATGCGCGATACGTCGACGTCCCACCAGGGTGCGCCATCCTTGTGCGCCCGGTTGATATCCAGGCCGGGGGCCGAACGAACGGCGGTGGAAGACTTCTGAGTCGGTGAGCGGCTGGTCGAACAACTGGCGACCAGCAACGCCAACGCGGCGAATGCCATGAGCTTCAGGGGTTTATTCATAGGCAATGCCCGCATTACTTGACGCCCCGTGCTTGGACCAGCTGTTCAGACAGTTGATGTACGGCCATGGCGTACATCACGCTGCGGTTATAACGCGTGATCGCGTAAAAATTCGTCAGGCCCATCCAGTATTCAGGGCCATTGTCACCTTCCAGGCGGAAAGCCGTGACCGGCATATCATCGCGCAGCGCATCATGACTCGACCAGCCCAGCGCCCGCAACTCCCCGACGGTTTTCGTAGGTTCGATGCCGTCGGTCAACCCGTCGTCCACCTGATCGCCGCGCACATCGGCACGGCTGACCACAGGTTCGCCGGCGACCCAGCCGTGTTGCTTGAAATAACTGGCGACGCTACCGATGGCATCATCGGGGTTGGTCCAGATATTAATGTGGCCGTCACCGTCGAAATCCACCGCATAGGCGCGAAAACTGCTCGGCATGAATTGCGGCAAGCCCATGGCCCCGGCGTAGGAGCCTTTGAGGGTCAACGGGTCGACCTGCTCTTCACGGGCCAGCAGCAGGAATTCACGCAACTCCTTGCGGAAGAAATCAGCACGGGGAGGATAGTCGAAACCCAGGGTCGACAAGGCGTCGATCACCCGATAATTACCGGTATTGCGACCAAAAAAGGTCTCGACGCCGATAATCGAGACGATCACCTGCGCCGGCACACCGTATTCCTGCTCCGCACGGGCCAGCACCGCCTCGTGCTGACGCCAGAAGTCCACGCCACGGGCGATGCGCGCGTCGGTGATGAACATCGGGCGATATTCTTTCCACTGCTTGACGCGTTCGGCGGGTTTGGAGATCGCGTCCAGAATCGACTGTTTGCGCTCGGCTTCGCGGAACACGCCCATCAGCTGTTCACCGGCAAAGCCGTAGTCACGGGTCATTTCACCAACGAACTCGGCCACCTGGGCTGAGCCTTCGTAATCGCCGGCCAATGCTTCCTGCACGGAACCAAGGATGCTCACCAGGCCGACCCACGGTGCGTATCGAGTCGCCCAGCCACGCATTACTTGCATTGAAATCTTCACCTTATTCAAACCTGCGCGATCCACTTGCGATGGGTATGGATCGACATCAAAACCCCAAACGCTGACAGTAGCGTCACCAGCGAAGTTCCTCCGTAGCTAATGAACGGCAACGGCACCCCTACCACCGGCAACAGGCCACTGACCATACCGATGTTGACGAAAACGTAAACAAAAAACGTCATGGTCAGGCTGCCCGCAAGCAACTTGCCGAACAATGTCTGGGCCTGGGCGGTAATCACCAGCCCGCGACCGATCAACAACAGGTAAATCAGCAACAGCGCGCAGATACCGACCAGGCCGAACTCTTCACCCAGCACCGCAATAATGAAGTCGGTGTGGCTTTCTGGCAGGAAGTCCAGGTGCGACTGGGTACCGAGCAACCAGCCCTTGCCGAACACGCCACCGGAACCGATGGCCGCTTTCGACTGAATGATGTTCCAGCCCGTGCCCAGCGGATCGCTTTCGGGGTCGAGGAAGGTCAGGATTCGCTGCTTTTGATAGTCGTGCATGATGAAGAACCACATCGCCACGGCCACCGGCACGGCGGCCGCAATCACGCTGAGGATCCAGCGCCAGCGCAGGCCGCCCATGAACAGCACGAACGCGCCCCCGGCGAGAATCAGCAACGAAGTGCCAAGGTCGGGCTGACGCACGATCAGAATGAACGGGACACCGATCAGCACCAGACTGATCCCCACGTGCTTGAGCTGGGGTGGCAAGGAACGCTTGGCCAGGTACCAGGCGATGGTCGCCGGCATCAGGATCTTCATGAATTCCGAGGGCTGGAAGCGGATCACCCCGGGGATATTGATCCAGCGGGTGGCCCCCATGGCGTTATGGCCCATGACGTCCACCACCACCAGCAAGATCACGCCGACCACATAGCCGAGCGGCACCCAGCGGGCCATGAAGCGCGGTTCGAACTGGGCGATGACGATCATCGATACCAGGCCGATGCCGAAGGAAGTGGCTTGCTTGGCCAACAGATCCCAGCTCTTGCCGCTGGCCGAATACAGCACGAACAGGCTGCCGGCGGCGAGGGTCAGCAGCAGGATCAGCAGCGGGCCGTCGATGTGCAGGCGTTGCAACAGCGTCGCACGGCGACGCATCACATCCTCGCTGGAGAGCATGCGATCGAAATTATTCTTCACGGGCCGTAGCCTCCGCACTGATAGGGCTGGCGTATTCGGCTTTCAGTCGGCCGTCCTGGTCGAGGAGCCAGGCGTCCATCACTTGACGCACCACCGGCGCGGCGACGCCGGAGCCGGACTCGCCGTTCTCGACCATCACCGACACCACGATTTTCGGGTTGTCGGCCGGCGCGAAGCCGACGAACAAGGCGTGGTCGCGGTGGCGCTCCTGCACCTTGGAGCGGTCGTACTTCTCGCCCTGTTTGATCGCGACCACCTGGGCCGTACCACTTTTGCCGGCGATCCGGTATTGCGCGCCGATCGATGCCTTGCGCGCCGTACCCCGGGCACCGTGCATCACCTGTTGCATGCCGTGATTGACCTTGGTCCAGTCCGAAGGGTCGCGCAGGATAATGTCCGGCATCGGATTTTCATCCTTCGGTTTCTCGCCCTCGATGGTCTTGGCCAGGTGCGGACGATTCCAGACCCCCTTGTTGGCCACCAGTGCCGTGGCCTGCGCCAGTTGCAACGGAGTGGACTGCATATAGCCCTGCCCGATCCCCAGAATCAGCGTCTCGCCCGGGAACCAGGCCTGACGACGGGTCACGCGCTTCCATTCCCGTGTCGGCATCAGCCCCGGCGACTCTTCGAACATGTCCAGGGAGACCTTCTGGCCAATGCCGAATTTGCTCAGGTAGGACGACAACCGATCAATCCCCAGCTTGTGCGCAAGGTCATAGAAGTAGGTGTCGTTGGAACGCATGATCGCCGTGTCTAGATCGACAAAGCCGTCACCGGTACGGTTCCAGTTGCGGTACTTGTGATCGTAGTTGGGCAGCATGTAGTAGCCCGGGTCGAACACCCGGGTCGACGCCGTGACCACGCCCGCATCCAGGCCGGCAATCGCCACCGCCGGCTTGATGGTCGAGCCCGGCGGGTACAGACCGCGCAGCACGCGGTTGAACAGTGGCCGGTCGATGGAGTCACGCAGCTCGGAGTAAGCTTTGAAACTGATGCCGGTGACGAACAGGTTCGGGTCGAAACTCGGCTGGCTGACCATCGCCAACACTTCGCCGGTCGCCGGATCCAGCGCCACGACCGCGCCACGGCGACCGCCAAGTGCGGCTTCGGCGGCTTCCTGCAATTTGATGTCCAGGCTCAGGACGATGTCCTTGCCGGAAATCGGTTCAGTACGCTTGAGTACCCGCAGCACGCGGCCACGGGCGTTAGTCTCGACTTCTTCGTAACCAACCTGACCGTGCAATTCGGGCTCGTAGAAGCGCTCGATGCCGGTTTTGCCAATTTGATGGGTGCCGCTGTAACTCACCGGGTCCAGAGACTTGAGCTCTTTCTCGTTGATCCGCCCCATATATCCCACTGAGTGCGCAAAGTGCGCGCCCTGCGGATAGTGACGAACCAGCTGTGCGACCACTTCCACACCCGGCAGACGGAACTGGTTCACCGCGATGCGGGCGATCTGCTCTTCGGTCAGCTCGAACAGGATCGGCACCGGCTCGAACGGCCGACGCCCCTGACGCATACGCTTCTCGAAGATCACCCGGTCCTCGGGCGTCAGCTCAAGCACTTCGACGATCACATCGAGCACTTGCTGCCAGTCGCCGGAGCGTTCGCGAGTCATGCTCAGGCTGAAGCTGGGCCGGTTGTCGGCCACCACCACGCCATTGCGGTCGTAGATCAGCCCGCGAGTCGGCGGAATCGGCTGCACATGGACGCGGTTGTTTTCCGACAGGGTCGAGTGGTACTCGTACTGGATCACCTGCAGGAAATACAGCCGCGCGATCAGCACGCCGATCAGCGTCACTACCGCAATAGCCCCGAACACGACGCGGCCACGCACCAGACGGGCGTCTTTTTCGTGGTCCTTGATGCGGATCGGCTGGGACATGAGGGCAGAACTACTTGTGGTAAGGGTGGCCGGACAGCACTGTCCAGGCACGATACAGCTGTTCGCCGATCAGAATCCGCACCAGCGGGTGCGGCAACGTCAACGGCGACAACGACCAACGTTGATCCGCCCGGGCACAGACTTCCGGCGCCAGCCCCTCGGGGCCGCCGACCATGAAATTCACCGTGCGCGAGTCCAGCCGCCAGCGATCGAGTTCGACCGCCAGTTGCTCGGTGCTCCAGGGCTTGCCGTGGACTTCGAGGGTGACAACGCGCTCGTTCGGCCCGACCTTGGCCAGCATGGCTTCGCCTTCCTGACGGATAAAGCGCGCCACGTCAGCGTTCTTGCCGCGGGTGTTGAGCGGAATTTCCACCAGTTCCAGCGCCAGCTCGGAAGGAAGACGCTTGGCATATTCATGCCAGCCTTCTTCCACCCACTTGGGCATGCGTGAACCGACGGCGATCAGTCGCAGTCGCACAGCGTTCCCTTATTGCTGGTCTTTGTTGAGCTTGGTGAAATGCTCATGGGTGTTCTCAGGGCTGTGGTGTGCAGCGCTGGCAGAACGGCTTTGCTCGGCGCCGGCCCACAGGCGTTCCAGGTCATAGAACTGGCGCGCCGAGGCGGTCATCATGTGCACGATGACGTCGTCCATATCCAGCAGCACCCAGTCGCTGTCGCCCTTGCCTTCTTCACCCAGCGGCTTGACGCCTTGGGCTTTGACGGCTTCGCGGACCTTGTCCAGCATCGCGCCGATCTGGCGGTTGGACGTACCGGTGGCGATGATCATGTAGTCAGTGATGCTCTGCTTTTCACGAACGTCGATCACCTGGATGTCCTGGGCCTTGACGTCTTCCAGGGCTGCTACGGCAACCTTGACCAGCTCTTCGCCGGCCAGTGGCGCGCCAGTTGGTGCTTCTACTGGCAGCGGTGCGCTCTTGAATGTGCCCTTGCGCTTTACTTTGTTTACGTCTTTGTCAGTCATATAAAACTCGTTTTGCTCGTATGTTCGGGCGCTTCGATACACGCATTCACGTGCCTTGAAGCGCGCCCTTTTTCAGTTCGACGCACGGTAAAGTCCGTGCGCATCGATGTAGGCCAGGACCGCGTCGGGCACCAGGAAACGTACCGACTTACCGCTGGCCAGCAGTTGACGGATCTGGGTGGCGGATACCGCGAGCGGTGTCTGCCAGACGAATGCAATCTGTCCGCTCGGCCCTTTGAGGGCCAGCGGGTCGCTCACCGAACGTGCTGCCAGCAGGTTGCGCAAGGCATCCGGCGGTTCGCTGTCGGCATCCGGGCGTTGCAGCACCAGGATGTGGCAATGCTGGAGCAACTCTTCCCAGCGGTGCCAAGTGGGCAGGCCGCAAAATGCGTCCCAGCCCAAAAGCAGAAAAACCTGGTCTGAAGCGGCAAGTTCGGCGCGCATCAGTTCCAGGGTGTCGATGGTGTAGGACGGCTTGTCCCGCTGCAATTCGCGGGCATCCACCACCAACGGTGCCACACCGGCCACCGCGCACTTGACCATCGCCAGACGGTCCTTCGCCGATACCTGCGGCTTGTCCCGATGGGGCGGCCTGGCACTGGGTGTCAGACGCAACTCATCGAGAGCCAGCGATTCGGCGACTTCCAGCGCACCGCGCAAATGGCCGATGTGCACCGGGTCGAAGGTCCCGCCCAGTACGCCAATGCGTCGAGGCCGGGGCTCGCTGGCGGTCACTGGGGCTGACGGGTCGAGGTCGCCCAAGTCAGAGCGACTCCTGGCCGCGCAGCTGACCGTCACCGACCACGATGTACTTCTCGCAGGTCAGACCTTCGAGGCCCACTGGGCCGCGGGCGTGCAGCTTATCAGTAGAAATGCCAATCTCGGCACCCAATCCGTATTCGAAGCCATCGGCGAAGCAGGTCGGGGTGTTGATCATCACCGAGGACGAATCGACTTCAGCCACGAAACGCCGGGTGTCGGCCAGGTTTTCGCTGACGATCGAGTCGGTGTGATGGGAGCCGTACTGGTTGATGTGCTCGATGGACTGATCCAGCCCGTCGACCACGCGAATCGAGAGGATTGGCGCCAGGTATTCGGTGGTCCAGTCTTCCTCGGTGGCCGCGACGGCCTCGATGATCGCCCGAGTGCGCTCACAACCGCGCAGTTCGACGCCTTTTTCGCGGAACTGGGCAGCCATCGCCGGCAGAAACTCTTTGGCGACGGCTTGATCGACCAACAGGGTTTCCATCGCGCCGCAGATGCCGTAACGGTAAGTCTTGGCGTTGAATGCGATGCGCTGGGCTTTCGGCAGATCGGCGTGGGCACTGACGTAGACGTGACAGATGCCGTCCAGGTGCTTGATGACGGGCACGCGGGCATCGCGGCTGACCCGTTCGATCAGGCCACGGCCGCCACGGGGTACGATGACGTCGACGTATTCGGGCATGGTGATCAGCGCGCCGACGGCGGCACGGTCGGTGGTTTCGACGACTTGCACCACCGCGGCCGGCAGATCGGCCTCGGCCAGGCCGCGCTGGATGCAGGCGGCAATGGCGCGGTTGGAGTGAATCGCTTCGGAGCCGCCACGCAGGATGGTCGCGTTGCCGGACTTCAGGCACAGGCTGGCAGCATCGATGGTCACGTTAGGCCGGGACTCGTAGATGATCCCGATCACGCCCAACGGCACGCGCATCTTGCCGACCTGAATGCCCGACGGCCGGTAACTCATGTCGCGGATCGCGCCGACCGGGTCCGGCAAGGCCGCGACCTGACGCAAACCGACGATCATGCCGTCGATGCGCGCCGGAGTCAGCGCCAGGCGTTCCAGCAGGGCCGGCTCAAGACCATTGGTGCGGCCAGCGGCCAAATCCAGTTCATTGGCTGCGGACAGCTCGGCGCGGGAGGCGTCCAGCGCATTGGCGGCCGCCTGCAAGGCGCGGTTTTTCTGCGCGGTGCTGGCACGGCCGATCACGCGGGAAGCTTCGCGGGCGGCGCGACCCAAACGGGTCATGTAGTCAAGAACGGACTCAGTCATGGTCTGCTGTGGTCTTGGTAAAGAGGAAAGCGGCAGATTATAGCTGTCGCGTCTCTGGACTAACAGCGGTGACGGGCGGATGGTCGAAATGGAGAGCAATTTGCCGACGTTCAGCCGTGATTAAGCCGCATATTGTTATCATCACGACTCAATCAGCCCTGATAAACGCTGTTCATCATGACTAATCTGACCGTTCGCACCGCCGACACACGCACGCCCAAGGCGCTGCCGGATGCATTTTTCGACCGTGATGCCCAAACACTGGCCCGGGATCTGCTGGGCAAAATCATCCGCCACCGGGTCGACGACCTGTGGCTCAGCGCCCGAATTATCGAGACCGAAGCCTATTACTGCGAAGAAAAAGGCAGCCACGCCTCCTTGGGTTACACAGAAAAGCGTAAGGCTTTGTTTCTGGATGGCGGCCACATTTATATGTATTACGCCCGCGGCGGCGATTCCCTGAACTTCAGTGCCCAAGGTCCGGGCAATGCGGTGCTGATCAAATCCGCCTATCCATGGGTCGATGAACTGAGCGGGCCAGCCAGCCTGGCGCAGATGCTGCTGAACAATCCCGACGCCCAGGGCCGCCCTCGCCCCTCGCAAAAGCTGTGCGCCGGACAGACGTTGCTGTGCAAGGCGCTGGGGCTGAAGGTGCCGGTCTGGGACGCCAAGCGTTTTGACCATGAAGTGCTGCTGGTGGAAGACATCGGGCCTGCGCCCGGCCACATCATCCAGACCACACGCCTGGGCATCCCCCAGGGGCGCGACGGACATTTAATGTACCGCTTCGTCGATGCGGCTTACGCGCCGTACTGCACACGCAACCCGTTGCGTCGGGGTCAGGTCGAAGGGCGCGATTATTTTTTGCTGACTTGAAACATGCCCGGGCAAACGGGAATCCCAGTGAAAGCGGTCTTTCAGTATTTGGGAGATTCGTCCCTTTGGGGCCAAGTGAACATTCGATGGAGTTGTTTTTATGGGCCCATGGCTCGATAGCGTGACCGGTTGGCTGACGGTCAATCCGCAGTGGCTGGCCATGGCAGTGTTCGTAGTGGCGTGTGTGGAGTGCCTGGCGATTGCCGGGCTGATCGTACCCGGTACGGTGTTGTTGTTTGCCGTGGCAGTACTGGCCGGCAGTGGCGCACTGTCGCTGGGTGAAACATTGCTGCTGGGTTTCCTCGGCGGCGTGCTGGGCGACATCGTTTCGTATTTCCTGGGGCGACATTTCCACCAGAACATCCGGCGCCTGCCGGGGTTGCGCCATCATCCGGAATGGATCGCCGGGGCCGAAGCGTATTTTCAGCGTTATGGCATTGCCAGCCTGTTAGTCGGACGCTTTATCGGCCCGTTGCGACCAATGCTGCCGATGGTCGCAGGAATGTTCGACATGCCCTTCCCCCGCTTCGCCGCCGTCAGCCTGTTGGCCGCCGCGGGCTGGAGCGTTGCCTATCTGATACCCGGCTGGGCCACAGGCGCGGCGATTCGCTTGCCGTTGCCGGAAGGGTTCTGGCCCGAGGCCGGGATCGTTGCCGGCAGCATCGCCGTCATGGTGGGCTTGAGTATTACCAGCAGCATGGGCCGCCATCGCAAAGCGACGGCGCTGATTACCGGCATGAGCTTTCTGATTCTGGTGGGGCTGTTTATCGGCTACCCGCATTTGACCGCCCTCGATCAAGGTGTGATGACCCTGGTGCAGGAGCACCGTAGCCAGATGCTCGATGAAGTGGCCGTCACATTTACGTTGATTGGCGAGTTCCGCAACATGCTGGTGTTCAGCGCCCTGCTGACCGGCTTGCTGCTGCTTACCCGACAATGGCGTCAGGCCATCTTCGCCGGTGGCACCCTGCTCTTTACCGCCCTCGGCAACACGTTTACCAAGCAGTTTTTTGCCCGTGTGCGCCCAGAAGTGCTTAGCGACCCACTCACCAGCTACAGCATGCCCAGCGGTCACGCCTCGGGGTCATTCGCCTTGTTCCTGACACTGGCCGTACTGGCCGGTCGCGACCAACCGCCGCGGATGCGTCTGACGTGGTTGCTGCTCGGCTGCTTGCCGGCGCTGGCGATTGCTCTGTCTCGGGTGTATCTGGGCGCGCATTGGCCAACGGATGTGCTGGCCGGCGCGATGCTGGCGGCGTGCGTGTGCGCGGCGAGCCTGTGGCTGAGCCAGCGTCAGACGCCGCTCAACGCGATGCCACCCAAGGTCTGGTGGCTGATATTGCCGGCGCTGATAGTGCTGTTTGGGTTCTTTGCGTTGCGGCATTTGCCACATGCAATGCTGCGATATGCCTACTGACTACGGCTACGAAAAAACCGGGCGCAATGCTCGGGTTTCATTGGACATGACCAGACCTGCCCCCTCCCGATACCTTGTCGCACGCACTGCTAATAACTAGATCATCGATCTAGTTATTAGTTTTTTCTTAAACAGAGCCCCCCACAATTATCAAAAACAACAAACATCCAGAAAAACAAATATCATCGAAACAGACAAAACGCCATGCAATATTCACCACCACTCACGGAGCACTCATCAGTTAAAAACAACCCATAAAAGATAAAATTCATGCCCCTATCCGTCACGCTAACAAATAGAAATGACGCTATAAATATCACAGATATTTTATCACCCTCCTCCGCCACACCACTGGTTGAATCCCGTCATATTACGCAAACTTCAGAAACCAACTCGCTTGAACTAAAACCCAGACAACCCAACCTTCAAGATCTTGACGCACTATTTGGTTTTCTGCACATCGGAGAGTTTTCGGTCAGTCGCATAGAACTTCATGCGATGGGCGCCATGATTAACGGTGAACTCGTTACCAGCACCAACACTTACTTTGCAATACCTGATCAGGTATTCATCGATTCACTGGAGTTTGATCCTGCCAAAGTCGAACAACGTATCAAAGCAGTGGAAGTACACCAGAGCCACATCCCCGCCACTCTGCTTTTTGAAATCGCCACACAACGCTCAACCACCGCTCCTCCCTTGTTAAAAGAGTCAGACGCCTCGACAGTGCCCGTTCAGAAAATCGGTAGCTTGTTGAAATCAACTCAACGCCTGGACATCAACAAAAACCCCTTGCCCGATCATTTGCCTGCCTGGATTGACAGGACCAAGAGTTATGGCATGAGCTCCATGGGCGTCGGTCTTCAGGCATACGGCCTCTATAGCGCGATTATCGGCACAGCTGAAGCGATCAAAAAAGGCCATTGGGACGAAGCTGCGATCAATGTCGGGGGAGGCGCAGCAGAAATCGGCTCGCTGATTATCGAACGCGGCCTGGCGAAGACCGGCGAGGCCATGATTCGCAGCGGAGCAAAAACATTTGAACATTTCGGCAGAACAACCATTGGACAAGTACTGAGTAGAGGGGCCGGCCTGATGGCCAGTGTCCTGACGCTTCCCTTCGATCTCTACACTGCGATCAAATCGTTCAACGATGCCGCCGATGCCAAGGGAAAAGAAGCGCAGGACCATTACTTCAATGCCGCGCTCAGCCTGACCAGCGCAGGTCTTTCCACCATACTGGGGTGCGCCGCGCTACTCGGATTCAAAGCCGCCGGCCCCGTGGGAATCGCCGCCGCCGCGATATTGATTGTCGGCGCCAGAATTTATGGTGCTGCACGGATGGTTGACGATATCGACGATTACATCGAGTTGAGCATGCATGAACGCTGGCGGGCAGGTTGGTTTGCCTTTACCGGTCAGAATCAGGACAAAGAGGTCCTGGACCGTTTTGCCGTCGCCAAAACCTACAGCGATTATGCCAAGGCGCTCGATAGCACCAGCACCGACTGGCTCAAAAATGAACTGAAGGACAGTGTCGAAGCGGTGGTGAACGGGCGATATGAAGTGCAATTACAACCCACCCGGCACCATAAGTTCGAATGGGATGAAGCCAGCGGTGAACCCTCCTTTGTAACGGTCAACGTACCCGTGGTCAAAGAGACCGATGACGTCTACGACGCCACAGAAGGCCTTCCGACAGGCATTCCCAATGCCCTTGTCGGTGAAACGGGTCCTTCGAAAGGCGTCCTCTGGCAGCTAGGCGGCGGTAACGACAGCATCATTGGAGTTCGAAGCAAACCGAACTACTTCAGCTATTCCTCCGGCATTAAAACGCTGAAGGGAGGCGAAAAGCACGATTCGTTCCTTTTCCAGTCCGCCGCTCAAAGCCTCAAGAAAGCGCCGCCAACCGGACAGGTCAATACATTACGAGGCGGAGCCGGCACAGACACGTTATCGCTTCAGGGCAAGCATGTTCCGGTACGCCATGGGCCGGATGACACTTTTTATGTCGGGTACGACGTTGATCTGAAGAGCGGAAAGCTCGGGTTACGATCACCGGATACCGCTACCGCTCCAGCCCTGCACTCAAACATCCACTCCATCGAAAAAGTCGAAACCCTGGCCGGTGCATATAACCTGGTTACAGGTTCCGACGAGGCTGATTACATCATTGCAAACGGCCACGACCGCATCAATGCCGGCGCGGGCGATGATCAGATCGTTATTCGAGGCAACGACTGCAGAGTCAATGGTGGTCGCGGTGCGGACACCTACTACCTCAACGGCATGACGCATTCAGTGTCCATTGCAGAAGATGGCCAAGATCTCAGCGTCATTCACCTTGGCGTCACGCTAGAGCGTGTTCAGGACTGGCACATCCGCGAAAACGCTTTGGTCATTTCATCCCTGCAAAACACGGAGTCTTTCCAACCGGAACGGCAACTGGTCATTAATGACGTGTATGAAACGCTGACGGACAAACGCTCGTTACGCAACCCCAGGCTTTTATTTATCACCGAGGATGGTTACCAACTAAAGGCCGATCTGCCTGCCGTTATAAACGGTCTGACGGAACAGAGGGTCAAGGTCATTGTGGTAGTCATGGGAACGCCAAAAACACCGCCCATCATTGTCAACAGCCGCGTTCAACGAGTCCCCAGCACCAAGCACTCATCCTACTTTGTGGCCCGTGAGACTTACAGAACCGTCTTCTTCGTCGACACGCCTGACAGCCATACATCCAGCATTTTATACGTAGACTTTGACAGTGACGAAATCACAGAGATCAACGCTATTTACACAGTGACCTCTACTCCTCGACACAGCTTTAGCTACCTGAATTATTCAAACACGCATTTCCAGATTTCGTTCAAGAACGCAAGCTCTCTTCTGATTCACGGCAGTGTTGAAGAGGATCCCGGAAAAAAAACCGATAGGGGCGCCGGCATCATGTCCTCGGGCTGGAAGAGCGTTCACTCGTTCACCCTGGTAATGCGTAACGGTAAATCCTACTGGCTGGACTTCCCTGAAAACGCCTACCTCGATGACAACAAACATCCCGGGTACAGAGTCATCGACAGCACCGGCTCATTGCGTGAAAAACCAGGAAAATATGTATTCGCCAAACCCACCTGCGACAGACGTCTTTTGAAAGCGGTTCCGCAGCGTGTCGATATCGATTCAGTGTCACACAGCTCCGTTTATTCGCTGGAAGGACAAGCGTCATCCTATGACCTCTACCCGACCGACAATACATCCCTGCGGCTGTCGACTCCCGGTGCCGCGGCCAAAACCTCCAGCGGCTCGACCTGGAACATTTACACGCTTCGTCTTGCAGAAAACATCACCCGGGATGGGATAAACATTAAAAACAACTTCCTGAAAATTGGAAGTGTCCATATTCAACTGCCAAATACCGAAGTGTCTGACATACCACTGGAAACGATCAACGTTATTGTTTCATCCGGGAGCCACTATCGCATCGACCCTTTGTTCGAAGTTGCCGTCCTACATGCCCTCAACGCGAATCGCTACCCAAGCATTGCCGCTATTGTATCGGACATCATTAAACACAAACGAAACGACGGCCTTGTCGCCGAACTGATCAGCATCGAAAACCTTCGAACAAATGACGCCACACCAGGAAACATTTATTACGACACAGAAATTGACAACTGGACTATCGACACGGACTGGTCGCGCAGTTTGAGAATCGAAAACCTGGAAATCGTAGACTAACCTGATCCGCCTTAAACCTTTATTCCACGTTTATTCAGCCCCCAATTATTAAACGTCAAGGAGCGCCAACATGCGTCCAAAACCGCCACATCGATTAAAACCGGACGGAGTCAACTTATCACCTGACGCTCTGCAACCACCCAGATTGCCTACCGGAAACGAAACGCCAACGAGACAACACTCAGCCATAGTCAACCCACACGATTCTCATCTTCAAGGCCGGCAGCCATTCCCGCCAGATGAAATAAATATCGGCGTATCAAATAGTGTCGAAGACGTATCGGCGCCCGAATCGGGGGTAGACATATCAGATACTCCAGGGGTGCAACCCAGCGCACTGGCAACCAAGGACAGCCTGGCGACGTACTTGCTGCGACACGCCCTGCTAAGCGGTATGCAACCACCCGATGGCCAAGGGTTCCGATGGATGAAAGGGCGCAAGTTTGTAGATATCGAAAATGAGGGAACCGCGTATGTGGAGTTCGACATCGTCACCGGAACCTACCGCGCAACTGATCTCTACAAGAAGCTCCCTCCCGGCCCCGCGCTGTACAAAAATGAGGGAGCTCTGACCTGGCGTCAAAAAGAAGCGATCAGCGAAGGCAATCCTGATCAATCTGCCATACATCAACCTCCAATTATCGAGGCGCAACCCGGGCACAGCAGGAAGCGCTCGGACTCTCTGGAGAAAGAGTCACTCGCCTCCCAACCCAGTACCAAGAGAACAGAGTATGGCTTGACCGCTCAGTCGAGCACACCCGATACCGTCGACTCTATCGATGCGGGAGGGCTGTTAATCGATGGGCCTTTGAAATGGCTATACCCGAACAAGACAAGAAGCGAACGCTTTGAGTTACTCGAATCGTACAACTTAAGCAGCGGCCAACTTACACGTTTACTTCGAGACATGAACGAAACTCGCACTTTCCCTGCGTGGGCGGAAACTCATAAGCATTTATCTTCACAAGTGGACAATCCTCAAAGGTT
This sequence comes from Pseudomonas sp. KD5, assembly GCF_012932895.1. Taxonomy (NCBI): domain Bacteria; kingdom Pseudomonadati; phylum Pseudomonadota; class Gammaproteobacteria; order Pseudomonadales; family Pseudomonadaceae; genus Pseudomonas; species Pseudomonas sp. KD5. The sequence goes on along the minus strand of NZ_JDWJ01000003.1, from coordinate 119,995 downwards.
CGACCTCATTGCCGCACAGGTTGCGCTTGTTATCCCCCAACTGAGACGTCGACCGCAACGCGATTATTCCCCACCTGATTTATATTGTTCCAGTGAGTTTCTCGACCATTTTTCCGCGTCGATCGGTTATCAGCGCAACAAACATGGTCTTTTATACCGTACCGATATTCCCGCCTTGTTCAGGGGGGATGATCGAACGCCGTTCGAACTGGCAAGGGATCGGCGAATGATCGCGCGCGAAGGGCTTCCCCAAACGGTCACACAACGAGCGCAAAGCGCTACTTTTCTCCTGTCGGATGCGAAGGAATATGCAAGCAACCTGGGTGGGCACGCGAAAAACGACAAGTTGCGATATAACGCCCAGGCCAATCTGTTTCCTGGATTGCGAAAGCATCCAAAAGGCAGGAATGATGATGATTCTGATGAGGACTACCGTAATGAGTCATCGAATTCGGATTCCGACAGCTCATTTACCCTTGATAAGTCGCGAGACTATGAACCCATCAGATACAGGCAACATGTTGGTTTTATCTACATGATCGACACCCGAGGTATTGAGGTAGTGCCGGGACGAGAAAACCTCTATCTCAATAGTGATGGCTCGGCAAGCTTCCAGCCCGACGCGCTGGAAGGCGTTATCTCAATATCGAAAAGGGGCTTGAGTTCCGACCGGGTATGGCTGGTCAATTCCGATCTGACACGTGCCGCTCCCGTCAATGATGTTTACGAGCAGGCAGGTAACAACGCTGACGCTTTAGAACATGAAACCTGGACCGGAGCCTATAACCGGGATCGTTATGATCAGTTGGTTGCTCAAGTCGTCGACAAAGGCTGGGGGATCAAACTCCCGGAAAACCAGACGATCTCTTCCGACGATATTATTTGGCCCACCGTGGCGCCCATGTCGTAAGTCATTTGTTACATAAGCCCTATAACATTTCTTTGCTTAAACGGATTTGAGCACCTCTACCATGCCTGTAAAACCTCCTACAAAGCTTCCCGCAGTTGACATCTCTACAATCAACGTCAATCCGCCGCGCTTACGGCCAGACACCCTACTTCCGCCATCTGCAATGCCTGGCAGCTCCGTTTTTCATCATCGGCAAACGCCACACCCGGCGAGGCCTGAACACGGGAGCGGCGCTACTGTCGCAATATCACTCGACAGAGGGGTTCCCGTGCCTACGAAACTGGACATTACGGAAACCCTCGTCAGACAACCTTTACAACCCTTGGCAAACTCGGGTCTGGCCCCCTATTTATTGCGCCCCGCCATGCTGCGGACCATGCCACTGCCTGACGAACACGGGTTTCGGACAATCGTCTCACGCAAATTTGTAGACGTTAAAAACGAAGGAACCGTCTATGTGGAATTCGATGACGCTGCCGGGGCTTATCGAGCGACAGACCTTTACAAAAAGCAGCCGCAAGGACCTGCGCTTTACAAAAACGATGGGGAAGCCACCTGGAGTCAGCGGCTTCAGGCGAGAGAAACAGTCAGTCTGAAACGTTCCCTGGCCAATGAGTCAGTGCTTGAAACAACCCTCCCCGATAAGCATCCAAAAGTCCAGTCTCCAGGTGAGCAACGGAGCGTTACAGACACTCCTGCAAGCTCACGCCCGAGCATTACGCAACAAGGTCAGAATCCACGGACTCAATTGATCGATGGTCCACTGAAGTCGCTCTATCCAGACAAAACGGCCAACGAGCTCGAAACACTTCTAAGGTCTTACAATTTATCCCCGGGACAGCAAACGCGTCTGCACAAGGACATGTTGGAAAATCTCAAGATTCCCGAATGGGCTGAACAGCATAAGCAGATGAGCAGCGAGACTGGCAATCCTCATCGACACGACCTGCTGTACAGCGAGATAGAGCCAAACTTACGTCACCTGAGGAACGGAACAGCAACTACCGGCCTGTATGAGCTTCATCTCAGTTTGACCAACGAGTTTCTCGATAGCTTTCTGGTAAAAGCTGGCTACTCGCGAAACAGAAACAACTGCCTGTACCGGACCGATATCCCCGCTGTATTCAGGGGGGATGAGCGCACACCGTTTGAACTGGCGAATGATGGCTGGATGCTGCCCCGCTACAACCACAAACCCTATGCAACCACCCAAAAAGCCATGAGCGTCACAGTGAGTTTGAAGGCCGCAAAAATGTATGGTGCGGACGAGCCGGACCCGGAGTATCTGCTTTACAACAGTCAAACCAATAAATACCCGGGCAAGCAACCCGATGACGACTCCGACGCCTCCGATGTTTCCGATGTTTCCGCCACCTCGCAAATCGCCAGCAGCGGCTCAGAATCGGACAGTTCACTGCAACTCGACCTGGAGCGCAACTACGAAACGACCAGGCACAAACAACAAATTCAGTTCGTTTATGCAATCGACAGCCGAAACATGGAAATCGTACTGGGCGAAGAAAACCATGCGTTCAACCGCGCAGCAAACGGCCCGAACTGGTTCCCCGAGGATGATCTGGAAGCACTACTTTCAGTCTCGAGACGAGGCATCAGCGCCGATCGGATCTGGGTATTTGATTCCGGCTACCAAAAAGCGGTACGAGTCAAAGATCTGCAGGATCACGCCGATGCCGCCGATGACAGCTACGCCAGAAGAGTGGAAGAACGAACACACTCTGGCGCCAACAACACAGATGAATATGACCGTCTGATCACTGAAGTTGCAGCGGCTGGCAAACCGGTTCTTTTGCTCAGTGGCAACAAGGAGTGGTTTGCCAACGATATCGTCTGGCCTTCACTGTCGGAAAATCAGAGTTAACGCGGCGTTCGACTTACCCACGCAATCAATCACCTGAAATCAGGCAAATAACTCACCCTGCAACTCATCGAGCAACGCCTGAATCGCATCCAGCCGTTGCTGCGGATCATCGAGTTGCAGCAAGTCGATCTTGTCCACCTCGGAAAAAGGCAACAGGTAGGCCAACTGATTGGCCAGCGACTGTTGCCCCGTCGCTTCGGTGCCCATGCTCAGTGCTTCGACCATCGGGTGTTCCGCCAAGGCCTTGAGCAGCGCCACCAGATCGGCGTCTTCATCCTGTAACGGTTGTTCAGGCTCATCTTTGAGCCACTCGACTTCGGCGACGATCAACTGGTCGCGCTGCACCTCGGTGCGCACCACGTGGAAACGCCGCCCGCCCTTTACCCGAATGCCCAGCAGCCCGTTGTCCTGCTGATGAAAATCGGTGATCAGCGCCTCGCACCCCACCCGCGCGTAGCCTTCAGGAGCGATGCCGACTTCTTCGCCCTCGAGAATGCACACCACGCCGAAGCCGCTGCCCTGTTTCATGCAGCGACCAATCATGTCCAGGTAGCGCGCCTCGAATATCTGCAAGTCGAGGATGCAGTCCGGAAACAGCACTGTGTTCAGCGGGAAAAGCGGCAGACTCATAGACATTTCCTTACACCACCATCGACACCGCCAACGGCAGGAACACCGCCGTGGCCACGCCCATCAGACTCATCGCCAGCGCCGCGAAGGCGCCGCACTCTTCACTTTCCTGCAAGGCCACGGAGGTGCCGACCGCATGGGCGGTCATGCCCAGTGCCATACCGCGGGCCTCCGGGCTGTGGACACCGAGACGGGTCAAAAGACTCGGCCCGAAGATCGCTCCGATCACCCCGGTAATCAACACGAACACCGCCGCCAGCGCCGCGACACCACCAATCTGCTCGGCCACCAGCATGGCTATCGGCGAAGTCACCGACTTGGGGGCCATGGTCATCAGGATCATGTGTTCGGCGCCGAACCACCACCCCAGCAGCACACCCATGCCCGTGGCGACCACGCCACCTATCACCAGCGTAGTAAATATCGGCCAGAACAACTGTCGAATCCGCCGCAGGTTGAGGTACAGCGGCACCGCCAGCGCAACAGTGGCCGGCCCGAGCAAGATACTGAGGATCTCGGTGCTCTTGCGGTACTCAACGTAACTCAGGCCGCAACTGACCAGCACGCCGATGACCAGCAGCATGGAGACCAGCACCGGTTGCAGAAAAATCCAGCGGGTTTTCTCGAACGCCGCCAGCACCAATTGATACGCGCCCAGCGTAATGCCGATGCCGAACAGCGGATGATGAATCACCGACGCCCAGGCGCCGTGCCAATCGAACATCATTGGCTGTCCTCGGAATGGGTGTGACGCTTGACCAGGCGCTGCATCAGCACCCCGGCGAAGGCCATCGACAGCACCAGCGACAACACTAGCGCACCGGTGATCGCCCAGAAATCCGCGGCAATGTCAGTGGCGTAGACCATCACGCCCACGGCCGGCGGCACCAGCAGCAACGGCAAATAACGCAGCAGGCTGCTGGCCGCAAGGTTCAGCGGTTCGCCGACTTGACCGCGGCTGATCAGATACACCAGCAGCAACAGCAGGCCAATGATCGGCCCCGGCAGCACCGGCAAAAACAGATGATTGAGGGCTGTGCCGAGCAATTGAAACAGCACCAGCCAGGTCAGGCCACGTAACAACATCCATCCTCTCCCGCGCTCTCCCCCAACCAAGAAGGGGCCCGACATTATAAGCACGCTATGAGTCGGCATTCGCCAAAAGCATGGTCAGTTGACCGGAGCAATTTGTCATGTTGATCTAAAGTGGTTCGCAGGGAGGTCAAGCCCCCACTCGAAAAACTATAAATCCGATGAACCCAAGGAGAGTCTCAATGCCCTATGTTCCAGTTGCAGAGCTCAAAGATTATGTCGGCAAGGAACTCGGATGTTCCCAATGGCTCACCATCGACCAGGAACGCATCAACCTGTTCGCAGAAGCCACAGGCGATTATCAGTTCATCCATGTCGACCCGGTCAAAGCCGCGCAAACGCCTTTTGGCAGCACCATCGCCCATGGTTTCCTGTCGTTGTCGCTGATCCCCAAACTGATGGAAGACATCCTCATCCTGCCCGAAGGCGCGAAGATGGTGGTCAACTATGGCCTGGACAGCGTGCGTTTCATCCAGCCTGTGAAGGTTAATTCCAGGGTTCGACTCAAGGTCGACATGAACGACGTCACCGAGAAGAAACCCGGCCAATGGCTGCTCAAGGCCACCGCTACGCTTGAAATCGAAGGATCGGACAAACCGGCCTATATCGCCGAGCCACTGTCCCTCTGCTTCGTCTGACACATGCCTGATTGCGAAGCAGCTCATGCTGTTTCGCGCTGTGTCTGTGCCGTGTCTCTATAAATGCGACACATAGCTGCGGCATACTCCGTCGCCTAATTGCCCGGATCCCGCTATGCGCTCACTTGCACTCCTTGCCCTGACCCTGATGCTCACCGCTTGCGGCGATGGCGAATCGCTGCTGCCCCCCGACGCCCGCCTGCCGGACGGCGGACGCTATCGTGGTGATCTGGTCAACGGCTTGCTGCAAGGCGAGGGTCGCATCGATTACCCGAACGGCAGCTGGTACGCCGGTCACTTCGACAAAGGCCAATGGCATGGCCAGGGCGAATGGCACGGCAGCAACGGCGAGGTCTATCGCGGGCAGTTCCAGCAGGGGCTGTTCGACGGCCAGGGCACGCTGACCACCACCGGCAGCAGCTACACCGGCGGTTTCAAGGCCGGTCGACGGGACGGTGAAGGCACCCTCAAAGAAAACGCCATGACCTATCGTGGCGAATTCAAGGCCGACCAATATTCAGGGCTCGGTCGTCTGGAACTCGAAGACGGCAGCCAGTACCAGGGTCAGTTCGCCCACGGCAAACCCAACGGCGAAGGCCAGCGCAGCGATGCCAGCGGCAATCAGTTCACCGGGCATTTCGTCGATGGCCAACTGGAAGGCAACGGTACTTTCAACAGCGCCGATGGCGATATCTACGTCGGTGGGTTCAAGAATAATCAACTGCATGGCAAAGGCCGCTACGAAAACGCCGATGGCGATGTCTGGATCGGTCAGTTCAAGGAAGGCGTGCTGAACGGCAAGGGCGAGTTGATCGGCGCCGATGGCAGTCACTACATCGGTCAGTTCAGCGACTGGCGCTTCACCGGCCAGGGCCGCTTGAACCTGGCCGATGGCAGTTTCTATATCGGCCAGTTCGACGGCGACAACTATCAGGGCAAAGGCACGTTGGTGCTGACCGATGGCACAGTGCTGAGCGGCACCTGGATCAACAGCCAGCGCGTGCGCGACGCCGACGGCAAGCTGCTGCCCGACACCCTGGAACTCGGCTTGCTGGCCCAGGGCCGCTTGCTCGACGAAGCACTGGCCAACGTGCCGGCCTCAACTCCGGCGGTTGAACTGTACACCTTGACCCTGGGCGGTGACGGCAAGCAGAGCGTGTTCCTGCGCGAATCCGACTACGTCGCCAACATGCTCGCCAGCCGTTTCGGCGCTTTCGGCCAGATTCGTCTGGTCAACCATCGCGACCACCTCGGCGACCGGCCGATGGCCACCCGGGAAAACCTGCGCCGCGCCGCCCAGACCCTGGCCGAGCGCAGTGGTCCGGAGGACTTGCTGTTCATTTACCTGACCAGCCATGGCTCCAGTGAACACGAGCTGGTACTCGACCAGCCACGCATGGAGCTGGCCGACCTGCCGGCCGACGAACTCGCCGCCGTCCTCGCGCCCCTGAAGAAGCGCGACAAGATTATCGTGATTTCGTCCTGTTATTCCGGCGGCTTCATCCCTGCCCTCAAGGATGAACACACCCTGATCATGACCGCCTCGCGCGCCGACCGGGTGTCCTTCGGGTGTTCGGAAGAAGCCAACTTCACCTATTTCGGCGACGCACTGTTCGCACAGGCGCTGAACCAGACCGACGATCTGGAGCAAGCCTTCAAACGGGCCAGCGCCACCGTGGCCGAGCGTGAGTTGGCCGACAGCTTCGAAGCCTCCGAACCACAGATCTGGGCACCGAAAGCCGTGCTCGCCCACTGGCAATTGTTACGCAAGCAACAGGCACGAAAGGCACTGCAAAGTGTCTCTATCAGCAAGGATGAAAAGAGCAACTAAGCTGAACAGTATCAAGGGGGAATAACTATGTACTTGACGCCTCAGCATGTATTGCTTGCCGGAGCTACCGGGTTAACCGGTGAACATTTGCTTGACCGTCTGCTCAACGAGCCAACGATTGCACGCGTATTAGCCCCCTCACGCCGGCCACTGGCCGAACACCCTCACTTGGAAAACCCGGTTGGTGACCCGACGGAGTTTCTGCCGCAATTGAACGGTCGCGTCGACGTCGCCTACTGCTGCCTCGGCACCACGATCAAGCAAGCCGGCTCCGAGGAAGCGTTTCGCGCGGTGGACCTGGACATGGTCGTGGCCTTCGCCAAACGCGCCCGGGAAATGGGCGCACGGCACCTGATCGTGATCAGTGCCTTGGGGGCCGACCGCAGATCGCCGATTTTCTACAACCGGGTTAAAGGCGAGATGGAACACGCATTGCGTGCGCAGAATTGGCCGCAGCTGACCATCTGCCGGCCTTCGCTGTTGCTGGGCGATCGCGCCGAGCCGCGACTGGCCGAACGGGTTGCCGGTCCGTTGTCGAAATTGATTCCGGGCAAATACCACGGCATCGAAGCCTGCCAACTGGCCCGCGCCATGTGGCGCCTGGCGCTGGAAGAGCAGGATGGCGTACGGATTGTCGAGTCGGATGAGTTGCGCAAGTTAGGCAAGTAATTTCAGGTCGACATCGGACCGCGAGGGGGCGCAGCTACCCTTACAACCCTCCGGTCGCCTGAAACCCAACACCTAAAACCGTCAACAATGACAACGGCAACAGCAGCGTGTCGAGCAACGCACTGGCCGGCAGATCAACACCGGGATAACTCGGCGCTTCTGCGCCAAATCTGTCCTTGGCGCAGCAACCGCCGTTCATTGCATACAAATCCAGACGCGTCCCCGAATACACCACCGGCGCCCCAGGTTTGGCGGCATCGAGGGTGCGCGCCGTGGCGCAGCCCGCCAGTTGCACCGCCAGCAGAATGATCAGCAGCTTATTCATCACTGCTCAAATGGTGTTCACCCCAGCGCGGCAGCATGTCTTGCGGAATGTTCAGCAGATTGAGAATTCGCGCCACGACGAAGTCGATCAAGTCATCAATGGTTTGCGGCTGATGATAGAAGCCTGGCGATGCCGGCAGAATCGTCACGCCCATGTTCGACAGCTTGAGCATGTGCTCCAGATGAATGCTCGAATACGGCGCCTCGCGCGGTACCAGAATCAGCTGGCGGCGCTCCTTCAACGTCACGTCGGCCGCCCGCTCGATCAAGTTGTTGCAGGCACCGGTCGCGATAGCCGACAAGGTTCCGGTGGAACACGGCACCACCACCATCGCCGCCGGCGAGCCGGAGCCCGATGCCACCGGCGACATCCAGTCTTCCTTGCCGTACACCCGAATCTGCCCAGCGGCGGCGCCGGTGTATTCAGTGAGGAAGGCTTGCATCATCTGCGGCTTTGACGGCAGCGAGACATCGGTCTCGGTGGCCATCACCAGTTGCGCGGCCTTGGAAATCAGGAAGTGCACCTCGCGGTCTTCACGCACCAGGCAGTCGAGCAGGCGCAAGCCGTACTGAGCGCCCGAAGCGCCGGTCATCGCCAGCGTGATGCGTTCCGGACCATTGTTCATTGCAGCGCCTCGGCCAGTTTGCCGTGCAGGCCGCCGAAGCCGCCGTTGCTCATGATCACCACGTGCGTGCCGGGCTGGGCCTGGCTCTTCACCCGCTCGATGATGCCTTCCAGCGAATCGCTGACAATCGACGGCACGGTGCACAACGCCGCCGTGGCGCCCAGGTCCCAACCGAGGTTGGCCGGCGAATACCAGATCACCTGATCGGCATCGACTACGCTTTCCGGCAAGCCATCACGGTGAGCACCGAGCTTCATGGAGTTGGAGCGCGGCTCGATGATCGCGATCAGCGGCGCATCGCCGATGCGCTTGCGCAAACCGTCGAGGGTGGTGGCGATGGCGGTCGGGTGGTGGGCGAAGTCGTCGTAAATGGTGATGCCACGGACTTCCGCGACTTTTTCCATCCGGCGCTTCACGCTTTTGAACGCGCTCAGTGCCGCGATGCCCATCGACGGCACGACGCCGACGTGACGCGCGGCGGCCAGGGTGGCCAAGGCGTTGGCGACGTTGTGCTGACCGGTCATGTCCCACTCGACCACGCCTTGAGCGACGCCTTCGAACATCACTTCGAACTTCGAGCCATCTTCACTGAGCAGTTTGACCTGCCATTGACCGCCGGCGCCGGTGGTTTGCACCGGGGTCCAGCAGCCCATCTCGATCACGCGCTGCAAGGCCGGCTCTGTGGTCGGATGGATCACCAGGCCTTCGCTCGGAATGGTCCGCACCAAATGGTGAAACTGTCGCTCGATGGCCGCCAGATCAGGGAAGATGTCCGCATGATCGAACTCCAGATTGTTCAGGATCGCCGTGCGCGGGCGGTAGTGAACGAACTTGGAGCGCTTGTCGAAGAATGCGCTGTCGTATTCGTCGGCTTCAATCACGAAGAATGGCGTATCGCCCAGACGCGCCGACACCGAGAAATTCTGCGGCACTCCGCCGATCAGGAAACCCGGGCTCATGCCGGCGTGTTCCAGGACCCAGGCGAGCATGCTGCTGGTAGTGGTTTTGCCATGCGTGCCGGCAACCGCCAGCACCCAGCGGCCTTGCAATACGTGATCCGCCAGCCATTGCGGGCCGGAGACGTACGGCAGGCCTTTGTTCAGCACGTACTCGACCGCCGGGTTTCCGCGGGACATGGCATTGCCGATCACCACCAGGTCCGGGGCCGGATCGAGCTGCGCCGGGTCGTAACCTTGGGTCAACTCAATGCCCTGGGCTTGCAGCTGAGTGCTCATCGGCGGGTAGACGTTGGCATCGGAGCCGGTCACGCGATGGCCCAGCTCTTTGGCCAGAACCGCCATCGAACCCATGAAAGTGCCGCAAATACCAAGAATATGAATGTGCATAGTCGACCTCGTAAAACATGGCCGCAGGTTAGCGTAGGGAGGGGAAAATCGCACTCTTTAGCTGTAACCACGCTCGTTCCCACGCTCTGCGTGGGAATGCAGCAAGGGACGCTCTGCGTCCCAAAAGCGGACGCAGAGCGTCCGGGGAGGCATTCCCACGCAGAGCGTGGGAACGATCAGTCACAACCTAACGGGCGATGCCGTGTTTGCGCAGCTTCCGGTAGAGGGTATTGCGGCTGACGCCCAGCTGTTCAGCCGTGTGGGTCATGTGCCAGCGTTGCTGTTCCAGTGCGTTGAGCAATGCCAGCCGCTCGGCATCGTCCAGCGGATATTCGGACGGCTCTTCAATCGTCGCCACCATCACCGGCCGGGCCTGACGAATCATCGCCGGCAAATCTTCCAGCCCGATCCGACCGCCGTCACACAACGCCGCCAGGGTCCGCAGCACATTACGCAACTGCCGCACGTTCCCCGGCCAGGCAAAATCCAGCAAGGCCTGCCGCGCCGCTGCATCAATCAATACTGTCTCCCCGCCCGCCTCTTCGGCCAGCAGAAAGTCGAGCAACTGTGATTTATCCGTGCGCTCGCGCAACGCCGGCAATGCGACTTCCAGCCCATTGAGCCGGTAATACAAATCCTCGCGGAAACTGCCGTCCTGCACCCTTTCGAGCAGGTTACGGTGAGTGGCGCTGATGATCCGCACATTGACCGATTCCGGCTCGCCGCCAATCGGCACCACCTGACGGTCTTCCAGCACCCTTAATAGCCGGGTTTGCATGCTCAACGGCATGTCGCCGATTTCATCCAGGAATAAAGTCCCGCCATCGGCCTGCTGCAACTTGCCGCGCATGCCTTCCTTGCGGGCACCGGTGAAGCTTCCGCCGCGATAGCCGAACAGCTCGCTTTCGATCAGGCTTTCGGGAATCGCCGCGCAATTGAGGGCAACAAACGATTTTTCCGCCCGTTGACTGGCCTGATGCACGGCCTTGGCGAAAGCCTCCTTGCCTGAGCCGGTTTCGCCATTGATCAGCAACGGCACGTCCCGTTCGAACACCCGCAAGGCCTTGCGGAAGTCTTCCTGCAACGCGGCATCGCCCAGGCAAATACCCGACAGCCGTGGACGCTCGGCCACTGCCGGGCTTTGCACCACCGGTGCAGGAATGCTGCGCGGCTGCCCACGCAATACAGCAAACAGCCGCCGCCCGTCGCGGGTGCGCAACGGCCAACTGGCGCTGGCATTGGCGCTCGCGCGGCCGAGCAACTCATTCAGCGAGCAGTCGAAAAACGCCTCCACCGGCTGGCCCAACAGGCCGCCACGAATATGCCCCAGCAAATTCAGCGCGCTCTGGTTGACCGCACAGATCCGCCCTTCCCCGTCGAACGCCAGCAGCCCTTCGCTGAACAGTCCGACGGATTCGGCCTGCAAGTGAAAACGCAGCAGCCATTGATTGTCGAAGTAACGCAGGAAATAACAGCTCTCGATCATCTTCGCCGACAGATTGACCAGGGCCATGGTGTGAAACTGGCTCTGCCGCGAAACCTCATGACGCGCCGAAGACACGTCAAGCACCGCCAACAGTTCACCATGAGGGTCGAACACCGGGCTTGCCGAGCAGGTCAGGCCGGTGTGGCGGCCGCGAAAGTGTTCGTCCTGGTGGATGGTCAGGGACTGGCGCTCCACCAGGCAGGTGCCGATGCCGTTGGTACCTTCGCAGGCTTCGCTCCAGTCGGCGCCAAGCCAAAGGCCGGCGCGTTCGAAAATCTTCCGTTCGGCGGGCGCGGTGACGCAGTTGAGGATCACCCCGCGAGCGTCGGTCAGCAACACTGCGTGGCCGGCGCCGGAGAGTTGCTGGTGGAGGCTGGTCATTTCGTTGCCGGCGATCTGCAGCACTTGCTGCAAGCGTTCGCGGCTTTCCAGGATGCGGGCATGTTCCAGCACCGTCGGCGCCATGGTCAGGGCCGGGTCGAGGTGATAGTCCTCAAGGCAACGCAGCCAGGAGCGGGCAATGGACGGATCGCTGCCGGGACCGTGCAGGTGGGACTTACCCTGGGTCACGGTCAACACTTGCTGGGCATGGCGACTCAAATGGTTGTCGTGCATTTCTTATTATTCTCCCCGATAGGTGAGTGCCTACCTATAACCACTTCCTGTGGCGAGGGGGCTTGCCCCCGTTCGGCTGCGCAGCAGTCGTAAATCCTGAGCATGCGGTGTATCTGGTAAATCGAGGTGAATGGTTTGGGGGCTGCTTCGCTGCCCAACGGGGGCAAGCCCCCTCACCACGCAAGCTCCCTCGCCACAGAGGATTACCTGTGGGCCATTTGAGGCCCAGCATCCTCCAGCCATCGACGCATTGCAATGCTGGCAAGACCCATCGGTCACAGGTTGTGCCACAAGCGGTACAAAGTGTCACACGGGTTGTACCGCAAGCGTCACAAGCCCCGCCCAGCCGTCCGACAAAAAACACACAAGTCCTTGATTTAACTGACCTGCAAGGCGGTGGCCCAACCTTTGCTCTACGCTTGTTACCGCGCTCTGGCGCGTCCTCCCTTATAAGCACAAAAGCCAAGGAGAAACCCATCATGCGTTACGCTCACCCAGGCACTGAAGGCGCTATCGTTTCGTTCAAGAGCAAATACGGTAACTACATCGGCGGCGAGTTCGTCGCGCCTGTCAAAGGTCAGTACTTCACCAATACTTCGCCGGTCAACGGCCAACCGATTGCCGAATTCCCGCGCTCCACTGCCGAAGACATCGAAAAAGCCCTGGACGCCGCCCATGCCGCCGCCGATGCCTGGGGCGCCACGTCCGCCCAGGCTCGCTCGCTGGTCCTGCTGAAAATCGCCGATCGCATCGAACAGAACCTGGAACTGCTGGCGATCACCGAATCCTGGGACAACGGCAAGGCCGTGCGCGAAACCCTCAACGCCGACATCCCGCTGGCCGCCGACCATTTCCGCTACTTCGCCGGCTGCATCCGCGCCCAGGAAGGCAGCGCCGCCGAGATCGACGGCAATACCGTGGCCTATCACATCCATGAACCGCTGGGCGTGGTCGGGCAGATCATCCCGTGGAACTTCCCGATTCTGATGGCCGCCTGGAAACTCGCTCCGGCCCTGGCCGCCGGTAACTGCATCGTCCTCAAACCTGCCGAGCAAACCCCGCTGGGCATTACTGTGCTGATGGAGCTGATCGGCGACCTGCTGCCACCTGGCGTGCTCAACGTGGTGCAAGGCTTTGGCAAAGAAGCCGGTGAAGCCCTGGCCACCAGCAAACGCATCGCCAAGATCGCCTTCACCGGTTCGACTCCAGTCGGCTCGCACATCATGAAATGCGCCGCCGAAAACATCATTCCGTCCACCGTGGAGTTGGGAGGCAAGTCGCCGAACATCTTCTTCGAAGACGTCATGCAGGCCGAACCGTCCTTCATCGAGAAAGCCGCTGAAGGTCTGGTGCTGGCATTCTTCAACCAGGGCGAAGTTTGCACCTGCCCGTCCCGCGCCCTGGTACAGGAGTCGATCTACGACGAGTTCATGGCAGTTGTCATGAAAAAAGTCCTGCAGATCAAGCGTGGCGACCCGCTGGACACCGACACCATGGTCGGCGCCCAGGCGTCCGAGCAGCAATTCGATAAAATCCTTTCGTACCTGGACATCGCCAAGGGCGAAGGCGCCGAGCTGCTGACCGGTGGCAAGGTGGAAAAACTCGAGGGCAGCCTGGCGACCGGGTATTACATCCAGCCGACCCTGCTCAAGGGCACCAACAAAATGCGCGTGTTCCAGGAAGAAATCTTCGGCCCGGTGGTGAGCATCACCACCTTCAAGGACGAAGCCGAGGCCCTGGCCATCGCCAACGACACCGAGTTCGGCCTGGGTGCCGGCCTCTGGACCCGCGACATCAACCGCGCCTACCGCGTGGGCCGCGCCATCAAGGCCGGTCGCGTGTGGACCAACTGCTACCACCTGTACCCGGCACACGCCGCGTTCGGTGGTTACAAAAAGTCCGGCGTCGGCCGTGAAACCCACAAAATGATGCTCGATCACTATCAGCAGACCAAAAACCTGCTGGTGAGCTACGACATCAACCCGTTGGGCTTCTTCTAAAAACCGGGGGCGATACAGGTATTTCTGTGTCGCCCTTCAGAAGGCCATCGCGGGCAAGCCCGCGATGGTGTCCTTAAACCCTCCTTCATCGCCCTGCCGGTCTGGCATGGGCTTTGCGTGCCCGCTCTACACCTGAACGCCACACCCGAAAGTCCAACAGATCAAACAATAAAAAAGACAGAGAGGACTTATGACTTCTACTACACAGCTCAAACCCACACTCGGCACCCTGCATCTATGGGGCATTGCCGTCGGCCTGGTGATTTCCGGCGAGTATTTCGGCTGGAGTTATGGCTGGGGCACCGCAGGTACCCTGGGTTTTCTCGTCACCGCATTGATGGTGGCGACGATGTACACCTGCTTCATCTTCAGTTTCACCGAATTGACCACCGCCATTCCCCACGCTGGCGGGCCGTTTGCCTACAGCCGTCGGGCCTTCGGCGAGCGAGGCGGACTGATCGCCGGCATCGCCACCCTGATCGAATTCGTCTTTGCGCCACCGGCAATTGCCATGGCCATCGGCGCCTACCTCAATGTGCAATACCCGGAACTGGACCCGAAGGTCGCCGCGGTTGGCGCCTATTTCGTGTTCATGACCCTGAACATCCTCGGCGTCAGCATCGCGGCCACCTTCGAACTGGTGGTCACTGTGCTTGCCGTCGCCGAATTGCTGGTGTTCATGGGTGTGGTCGCACCGGGCTTCAGCTTCAGTAACTTCGTGCTCAACGGCTGGTCAGGCGCCAACGAATTCAGCATGGCCTCGATTCCCGGCATCTTTGCGGCCATCCCGTTCGCGATCTGGTTTTTCCTCGCCATTGAAGGCGCAGCCATGGCCGCCGAAGAGGCCAAGGACCCGAAACGCACGATTCCCAAGGCTTACGTCAGCGGCATTCTGACCCTGGTGTTCCTCGCCATCGGCGTGATGGTCATGGCCGGCGGCGTCGGCGACTGGCGCCAACTGTCGAACATCAACGACCCGCTACCTCAGGCGATGAAAGCCGTGGTCGGCAACAACTCGAGCTGGATGCACATGTTGGTGTGGATCGGTCTGTTCGGCCTGGTGGCGAGCTTCCACGGGATCATTCTGGGTTATTCGCGGCAGTTCTTCGCCCTGGCTCGCGCCGGTTACCTGCCAGCCTCCCTGGCCAAACTGTCGCGTTTCCAGACCCCGCACCGGGCGATCCTGGCGGGCGGCGTGATTGGCATCGCGGCGATCTACAGCGACGGTCTGGTCAACCTGCAAGGCATGACGCTGACGGCGGCAATGATCACCATGTCGGTATTCGGCGCCATCGTGATGTACATCATCAGTATGCTGAGCCTGTTCAAACTGCGTAAAACCGAACCCAACCTGGAGCGCACCTTCCGCGCGCCGGGCTACCCGATCGTACCGGGGATCGCACTGTTCCTGGCGGTGGTGTGCCTGGTGGCGATGGCCTGGTTCAACGCGCTGATCGGCTGCGTGTTCCTCGGTTTCATGGTGGCCGGTTACCTGTATTTCCAACTGACCGCCAAGCAACGCGCCGATGCGCCGGCGGATGCGATGCTCGAAGGTGTCTGAATTGCACCGGCGCCGGGCTGATTCCCGGCGCCTGCCCTATTGAAGTGCACCAGAACCCGCTCCCACAGGGGTTTAGTGGTGCATTTGAGATATTTATTGAATCAGGAGGACACCGTCCCATGGCCGTATTTGCCCATACCGTCGGCGCCCAGACCTACCGCTTCGACAGCCTCAAGGAGGTCATGGCCAAAGCCAGCCCGGCGCGCTCCGGGGACTTTCTGGCCGGCGTTGCAGCGCTCAACGATGGCGAGCGGGTGGCCGCGCAGATGGCCCTGGCCGACACCCCGCTGGCCCACTTCCTGGAGGAAGTGCTGATTCCTTACGAGGCCGATGAGGTCACCCGACTGATCATCGACACTCACGACAAACAGGCATTTAAAGCGGTCAGCCACCTCACCGTCGGCGGTTTCCGCGACTGGCTGCTCAGTGAAGCCGCCGATGAACAAAGCCTGCGCGCCCTCGCCCCCGGCCTGACCCCGGAAATGGTCGCCGCCGTGTCGAAGATCATGCGCGTGCAGGATCTGGTGCTGGTGGCGCAGAAAATCCGCGTGGTCACCAAGTTCCGCGGCACCCTGGGCCTGCGCGGTCGGCTCTCGACGCGCCTGCAACCCAATCACCCCACCGACGAACCGGCCGGCATCGCCGCCAGCATTCTCGACGGCCTGCTGTACGGCAACGGCGACGCGATGATCGGCATCAACCCGGCCACCGACAGCATCGCTTCGATCTGCGCCATTCTGGAAATGCTCGACGCGATCATCCAACGCTACGACATTCCGACACAGGCCTGCGTGCTGACCCACGTCACCACCTCCATCGAGGCGGTCAATCGCGGTGTTCCGCTGGACCTGGTGTTCCAGTCAATTGCCGGCACCGAAGCGGCCAACGCCAGTTTCGGCATCAACCTCAACGTTTTACAGGAAGGCTACGACGCCGGCTTGAGCCTGAATCGCGGCACATTGGGCCAAAACCTGATGTATTTCGAGACCGGCCAAGGCAGTGCCTTGTCGGCCAACGCCCACCACGGCATCGATCAACAGACCTGTGAAACCCGCGCCTACGCCGTGGCACGGCATTTCAAACCGTTTCTGGTGAACACCGTCGTAGGCTTCATCGGCCCGGAATACCTCTATAACGGTAAACAGATCATCCGCGCCGGGCTCGAAGACCACTTCTGCGGCAAGCTGCTGGGCGTACCCATGGGCTGCGATATCTGTTACACCAACCATGCCGAAGCCGACCAGGACGACATGGACACTCTGCTGACCTTGCTGGGCGTAGCCGGGATCAACTTCATCATGGGCATCCCCGGCTCCGACGACATCATGCTCAATTACCAGACCACCTCGTTCCACGACGCCCTCTACGCCCGGCAAACCCTGGGCCTGAAACCGGCGCCGGAGTTTGAGCAGTGGCTGGCGAACATGGGCATCTTCACCCAGGCGGACGGCAAAATTCACTTCGGCAACAGCCTGCCACCGGCGTTCCGCCAGGCATTGGCGCAACTGGGATGAGTGTTTATATGTATAAACCACCTGTCGATCCGCAGAACCCATTGCTGGAACTGCGCCGCCTGACCCCGGCACGCATTGCCCTCGGCCGTACCGGCACCAGCATGCCGACCCGCGCGCAGCTGGATTTCCAGTACGCCCATGCCCAAGCCCGGGATGCGGTGCACCTGCCATTCGATCACTCGGCGCTCAGTTCGCAACTGACCGAGCGTGGGCGTGAGAGTTTGCTGCTGCGCAGTGCCGCCACGGATCGGAACAGCTATTTGCAGCGCCCCGATTTGGGGCGCAAGTTGAGTGATGAGTCAGCGCAGACTCTGCGTGATTACTCGCGAGCCCATCCAGGCGGGGTGGATCTGGCTGTTGTGGTGGCCGATGGTCTCTCGGCACTGGCCGTTCATCGCCACACCTTGCCGTTTCTGGCACGCATGGAAGAACAGACAGCTATCGAAGGCTGGTCCCTGTCGCCGGTGATTCTGGTGGAACAAGGCCGGGTTGCGGTGGCTGACGAGATTGGCGAGCTGCTGGGCGCAAAAATGGTGGTCATTCTGATCGGGGAACGCCCTGGATTAAGCTCTCCAGACAGCCTGGGGCTGTATTTCACCTATAATCCCAAGGTCGGACTGACAGATGCCTACCGCAACTGCATCTCGAATGTCCGGCTCGAAGGCTTGAGTTACGGCATGGCGGCACACCGTTTGCTGTATTTGATGCGCGAAGCCTGTCGGCGGCAGTTATCGGGGGTCAGTCTGAAGGACGAAGCCCAGGTTCAGACGCTGGAGTCGGACACAGGAGCAGGTTTGAAAGGTAATTTCCTACTCAGCCCGTCGGACGCCTGAACCGTTTCCGCATTGCGTTTCTATTCCGGTTTAAGGCAGGATCGATGCACGGCCGCCAAGGGTTTCCTATCGCCGTCACCATGTAAGACAGCCACTTGAAGACGAGACCTACCATGCGGATTATTCAAGCGACCCTCGAACACCTGGACCTGCTGACCCCGTTGTTCGTCAAATATCGCGAGTTTTACGGTTCCCTGCCGTATCCGGACTCGTCCCGAGCGTTCCTCGAAAAGCGCCTGCGGCGCAAAGAGTCGGTGATCTACCTGGCCCTGGCCGATGACGACAACAACAAACTGTTGGGTTTCTGTCAGTTGTACCCGAGCTTCTCGTCTCTTTCGCTCAAACGCGTATGGATCCTCAACGACATCTACGTCGCCGAAGACGCCCGCCGCCAGTTAGTGGCCGACAACCTGATCCGCACCGCGAAGAAAATGGCCAAGGAAACCAATGCCGTGCGCATGCGCGTTTCCACCAGCAGCAACAACGAAGTCGCGCAGAAGACCTACGAATCCATCGGGTTCAGGGAAGACACCGAGTTCAAGAGCTACGTGTTGCCGATCAGTGACGAACTTTAAAGTCACCAAGAAGATCGCAGCCTTCGGCAGCGCCTGCATTGACCGAGGCAACCTCGAACCTGTAGGTGCTACCGAAGGCTGCGACCTTTTCCGACAAACCCCGTAACACATCGACATTCCTCGCTACAAACTCGACGCGTTTTTCACTTTTCACCCCGTATAATGCCCACACCTCACGACTCGTAAGAAAAATCACACCCCGCTGTAGTCTTACGCGAAGCTATCCGCACAGGCCTGCTGAGTCGGGCCATCACCACAGGTGCTTTCCATGGATTTCAACCCGATCGACGTTATTCTGCATCTCGATGTTTACCTCGAGATGCTGGTGAACAACTACGGAGCATGGATCTACGCCATCCTGTTCATGGTGATCTTCTGCGAAACCGGGCTGGTGGTGATGCCGTTCCTGCCGGGCGATTCCCTGCTGTTCATCGCGGGCGCCGTGGCGGCCGGTGGTGGCATGGATCCGATACTGCTGGGCGGCCTGCTGATGCTGGCGGCGATCCTCGGCGACAGCACCAACTACGTGATCGGCCGCACCGTCGGCGAACGGCTATTCAGTAACCCGAACTCGAAAATCTTCCGCCGCGATTACTTGCAACAAACCCACGATTTCTACGACAAACATGGCGGCAAAACCGTGACCCTGGCGCGTTTCATGCCAATCATCCGTACCTTTGCCCCGTTCGTCGCCGGCGTTGGCAAAATGCCTTACCCGCGTTTCTTCGCCTTCAGCATTTTCGGCACCATCCTCTGGGTGGGTGGCCTGGTAACCCTCGGCTACTTCTTCGGCAACGTACCGTTCATCAAGAAAAACCTGTCGCTGCTGGTGGTGGGTATCATCCTGGTGTCGCTGCTACCGATGATCATTGGCGTGATCCGCAGCCGTCTTGCTAATGGCGCGTCCAAAGCCGAACCCCGCTGACTGACGATGTGGTCCCTCAGCGCCTGGCGACGCCGGCGCACCCTGGCCAAGCATCCGATTGCCGACGACATGTGGCAACGGGTGCGCCATCACCTGAGCTTCCTCGATGGCATCAGCGCGGCCGAAGACCAGTGGCTGCGCGAAGCCAGCGTGCTGTTCCTGCAAGACAAACACCTGAGCGCCCTGCCCGGCGTCGAACTCCACCAGGAGCAGCGCCTGCTACTCGCCGCCCAGGCCCAATTACCGCTCATGCATTTGGGCGATCTGAACTGGTATCAGGGCTTTCACGAAGTCATCCTCTACCCCGACGATTTCCTCAGCCCCCAGCGCCATCGCGATGCCAGCGGCGTCGAACACGAATGGGATGGTGAACACAGCGGCGAAGCCTGGCAGCAAGGCCCGATCATCCTGGCCTGGCCCGGCGTGATGGCCAGCGGTGGCTGGGAAGGCTACAACCTGGTGATCCACGAACTCGCGCACAAGCTCGACATGCTCAACGGCTCCGCCAATGGCCTGCCACCGCTGCACGCCGACATGCGCGTCAGCGACTGGGCCAAGGTCATGCAGGAAGCCTATGACGACCTCGACCGGCAACTGGAGCGCAACCCGGACGCTGAAACCGCCATCGACCCGTATGCCGCGGAAAACCCCGCCGAGTTCTTCGCGGTCACCAGCGAATACTTCTTCAGCGCCCCGGATCTGCTGCACGAGGCTTATCCACAGGTCTACGAGCAGTTGAAGTTGTTTTACCGTCAGGATCCGCTGGCCCGTCTACGGCAACTTCTGGCCGAAGACCCGGTCTATCAGGCACGCGACTAAGGTCTCTACGACCCTTAGGTGCATGGCATCAACGGCGGAATATGCCTATAATCGCCGCCACTTTTTGGTCAATCCGGCCAAGTATTTTTGGTCAACTAACGGGGGCACCGCCCAATGAGCTACAGCAAGATTCCGGCTGGCAAAGACCTGCCGAACGACATCTACGTCGCGATCGAGATCCCGGCCAACCACGCGCCGATCAAATACGAAATCGACAAAGACAGCGACTGCCTGTTCGTTGACCGTTTCATGGCCACCCCGATGTTCTACCCGGCCAACTACGGTTACATCCCGAACACCCTGGCTGACGACGGTGATCCCCTCGACGTGCTGGTCGTGACTCCTTACCCGGTTGCTCCAGGTTCGGTGATCCGCGCGCGTCCAGTCGGCATCCTGAACATGACCGACGACGGCGGCGGCGATGCCAAAGTCATCGCAGTTCCACACGACAAGCTGTCCCAGCTGTACGTGGACGTGAAGGAATACACCGACCTGCCAGCCCTGCTGATCCAGCAGATCGAGCACTTCTTCGCGAACTACAAAGACCTCGAAAAAGGCAAATGGGTGAAAATCGAAGGCTGGGACGGCGCAGACGCTGCCCGCGCCGCGATCACCAAGTCGGTTGCCGCCTACAAAGGCTGAGAAGCAACGGTTAGTTTCTAACCTCACGCTTCAAGGAAAACCCCGGTTGATCCGGGGTTTTTTGTTCCCGCCTGGAACGCTTTTCACAATGAGTTTTGAGCATTTCAGCCTGGGTGTTTGCCTGTTTATTTTTTACGAAAAGCGTCTTACATCCGGTCTTAAATTTCCCTCGAAATTTGAACGGGTCGTTTATTCAAACCCCCATCCTGCGCCCGTAGACTCGTGTTTATGAAAAAGAACACTAGCGGCCCACGGTTCAGAGCGCTCCTCGAAGCAGCCAACATCACAACGACAGGATTTGCCGCTTTCTTCGACACGGAAGCGCAAAATATCCACAACTGGTACACCCGTGGTGTGCCCGCCTATCGCATGGAAGAAGTCTCCCGACTTCTGTCTGTAAACAGTGACTGGCTGAAAACCGTCGAAGGCCCGAAAGAGTCCTCGCGCCTGCGTGTGCTCGACGAGTCCGGCAACACCTTCGACGCCCAGGCCATCCGGGGCATCTACACGGTGATCGAGCCCATCGACGTCGAACTGCCCTTCTTCAAAGAAACCACCACCGCCCCAGGCTCCAATAAAACCCACGTCGTCGAGGACAAAGGTCAGTCCATCCGCCTGCCCCACAGCCACCTCGACTCCCTGGAAATCAAACATGCCAATGCCATCTGCACCCATATGATCGGCAACAGCATGGCCGAAAAGATTGAAGACGGTTCTACCCTCGCCATTGATCGCGGACTTACGCAGATTATCGATGGCGAGATCTATGCGATCGAACATGACGGGATGTTGCGAATCAAGTACCTGCACCGGATGCCCGGGAATGCGCTGCGGCTGCGCAGCCACAACAGGGCTGAGTATCCGGATGAGATCTTCAATGCCGAACAGATCGACAAGCAGAACATCAGGGTATTGGGATGGGTGTTCTGGTGGTCCACGCTCAACAAACGCAGACCATCCGTACCGTTCCTGTAAATACGAAGCCCTGGGATCCAATGTGGCGAGGGGGCTTGTCGGAACGCCGCACCGCCCCGTTCGACTGCGCAGCAGTCGCAAACCTGAACATGCGGTGCTTCGGGATTACCCACTTCAGGGACGCTCCGCGCCCCAACGGGGGCAAGCCCCCTCGCCACAGGGTCAAAGCGGCCACACAAAATCATTCCCGCAAAGCTCTACCCCGCACGCCAAGCTGGGAATTCCTCAAAAAAATCAGTATGCTGCGCCCCACATTTGCGCATCGACCCTTTCCAAGGCTCAGATCGCACCGACAAGGCAGATCACTTTCTCGCCAAGTCCCACAGCCGGACGCAAGATCCGGGTGTACGTTTTGAAGGCTGGCGCGGTTTACCAAAAATAAACCAAGCCAGTCCCCGAGAAGCCGGCCACAAGCCGGCTTTTTAATGCCCGGAATAATCCCGCGCCCTCCCTTCGAACCAACCTCAGCCCCCTCATCAAGCACCGCACTCCTTGTAGCAGCTGGCGAAGCCTGCGTCCGGCTGCGAAGCAGTCGTAAAATCAGGCAACCGGTTCTTTCAGGAAGACCGTGTACAGCGGATATGCGAGGACTTCGGTCGAGCGCGACCCCGGCTCGAACGCAGCCTCGCGGCCTCGGCAGCTGCTACGGATTGGATAGAGGTCTCAGCAGTGCCGAGACGATCTCCCCTCACGGATAACTAAACCCCTTAACCAACGTCAACTCCCCCACCGCCCGCATCGGCACCAGGAACGTTTCCATCTTTTCATCAGGCGTCCCCTCCTCCGTAATCACTGTCACTTGCGCGGTGGTCAGCGGCTGAACCGCATCCTCCTGCCCTTCGTCATCACTGCGATACCCGCCGCCGTAGTAGTTCACGTACACCAGGTATTGCCCCTTGATTGGCGCCGGCATGGCGAAGATTTCCGGGCCGTAGCCGGTGGTCACGTCCACATCCAGCGCCGCACCATTGGGCGCGACACGGTCGCCGTACCAGATGTGTGCGCCATCGGGGGTTATGAGGTGCAAGTCCAGGTCCGTGCCGTCGCTGTCCCAAGCCAGCAGCACGCGCAATTTGGCCGGGGTGGCGCCGCCGTTAGCATTGAGGAACTGCGTGCGGTGGCGTTGTTGGCCATCGGGGCTGCGGACTTCAACGCTGTTGCTGCCTTTGGGGAATGAGAACGGGCGGTCGAAGCGACCGGCGGGGTCGATCTTCAGTGGCATGCTGACGCCGTTGACGATCAGCTTGCCGGGTTCAGTGCTCTTGGGGGTGGATTGGATCTGGCCGGTAATGCGCGCGGTGTTGGCCTGGCCCACCGGGGTGTTGACCGACGAGGCCGGGTAATTGACCGTCTGACGAAAGCTTTCGCCTTCGCCTTCAGGGGCGCCGGTACGCCAGCCGCC
This sequence comes from Pseudomonas sp. KD5, assembly GCF_012932895.1. NCBI lineage: Bacteria > Pseudomonadati > Pseudomonadota > Gammaproteobacteria > Pseudomonadales > Pseudomonadaceae > Pseudomonas > Pseudomonas sp. KD5. Next base: position 96,703 of record NZ_JDWJ01000003.1, on the reverse strand, counting down.
AATGGGCGTATCAAGTTTGACGGCGGCAAATGTCGCTGGCAGTACGCAAAAAGCGCAAAGCAACAGCAAGACCTGTGGATAACGGAGTTTCATGGCCTATTCCAGCAAGAGGTGACGGGCGAGCCCTTCGATGTAGGTTTCATCCTGGCCGTTAGGGTGTGCTTCGAAGGCCAGGTGCAGGTATTCGTGGGTCAGATCGAGGCGGTCTTGCAACGACAGCACGCCGCGTACGTAGATGCGCTGGCGTTCGCGGTCGACAAACGGACGACCAAAGGCCAGGCGGCAGACCGCAAAGGTGCTGACTTCGTTGTAGCCAACTTCGCTTTCGAGTCGTTGGCGCCAGCCACGGCGCTGGTTTTGCAGCCAGTCTTGCGCGGCGGGCAGCGCTTCGCAGGAGGCGACCGGGTTGTCCCAGCGACTGAGGCTGGCGCGCGGGTAGGCGTGCAGCAGAATGGCGTCGTAGCGTTGGCCGGCATTGGCTTGTTCGACGGCTTGCTGCCAGGAGAGTTTGTCCGGCCCCGGTTGGTCGGAGTGATAGGTGACGTTGCTGCCTGCGAGAACCAGATCGCTGGTCCACGAGGCGATATTGCGCGACTCGGTGGCGGCCGGACGTGGCGCGACGCGCTGTCGACTGCTGCTGTCATCGATGTTCAGGCAGTCGCCGTTGCGAGTGGCGTTCTGCAGCAGGTAGGTGCGGATCGCGACCGCCAGGGCTTTGGCTGCTTCGACGGGTTCAGGCCTGGCTTCACGCTGCAGGACGCGGGCGACGTATTCTTCACGATCGAGGCGGGCGATGAGTTTGTCTTTGAGCAAGAACAACTCGCCGTCGCTGTGGATATCGAGTTGATTGCCGTTGGCGAACTCGACGCGGTAGTCGCCTTGCAAAGGGCCGGGCGCTACAACGCGATCCCCCGACAGCACGCGTTTCAGTGGATAACGCGCGAACAGACCGACCTCAACGCACTTCCCTGCCTCGGCTGGCCATGACGAGGGCAGCACCGTCGCCAGCGCCTGACCATAATGGCGCAACACCATTTGGCTGGTGCCGCGCCCACTGGCCCAGATCGGCGTGCCGTCTACCGTCCAGCCCGCGAATCCGCCTTGGCGCGACGAAGGATCCTGATCCCCCAGCCAGCTCCAGGTTTTCACCCGCAACCGACCACCGAGTTCACCCACGACATTGCCATCCGCGGCATTGAGCACCACATCGAGCAACACCCTTCGCGCCTGATCCTGCGCCGGCATCACGGCCAACACCTTCAACAACTCCGCCACCGGAACCCGGGTCTGCGGTTGCAACAACGGCAAATCCAGCAACCATTTCGGCGCTTGCTTCGCCTGCCAATACTCGCGCCACTGCGTGCCGGCAATGCCCAGGCGCGCAGGCTCAAAGTACAAGCCGCAAGACTTCACCAACGCCTGATCACGCCCGATCGTGCCGCCCGCCGTGCAGCAATAAACTTCTTCCTTCGATTGCCCGCGACATTCATAAGCGGGCTCGCGCGCGCCGGCGTCCACCAGCCAGCCGTAGACAAACAGCTTCCACAAGCTGCCCAACGGCGTCTGCAAGTCGTCAGGCAATGGCTCACGCGAGATCACCTGAGTCTGGCTCAACGCAAGCAGCTCACCCTTGAAACCCAGGCGCAGCGGCTCGTCCTGCGCTGTCGCCAGCGCAGGAATCAAACACAGCAACCACCAGACCAGACACCGGGTCATGTCAGTTGACCGTGACCTGACCGAGTGCCGGTTTCTGTTCCTGAGCCTGATGCTGTGGCGCGTAGACCTGCGTGAAACGCACCGGCGGCAGGTTGAACTGGCCTTTTTGCGAGAAGCGCACCAGATGACGCAGGCGCAACTCACCGCTCAGCGCATCCACTGGCACCGCATAGGCCATTTGCCCCGGCTCGAAACGGGCCTTCTCCAGCGCGGTCGGCTCGGTGCCGGCCTTGCCCATCAGCTTGATGCCCCACGTGGTGCGCTCGACGTCCGCACCCGGTGGCAGCGGCACTTCGAGCATGCCGTAGCGCAGCGGTTTCGCGGCTTTGCTGGTGATGATCACTTCGTCCAGATACAGGCTGTCGCTGGACAACGGCTTGGTGCCGACTGCTTCGAGTTTGAATTCGAACGCTTCATCACCCGGCACCAGACGCGACAGGCGACGGGTGATGGTCACAGCCATCGGATCGATTGCCGGTTGTTTGGTCTGGAAGCTCAACACGGCGCGTAGCGGGCGCTCTTGCGTTCCGGTCAGCGACAATGCCGCCGGCACTGGCGAAGAGCCCTGCCACGTCCAATACATCTCACCGGTATCACTGTAACGTTTCTTCCAGCCCTCACCCGGTGCCAATGCGATGGTCGGAGAGGCCTGCTCGATGCTGCGTTGCAACCAGGTCAGCGCCAACGCGCGTTCCAGGGTCGATTGCTGTGGCAACAGGCGTTGCAACAACGCTTGCGCATGAGCCTGATCGAAAGTCTGCAGCGACAGGTTCAGGGCTTCGACAAACGGTTGAGCGCTGGCGGCCACTTGCTGTTGCGCAGCATCCACTTGACGACTGAACGCCGGCGGCAGATTGACCTTGGCCTGACGCGCCAAAGACGCGGTCAACACCCGAGCACTGGCCAGCCCCAAGGCCGAATCCGGATCGTTCATGACCAGGCTCTCTGCGCCATCGTCCATCACGCTCGCGGCATTGCCTTCGCCGGCTTTCACCAGGTCGTCGATCAAACCGCTGAGCAGCGTGCTCACCGGCAATTGCATCTGTTTGGCAAACGACAGAATCAACGCCCGCTGCAACAACGGCGTGTTCTGCGCCTGTTTCGCGTAGACCTCCAACACCCGCTGCCAGTGCTCCGGCGGCAGGCTCAGTTCCAGCACTTTGCTGGCGTGCCAGTCGGCGTAATAGGCGTAAGCGGTGAGGAACGCATCCGGCTCGCCGTCAAAGCCCCACCAAGTGAAGCACGCCGACGGCCCGGCCATTTGCACCAGACGCAGGCGGCTGTTCTGCATGATCAAACGCAAGCGATCACGGATCTGCGGGTTCGACGACAGCGTTGGATAGGCGATGCTCAGCGGCAGCAGACGGCTGGCGGTTTGTTCGACGCCGCCATACGGATAGCTCAGCAGATCATCGAGGGCTGAACGGAACACTGCTTGCGGGCTGTCATCCAGACGCAGGCGAATATCCGTGGCGTCCGCCGGCAAGGTCAACGGCGTGTCGCCGCTGACCGCGTCCAGGCTTTGGCTCTGGGTCACCTGCCAGCCTTCGCCAGTCGCGGTCAGGCGTACGGCCAAGGCGTCAGCGGTTTTGCCATCCTGCACCAGCTCGGCGGTCCAATCGCCATTGGCCAATGTGAACGCCGGCAATGGGACGTAGTTGACGCCGTTGTTCAGTGTGACCGGCACACGTTGCTCGGCACCCGCGTAATGAATCACCAGCTCAGCCTTGACCGGTTTCTCGGCCTGACTGAAAGCGAATACGCCAAGATCCGGTTTGTCGCCGTTACGGAATTTGGTCGGGCCGCTCCACTTCAGGTACAGCGGTTTTTCCGAGCGCACGAATTGCTTCTTCTGCCCGACCTGACCGTCATCGGCGATGGCGCGGGCGGTGATGCGCCAGCGAGTCAAGGAGTCCGGCATCTTGAAGGTGAAGCGGGTCTTGCCGTTGGCGTCGGTGATCAATTCCGGCTGCCACGCGGCGGTGTCGACGTCTTCACGACGCGGCCGCTCCAACACTTTCACCCCACGCTCGCTGCGGTTGGCTTTGCCCGGCGCGCCCGGGCTGCCCGGCAGTGCCACGTCGTAGCTGATGAACGACAAACTGGCGCTGGTGCGCACGTTGTTGCGGCGCGGGTGGTAGAAGAACTGGTCGATGGTCGGCGCCACTTCCGGCTGCAGCGCGTAGATCATTTCGTCGACCACGCTGACCGTCAGGTGAGCCGGAATCGGCTTGCCGGCGAACTGGGTGGTGAGGTCCACGGACACGGTATCGCCGGGCTGATACGCCTCTTTGTCGGTAGTGATCGCCACATCGATCTGTGGCGCGACCACCTTGATACCGGCGTTCTGGAAGCTGTACTGACCGCCCTTGGTATAGAGCACGGAGAACGTCAGGTTCGGCGCGAAGTTGTCCTTCACCGCGATGCGCGCGCGGTATTGGGTGTCGCTGAGTTTTTCCATCTTCAGCCAGTCGGCGCCCTTGGACAGCAACGCCGTGGCCTCGACCTTGTCGCGCTCCAGCGACAACAACGCATCGCTGACCGGCTCGGGGAAAGTGATCAACGCGAGGGCTTCGTCACCGGCCTTGTACTCGGGTTTGTCGAGGACGATTTCCACGGTGCCGGGCACGGCTTTGACGCCATCACCCGTGACCGAATGACCGGTCGCGCCAAGCACGCGGCCATGATCATCTTTCAGCGTCAGGTTGTAAGTACCCGGACGGTCGAAGGCCAGGGTGAAGCCTTTATCTTTGGCGGCGAGTTTTCCTTCGCCAGTGGTCTGATCTTCGAGTCGCACCCAGCTGTAGCTGCTCGGGTTGACCGCTTTGCTCTGCTCGCTGCCACCTTCGTTGGCATAGCTGAAGGCAACCTTGCCGCCCACCGCGCTGAACCGTTGCGGCGCGCTCAGGCGGAAACTGGCGGCACCACGGTCGATGAGGATTTCCTTGGTGGTCTTGACCCGATACGCCGCGCCATCACTGGCGAACACGGTGAGCATGTAGCGGCTCGGTTTTTCGGCGGCGGGCAGGTCTAGCGTCGCGTTGCCCTTGGCGTCGGTGGTCAGTTCGGCGCTGGTCAGCTCCACCGGGAATTGCCCCAGGTATTGCAGTTCGTTATCGACCATCGACAGTTGTTGGGCGCGCAGGCTCAGGCTCACCTTGGCGTCGGCCACTGGTTTACCGTCCGGGTACAACAACACCAGACTACCCTTGACCGGTTCGCCGGTGCGGTAATCCTGCTTGGCCAGGTTCAGGGAGATCTCGAAGTGCGGCTTGATGTATTCGGCAACGCGGAAGGCGCTGCTGTAGGCCTGATCCTTGTAGCTGAAACGCAGTTCATAACCGCCTGCTACCGCATTGTCCGGCAACTGGAAACGGCCCTGGGTGCCGGCCTTGGAATCGAGCTTCAGCGCCAACGATTGCAGCGCTGTGCCGGTGGCGTCGAGTACGGTGACGTTGACGTCGGCAGCGGTCGGTGCCACGGAATCCCGGGCATTCTTGAATTCGCGGCCGACGATTTTCAACGACACCCAATCACCCGGCCGGTACAGCGGCCGATCGGTAAACGCATAGAGTTTGGTGTCGTAGATTTCGCTGTCGTAATAGAAGTTCTCGGAGACGAACACCCCGCCCTCTTCGTCCTCGCCGATCACGAACGAACGCTCCGGGCTGACGTGTTTCAGGCGCAGCAAACCATCGGCATCGGTCGCGCCACTGCTCATCACGCCCAGGCCATCGGTCCACAGCACATTAACCTTCGGCACCGAACTGCCTTCATGTTTGCGCGCGGCCCATACCAGCAATTCATCACCGGCAATCTTGCTCACGGCCACGGTATTGGAGACGAACACCATGGTGGTCGCGCGGTACTTGCCGATCAGCGCTTCCACCAGGTACAGGCCCGGTTTCAGGTTGCCCAGCGGGATATAAACGTTACCCGGCGAGACGCTGACGAACTCACTGGAAGAACCAACCAGTTTCACACCTTCAGGCGGCTGGATCGGTTTGGCTTGCCATAGCGGATAACGGAATTGGCTGACCACCGGCAGACCCGGAATCAACGCGAATTGCGGCTGTGCGTCGTAGGGCGTTGGCGCGGCGATGGCGGTGCCCATCTTCAGTTCCGGCACTTCCTCGGTGACTTGTTTACGCGACTCGTAGGAAAACGCCCGTTGCATCACCCGACGGGATTTGCGGTACCAGTTGTCCCACAGGTACGCGAGGGTGTTCGACAGGCCTTCGCCCTTGAACTGGCCGTCGCTGACCACACGGTGCAGGTTCTTCTGGCGCTTGAGGAAATCCAGCGGCTTGTCGATGCGATACACCCGAATGTCCGCACCGCCGTAAGGCTCCATGCGGAACCGGCGATAGTCACGACCCGGCGCTTCGAGGCGTACCACCGCCTGTTCATCGCTGGCGAAACTACTGTCGGCCAACAGGAAAAAGCTTTCACCGGCCACCGGCGTATAGCCGCTCGGCTCGACGGTGTCTTCGGCGTTGACTGCCGACAGAGGCAGAACCAACGCAAGCAAAAGAGGCAGTTTTGAGCAAATGCGCAGCATGCGGGCACCGATCATTGGGAGAGAAAGTTCAGTCGATAGACGCCGATGAAGTTGGGGTTGGCTGCGTCGGGTATCCATCGGGTGTCCTTCCATGTCATGAGTTGCTGCAGGCTTGCGGAGCGCATGCCGTTGTCGGTGGGGGTAGTGGTGCCGGTGTGATAGGCAATGAAGCGGCCCATCCAGATCATCAGGTGCTGGTCGTCGCCCTGATCGAAAAACATCAAATCGCCGGGCCGGGCCTGGGCCAGATCGCGGCCGACCAGATGACTGTTGAACTGAATCAATTTGATCGCGTTGACGTAAGGCCCGACCTTGCCGCCGCCCTGCTGCCATTGCTGGGCGAGGCCGCGTTGGGCTTCACTCAGTTGCAGCTCCGGCGGCAGGTAGCGGTTGGACAGGCCATTGCTGCGCAGCCATTTGTCGTCGTGGACTTTCAGCGCTTCATTGGCGGCAAACCGCACCAACCCGGCGCAGTCCTGCTGGTACCAACGCGGGCTCGGGCCTTGGGTCAATTGTTCCTGGGCGATGCGCACGAACCAGGCGCGGAATACCTGGGATTGCTGCGGGTCGAGCGCGGCGGCTTCGCTGGCGAATGTGCGAGTCCCCAGCAGCAACGCCAGCAAGCCAAGGCCTCGGATGAGTGCAGTCACAGGGCTTTCCACTCCAGCGGCAGCCATTGCCAGTGGCCGTCGGGCTCGCTGCCTTTGGGCAGGGTCAGGGCGTATTTGCCATAGCCACCGAGGGTGCGCAGTTTCGGAATCAGGTAGGTTTGCGCGGCGTTGTAGAACACCGGTTCCATGTCCTGCGGCAGGCTGTCCAGGGTTTCCTGTTGCATCAGTTGCGCCATGGAATCGGGGCCGAAATAGATCGGCATCAGCAGGTCTTTCGGCAGCACATCAGCCAGCGGCGGGAAGCGTTTGTCGAGAGTGCCGAGGGCCTTGTCCACAAGCTTGTCGTCGAGGGAGAACAGCAGCGTCGAACCGTGGCGCGCCAGGCTTACGCGCATGAAGGCTTTGCCGGTGATCGCGTCTGGCTGCTCGGCATCCTTGGCCTTATAGGGGCCGAAGTTGGAGCTGACCTGGCGCTGCCACTGATGGGTTTTACCGTCCTGTTTCTCGACCACCGGGAATGCGTGCTCGGCAACATTGCCTTCGTAGGCACCGACCATCGAGCCGAACAGGTTGCCCAAGTCACCATCAAGTTTGGCGCTGTCATCGTCATTCAGGCTGGCCACCAGCAGCGGCGTGTACAGCCGCGAATCGCCATACCAGCACAGGCCCGCGGCACCGGCCATGTGTTCAGTCAGGGCCTGGGCTACGGACTCTTCGGCGCCGAGTTTCACCAGTAGCGGTTTCTGTTGTTCGGCGGCCAGTGGCAAGGCCACGCAAGCGCTGGCGCCCATCGGCATGGCTTGCCAGATCGGTTTGAAGTCGAAGTCCGGCTGGTTGTCCAGTTCGTCCATGGCGAGGAAGCTGTGCCAGCCCTTGTCGTCCATGTCGAAACGCAGGCCGGCAAAGTTCGGGATGAAGCGCTGATAACCCATGGCCAACACGCTGGAGTTGACCGAGAGGCGTTGTTTTACCTCGGGCGCACGCGGCGGCAGGCCGAAGGCTTCGGGGAACAGTTTGTCGCCGTTGAGCAAGGCGGCGATCGCCTTGGTCGAAACGCCGCCAGTTTCCTCCAAAGCCCCGTTATCCGGGTCGTAGAGTTTGGCCGGATTGGACAGCACCACCAATTTGTCGCCATGGGAAGCGAACACCAACGCCTTGCTGGCGTTGTAGTTGAGCTGATAGAGGGTGACGGCGTCGGCGCCGACTTTCACTTCACTGAGCTTGCTCAGTTGCGAATCATCCAGCGCCACTTTCGCCAACGGCTCTAGCACCTTGGCCAGACCGCCGCGATCCATCACCAACAGGAAATCCTTGAGACGCCCATCCGCCCCGCGCCACAGCGCCACATCCGCCGGTTGGTCGAAGAGCTGCTCGATCAGGCTGTCCTGCAACTTCAGGTCATGCTCGTAAATGATCCGCCGCAGGCTGCCAATCAAACCGAGACGGTCGGCGTGAGCTTCGTAATAGAAGACGAAATCTTCGGTCAGGGTTTCCTTGAGGAACGGCACGGCCAGCAGATCCTTGGGCAACTGGCTCAGGGAATGGGTTTCGAGCAGACCGTCCGGGCGGCTCATGCCCAGTTTGTCGCTGGCCAACTGCGCAGGCGGAGCCTTGGGTTTGTGCAGGAACCAGCCTAACCCGCCCGCTACGCCTGCCGCCAGGCACAGCCCGATCACTAGCGCTGGCCAACGACGTGGAGTTTTGGCTGCTGGTACGTCGGCGGCCGGAGTCACAGTGTTATCGCTCATGTTCACAAAACCCGATTTCATCCGTGGTGCGGGATGTTTAATAGTTGAAAGTCTTGACCAGCAGCAGGTCGCCGATTGCCCGCAAGGGCACGATGAACGTCTCGCGTTTTTCGTCGACGGTGTTTTCATTGAGCACCAGATTGATTTGCGAGGTGATCACCTCGTTCTGGTTGCTGTTCTCATCGAAGTTATAGCCGCCGCTGCCGTAGTTGCCCCAATAGTTCACGTAAACCAGATAGGTGCCGTGCATCGGCGCAGTCATGGTGAACATTTCCGGACCGGGGCCATCGACCCCGTCCGGGTCCAGCCCACCGCCGTTGCTCATCGCCGGACTGGCCCAGAACGCGTGCTGGCCGTCGGGGGTAATGATGTGCAGGTCGAGTTCGGCCTTGGGATCGTCCCAGCCCAGCACCACGCGAATCCGCGCCGGGGTGCGCAGGTTATTGGCTTCATAGAATTGAACGCGCTTGAGCGACTTGCCCTCGGAACTGCGCACTTCGACGCTGTTGGAACCGGCGCCGAACGCATACGGGCGGGCAAAACGCCCTTGATCGTCGGTGTACAGATTCAGGGGATTGCCGTTGACCGCCAGGCTGTGGGGCGGACGGAGCGTGCCGAGGGCCTTGAGCTGGCCTTCGATCATTGTGCGATTGCGCTGCACGCCACGGTCGATGGGCGGTGTGGGATAGGCGACGCGAGGGTTTTCACTGCGGTCCAGCAAGCCGTGATAGCGCCAACCACCCACCGGTTCCGATAGCTCGGCCGTGGGCTCGGCCCGCGCAACTTGAGCGCAAACCAGCGTAATCAGCAGTGAAAGAACCCAACGCATGTGACGCCTCCTGCCATGCATAACGAAACCCTGCGCCTGATCCTCGGCGCGTTACAGATCAAAAAAACTGTGTTTCGTCAGAATGACCCTGAATATAGGGTCGTTGAAGGCGCGAAGATTAGCCATTCGGCAGTTTTTTAACAATCAGATACATCTATATTTGCGGTGAGAATCACGGTGTTTGTTGGGCGTGAGCCGAATAGCGATCTTATTCGGCTCATAAAGTGAGCCGAATAATCCACACAACCTATATAGACGACATACATCTGTGGCGAGGGAGCTTGCTCCCGCTGGGTAGCGAAGCGGCCCCAAAACCATACATCGCGTTTATTCAGGCCTACCGCGTCCAGAGGTTCGCGACTGCTGCGCAGCCGAACGGGAGCAAGCCCCCTCGCCACAAGGTGCGTTGCCACCCCGGAACTGCTGCTCCAAATGGCCCAGCTCATTTGCCCATACCCCCCATGTCTGCTAGTGTCGCGCCGGTTTAACGTCAACCGGAAATAGCCGCCATGGCCCGCAAAAAAGCTGCACTGGATTTCGAACAATCCCTCGCTGACCTGCAAACGCTGGTAGAGTGTCTGGAGAACGGTGAATTGTCGCTGGAAGACTCGCTGACCGCTTTCGAGCAGGGCATCGGGCTGACCCGTGACTGCCAGGCGGCGCTGGCCCAGGCCGAGCAGAAGGTTCAAGTGCTGCTCGAGCGTGATGGCGAGTTGGCCGAGGAACCCTTCGACGCGGATCAGCCAGAATGATTGCAGCGTATTCGGCAGCCAGCCAGGCCCGCGTCAATGCAGCACTGGAAACCCTGTTCAACCCGCCGAGCCCTGAGCTCGCCCGCCTCTATGAAGCCATGCGCTACAGCGTGATGAATGGCGGCAAGCGTGTACGTCCGCTGCTGGCCTACGCCGCGTGTGAAGCGCTGGGCGGCAAGGCCGAGCAAGCCAACGGCGCCGCCTGCGCGGTTGAGCTGATCCATGCCTATTCGCTGGTGCACGACGATTTGCCGGCCATGGACGATGACGACCTGCGTCGCGGCCAGCCGACCACCCACAAGAAGTTCGACGAAGCCTGCGCGATTCTCGCCGGCGACGGCTTGCAGAGCCTGGCCTTCAGCGCCCTGCTCGACCCGCGCCTGAGTGCGTCAGACGCCGAAACCCGTCTGCAGATGGTCAGCGCCCTGGCGCTGGCGGCAGGTCCGGCGGGCATGGTCGGCGGGCAAGCCATCGATCTTGGCTCGGTGGGTCTGAAGCTTGATCAAAAAGCCCTTGAGTACATGCATCGGCACAAGACCGGCGCGTTGATCGAAGTCAGCGTCAAACTCGGCGCCCTGGCCAGCGGTCATGCCGAGAAGGACGAACTGAAGTCGCTGCAAAGTTATGCACAGGCGATCGGCCTGGCATTTCAGGTCCAGGACGACATTCTCGACGTTGAAAGTGACACCGCCACCCTCGGTAAACGCCAGGGCGCCGACATCGCCCGGGACAAGCCGACCTACCCGGCGCTGCTCGGTCTCGACGCGGCCAAGGCCTATGCTCTGGAACTGCGCGACCAGGCCCTGCACGCGCTGCGACCGTTTGACGCGGCAGCAGAGCCCTTGCGCGATCTGGCCCGGTACATCGTTGACCGCCGCAACTGACGGCGTATCCGCCAAAAAAGACCAACGCGTGGGCAGGGGGCGATGCATCAGGTAAACTGCCGCATCTTTTATACCTATAACGATTCGCCTGATGCCCACGACGTTTCATGAGATTCCCCGTAAGCGCCCGACCACGCCCCTGCTCGACCGTGCCAACACGCCGGACGGCCTGCGCCGGTTAGGCGAAGCCGAGCTGGAAACCCTGGCTGATGAGTTGCGCCTGGAATTGCTCTACACGGTCGGCCAGACCGGTGGGCATTTCGGTGCCGGCCTGGGCGTGATCGAGCTGACCATCGCGTTGCATTACGTCTTCGACACCCCGGACGACCGGCTGGTGTGGGACGTGGGTCATCAGGCCTATCCGCACAAAATCCTCACCGGTCGTCGCGCGCGCATGAGCACCCTGCGCCAGAAGGATGGCATCGCCGCCTTCCCGCGTCGTTCCGAGAGCGAGTACGACACCTTTGGCGTCGGCCACTCCAGCACCTCGATCAGCGCAGCGCTGGGCATGGCGATTGCCGCCCGTCTGCAACACAGTGATCGCAAGGCGATCGCGGTGATCGGCGACGGTGCACTGACCGCTGGCATGGCCTTCGAGGCGCTGAACCACGCGCCGGAAGTGGACGCCAACATGCTGGTGATCCTCAACGACAACGACATGTCGATCTCGCGCAACGTCGGTGGGTTGTCGAACTATCTGGCGAAAATCCTTTCCAGCCGCACTTACGCGAGCATGCGCGAAGGCAGCAAAAAGGTCCTGTCGCGCCTGCCCGGCGCCTGGGAAATCGCCCGTCGCACCGAAGAATACGCCAAAGGCATGCTGGTCCCCGGCACGCTGTTCGAAGAGCTGGGCTGGAACTACATCGGCCCGATCGATGGCCACGACCTGCCGACCCTGATCGCCACCCTGCGCAACATGCGCGATCTGAAAGGCCCGCAATTCCTGCACGTGGTCACCAAGAAAGGCAAAGGTTTCGCCCCGGCGGAAGTCGACCCGATCGGTTACCACGCCATCACCAAACTCGAACCGCTGGACGCTCCGGCCGCCGCGCCGAAAAAAGCCAGCGGGCCGAAATATTCCGGTGTGTTCGGTGAGTGGTTGTGCGACATGGCGGCGGCTGATCCGCGTCTGGTCGGGATCACCCCGGCGATGAAGGAAGGCTCCGATCTGGTGGCCTTCAGTGAACGCTTCCCGACGCGCTATTTCGACGTGGCGATTGCCGAGCAACACGCCGTGACCCTGGCAGCCGGCATGGCCTGTGAAGGCGCCAAACCGGTGGTGGCGATCTATTCGACCTTCCTGCAACGCGGTTACGACCAGCTGATTCATGACGTCGCGGTGCAAAACCTCGACGTACTGTTCGCCATCGACCGCGCCGGTCTGGTGGGCGAAGACGGCCCGACGCACGCAGGCAGCTTCGACCTGTCGTTCCTGCGTTGCATCCCCGGCATGCTGGTGATGACCCCGAGCGACGAAAACGAACTGCGCAAAATGCTCAGCACCGGCCACCTGTACAACGGCCCGGCGGCGGTGCGTTACCCGCGTGGCACCGGCCCGAATGCGCCGATCGAGAAAAACCTCGAACCGATTGAGATCGGCAAGGGTGTGGTTCGCCGTCAGGGCAACAAAGTCGCCCTGCTGGTGTTCGGCGTACAACTGGCCGAGGCACTGAAAGTCGCTGAGAAGCTGGATGCAACGGTGGTCGACATGCGCTTCGTCAAACCGCTCGACGAAGCACTGGTTCGCGAAATCGCCGGCAGCCACGAGTTGCTGGTGACCGTCGAAGAGAACGCGATCATGGGCGGCGCCGGTGGCGCGGTCAGCGAATTCCTCGCCCGCGAGAACATCCTCAAGTCGGTGCTGCACCTGGGCTTGCCAGACATCTACGTCGAACACGCCAAGCCTGCGCAAATGCTCGCCGAATGCGGGCTGGATGAAGCCGGGATCGAAGAGGCGGTGCGTCAGCGCCTGCAATTGCTGAATATCTGATCCTCTGGCTACATGCAAAACCCTGCGGCGAGGGAGCTTGCTCTATCGCCACAGGTTAAAGATCGGGTGCGATCAACTGACAGAGCTTGGCCGTCGCTTCGATCATCTGCCCACTCGGCCGCTCCAGGCCTTTATCCGTCACCAACAGCAATTGCCCCTGCGCCACCGCCGCCACCTGGGGCCAAGCCTTCCACGCCTCGAGCTGCGCCTGATCGCTGGCCAGAATCACCTGGGGATTGCGCTGCAACACCGCCTCCACACCGACCTGCGGTGCAGGCTGCGGCAGGTCGGCAAATACGTTGCGTGCTCCGCAAACCTGTAGCGCATCGCTGATGATCTGCCCACCGCCCACGGTGTACAGCGGCCGATCCCAGACTTGATAAAACACCCGCAGTGGCTCGTCCCTTCGATAGCGCTGGCGCAGGGAATCGAGTCGCTGACGCAGCTTTTCGGCCAATGCAACGCCCCGCTCCGCTCGCCCGAGTTGCGTGGCTATCGCTTCGATCTGCACAGTGAGTTGTTCGAGGTTATGAGGTTCGGCGACGTAGGTGGGGATGTTCAGCCGTTTGAGCTGTTCACGCTGAGCCGACCCCACACTGCCCGGCCAGAGCAGCAGTAAATCGGGTTTGAGGCTGAGCAACCGTTCGATGTCCAACTGACCGTAGCGGCCCACCGAAGGAATATCTTTGAGCTCGGCCGGACGCTCACCGGCATCCAGCACTCCGACCAGCAGGTCAGCCGAATTCAGTTCAATCACGATTTCGGAAAGCGACGGTGCCAGGCTGACAACCCGCTCGGCCGCAGCGGCCGGACCACCGATGGCCAGCAACAGGACTGCCAGCCAGACACAGCGCATCAGCCGAGTTGACGCGGGATACGGTAGAGGTAGAACAGCACCGCCGTCGACAATGCCAGCAGCATCAGCGGCACGGCTTCCAGACCAACGAAGACTGCCAGTGCGCCGATCCAGGCGGGCAGGCCAGCGACCAGAAACGCAGCACGGCGTTTCGCGGCCAGGGCGATCCAGGCGGCGGGTTCTTCAGGGGTGTCGAGGGCTTTTTGGGTCGCGATCAGCGCATGTTTGTAACCGCCAAAGAACTTCAGGCTGACAAACATCGACGCCACACCGGCAATGAAAAACGGCATGGCCAGCACCGGCAGAATCGCCTCGCTTTGGCCGAATAAGCCATTGACCACGAACAGCGGCAGCAAGGCCAACGCCAGATATTGCCACCAGTTGACGGCCAGTCGTCGCCGTACCTGACCGCGGGTCACGCCCGGTCAACCTCGCCCTGATGCTCGTTGCCCATCATATGGTCGAGCTTGCTGGCCTTGGTGGCCAGGTAGAGTTTGTTGTGCGGGTTGTGCCCGGTGTGCAACGGCACGCGCTCGGCAACCACGATGCCCATGTCGGTCAAGGCTTTGACCTTGCGTGGGTTGTTGGTCATCAGACGCAGGGACTTCACGCCCAGGTGCTCCAGCATCGGCAGGCACATGGCGTAGTCGCGCTGGTCGGCGGCGAAGCCCAGACGTTCGTTGGCTTCAACGGTGTCAGCACCGCCGTCCTGCAATTCATAGGCGCGGATCTTGTTCAGCAGGCCAATGCCGCGACCTTCCTGACGCAAGTAGAGCAATACGCCACGGCCTTCACGGGCGATCGCCTGCAACGCCGCCTCGAGTTGCGAACCGCAGTCGCAACGCTGGCTGAACAAGGCATCGCCGGTCAGGCATTCGGAGTGCAACCGGCCGAGTACCGGAGCACCGTCGGCGATCTCACCCAGGCTCAGCACCACGTGCTCGCGACCGTTTTCTTCATCGAGAAAACCGTGCATGGTGAATTGCGCAAAAGGCGTTGGCAGCTTGGAAGCGGCGACAAAAACGACAGGCACCGGTGTGCTCCTGATCTATAAGTACTGAAGATTCGCAGAGGCGGCATTGTAACAGCACGCTCCTACAGACGCTTAGGCTGAATTATCGGCCATAACGATCAAAAAGTTTGATATCTGCCCCGCACCCGCATTGACCGCTTTCATTTCGAGCCGAACGGATAGGGCTGTTTCCAGCGTTCGAAGACCGGTTTCAGCTGACCGCTTTTTACCAGCAACTCCATACGCTGGTCGAACAGCACCATCAACTGCCGTGCCCGAGGGGTATCGGCAAAGCACAGGTACAGCGGTAAATCCGCGATGTGCGTGCGGCGAAACTGCGACGGATCCTTGGCTCGGCTGACGATAGAGTTAACCTCGTCCAGCGCGTCAATGTAGTAGTCGACGTGGTTGTGGATCAGCATCGACAGAATCCCGGTACGCCGCGCGACTTCGTTATAGCGCTGCACGTTGGGCAGGTAAGCCTGGTACTTGTAGCCACGCAGCCAGGCCAATCGATAATTACCCAGGGTTTGCGCGGTCGGCGCCGGATTGGTGGCCAGGCCCAGCGCATAGATCGGATCGGTATCGAAACTCCAGCGCGGATAGAGCACGTCACTGACTTCATCCCGATAGGCACCGACACACGCGTCCACTTCGCCACGCTGTGCCAGGCCCGCGGCACGCGTATACGGCTCGATTCGAATATCCAGCTTAACGCCTGCCGGCTCGAACACTTCGCGCAACACGTCCCAGCCCAAACCATGGCCATCGGCGGCGGTAAAGTCTTCCCACGCTTCGCTGGCCAGATGAATCACGGACGGCGTCGTCGGCGCATCCCCCGCCTGGGCGAACGAGCAAAACGTCGCGAAAACCATCACCATCAACCAGCGAACCATCTTTTATCCTCGGCTGCATTCTTCAGGCGAAGAACCACACCAGCCCCTGCATCGCCAACCACGCAAACACCCCGGCCAGCACGTCGTCGAGCATGATGCCGACGCCACCGTGCACATGCCGGTCGATCCAGCGAATCGGCCACGGCTTGAGGATGTCGAAGAAGCGGAACATCAGGAACCCCGCCAGCAACCAATACCAACCTTCCGGCACCAGCCACAGGGTGATCCACATCCCGACCATTTCGTCCCAGACGATGCCTTCGTGGTCATGCACGCGCAAATCGTCGGCAACCTTGCCGCACAGCCAGAAGCCGAACAACATGGTGATGCCGAGCATCAGCCAGTAGCCCCAGTCGGGCAGCATCTGCCACAACGGAATAAAGGGCAGCGCCACCAACGAACCCCAGGTGCCCGGCGCTTTTGGCAGGGTGCCCGAGCCGAAGCCGAACGCCAGGAAATGCCATGGATTGCGCCAGACCGACGGCGGTACGAACTCCGACGGAACCTGTTTGGGATGATCTGTCACGGTGTCTCCCGAAAATGTTGGTAACCCCGGATTGGCGGGGTGATGTCGTGTCCGTCGGCGTCCAGCAGAATCACGCCCTGCCCTGCAACCACCTGCCCGAGCACATGGATCGACCAGCCGTCCGCCAGTAACGATGGCAACTCGGCAGGCGGCAAGGTGAAGGCCAGCACGTAATCGTCACCGCCACTCAGGGCAGCCTGCTCAGCGCCGGATTGACCGAGGAAAGCCAGCAGCGCCTTCGACAACGGCAGCCTGCTGCGCTCTACCCGAATCCCGACTTTCGACGCCAGGGCAATATGCCCGCAGTCGGCGAGCAGGCCGTCGGAGATGTCCAGCGCAGCGGTAGCCTTGCCACGCAAGGCCTGGCCCAACGCCAGTTGCGGTTGCGGCGACCAGTAGTGGGCCAGCAATGGATCGGCGATGGCCGCGTCCGCAGTCCGCTGGCCGAGCACCAGCGGCAATGCGCCCGCGCCGTTACCGAGATCACCGCCCACACAGAGCAAATCACCCGGCTGTGCGCCGCTGCGGGTCAGCGCCAGACCGGTCGGCACCCGGCCGAACACGGTCATGGTCAGGCTCAACGGCCCGCGAGTGGTATCGCCGCCCACCAGTGCCACACGGCAATTCTGCGCCATGAGGTTCAAACCACGGGCGAACGCTTCCAGCCAATCGGAAGTCCCGGTCGGCAAGGTCAAGGCAAGGGTAAAGGCAACGGGGGTGGCGCCCATGGCGGCCAGGTCGCTGACGGCCACGGCCAGCGAGCGTTGGCCGAGCAGAAACGGATCGCAGGGGTCGGCGAAATGCACACCGGCCACCAGCGTATCGGTAGAAATCGCCAACTGCTCCCCGGGAGGAATAGCCAGCAAGGCGCAGTCGTCGCCGATCCCGAGGGCAACGCCTTCACCGCCCTGCGCGCAAGGCGCGGCGGCGAAGAAGTTGCGGATCAGCTCAAACTCACCCATGGCAATGGCAATTCAAGCGCCGATCAGCGCTTGAATGCCTTCACTTCGGCTTCACGCAGACGCGGGGCCAGCTTGTCGAGCACACCGTTGACGAACTTGTGGCCGTCGGTGGAACCGAAGACCTTGGCCAGTTCGATACCTTCGTTGATCACCACGCGGTATGGCACGTCGACACGCTTGAGCAGTTCCCATGTGGACAGGCGCAGAACCGCCAGTTCAACCGGGTCCAGCTCTTCGATGGTCAAGTCCAGGCAAGGCTTGAGCGCGGTGTCGATCTCGGTCTTGAACTGCGGAACCCCGTGCAGGATTTCGCGGAAGTACGCGCCATCGACATCGGTAAAATCGTTATCGACCCGGAACTGCGCTTCGATCTCGTTCAGCGACTGCTTGGCCATATGCCATTGGTACAGTGCCTGGGTCGCGAGCTGACGGGCTTCGCGACGCTTGGCGCTTTTCGATGGCTTGCCGGCATCCGCAGGCTTTGGATCGCGCGGGTTGAAACGATCGCTATCGTCGCTAATCACTTGGCCTCCAACTGCGCCAGCAGGCTGACCATTTCCAGAGCGGACAGGGCAGCTTCAGCACCTTTGTTACCGGCCTTGGTGCCGGAACGTTCGATGGCTTGTTCGATGGAATCAACGGTCAGTACGCCGAAAGCGACCGGTACGCCGAACTCCATGGACACCTGGGCCAGGCCCTTGGTGCACTCGCCAGCCACGTATTCGAAGTGCGGAGTGCCGCCACGAATGACCGCGCCCAGGGCGATGATTGCCGCGAACTCGCCCTTCTGAGCGACTTTCTGCGCAACCAGCGGGATTTCGAAGGCGCCAGGCGCACGGATGATGGTGATGTCGCTTTCGCTCACGCCATGGCGAACCAGGGCATCAACTGCACCGCTGACCAGGCTTTCAACCACGAAGCTGTTGAAACGGCCCACTACCAGAGCGTAGCGGCCTTTAGGGGCGATGAAGGTACCTTCGATGGTCTTCAGGGTCATTCGTTAGATCTCTTAAAGAGCCGGGACGCGTTTTCTACGCATCCCTCAGTGATGTGTTAGCCGCGAATCAAGGACTGGAAACAACCGGTCATTATTCGGAGGGCACGTATTCTACAACTTCCAGATCGAAACCGGATATCGCATTAAATTTCATCGGCGCACTCATCAGGCGCATTTTGCGCACACCCAGGTCCCGAAGGATCTGCGAACCGGCACCGACGATGCTGTAGGTGGTCGGTTTTTTCACTGCGCTGTGGTCGGCGGTTTCGCGGATGTGCGCCAGCAACACGTCGCCATCGAGCGGGTGACCGAGCAACAGCACCACACCGCTGCCAGCCTCGGCAACCGCGGCCATGGCGGCGCGCAGGCTCCAGCGGCCCGGTTGCTTGACCATCAGCAGGTCACGCAGCGGGTCCATGTTGTGCACCCGAACCAGGGTCGGTTCTTCGGCGCACACGTTGCCCAGGGTCAGGGCCATGTGCACGTCGCCTTCCACCGAATCACGATAGGTCACCAGGTTGAACTGGCCCAGTTCGCTGTCCAGCGGCTGCTCGGCAATCCGCTGAACGGTACGTTCGTGGATCATCCGGTAGTGGATCAGGTCGGCAATGGTGCCGATCTTGATGTTGTGCTCGGCGGCAAACGCTTCGAGTTCGGCGCGACGGGACATGGTGCCGTCATCGTTCATCACTTCGCAGATCACACCGCTCGGCTCGAAACCGGCCATGCGCGCCAGGTCGCAGGCCGCCTCGGTATGGCCGGCGCGGGCCAGGGTGCCGCCGGCCTGGGCCATCAGCGGGAAGATGTGGCCGGGGCTGACGATGTCTTCAGCCTTGGCGTCTTTGGCGGCAGCGGCTTGTACGGTACGCGCACGGTCGGCCGCGGAGATACCGGTGGTCACGCCTTCGGCGGCTTCGATGGACACGGTGAATTTGGTGCCGAAGCCGGAACCGTTGCGTGGCGCCATCAATGGCAGCTTGAGCAGTTCGCAGCGCTCGCGGCTCATCGGCATGCAGATCAGGCCACGGGCGTGCTTGGCCATGAAGTTGATGTGCTCAGCCTTGCAGCACTCGGCGGCCATGATCAGGTCGCCTTCGTTCTCGCGGTCTTCGTCATCCATGAGGATGACCATCTTGCCTTGGCGGATGTCTTCAACCAGTTCTTCGATGCTATTGAGCGCCACAAGGCACCCCCTTGAGTCAGGATTTGAGGTAGCCGTTTTGGGCCAGAAAGCTTTCAGTAATAGTGCTGCCGGCAGTTGGCTCAGCAGCCTTGTCGCCCAGCAGCAGGCGCTCCAGATAACGAGCCAGCAGATCGACCTCCAGGTTCACCCGGCGACCAGGCTTGTAAGCAGCCATGATGGTTTCGCTCAGGGTGTGCGGAATGATCGTCAGCAGGAATTCGGCGCCATCGACCGCGTTCACCGTCAGGCTGGTGCCGTCGACGGTGATCGAACCTTTATGGGCGATGTACTTGGCCAGTTCTTTCGGCGCACGGATGCGAAATTCCACGGCGCGGGCATTGTCGGTGCGCGAAACCACTTCGCCGACACCGTCGACGTGACCGCTGACCAAGTGCCCACCCAGGCGAGTGGTCGGGGTCAGGGCTTTTTCCAGATTCACTGGGCTGCCGCTCTTGAGGTCATTCATGGCGGTGCAGTCGAGGGTTTCGCGACTGACGTCCGCCGCAAAGCCATTGCCCGGTAGTTCAACCGCCGTCAGGCACACGCCGTTGACAGCAATGCTGTCACCCAGTTTGACGTCGCTCAGGTCGAGCTTGCCGGTTTCTACGTAAACCCGCACATCTCCGCCTTTTGGGGTCAATGCACGAATACTGCCGATGGATTCGATGATGCCGGTAAACATGGAGTCCTCCTCGAGAACAGGGCCTTCTGGGCTGCAGCCGGGAATTATACGCTGACCGTTGGGACAGGTATGGCAATGACTCGCCAGTCATCGCCAACCGCGCGGATTTCGGTAATTTTGAGCTCGGGCGCATCTTTCATCTGCGCCAGCGGCCAGTCCAGCAACGGGCGCGCCGTGGAGCCGAGAAACTTGCCGGCAATGAAAATCTGGAACTCGTCCACCAACCCTTGCTGAGCAAACGCCCCGGCCAGACGCGGCCCGGCTTCGACCAGTACCTCGTTGACGTCACGCGCAGCCAATTCAACCAGCAACTTGCGCAGGTCGACCTGGCCATCGTCGCCCGCCACGATCAGGCATTCCGGACCGTTGGCGTATTGCTCTTCGATCGCCATGCACGTCGCGACCAATGCCGGGCCGGCCTTGAAGAACGGCGCGTCCAACGGCACCCGCAGGCGACCGTCGATCAGCACGCGCAGTGGCGGACGGCTCATGGCCAAGGCGGTTTGTTCGGGATCGAGGCCCAATTCATCGGCACGCACGGTCAAGCGGGCATTGTCCGCCAGCACCGTGTCGGCGCCGGTCAGCACCACGCTGGCCTGCGCGCGCAGCCGTTGTACCGCCGAGCGCGCCGCCGGGCCGGTAATCCATTGGCTCTCGCCGCTTTCCATCGCTGTGCGACCGTCGAGGCTCATGGCCAACTTGACCCGCACGAACGGCAAGCCGTGTTCCATGCGTTTGAGGAAGCCTTCATTGAGCTTGCGCGCCTCACCTTCCAGCACACCGCTTTCGGTGGCAATACCCGCCTGGGCCAGACGTTGCAGACCGCGACCGGCAACTTCCGGGTTCGGGTCCTGCATCGCCGCAACGACGCGCGCCACACCGGCATTCACCAGCGCATCGGCGCAGGGCGGCGTGCGGCCGTGGTGACTGCACGGCTCCAGGGTCACATAAGCCGTGGCGCCTCGCGCCTTGTCACCGGCGGCACGCAAGGCATGGACTTCGGCATGGGGCTCGCCGGCGCGCACATGCCAGCCTTCGCCGACAATCTGCCCGTCGCGCACCACCACGCAGCCAACCCGCGGGTTGGGGTGCGTCGTGTAATGACCTTTGCGCGCCAGTTCCAGGGCACGGGCCATGTAATGGGCGTCGAGGATGGCTTGTTCCGGGGAGGTGGTCATTCTTTCACCGGTTCACGGGCGAGGCGATCTATCTCTTCGCGGAACTCGTTGAGGTCCTGGAAGCGTCGATACACCGAAGCGAAGCGGATATAGGCGACCTCATCAAGCTTTTTCAGCTCGGCCATCACCAGTTCGCCGACCACGAGGGATTTGACCTCGCGTTCGCCGGTGGCGCGCAGCTTGTGTTTGATGTGCACCAGCGACGATTCCAGGCGCTCGACACTCACCGGGCGCTTCTCCAGCGCTCGCTGCATGCCGGCACGAAGCTTTTCTTCGTCGAACGGCTGGCGACTGCCGTCGGTTTTGATCAGGCGCGGCAACACCAGTTCAGCGGTTTCGAACGTCGTGAAGCGTTCGCCGCAGGCCAGGCATTCACGCCGGCGGCGCACCTGTTCGCCCTCGGCGACCAGACGCGAGTCGATGACCTTGGTGTCGTTGGCACCGCAGAAGGGACAGTGCATGGTGGCAGGCAACAAAAAATGGGAGGGCCATGGTAGCGCATCCCCGTGGCAAGACAAGCCATAGGGTTTGCGGTATACAGACGGGCTATAATGTTTTCACCTTGCTGGAGCCGCCAATGTCGTTACGACCGCTCGTTTTGCTCAGTCTTTTCAGCCTGCTGGTGGCCTGTGGCAGCGATGCACCCAAGCCCCAGCCACCAACACCAGGCCCAGCGCCGCAACAGGCGCAGAAGAAAGCCAAGGCGTCTGCCGAGCTCGGCCCGCTGCCGGCTTACCAACGTGAAATCAGTGGCACCCTGATGGGCGTGCCGGCCGACGCTGAAGTCGAACTGGCGCTGCTGGTGATCGACGAAAAGGATCGCCCGCAACAATTGCTCGCCAGTGCCAACCTGATCGGCACCAATCAGGTGTTGCCGTTTCGCCTGCGTTTCAACCCTGAATCCTTCCCGGTTGGCGCTCGCGTTGAACTGCGCGGCCGCGCCAGCCAGTCCGGGCAGTTGATTCTGCATCTGCCGGCGCAACTCATCACCCAGCCGACAACCCAGGCCCTGGGTCAGTTGCAATTCGTCAAAGCGCCATGATTGCACCGCTCGACCTGCAACAGGCGTTGGGTGAACTGCTCGGTGACGCACAGCTTGTAGCCTGTGAGTTACCGGGCACCGAGCTGAAACTCTGGCTGATCGACGGCGACAACATGGACCGCGCCTTCAGCCCCGAAGAAACCCGACGAATTCTCCACGAGCCGCCGTACTGGAGTTTCTGCTGGGCCAGTGGGTTGGCCGTGGCCCGCTATCTCGCCAAACACCCGCACTGGGTCGAAGGCAAACGGGTGCTGGATTTCGGTGCCGGTTCCGGCGTGGCTGCGATTGCGGCTGTGAAGGCCGGGGCGCTGGAAGTGGTGGCCTGTGACCTGGACCCGCTGGCGATTGCCGCGTGTCGGGCGAATGCCGAACTCAATGATGTGCAGCTGCGCTACTCGACGGATTTTTTCGCCGAAGCGGATCGATTTGATCTGATTCTGGTGGCCGACGTGTTGTACGACCGGGAAAATCTGCCGCTACTCGACGAGTTTCTCAGCCGTGGCCGGGAAGCGTTGGTGGCGGATTCACGGGTGCGGGATTTTCGCCATCCGCTGTATCGGCGCATCGAGATGCTGCAGGCGATGACCTTGCCGGACCTGGCCGAACCCGAAGAGTTTCGGCATGTGAGCCTTTACCACGCGCGGCGCGGTTAGCAAAAAGCTTCGCGGGCAAGCCTCGCTCCTACAGGGTTGGGTGGCGATTTCGAAATCAGCGCGGACCTGTAGGAGCGAGGCTTGCCCGCGAAGACGTCCTGCCTGGCAGCACATCACTCAATGATCACCCCGCTTTCAGCCGCCCCCCACCAAGCCTTATAGTGGCCTCATCCACGCTTTTACGAGATCCCCCATGAGTCAGGAAACGCCGTACATCTTCGACGCCACGACTGCCGATTTCGACCAGTCGGTGATCGAGAACTCTTTCCACAAACCGGTACTGGTGGATTTCTGGGCCGAATGGTGTGCGCCGTGCAAGGCCTTGATGCCGATGCTGCAAACCATCGCCGAGAGCTATCAGGGTGAGTTGCTGCTGGCCAAGGTCAACTGCGACATCGAGCAGGACATTGTTGCGCGTTTCGGCATTCGCAGCCTGCCGACCGTGGTGCTGTTCAAGGATGGTCAGCCGGTGGACGGTTTTGCCGGTGCGCAACCGGAATCCGCTGTGCGCACGATGCTCGAACCTCATGTGCAAATGCCGCCTCCAGCCGTCGCCGATCCGTTCGAACAGGCTCAGGCGCTGTTCGATGACGGTCGTTTCGCCGACGCCGAAGCCACGCTCAAAGTCTTGCTGACTGAAGACAACACCAATGCCAAAGCACTGATCCTCTACGCCCGCTGCCTCACCGAGCGCGGCGAACTGAGTGAAGCGCAAACCGTACTCGACGCGGTCAAGACCGATGAGCACAAGGCCGCGCTGGCCGGCGCCAAGGCGCAGATCCAGTTTCTCGGCCAGGCCAGGGATTTGCCGGATGCGGCAGACCTGAAAGCACGCCTGGCGAAAAACCCGCAGGACGATGAGGCGGTCTATCAATTGGCGATCCAGCAACTGGCCCGTCAGCAATACGACGCGGCGCTGGATGCCTTGCTGAAACTGTTCATCCGCAATCGCAGCTACAGCGAAGGCTTGCCACACAAGACCTTGCTGCAAGTGTTCGAACTGCTGGGCAACGATCACCCGTTGGTGACCACGTACCGTCGCAAGCTGTTTGCCGCGCTCTATTAAGCTCTTTTTTGCGGCTTACTCGATCCAGCTGTAGAGCGGCGTATCCCCACCGCTCACTACTTTGACCTCTGCGCAGTGGCGCAAACGCACCAATAAGCGCTTGCCTGCCGCTGCACTGCCGGTCAGCCCTTCCAGTTGTTCCAGCAAATCCGGCCCGCTCAATTGCCCGGCCTTGCGCAGCAGTTCTTTAGCGATCTGCCACAGCGCCTCGTCCTGATTCACCGGTTTGGCCGGTGTCACACTCGCCTCGGGTTTGGCAGCCTGCAACTGCGCACCGAGCTGCGCCCAGTCGCCCTCATCCAGTTCCAGGGTCAAATCCACCGGCCAGTCGCCGATGCTTCCGCGTATTCGCAACATAAGTCTGCTCCAGCACATTCCTGACTCGCATGCTCCCATGGGTCTTGCGCAACGCCAAGCAGACGGTCAAACTCTCGGCACTTTCGTTATAAGATTACATAACAAATTTTTCATTTTACTTTTCGGAGACCCGCCATGCGCCGTCTGCTGCTCGCTTTGCCGTTTGCCTTGTTACCGCTGGCTGTCGCCCACGCGGCTGTCGAGCAAGATCACGACCACGAGCACGGCAGCCTCGGCGCCCACGAACACGGCGTCGGTCGTTTGAATGCTGCGCTGGACGGCCAGACCCTGGAGCTGGAACTGGAAAGCCCGGCAATGAACCTGGTCGGCTTCGAACACGCTGCCACCACCGACGCCGACAAGGCCAAAGTCGCCGCGGTCCGTGCCCAACTGGAAAAACCGCTGACGCTGTTCAACCTGCCGAAAGTCGCCGGTTGCGTGGTCGCGACCCAGGAACTGGAAAGCCCGTTGTTCGGTGACAAACCGGATGCCGACGATGAGCATGAAGAAGCCAAGGACGGTCACGAGCATCAACATGACCACAGCGAAATCCACGCCCGTTACCAATTCAGCTGCTCGGCCCCGGGCGCGCTGAAGACCCTGGACCTGGCGACTGTCTTCAACACGTTCCCGGCTACCCAGAAGATTCAGGTACAACTGATCAGCCCGAGCGGACAGCAAGGGGTTGAGGTGACGGCCAAGGCGGCTGCCCTGAAATTCTGATCCGACACCGCTCCCACAGGGTTCACCACCAACCTGACCGGTTTCACATGACCCAAGCACTCATCGAATTGTCCGACCTGGGCTTCAGCTGGCCCGGTCACCCGCCGCTGCTGGACATCCCGGCGTTTCGCCTGGAGCCTGGTGAAACCCTGTTCCTCAAAGGCCCCAGCGGCAGCGGCAAGACCACCCTGCTCGGCTTGCTCGGCGGTGTGCAAAAGCCTGATCGCGGCAGCATCCGGCTGCTCGGCCAGGAATTGACCGAACTGTCTGCCGGGGCTCGCGACCACTTCCGGGTCGATCACACCGGCTACATCTTCCAGCAATTCAACTTGCTGCCGTTTCTGTCGGTGCGGGAGAACGTCGAACTGCCCTGTCACTTCTCGAAACTGCGCGCCGAGCGGGCGAAACAGCGCCACGGCAGTGTCGATCAGGCCGCCGCCACCCTGCTCGCCCATCTGGGCCTGAAGGACGAAAACATTCTGGGCCGCCGCGCCGATTCGCTGTCCATCGGCCAGCAGCAACGGGTCGCTGCCGCGCGTGCGTTGATCGGTCAGCCGGAACTGGTGATCGCCGACGAACCGACCTCGGCACTGGACTACGACGCTCGCGAAAACTTCATTCGCCTGTTGTTCGCCGAATGCCGCGAAGCCGGCTCGAGCCTGTTGTTCGTCAGTCACGATCAGAGCCTCGCGCCGCTGTTCGATCGCCACCTGTCGCTGGCCGATCTCAATCGCGCCGCCACCCCGTCCGAGGTTTGAGATGTATTTGTTTCGTCTAGCCATGGCCAGCCTCGCTAACCGTCGCTTCACCGCGATCCTCACCGCGTTCGCCATCGCCCTGTCGGTCTGCCTGTTGCTGGCGGTAGAACGAGTGCGCACCGAAGCCAAGGCCAGTTTCGCCAGCACCATCAGCGGCACCGACCTGATCGTCGGCGCGCGTTCCGGCTCGGTGAACCTGCTGCTGTATTCGGTATTCCGTATCGGCAACGCCACCAACAACATCCGCTGGGACAGCTTCGAGCAGTTCGCCAACAACCCGAAAGTGAAGTGGGCGATCCCGATGTCCCTCGGCGATTCCCATCGTGGTTATCGGGTGATGGGCACCACCGAGGCGTACTTCGAGCATTACCAGTACGGCCATCAACAGCATCTGGAACTGGCCGACGGCCGTGCCTTCGCCAGCGATCCGTTCGAAGTGGTGCTCGGTGCCGAAGTGGCCGATGCGCTGCACTACAAACTCGGCGACAAACTGGTGCTGGCCCATGGCGTGGCGGCGATCAGCCTGGTCAAGCACGACGACAAGCCGTTCACCGTGGTCGGCATCCTCAAACGCACCGGCACCCCGGTGGACCGCACGCTGCACATCAGCCTCGGCGGCATGGAAGCGATCCACATCGACTGGCACAACGGTGTACCGGCGCGGGGTAACGGTCGGGTCAGTGCAGATCAGGCGCGCAACATGGACCTGACGCCGCAAGCGATCACCGCGTTCATGCTCGGCCTTAACAACAAGATTTCGACCTTCGCGCTGCAACGTGAAATCAACGAATTCCGTGGCGAACCGATGCTGGCGATCCTGCCGGGTGTGGCGTTGCAGGAGCTGTGGAGTTTGATGAGCACGGCGGAAAAAGCCTTGTTCGTCGTCTCGCTGTTCGTGGTGCTGACGGGGTTGATCGGCATGCTCACGGCGATTCTCACCAGCCTCAACGAGCGACGCCGGGAGATGGCGATTCTGCGTTCGGTGGGCGCGCGACCATGGCATATCGCGACTTTACTGGTGCTGGAAGCGTTTGCCCTGGCGCTGTCGGGGGTGATTGTCGGCGTGGCGTTGCTGTATGTGGGCATCGCCGTGGCGCAGGGTTACGTGCAGTCGAATTACGGTTTGTACCTGCCGCTGGCCTGGCCAAGCGAATATGAATGGACGCTGCTCGGTGGCATCCTGATCGCCGCGCTGCTGATGGGCAGCGTGCCGGCCTGGCGCGCTTATCGCCAATCCTTGGCCGATGGCCTGTCGATCCGCCTGTGAGGACGTTGAACATGCCCCGCGCTCTGCTTGCGCTGTTGATGCTGGTTGCTCTGCCGCTGTGGGCGGCCGAGCCGAAAGACCTGACCTGGTCGGAAATGATCCCGCCGGATGCCCCGCCGGAAGTGCCGAACATGACGCCGCTGCACGACCTGTCGAAGATGAGCGATGCGTTGTCCGCGGAGTCGGCCCCGGCCGCCAAACAGGACATGCCGAACGCGCCGGTGGTGACAAGTCTCGATGGCCAGAACATTCGCTTGCCGGGGTACATCGTGCCGCTGGAGGTCAGTGAAGAAGGCCGCACCACGGAGTTTCTGCTGGTGCCGTATTTCGGCGCCTGCATCCATGTACCGCCTCCGCCGTCGAACCAGATCGTGCACGTCAAAAGCGAAGTCGGCGTGAAGCTCGATGAGCTGTACCAGCCGTACTGGGTCGAAGGTGCGTTGCAGGTCAAGGCGTCCACCAGCGAATTGGCGGATGCCGGGTATCAGATGGAGGCGCAGAAGATTTATGTGTATGAACTGCCGGAGTGAATCCGGTGGTTATTTGTCGCCTACAAGACTGCCATCGCGGGTTTGCCCGCGATGAGGCCCTCAAAATCAGCCCATCACTGTTTCATTGAGCTGAGTCAAAAGACCGTATCAGTTGGATCCCTACCATTGGACATCAAGCATTTTTAACGTCCTTTGGAGCCCCCATGCACAAGTCCCTGCTCAGCGCTTCACTGCTTGCCCTCGCGCTCGCAGCCCCGCTCGCCCATGCCCACACCGCCGGCGACATCATCGTTCGGGCCGGTGCGATCACCGTGAATCCGACGGCCGACAGCTCCAGCGTCAAGGTCGATCAAGGCCCGCTGAAGGGCGCCGATCTGGGTGGCAAGGCCACCATGAGCAGCGACACGCAACTGGGCCTGAACTTTGCGTACATGATCAGCAACAACCTGGCGATCGAGCTGCTCGCGGCTTCGCCGTTCGAGCATGAGGTGAAGCTCAAAGGCACCGCGCTAGGCGCCGCCAACGGCAAACTCGGCACCCTGAAACACCTGCCGCCGACCCTGAGCCTGGTCTACTATCCGATGGATGCCAAGTCCGCATTCCAGCCGTATGTCGGCGGCGGGATCAACTACACCTGGATCTACGACGAGCACGTCAGCAGCGAAGCCAGCGCCAATGGCTTCAGCAACTTCAACGCGAAAAACTCCTGGGGCCTGGCCTGGGAAGTCGGTGCCGACTACATGCTCACCGATAAGGTGATGATCAACGCCCAAGTGCGCTACATCGACATCGACACCCGTGCCACCGTGGAAAACAACGCCGTGGCTCCGGGCACCCGCGCACGGGTGAACGTGGACGTCGATCCGTTCATCTACATGGTCGGTCTGGGTTACAAGTTCTAAGGAACTGTGGCGAGGGGGCTTGCCCCCGTTCGCCTGCGCAGCAGGCGCCATCCAACCGATGAGGACGTCAGGCGAAATGCAGTGGGGCTGCTTCGCAACCCAACGGGGGCAAGCCCCCTCACCACAAAGAACTGCACCGGTCATATTCGACACACAAAAAAGGCGCCTTCAAGGCGCCTTTTTCACAACTGTGTAAAACCTCAGCGCCCCAGCAAACGCGCCAGGCCAACGCTCATCGGCGTCTGCTCCGGGTAGGTGAACCGCTCCAGCAAACGCCGGTTATTCGCTCGTGAATGGCGGATGTCACCGGAACGCGCCGGGCCATAGCTCACGGGCGGCAGCTTGCCGACCACGGCTTCAAGGGCTTCAAGCATCTGCTTGAGAGTCGTCGCCTGATTCCAGCCGACATTCACCGCGCCGACCTCGACCTGCGGTTTCTCGATGGCTTGCACCAGCACGTCCACCAGATCCTCGACGTAGACAAAATCCCGAGTCTGCTCGCCATCACCGAACACGGTGATCGGCAGGCCTTTCTGCGCGCGCTCGCTGAAAATGCTGATCACTCCGGAGTACGGCGAGGACGGATCCTGGCGCGGGCCGAAGATGTTGAAGAAGCGGAAAATCACCGGTTCCAGACCATGCTGGCGGCGATAGAAATCGAAGTAATGCTCGCTCGCCAACTTGTCCGCCGCATACGGCGTCAACGGTGCCTTGGGCGTGTCTTCGTCGATCGACTCGCCTTCACCGTTGTTGCCATAGACCGCTGCGCTGGACGCGTACAACACGCGTTTGACACCGGCCTGACGCATGGCTTCGCAGACGTTCAGCGAGCCGATGAAGTTGCTCTGGTGAGTTTTCACCGGGTCATCCACCGAAGCCTGCACCGAAGCCACCGCGGCCAGATGCGCCACCGCGCTGCAACCGAGCATCGCCTGCGCCACCAGGGCGGCATCAGCGACATCGCCTTCGATCAGTTCGACGAGGGGATTGTCCATCGGCAGGTTGCTGCGCTTGCCGGTGGACAAGTCATCGAGAATTCGCACCGAATGCCCTTTGGCGAGCAAGGCATCGGTCAGGTGCGAACCGATGAAACCGGCGCCGCCGGTGATTAAAACAGGGCCGTCAGCCATGGCGATAAAACCTATCCAGTAAGCCCGGGAGTGCCGCGCGCCAGGCGCGGGGTTTGATCCCGAAAGTGTGCAGAATTTTCTTGCAGGCCAGCACCGCGTGTTGCGGTTCTTCGGCAGCGTCGGGCCGCGCGGCGTGAGCCTGGGCGGTCGGCGCTTCGATGGCCAGCGGGTGCAGGGCGCGCGCTTCAGTGAGAATCGCCTGGCCCAGTGCCAGCGGCGTGGTCGCCTCATGCCCGGCGTAGTGGTAAGTGCCCCACAGCGGCGCCGCGCAATCGAGTTGCTTGAGCACCGAAATGATCACTCGGGCGGCGTCGTCCACCGGCGTCGGATTACCGCGACGATCATCGGCCAACAGCAATTCTTCCGCTTTCTCCGCCCGGGCGAGGAATCGTCCGAGGGTGCCGTCGGGGCTGTCATCGAGCAGCCAGCCGAAACGCAGCAACACGTGCTGCGGACAGGTGGCGCGCACACTTTGTTCGATTCGCCACAAGGCCTGACCGCGCAGGCCCAACGGTACCGGTTCGTCTTTTTCGCTGTAGGCGGTCGCCCGGGAGCCATCGAACACGCGATAACTCGACGGTTGCACCAGCACGATGTTGTGATGCTGGCACAATTCGGCCAGACGCTCGATGGCGCGCTCCTGCCCGGCCAGACGCTGTTCGCTGACGGTCTCCGCCTGGAACCAGTCGAAATAGTAGGCGAGATTGATCAACGCATCCGGACGGGTATCGTCGAGCAGTTGCGTCAGGCTCGCGGCGTCCCAGCCGTCTTGTGGTGGGCGGGGGGCGAGGAAACCGATGTCTTCCTCCGCACCGAGGCGAATCAGCGCCTGCCCAAGGGCATTTCCGCCGCCCAGTAACATAAGGCGCATTCGCATAGAGTCAGCAGGCCCAGTCTGATTGGAACGATGGCTTTATCGACAACGCCCGCAGGCGATGTCCTCAATAATTGCCGGAATCGTTGCATTTTGCGGGTTTAGTGCGCAACCGTCACCCGTAAAGTGTAGTTCCCGGGGATTTGTGGTGCAGCTACTGGCCTCAGGATCAACACAGAGCCTGAGCGGTACTTGCAACTTCCCGCCCCCACCCGCATAAATTGGCTCATGAACCTGCCCATCCCCGCAGACAGCGCTCTGAACGGTTTCCACCCCGCCGTCAGCGCCTGGTTCAGCAACACCTTCGCGACGGCTACCGCCGCCCAGGCCCGGGCGTGGCCGTTGATCCGCCAGCGCCGTTCAACGCTGATTGCCGCGCCCACCGGCTCCGGCAAAACCCTCACCGCGTTTCTGGCCGTGCTCGACGATCTGGTCCATCGTGGCCTGGAAAACCCGGATGGCCTGCCAGACGAAACCCTGGTGGTCTACGTTTCGCCGCTCAAGGCCCTGTCCAACGACATCCGGATCAACCTGCAAAACCCGCTGGCCGGCATCACCGAGCAGTTACGCCTGATGGGCCTGCCCGACGTGCCGATCAGCACTGCCGTGCGCACCGGCGATACACCACAAAAAGATCGCTCGGCCATGCGCAAAACCGCGCCGCACATTCTGGTGACCACTCCGGAATCCCTTTACGTACTGCTCGGCTCCGACTCCGGCCGGAAAATGCTCGGCACCACGCAAACGGTGATCGTCGACGAAATCCACGCCATCGCCGCCAGCAAACGCGGCAGTCACCTGGCCCTGAGCCTGGAGCGCCTGCAAGCACTTTGCCCGCAACCGCTGGTGCGGATCGGCCTGTCTGCCACGCAAAAACCCATCGAAGCGGTGTCGCGTTTTTTGGTTGGTCGTGATCGCGACTGCGAAATCATCGACATCGGCCATGCCCGCCCACGGGATCTCGATATCGAAGTGCCGCCCGTGCCGCTGTCGGCGGTGATGGCCAACGACGTGTGGGAGCTGGTCTATGACCGCCTCGCCGCCCTCGCCCGCGATCACCGGACCACGCTGATTTTCGTCAACACCCGGCGCTTGGCCGAACGCCTGAGCCGACACTTGAGCGAACGCCTCGGCAAAGACGCGGTGGCCGCCCACCATGGCAGCCTGGCCAAGGAATTTCGCCTGGACGCCGAGCAACGGCTCAAGCGCGGCGAGCTGCAAGTGCTGATCGCCACCGCCTCGCTGGAACTGGGGATTGATATCGGCGACGTCGACCTGGTGTGCCAGATCGCTTCGCCACGCTCGATTGCCGGTTTTCTGCAACGGGTCGGCCGCTCCGGGCACCAGGTCGGCGGCACGCCCAAGGGCCGATTGTTCGCCACCACCCGCGACGACCTGATCGAATGCGCCGCTTTGCTCGATTGCGTGCGCCGTGGCGAACTCGACACCTTGCTGATCCCCGAAGCACCGCTGGACGTGCTGGCCCAGCAGATCATCGCCGAGGTCAGTTGCCAGGAATGGCACGAGCAGGCGTTGCTGGAGATGCTGCGTAAAGCCTCGCCTTACGCCAAGCTCGACGAAAAACATTATCAGGCGTTGCTGCACATGCTCGCCGAGGGCTACAACGGTCGCCAGGGCATACGTAGCGCGTACCTGCACCGGGACGCCGTAAGCCGAACCTTGCGCGGTCGTCGGGGCGCCAAGCTGACCGCCGTGACCAGCGGCGGGACGATTCCCGACAACGCCGACTACAGCGTGTTGCTGGAGCCTCAGGGGCTGAACATCGGCAGCGTCAACGAAGACTTCGCGGTGGAAAGCATCGCCGGGGATATCTTTCAGCTGGGCAATACCTCGTATCGAATCCTGCGGGTCGAAACCGGCAAGGTCCGGGTCGAAGATGCTCAGGGCCAGCCGCCGACCATTCCGTTCTGGCTCGGTGAAGCACCCGGTCGCAGCAATGAACTGTCGTTCGCCGTGGCCCGTCTGCAAGCGCAACTCGATGAACTGCTCACCGCCACACCCGGCGATCTGCAACCAGCCCTCGACTGGCTGACCGACACTCTCGGTTTGAACCTCGCCAGCGCCGAGCAACTGGTCGACTACCTGGCCCAGGCCCGCCTGACCCTCGGCGCCTTGCCGTCCCAGGACACACTGGTGATGGAGCGTTTTTTCGACGAGTCAGGCGGTACGCAACTGATCATCCACTCACCGTTCGGCAGCCGCATCAACCGCGCCTGGGGCCTGGCCCTGCGCAAGCGTTTCTGCCGCACCTTCAACTTCGAATTGCAGGCCGCCGCCAGCGAGGACGCCATCGTGTTGTCGCTGTCCACCAGCCACAGCTTCGAGCTGGACGACGTCTGGCGCTACCTGCACAGCAACAGCGCCGAACATATCCTGACTCAAGCGGTGCTCGAGGCCCCGCTGTTCGGCGTGCGCTGGCGCTGGAATGCCGGGGTCGCCCTCGCGCTGCCACGCTACAGCGGCGGCCGCAAAGTGCCGCCGCAGATCCAGCGGATGAAAAGCGAAGACCTGATCGCCAGCGTGTTTCCCGATCAGATCGCCTGCGTGGAAAACCTCGCCGGCGAGCGCGAGATTCCCGACCATCCGCTGGTGGAACAAACCCTCGACGATTGCCTGCACGAGGCCATGGACAGCGAAGGCTGGCTGGCGTTGTTGCGGCGCATGGAACAGGGCGATATCCGCCTGATCAGCCGCGACCTGCCGGCGCCTTCGCCACTGGCGGCGGAAATCCTCAGTGCCCGCCCCTACACCTTCCTCGACGACGCGCCGCTGGAAGAACGCCGCACTCAGGCGGTGCTCAACCGCCGCTGGAGCGATCCGCAGTCCACCAACGACCTCGGTGCGCTGGACGCCGAGGCGATTGCCGCGGTGCGCGACGAAGCCTGGCCAACGCCAACCGGCCTCGATGAAATGCATGAGGCCTTGATGAGCCTGGCGTGCATCACCGACGCCGAGGCCCGGGCCAACCCCAATTGGCTCGAATGGCTGAACACCCTGGCCAACAGTGGCCGCGCCAGCCGTTTGCAGATCAACGCCAAGCAATCGCTGTGGCTGCCACTGGAGCGACTGACCTGCCTGCGGGCGATTTATCCACAGGCCACCTTGTTTCCGTCGTTGGAGGCGTTGCCCGGTTTCGATGAAACCTGGGAGCCGGACGAAGCGGTGCTGGAAGTGGTCCGTGCGCGACTCAGTGCGTTTGGTCCATTGCCGCTGAAAGCGATTGCCGAACCGTTTGGATTACCGGCGCTTCAAGTCACTCAGGCCCTGGCCCAACTGGAACGTGAAGGTTACGTGCTGCGCGGGCAGTTCAGCCCGGACACCCGCGAAGAGGAATGGTGCGAACGGCATCTGCTGGCGCGGATTCATCGCTACACGGTCAAACGGCTGCGCCGAGAAATCGAGCCGGTGGCGTTGCAGGATTTCATGCGCTTTCTGTTCGACTGGCAGCATCTTTCCACCCTGAGCCGAGGCCAGGGCAGCGCAGTGTTGCCGGCGATCATCAGCCAGTTCGAAGGCTACCCCGCCGCTGCTTCGGCATGGGACAGCGACATTCTGCCGGCGCGGCTCAAAGACTATTCGGCGAGCTGGCTGGATGAGTTATGCCGCAGCGGCAAACTGGTCTGGACCCGCCTGACCGCGCGCAACAAGAGCGCCGGCACGGCATTGCGCAGCACGCCGATTCTGTTGCTGCCGCGTAGTCAGGTCGGGTTGTGGAGCAGCTTGACCGAGCAGACACCGGTCAACGAACTGTCGCCCAAAACACAAAAGGTCCATGCAGCACTCAGCCAGCACGGCGCTCTGTTTTTCGATGAGCTGATTCACGAGGCCCATCTGCTGCGCTCGGAACTGGAAATCGCCTTGCAGGAACTGGTCGGCGCCGGACTGGTAAACGCCGACAGTTTCGCCGGGTTGCGGGCGCTGATCACCCCGGCCAGCAAACGCCAGAATCGCAGCAGTCGACGCGGGCGTGGAGCGTTTGTCGGCGGGATGGACGACGCCGGGCGTTGGGCGTTGCTGCGCCGCAGTGCGGTCGCGCCGGTTGTGGATAAGCCGGTTGTGGATAAACAACGCCCGACGTCCACACCCACAGAAACCCTGGAACACATAGCCATGACCTTGCTGCGCCGGTACGGCGTGGTGTTCTGGCGCTTACTGGAGCGCGAGGCGGACTGGTTGCCGAGTTGGCGGGAATTGCTGCGCACGTTCCATCGGCTGGAGGCCCGGGGCGAGATTCGTGGCGGGCGGTTTGTCAGTGGTTTGGCCGGCGAACAGTTTGCCCTGCCCGAGGCGATCCCGTTGCTGCGCGAAGTCAGGCGGCGCCCCCATGACGGTAGTTTGATCGCGGTGTGCGGGGTGGATCCGCTGAACCTCGCCGGCACCCTGCTGCCGGGCGCAAAAGTGCCGGCGCTGGCGAGCAATCGGCTGGTGTATCGCGATGGCTTGCCGGCTGCCGCCGAGATCGCCGGCAAGCAGCAGTTCTGGCTGGAGCTGGATCAGCAATCGACTACAGAAGTACGCAATACACTGATCCGCCACTCCCCCCTGTAGGATTCAATCTCCCTCGCCACAAGGTTTAATGCCAGCCGTGAGATATTTGCTTTGCACGCAAATATCAAATGCCCATCCCTGTATTTTTCCGCACTCCCCAAACCCCGACACTGCGCTCCATCAATCAATCCACCGGAGTTGCAGCCATGCCCATTGCCTTGCTGGCGCTGACCCTCAGCGCTTTCGCCATCGGGACGACGGAGTTCGTCATCGTTGGCCTGTTACCCACCATCGGCGCCGACCTCGGCGTCAGCCTGCCGTCCGCCGGTTTGCTGGTCAGTTTGTATGCACTCGGGGTGGCCGTCGGCGCGCCGGTGCTGACCGCCCTCACCGGCAAAGTCCCGCGTAAACTGCTGCTGTTGTCGCTGATGGTGCTGTTCACCCTCGGCAACTTGTTGGCCTGGAAAGCGCCCAGCTACGAGTCGCTGATCATTGCGCGGATCGTCACCGGCCTGGCCCACGGGGTGTTTTTCTCAATTGGCTCGATCATCGCCACCAGCCTGGTGCCGAAGGAAAAAGCCGCCAGCGCGATTGCCATCATGTTCACCGGCCTGACCGTGGCGCTGGTCACTGGCGTGCCGCTGGGGACGTTTATCGGTCAGCATTTCGGCTGGCGTGAAACCTTCCTCGCGGTGTCTGCACTGGGTGTGATCGCCTTCATCGGCAGCCTGCTCTACGTACCGAAGAACATCGCCCACAGCAAACCGGCTTCGCTGTTGCAGCAGTTGCAAGTGCTCAAGCAACCGCGCCTGTTGTTGGTGTATGCCATGACGGCGGTCGGCTACGGCGGCTCGTTCATCGCCTTCACCTTTCTGGCGCCGATTCTTCAGGACATTGCGGGCTTCAGCGCCAGCACCGTCAGCCTGGTGCTGCTGGTGTACGGCATCTCGGTGGCCGTCGGCAACATCTGGGGCGGCAAGCTGGCGGATAAACGCGGCCCGATCGGCGCCCTGAAAATCATCTTCGCCCTGCTAGCCGCCGTACTGTTCGCACTGACCTTCACCGCCGCCAATCCATGGCTGGCCCTGGCCACTGTGCTGGTCTGGGGTGCGGTGGCGTTCGGTAACGTGCCGGGGCTGCAGGTGTATGTGGTGCGTCAGGCCGAACATCACACCCCGCACGCGGTGGACGTGGCGTCGGGCCTGAACATTGCGGCATTCAACCTCGGCATTGCCGGCGGTGCGTGGGGTGGTGGCTTGATCGTGGCGCATATGGGCCTGATCCATACCGCATGGATCGGTGGCCTGGTGGTGTTGGCGGCATTGGCACTGACCGCCTGGAGTGGTCGTCTCGATCGATTGGGCCCGGTGTATGCGGAGCCGGCTGAAGGTTCGGCCCGGATCGTCGCCGGACACTGATAGATCAAATGATCGTCGCTTTCGGCAACTCCTGCGCGCCTGTGGGAAGCTGCCGAAAGCTGCGATCTTTTGCTTTTACCGTCCGTAGCCCCGTCGAAACTTTCTCGCACGCCTGGCAGTCATCAAAAGACAGGGCTGTCCGAGGATGGGAGGCGACATGGCGGCGATTCATATCGGTATTTCAGGCTGGCGCTACACGCCCTGGCGGGGAGGCTTTTACCCGAAGGGGCTGACCCACAAACGCGAACTGCAATTCGCGTCACGGGCAGTCAACAGCATCGAAATCAATGGATCGTTCTACGCCCTGCAACGCCCCGAACGTTACGCCCAGTGGTACGCCGAAACCCCGCCAGGCTTCGTGTTCAGCGTCAAGGCGCCGCGCTTCATCACCCACATCAAGCGCCTGCGGGAGATCCATAAACCCCTGGCGAATTTCTTCGCCTCCGGGGTGCTGGAGCTCAAGGAAAAACTCGGCCCGATCCTCTGGCAGTTTCCGCCCAGCTTCAAATTCGACCCGGAGCTGTTCGAACATTTCCTTGAACAACTTCCCCACGACACCGAACAGGCCGCCGCCCTCGCCCGCCAGCACGAACCACGTCTGAACGGTCACGCCAGCATAAAGGCCTATGGCAAAAAACCGGTGCGCCACGCCGTGGAAATTCGCCACGAAAGCTTCGTCGATCCGGCCTTCGTCCGGCTGCTCAAACGCTACAACACCGCGTTGGTGATTGCCGATACCGCCGGTAAATGGCCGTACCGCGAAGACCTCACCAGCGACTTCATCTACCTGCGCCTGCACGGCGCCGAAGAACTCTACGCCAGCGGTTACACTCCTCAAGCGCTGCAACGCTGGAGCGAGCGGATCGAGGCCTGGCATCACGGCCAGCAACCGGCAGATCCGCAATTGATCGCGCCCCGGCAAAAACCCAAGACTCGCAGATCCCGGGAAGTGTTCTGCTATTTCGATAACGACATCAAAGTCCGCGCGCCCTTCGATGCCCGCCACCTGCTTGAGCGTTTGCATCTCGACAAAGACCTTGTCACGGTCCCCGGCGAGCCGGTTGCCGAAGGAGCGCTGCCATGAGCATTCCCGAACCGGTCGGTGGGACGGATGAGCAGCAACCCATCAGCAATGCCGTGAGCCGCTTCACCGTGCTGACGGTCAACACCCACAAGGGGTTCACCGCACTCAATCGGCGCTTCATCCTGCCCGAGTTGCGCGAAGCGGTGCGCAGTGTGTCCGCCGATGTGGTGTTTTTGCAGGAGGTCCACGGCACCCACGAACAGCATCCCCAGCGCTACAACAATTGGCCGGCGATGCCCCAGTACGAATTCCTTGCCGATAGCCTGTGGCCGCAATTCGCCTACGGGCGCAACGCGGTCTACCCGGCGGGCGATCACGGCAATGCACTGTTGTCGAAATTCCAGATCATTCGCCACGACAATCTCGACGTGTCCATCAGCGGCCATGAAAACCGTGGAGTCCTGCATTGCGTGTTGCGCATGCCCGGCGATGGCCGGGAAGTGCATGCCATTTGCGTCCATCTGGGGCTGCGCGAAAGCCACCGGACGGCCCAGCTCAAGCTGCTGATCCGACGCCTGGAAGAGCTACCGCAAGATGCCCCGGTGGTGGTCGCCGGCGACTTCAACGACTGGCGCCAGCGCGCCGATGCGTTGCTCAAGCCTTGCGGGTTGCGTGAGGTGTTCGCCGAGTTTCACGGCAAACCGGCGCGCAGTTTCCCGGCGCGCTTACCGACGTTACGCCTGGACCGCATCTACGTGCGCCATCTCAAGGCCAGCCATCCGCAAGTGCTGGCGGCACGCCCCTGGTCACACCTTTCCGACCATGCGCCCCTGTCGGTGGAGATCGAGTTATGAGCAGCCCATCGATGGAAAAAACCACGGCCGAACACGTCTCCCCTCCTCCCCCCGTGCGCGAGCCTGCGGTGACTGATGTTGAATACGGCTGGCACGGTAACAACCGGGTCGAGTTGCTGGAAAACGGTGAGGCGTACTTTCCACGGGTGTTTGAAGTGCTGCGCCAGGCCCAGAGTGAAATCCTGCTGGAGACGTTTATTGTGTTCGAGGACAAGGTCGGCAATGAGCTTCAACAGATCCTGATTGAAGCGGCGCAACGCGGCGTGCGTATTACCGTCAGTCTCGATGGATTCGGCTGTGGCGAACTGAGTACGGCGTTCCTCGCCGCCCTGAGCAATGCAGGTGTGCGCCTGCAAATATTCGACCCCGCCCCGCGCCATCTGGGCATCCGCACCAACTGGTTCCGCCGTCTGCACCGCAAGATTGTGGTGGTCGACGGCACGATTGCGTTCCTCGGCGGAATCAATTTTTCCGCCGACCATCTGGCCGACTTCGGCCCCGAGGCCAAGCAGGATTATTCGGTTGAAGTGCAAGGCCCGGCGGTGGCCGATATTCATCATTTCGCCTTGCTGCAAGGCGGTCGACCGGCCCGGGCCAAATACTGGTGGCAACGCCGCCGGCAGCGGCATGCTGAACTGGCGGTCGACGATCATGACGGTCAGGTACGACTGGTGTATCGCGACAACGCAGAACACCCAAAAGATATCGAAGAGGTGTATTTACAGGTGCTGCGCAGTGCCCGGCGTCGCGTGGTGATCGCTAATGCCTACTTCTTTCCAGGCTATCGGCTGCTGCACGAGATCCGCAATGCGGCACGCCGGGGGGTCGAGGTGCGCCTGATTCTTCAGGGACAACCGGACCTGCGGGTGGCCAGACTCGCCGCGCGCATGACCTACGACTACCTGCTGCGGGCCGGGGTGTTGATCTACGAATATTGCGACCGCCCTCTGCATGGCAAAGTCGCCCTGGTCGACGAGGACTGGAGCACTGTCGGCT
Organism: Pseudomonas sp. KD5; assembly: GCF_012932895.1. Lineage (NCBI taxonomy): Bacteria > Pseudomonadati > Pseudomonadota > Gammaproteobacteria > Pseudomonadales > Pseudomonadaceae > Pseudomonas > Pseudomonas sp. KD5. Next base: position 57,256 of record NZ_JDWJ01000003.1, on the reverse strand, counting down.
CAAGCAACCTCGACCCGCTGAGCCTGTCCCTGAACCTGGAAGCCAACGTGCTGATCCGCGACCGTGCCTTCAACCGCGATCTGTACGAGCGTCTCGACGAGTTGAGCAGCAACCATTGCAAGGTCATGTCGGTGGACACAGCCCCTCGCGGGCGGATCTGGGACATGACCATCGGCTTTCTGGTGTTTCACTTCCTGCGGCATTTCCCCGCATGGGCCGGCTGGTTGCCGGCGCATAAACCGCGCCTGAAGCCCTTCATCCATCCACCCGGGAGCGCCAAGGCATGAGCCATTCCGAAGCGCAGCCTGCGTCGCACTCCGACACGCCGGGCAAACACCACTGGCACCGCTGGAAAAGGCCGCTGACGATGCTGTTCTTCCTGGCGCTGATCGTATTGTTCACGATGCTTGCCCAGCGCATCGAATGGAACGAAGTGTTCGATACCCTGGCTGATTTCAAAGTACGCACGTTGATCATTGCGTCAGGTGTGACCCTGGCAAGCTTTCTGGTCTATGCCTGTTTCGACCTGATCGGGCGCACCTACATCCGGCAGAACCTGACTTGGCGGCAGATCCTCCCGGTGGGGATCATCAGCTATGCCTTCAACCTCAACCTGAGCGCCTGGGTCGGCGGTGTCGCCATGCGTTATCGGCTGTATTCGCGGCTCGGCGTGAGCAAAGGCAACATCGCAAAAATCCTCGGGCTGAGCCTGGCGACCAACTGGTTCGGCTACATGGTGATTGCCGGCGCGGTGTTCAGCAGCGGCCTGATGCGAATGCCGCCGGGCTGGAAAGTGAGCAGCAATGCACTGCAAGACGTGGGGATTTTGTTGCTGCTGTTGAGCATGGGATATCTGGCGGCCTGCCGGTATTCCAGGCGCCGGAAATGGTCGGTTCGCGGCGTGGAAATCATTCTGCCGTCGCTACGCATGGCAATCCTGCAACTGGCCCTCGGCGCACTGAACTGGGCGCTGATGGCGGCGGTGATCTTCACGTTGCTGCCGAGCAAACTGGACTATCCGCTGGTGCTTGGTGTGTTGCTGATCAGCGCCATTGCCGGGGTCATCACCCATATCCCGGCCGGGCTCGGTGTGTTGGAGGCGGTGTTCGTGGCGCTGCTGCAGCACGAAGTATCGCGGGGCAGCCTGGTGGCAGGGTTGATCGCTTATCGGGCGATCTATTTCATTCTGCCGCTGTTGATAACCGTGGTGATGTACTTGGTGGTGGAAGCCAAGGCCAAGTCGTTGCGGATCTCGAAGAAACCTCGGTGAGCGGTCGCATCCACGAATGATCGCAAGACCACCGCCTCTCTCAACTCGATTGAATGATGCTCAACCGCTCACCCACCACCATCTCGGTGATCCAGCCCACCAGGATCGAGGTGTACGCCTGCTGCGAAACCGGGTCGCTCAAGGCGTGATCCGCACCATCGATGATCCGGTGAGTCAGCGAGTGAGTCTGTTGGCACGCGGCGCGGTAACTCATGATCGTCGCGTGGGGCACATAGGCATCGGTCTCGGACTCCACCAGCAACACATCCCCGGTGAATTGCGAGCAGGCGTGCAACGCGCGATTGCTGTCGGCGCGCACCAGCGTGCCGCGATAGTCGCGCAAGTCGGCTTTGTCCAACTCACGCTTGGGCGTGTGCCACAAGTCGTCGCGGTACAACGCCGGCACCCGCAGCGCCAACCAGCGCACCGGACGCAACGTCGTCAGGATCGCCGCCAGATAACCGCCATAACTGGTGCCGACCACCGCAATCGCGGAGGTGTCGAGCGCCGGGTGGGCGAGCAAGCGGTCGTAGGCTGCCAGCAGGTCGCGCAGGTTGTCTTCGCGGGTAACCCTGGACAACGGAATGCCGGTCCCGCCGGTATGACCTCGCAAGTCGAACGTCAGGCACACACAACCCAACCCGGCGATGCCTTTGGCGCGCTCCAGGTCGCGCTCCTGGCTACCGCCCCAACCGTGGACGAAAAGCACCCCCGGGACTTTCGATTTGGGGCTGAGGAAAGTCCCGCTCATCTGTTCATCGTCGATGTCGATCTGAATGGTTTCGCTTCTAGCCGTCATAGGATTTGACCGTCACGTACTTGAGAAGAAAATCACTGCGCTCCGCCGGCCCGCGGTAAATCTCGATGGCGTTCTCCGGCAGCGATTGATCGCTATAGGTTTCGACCGACGACACGCGAATCGCACGCAGGCCGGGGTCGCTGACAAAGCTCTGCAACGCCGCGACTTCGGCGCTGCTGGCACCGCCCAAACGCCAGGATTGTTCGAGCACGCCGCTGCGTTGTCGGCCGTTGCAGTCCAGCCCCTGGGCGATGTCGTAGTTGCGCCGCGAAGCATAGAAACCGGGGTAGGCTTCATCCGCCGCACTGTCGAATACCTGTGCCTGCTGGATCGCCAGCCTCACCTCATCCAGCAGTTCCAGCGCCAGCAGGTCCTCGTAATAACCCTGCACCACCAACAGGTTGGACCCTCCATAAACCTGCTCGCCCTGAGCGTCTTCGGTCAAGTATTGATCACCGCAATAACTCAGCACTTTGTCGCCGATGAAGCTTTGGCCGACGCTGTGGGTGATCACCTCGGTCAAATCCTGCTCCAGCACAACGCCTTCGGTGAACAGTGCCTTGGCCTCGGGGCGAGCGAGGATGGCGTCGAACTGGTCGAGGCTCTTGATCACTTCCTGACCGCGCCCGGCGCAGGCGTGAATAGGCTTGATGCGGATCGGGCCGCTGTAGAGCAGGTGCTCCGCCGCCGGGCGCGCATCGTCCAGGGAGAACACGCTGAGGCCGTCGAGCACGACGCTGCGCACCCGTTCGCAAAACAACGGTGCCCAGCCTTCGGGCGCGAACGCATCGCGGTTCAACAGCCCATGACTGATGGCTTTGGTACCGATGAAATCGTGGTCGACGTAACCGCCCCACAAATCCTCCGGCCCTTTGACGCCCAGCTTCCGGGCGGTAGCGGCGCCCACCAGCGTCTGGGTCGGCAACAGATAGCGGTCACGACCGCTGTGCAGTTGCGGGTCGTAACTGCCGCCGTATTCGAGCCCGACGATCTGCGCCAGCCAGCGGGCCAGCGCGCGATTGGTTTCAACTTCGTGCAGCGGGGCATCGGGCCGTACCGAATGGGCGAGTACCAGTTTCTTGCGATTTGTTGGGGTCATGCGTCCCCCCTTCAATCTGCGTTGGATAAATGTAGCTGGAGGGGTGCAGGGATCAGGCCAAAACCATACGAATAAACAACCATCGTAAGATCAGTAGGTTGGCACCGTGTAATGGCGTTTGGCCTGTGGTATTTTGCACGATACCGATTGAATCTATCGCTTTTTGCATGGCGGCTTTATCAAATAACACCGTTAATTTGTCCAAATTAAATCTCTGCACCACATCATAATAGAATCAAAGGAATGAATATGGAATTTCATCTAGAGCCTTCTGCAGCAAAAATCCTGAGCATCAAAGACTTTCCTTTTTTCACTCTGACTCGTGACACTTGGGACGATTATGGAAAGAAAACACTTTTCACGTTATGGGTTTACAAATCAACGTCTCTTCGGACATCTCTAGGCAAAATAAAAATTATCTCAAACGATGAAAGCCATTACGACTCAAATGGCTACGTACTCATCCCCGACCCCTTTACAACATTACCAGAAGCCTATTGCTCATTAGGCCAAGACCTTGAATTCTATAACAGAGTAGCGAACAACTTAAATAATGAATCCGCACAACTACTTGACTCTTTGAACGACCTAGCAACAAACCCTGGCTTAGTCGACGATTTTGACCACCTTGATGTGTATACGAGCTCGCTCATTCGTTTCAGCGAAGCTGAAAAATCTTTAAAAAGAGGATTAAATACTCTACAAAAAACCTCATTTGACGAGGAGTTCGACTTTAATTTTTCTTGTCGCATAGGAAGTGCGGATACTGAACATGATGCAAACTTCAAATTTATAAAAAACACAGAACTCCCCAATAGAGTGATAGCTATCGTCGGGGGCAATGGCACAGGCAAGACTCAATACCTATCAAAATTATCTCTTGCTTTAAGTGGTGAAGAGGCGCATGGAACATTCTCTCCTAGCCGACCTCTCTTCAACAAGATCATAGCTGTTTCTTATAGTGCATTTGACAAATTTAAACGCCCCCGAACAAAAAAAACTTTTAGTTATAAATACTGCGGCCTGAAAGATGACAGCGGTTTCATGACCCCCAAAAAGCTCGAGAGCATCTACAAACAGGCCTGTGATCGAATTGTAAAGTCATCCAGAGTTTCCCACTGGAGTGCGGTGCTAAGCATAATTATTGATCCTCCGATATTAAACAATATTTATGAAGATCTTTTCGTAAAAGAACTATATTCAAAAGTAGCTCACAACAGTGAGGGAACGTTGAGTTCCGGCCAGAGCATTCTAATGTATGTAATCACCGAGATCATTGCAAACATAAGAGACGACTCTCTGATCTTATTTGACGAACCAGAAATGCACCTGCATCCGAATGCAATTTCAAAACTTGTAATAATGCTTAACCACTTACTAAAAAATTTTAATTCGTACGCTATTCTGGCGACCCACTCCCCTATTATCCTACAAGAAATACCTTCGACAAACGTTAGAGTTTTTGAACGCACAGGAAACACGCCCAATGTTCGAAACTTGGACATTGAAACCTTTGGCGAAAATTTGACAACAATTACAAAATCAGTATTCGAAACCGTAAACACCGAACAAAACTACAAAAAAGTTTTAAAACTATTGTCAGCAAAGCATTCATTCGAAAATATCCAGGCAATGTTTTCAGGACGATTAAGTTTAAACGCAGAAATCTACTTGAAGGGGTGCTATACAGAATGAAAAACTTTAAATATCTCCCCGACCAGCACTTCACCTATTTCCAGCAAATAGTTAACGCAAAACAAAATACGGTAAAAACGAAACCGAACGAAAAAAAAGCCGCCCTGATTCTTATATCTGCAGCCATAAAGACAAAATACGAACATTATGAGTCAAATTTTGACAAAATAAAACTTCACTTGATCGAAGACTCCACATATGCAGGACTAGAAAAAATTAGTTTGCTAGACACTTACACGGGCAATGGCAAACAACTTGACGCAATGAAAACAGCAATAAAAAAACTTCAACACGTCGACTGGCAAAATACCTGCCCCTACTGCGGAATACTTTCACCAAATTCGACTGACCACTACTTACCTAAAGATAACTACCCTGAATACGCAGTCTTGGCAATCAACTTAATTCCTTGCTGCCTTGAATGCAACGGCAAAAAAGGGGATTACTGGAGATTAAACCACAAGCGAAAGATAATAAACTTTTATCTTGACGAAATACCTACCCAGGAATTCCTTACCTGCAATATCACATATGAAAATGGCATTCCGGTAGCGAGATATAAACTAGTCCATAACGAAGGAATCCGAATTGAATCTTTCGAAATGATCACATCACACTTCGCGAGATTAAATCTACTAGAGAGATACAAAGAGGCATCCAATGACGAAATAACTAATACCTTAGACTCTATTACTGCATTCTCCATGCGATTTCAGCCTCATGAAATCAAGGAAGACCTAAAGTCCTTTTATAATAAAACCGTATCGCGCTTTGGGCAAAGTCATTGGCGCTGCGCTCTCATGAAAGGAATGTTCAATAGTGAGGAGTTTGTACAGTATGTATCACTAAAAATAAAGGCCGAAAAGATCGAATCAGCCCTTGGTCTTTAGCCATCATCAAAAAAATTAATATATGGCACTCGTCAAAATAGAAGCCCAATAATTTGGCGTCTCCACTCAAAGAGACGTCAACTTAAAATATAGCTCCCTATCCTCAAAAAATATAACAGGTCAAAACCGCGTTTAAAGAATCGCTCTCTGCGGCGTCACGCCAAACCGCGTCCGGTAATCACTCGGCGCTAGCCCGGTAATCTTTTTGAACGTCGCCCGAAACGCACTCGGGTCCTGATAACCCACGGTCCAGGCAATGTGATCAATGGTGCCGTTGGTGAATTCGAGCATCTCGCGCGCCTTGCCGACGCGCAGGTGCTGGCAGTACTCGGTGGGTTTCAACCCGGTCGCCGCGCGGAATCGCCGCAGGAAGGTGCGCTCTTCCAGCCCCGCCCGTTCGGCCATTGCCGCCAGCGAGACATCGACCGCCCCGGTGCTTTGCAGCCAATGCTGGACCTTGAGAATCGAGGCATCGCCATGGCTGAGAATCGGTGAAAAATTACTGCCGCATTCGCTCGCGCTGTCGCTGTGCTCCACCACCAGAAAGCGTGCCGTGCTGGTGGCGATGCTCGGCCCCAGTAAACGGTTCACCAGGCGCAATCCCAGCTCTGACCAGGCCATCAGCCCGGCGGTGGTGATCAGATCGCCGTCATCGACGATGGGCGTGTCGGCCTTGAGCTTGATCGCCGGGTAACGCTCGGCGAAGGCTTTGGCCGAGGTCCAGTGGGTGGTGGCGCTCCGACCGTCGAGCAGACCGCTTTCGGCCAACAGTATAGAACCCACGCAAACTCCGCCTAGGGTCGCGCCGCTGGCGTGTTGCTGACGAATCCAGCGAATCAGTCCCTGCGGTGCCTGGCCCTTGGAAAAACCCCCAATCGAAGGCGGGATCAACACCGCCACCAGCGCGCCGTCCGGACCGGGTTGACTGTCGTAGACCCGCTCGGGCGCCTGATCGCCCTCGACCCGCCAATGGCTGATCCGCAACAACGGCAACTGCGCCGTCTGATGCTCGGCGGCAATCCGGTTGGCCACCCCGAACAGATCCGTCAGCCCATGCACCGCCGCCATCTGCGCGCCGGGATAGATCAGCACGCCCAATTCGACGACTGCCCTTTCTACGCCCATTGTCAGTTTTCCCCCTTCTATTGTCGGTGCGGCCAATCCTCGGACGGCCTGCAAAACCTGATACTTGAATCACGCCCAACAAGCACTTCGAGGAAACACTCATGACCAAGCAAGCACTCATCGTAGTCGATATCCAGAACGACTACTTCCCTCAGGGCAAGTGGCCTTTGGCAGGCGCCGATGCCGCCGCAGACAACGCTGCACGGCTGATCCAGGCCTTTCGCGAGGCCGGTGACGCGGTGGTACACATCCGCCACGAGTTCACCTCCGACGCCGCGCCGTTCTTCACCCCGGGCTCCGACGGCGCGAAGCTGCACCCCAAAGTCCTCAACCGCGCCGATGAACCGGTGGTGCTCAAGCACTTCGTCAACGCGTTCCGCGAAACCGAACTCAAGGCCATCCTCGACCAGCAAGGTATCGAACACCTGGTGGTCGTCGGCAGCATGAGCCACATGTGCATCGACGGCGTCACCCGTGCCGCAGCAGACTTCGGCTATACGGTCACGGTGATCCACGACGCCTGTGCCACCCTTGACCTGGAGTTCAACGGCGTCACCGTCCCGGCCGCCCATGTGCATGCCGCGTTCATGTCGGCCTTGGGGTTTGCTTATGCGAGCGTGGTGTCCACCGATGATTTTCTGGCTGGTTAGATGAGAGGCCCGTTCCACAGGATTACGCTTAACTGACCGGAATCATGCTGCTTCCCTTCTTTTTCATACACCTGCGCAACCGTCGAAAAAATCTCACGCGTGAGCTATTGAGGTCCGCAAATATTGCCTGTAGTGTTTCTCACGCGTGAGTTTTTTCACAACGGGATCAGCACCATGAAAAGCAGCTCTCCATCAGATCCGCCTACCGGGTCTGTTACCGATTCAGCGAGCCGCAAAGGAGAGCGCTCGAAACCCTCCGCGAAAAAACCATCGAGCTTCTACATGAAGCAGATGCGCGCGGGCCTGGGTGCCGCCGGCTATGTGAAACACGAGACTTGGGTGCTTCCCGAAAATCGAAGCCTGCTCAAGCAGATGGAGAAACAGCTACGCCAACCGATTCTGGCTGGCTCATTCATGTCGGAGAATTACATGAGCGCAGGTAATAACTGGAACATCGATCGCCTCTACAGCGCCCTCCAGGCCCTCGACGAAGTGGTTGCGAACGAAATCACCCTCTCCCTCGTTCAAGGCTCCGAATCCAGCATCAAGCTGGAAATGAACGATTTCGGTGGCTTGCCGATTTACATCGCGGTGGTGGGCGATCAGATCATCGTCGATACCGTTCTGGTCGATGTCGAGTCGATCAACGACGTCCCGGCCTTCAACGATGCCGTGCTGCGCAGCCGGGAAATGTTCCCGCTGTCCTCGATCGGTATCGAGTCCATGCCCAACGGGCAGGTCGTTTACAACATGTTCGGCGCGCTGAGCTCCGACTCCAGCCTGACCAACGTCGTGACTGAGATCAAAACCCTCGTCGACAACGTCCAGCGCGCCAGCGAAGCCTTTGAACGCTTCTTCAATTAATTATTCGGGAACAGGATATATCCAATGACTCAGTCCATCTGGAGCAAATTGTTCACCGCGTTGCGTGGCGGTGCCAATGAAGTCGGCGAATCGATCGTCGACCAACAGGCCCTGCGCATTCTCGACCAGGAAATTCGCGATGCGGACAGCGCGCTGGCCAACGCCAAGCGTGAGCTGGTCACCATCATGGCCAAGCACAAACTGTCGGCTGACCGCGTCAGCGAGTACAACGCCAAGATCAAGGACCTGGAATCCAAGGCCCTGGCCGCCATCCAGGCCAACCGCGAAGACCTGGCACTGGAGGTGGCCGAAGCCATTTCGACCCTGACCAATGAACTGGATGTCGAGCAAAAGCAGGCCACCGAATTCGGTGGATACGCCGACAACATGCGCAAAGACATCACCAAGGCTGAAAACCGCATCAAAAGCCTGCGCCAGCAAGTGGACATGGCCAAGGCTCGCGAAAGCGTACAGAAAGCCCAGGTCAGCGCTTCGATCGCCAGTGGCGGCGCCAACGGCAAGCTGGAAACCGCCGTCGGTACGCTGAACCGCCTGCAGGCCAAGCAGCAGCAACGCGCCGCTGAACTGCAAGCCCAGGACGAACTGGCCGACGCGTCGACCGGCACCGACCTGGAGCGCAAGCTTCGCGAAGCCGGCATCACGCCGGATGAAGGCAGCGCCAATGCGATCCTGGAACGCCTGAAGAAAAAATCGGCCGAGTAAGCAATACCCCAGCAGAAAGGGCATTCATTGCCCTGATGCCAGTCAGTCAAGTGCGCTGACCCTGTGGCGAGGGAGCAAGCTCCCTCGCCACAACTTTACTCAGTGCTTGTTCTATCTCTTAACTGGCAGGCATTAATTGATCGCCCTTCTTTACTGCCGAGTCGAGGTCAAGGATGGATGCCCTGAAGGGTTTCAAGACAATCGCTGGCCTGGCCATCTTCATGGTTGCGCTGCAACTGCTCAATGTGGCGACCGGCTACAGCCTTAACGCCTTCGGCCTGGTTCCGAGAACCCTGCACGGACTGGTCGGCATCATCACCTCGCCTTTCTTGCACACATCCTTTGCGCACCTGAGTGCCAACCTGATTGCCTTTTTGATCCTCGGTACCCTGGTCATCGTCGAAGGGCTCAACCGGTTCATGGCCGTCAGCGCTATCATCATTTTGCTGGGCGGTTCGCTGATCTGGCTGTTCGGTTTTGCCGGCGTGCATATCGGTGCCAGCGGCTGGGTGTTCGGGCTGTGGGCGTATCTTCTTTCGCGCGCCTGGTTCCAGAGGAGCTGGAGCAACCTGATAACGGCCAGTGTCGTGGCCCTGCTTTATGGCGGGCTGATTGTTGGCTTCCTTCCGCGCCGGGGCATTTCCTTCGAAGGGCATATTTTTGGTGCAATCGGCGGTTTTATTGCAGCCAAGGTACTGTTATCTACGCCGCGCAGCAGGTTTAATGCCGCCCGGTAACCGCACTCGAGCACTCAGATGCCCGAGCGATTACGTCGCCAGGAATGAGCCCCCAAGGAGTCAGGGATGTAATGTCGATTTTCCTTTTATTGCGCGCGTACGCTGCGTCCTTCTTCCATCGCTTCGGCTGGGCCGGCCTGGCCATTGCGCTGGGCGTACACCTGAGCACGGCCTGGCTCGGCCTGGCGTTTCTGGGCGAACAACACCTCATCGCTCCCGCCACGTTCACCTACTTCTATCTCACCACTACGCTCACCGTCGGCTACGGCGATCTTGCGCCACAGACAGCTGCGGGACGGATTTTCGTGGCCACCTGGGTCATGCTCGGGGGCATTGCGCTGCTGACGGCAGCCATCGGCAAAACCACCAGCAGTGTCATCGATGTATGGAGAAAAGGCATGAAGGGCAAAGGCGATTTCACCGGCAAGGTCGGCCATACCGTTCTCATCGGCTGGGAAGGCGCGTCCAGCGAGCGGGTTATTGAGTTGCTGCTGCAGGACGAAACGTCCAATGACAACCTGATCGTCATTTGCGATTGCGACCTCGAAGAAAACCCCATGCCGGGCAAGGCCGCCTTTATCAAAGGTGAAAGCCTGTCATCTGCCGCGCTTTTGCTGCGTGCCGGCGTGCCTGGCGCCGAACGCGTACTGGTGCGTACCCATTCAGATGATCTGACCCTGGCCACCGTGCTGGCGGTCAATCAACTGAGCCCGGTCGGGCATGTGGTCGCCCACTTCAATGAAAATGAAATCGCCGCGCTCGCCAGCGCCTACGCGCCCAGCCTGGAATGCACCTCAAGCATGGCCATCGAGATGTTGGTGCGCGCCTCTCAGGATCCGGGCTCGTCAGTGGTCATCAATGAATTGCTGTGCGTGGGCCAAGGCGCCACCCAATACCTGATGAGACTGCCCGAAACCTTTGAAGCAACGTTCGGCGATCTGTATGCACAGATGAAAGAACGCCATAACGCGACCCTTATCGGCTACCGCGCCAAAGGCGCCCGACAGCCTTCGATCAACCCGCCCGGCGCCACTCGCGTCAAGGGCGGCGAACTCTTCTACATCGCCTCTACTCGCCTCAAGGAAATCTCCAATGGGATGGTTTAAACAGTTGCTGGGGCTTGAGGCCCCGAACGCGAATACCGAATCGAAATGGACAGCCAGCGGAACCTCGCCTGTCGCCGGGCCTCTGGGCCTGGCATTTGGCAAAGGGGTTATGTTCGACACCACCCTGAAGCTGTTGCTCGACGGCAACACCAACGTGATCATCCCTGGCTCCCAACAGATCTGGAGCGCCGGCACCGTTGATCTCGGGCAGTCGAACTGGCTGTCGCGCTATTACATGAACGACGAGGATTACTGGCTGCAAGTGCACACCACCGGCGACATCGCCGGGCAGGTCGAGTCGGTGATCCTGTTCAACTACCTCAGTTACGTCACCATCAACAGTGAAGCGGAGCTGCGGCGGCTGGCCGGCCCTCAAAGCCTGATCGGGCTGCCGACCTACACCCTAAACGGGGTCGAATACACCCGCGAATGGGGCACCGAGAACGGCCAGACCGAACTGGTGCCGTTGAGCGAACACCTGAAGAATCCGGATGAGACCTACAGCATCGGGCACCGTTCGATGTTGTACGCCCGCGAAACCGGCCTGACCGATCGCCGGGAATTCCTGCTGTTTTCCGTCGAAGAAGACGCCGAGGGCACCATCAGCTTGAGCACTTCGCTGGGTATTTCGCTGTACACCACCGACCTGAACACTTTTTAAAAAGGAAGAAGTCCATGCTTGAAGCGCTCTCAATCTCCCTGAACAAAGCCGCCGTACTCGGGTTTGTTTTGTACATCCTCGGCGCCGCCGTGCTGTTCGCGCTGTTCCAGTTCATCTACACCCGAATCACACCGCACCGGGAATTCGAACTGATCCGTGCGGGCAACGTTGCGGCCGCCATCGCACTGGGAGGCGCCATCATCGGATTCGCCATTCCGGCCAGCAATGTAATCGCCTACTCGATCAGCATTCTGGACTTCGTCGTCTGGGCGGTGATCGCCGCTTTCGTCCAACTGCTGGCGTTCCTGGTGACCAGCCTGGTGCTCAAAGGCGCCTCTGAACGCATCAAGAACGGCGAAATCGCTGCGGGTATCTATGTCGCGGCAGTGGCCATCAGCGTCGGCATGTTGAACGCCGCGTGCATGACCCCTTCCCAGAACTGATTGCGCCACGGAGATTGCGATGAAACGAAGCAAGTACGTTCAGCTCTCGCTGGCGGCATCGGTCGCCATGGCCATATCAGGCTGCGGGCCGACGGAAAAAACCTACGAGATACACAAAAAGTACAATTTCCAGTCCGTTCAGCAGTGCGCCGATGAAAAGCTCCCGGTCGACATCTGTTCTGACGCCTATATGAAGGCCATGGCCCAGCATCGAAGCATTGCGCCGGTGTACGACAACCAGGCTGATTGCGACGCCGACTTTGTCGCCGACTGGTGCCAGCAGGATTCCGCCGGCAAATTCATCCCCAAGCTCGGCGGCTTCGAACTGAGTGCCGATGGCGAGGTGACGCAGTCCGAAGTGGACGCGGCCAAGGCTAAATTGCCCGCATCGGAAGCCAATGCCGCAGGGTCGGGCTTCTCCGGCAGTAGCCTGCTGACGGGACTGTTGATCGGCAACATGCTCAGCAACAACCGCAACAGTTACTACTCCGAGCCGGTCTACCGCTATCGCGATGATCGCGGTGACTACTCGTCCTCGACACTCAGTCAGCGGGTATCGTCAGGTTCAACCTTCAACAGGTCCAATCAGGCGCGGTACGGCAGCAGTGGCAGTTACACCGACACCATCACCCGCAGCAAGCCAGTGTCCGTTGCATCATCCACTTCCCGCGGCGGCTTCGGCAGCCAGGCCAGCGCACGCAGTGGCTGGGGTGGATCAGGCAAGAGCTTTGGCGGTTCGAGCAGCTAAGGGAACAAGGCCATGAAGAAAATCCTCTGCGCAGAGCGTCATGACTGGAAACAGACCGCCGAAAGTCTCGGCTTTCTGTTCCATACCATCGACGACGAACCCTATTGGGACGAGAGCGCGTACTACCAGTTCACGCTCAAGCAGATCGAGAACGACCTCGAAGACCCGACCACCGAAGTTCATGAGATGTGCATGGACCTGGTGGCGCGAGTGGTGCAAAGCGAAGAGTTGCTGGAGCGCCTGAGCATCCCCGCGCCGTTCTTCGACATGGTTCGCACTTCATGGCTCGAAGGCCACCCGCACCTGTATGGGCGCATGGACTTCTCCTACAACGGCAGCGGGCCAGCCAAGCTGCTGGAACTCAACTACGACACGCCGACCAGCCTGTATGAGGCCGCGGCGTTTCAGTGGGGCTGGCTGGAGCAATGCATCGAGCGCGGCTTGCTGCCCAGGCACGCCGACCAGTTCAACAGCATCGACACCAAGCTGCATCAGGCTTTTGCCCAACTGCAGCTCAAACAGCCCTTCTATTTCGCCTCGATGAAAGACTCGGTCGAAGACAAGGGCACCACCGACTACCTGCGCCTGGTCGCGGAAAAGGTCGGCATCAAATCGCGGCACATCGATATCGAGGACATTGGCCTCACCAGTGACGGACGTTTCGTTGACCTCGAAGATCGCTGGATCCCTCACCTGTTCAAACTGCATGCCTGGGAGTTCATCTTCCACGAACCCTTCGGCACAGCGATTGCGCAGAGCGATACGCAGTTTTTCGAACCACCCTGGAAATCCATCATCTCCAACAAGGGCATCCTGCCGCTGCTGTGGGAGTTCAACCAAGGTCACCCGAACCTGCTCGCGGCGCATCTGGACTCCGATCCGAGTAAAGCGGTGCCCAAAGGTTGGGTCCGCAAGCCGTTCTTCTCACGGGAAGGCGCAAACATTGAGCTGCAAACCGCTGAGGGTCTGATCGTAAAAGAGGACGGCCCCTACACTGATGCGCCGTTTATCCTTCAGGAGTTTGCCCCGCTGCCGAAATTTGGCGACAGCTACACGCTGATCGGCTCCTGGGTAATCGGGGATCAGGCAGCCGGTATCGGCGTGCGTGAGGACAACAGCTTGATTACCAAGGATTCGAGCCGGTTCTTGCCGCATCTGATACTCGACTGAGCCCTCCATCGCCCACTAAAAAGGACTGGTGTCGACATATCGTCAGACACCTACAAGACTTACTGCGCAAATGCCGGATAATGGCGGCCATTCGTTTAGCCGTTATTCTGGTAATCCCCCATGGAAATCAAGGTCAACTTTCTCGACAACCTGCGACTTGAAGCCAAGTTCGATGACTTCACGGTGGTGGCCGATCAACCTATCCGCTACAAGGGCGATGGCTCGGCACCGGGTCCGTTCGACTACTTCCTGGCTTCGTCGGCGTTGTGTGCGGCGTATTTTGTGAAGTTGTACTGCAACACGCGCAATATCCCCACGGATAACATCCGCCTGTCGCAGAACAATATTGTTGACCCTGAAAACCGCTACAACCAGATTTTCAAGATCCAGGTCGAGTTGCCGGCGGACATCTCCGACAAGGACCGCCAGGGCATCCTGCGCTCCATCGACCGTTGCACCGTGAAAAAAGTGGTGCAAGCCGGGCCTGAGTTTGTGATCGAAGAGGTGGACAACCTCGACGCCGATGCCCAGGCGTTGTTGATGCCTGCTTCCAACTCAGGGGCGAGCACCTATATTGCCGGCAAGGATCTGCCGCTGGAGCAAACCATCGGCAATATGTCGGCCATTCTGGCGGACCTGGGCATGAAGATTGAAATCGCCTCGTGGCGCAATATCGTGCCCAATGTGTGGTCGCTGCATATCCGCGATGCGCACTCCCCGATGTGCTTTACCAACGGCAAGGGTGCGACCAAGGAAGGCGCGTTGGCGTCGGCGTTGGGCGAGTTTATCGAGCGACTCAACTGCAACTTCTTCTACAACGACCAGTTCTGGGGCGAAGACATCGCCGACGCAGCGTTTGTGCACTACCCGGACGAACGCTGGTTCAAGCCTGGCCGTAAAGATGCACTGCCGGCCGAAATCCTCGACGAGTACTGCCTGAAGATTTACAACCGCGACGGCGAGCTGCGTGGTTCCCATCTGATCGATACCAACTCGGGCAATGAAGAGCGCGGCATCTGCTCGCTGCCGTACGTGCGCCAGTCCGACGGCGAGGTGGTGTATTTCCCATCCAACCTGATTGAAAACCTGTTCCTGAGCAACGGCATGAGTGCCGGTAACACGCTGGCCGAAGCCCAGGTGCAGTGCCTGTCGGAGATCTTCGAGCGCGCGGTAAAACGCGAAATCATCGAAGGTGAATTTGCCCTGCCGGATGTGCCGGCTCACGTGCTGGCGAAGTACCCTGGAATACTGGCCGGGATTCAGGCACTGGAAGAGCAAGGGTTCCCGGTGCTGGTGAAGGATGCGTCCCTGGGAGGTGAATTCCCGGTGATGTGCGTCACGTTGATGAACCCGCGTACCGGCGGGGTGTTCGCCTCGTTCGGCGCGCACCCGAGCCTGGAAGTGGCGCTGGAACGCAGCCTGACCGAATTGCTCCAGGGCCGCAGCTTCGAAGGCCTCAACGACCTGCCCCAGCCGACGTTTGAAGGTCATGCGGTGACCGAGCCGAATAACTTCGTCGAGCACTTTATCGACTCCAGCGGCGTGGTGTCGTGGCGCTTCTTCAGCTCAAAATCGGATTACGAATTCGTGGAGTGGGACTTCTCCGGCCAGGGTGAAAACTCGAATGCCGAGGAAGCCGCGACCTTGTTCGGCATTCTCGAAGGCATGGGCAAAGAAGTGTACATGGCGGTCTACGAGCATATCGGTGCAACGGCCTGCCGCATCCTGGTGCCAGACTATTCGGAAATTTATCCAGTAGACGATCTGATCTGGGATAACACCAACAAAGCGCTGTTCTTCCGCGCCGACATCCTGAACCTGCATCGCCTGGACGAAGAAGAGCTGCAAGCGCTGGTTGAGCGTCTGGTGGAAAGTGAGCTGGACGACTACACCGACATCACCACCTTGATCGGCATCGAATTTGACGACAATACCGCCTGGGGTCAGCTGACGATCCTGGAGTTGAAGCTGCTGATCTATCTCGCCTTGCAACAATTTGAAGAAGCGAAAGAGGCGGTGGAAATGTTCCTGCAGTACAACGACAACACGGTTGAGCGCGGCTTGTTCTATCAAGCCGTGAATGTGGTGCTGGAGATGAAACTGGACGAAGACCTGGAACTGGAAGACTACGAGGCCAACTTCCGCCGGATGTTTGGCAACGAGCGGATGGATGCAGCGATCGGATCGGTGAACGGCAGCGTGCGCTTCCATGGCTTGACGCCGACCAGCATGAAGCTGGAGGGGCTCGATAGACACTTGCGCCTGATCGACAGCTACAAAAAACTGCACATGGCGCGGGCCAACATGACCTCTCTGTAGGAGCCGGCTTGCTGGCGATCCAGGCGCCGCGGTTAACCAGACAAACCGAGTTATCGTTCATCGCCAGCAAGCCGGCTCCTACAATCTGGTGCGCAAAAGAAAACCCCCGACCAGTCGAGAGGACTGATCGGGGGTTCCAGACCTAAACTTTACAAAAAAGTCTATGGTAATGCCTAGAACGGAATATCGTCATCAAAGCTGTCGAAATCCGGAGCCGGTTGCGGTGCGGCCTGCGGAGGAGCCGGGCGCGACTGTTGCGGTGCCGACTGCTGCGGACGCGGAGCCTGCTGGCGTGGGGCTGGAGCGGATTGCTGGTAGTTATTGCCCCCGCCTTGTTGGTCGCCCTGCTGTGGACGGCCGCCCAGCAGTTGCATGGTGCCTTGCATGTCGACCACGATTTCAGTGGTGTAACGCTTGATACCGTCTTTTTCCCACTCGCGGGTCTGCAGCTTGCCTTCGATGTAGACCTGCGAACCTTTACGCAGGTATTCGCCGGCGATTTCGGCCACTTTGCCGAACATCGAAACACGGTGCCATTCGGTCTTCTCGACCTTCTGACCGGTTTGCTTGTCGGTCCACTGTTCGCTGGTCGCCAGACTCAGGTTGGTCACGGCGTTACCGTTAGGCAAGTAGCGAACTTCGGGATCCTGGCCGCAAGTGCCGACCAATATGACTTTGTTAACCCCACGGGCCATAACGTTCTCCTAGGCTACGCACGCTGCCTCGGCCGGGTTGTTCACCAGGCGCTCAAGGGTCGTGCGATCCAATAGTTCTGTGTCCAATTTGATGTAAATCGCCGCTTCATCAGCAACGATCACCGCATCTGTTACCCCTACGACGGCCTTCAGGCGCTCAACCAGACCCGCTTCGCGGATCGCCTCGGGCGACAACGGCAAGCGCAGGCTCGTGACGTAAGGTGGTTCGCGCATGGTAACAGCAAAGGCCAGCCAAAGTGCAGCCAGCCCGGCACATCCCAGGAACACAACCGACAAACCGCCGTGCTGAAACAGCCAGCCGCCGAGGATCCCGCCCAGTGCCGAACCGAGGAACTGACTGGTGGAATAAACCCCCATCGCCGTGCCTTTGCCGCCTGCCGGTGAAACCTTGCTGATCAGCGACGGCAAGGACGCTTCCAGCAGATTGAACGCGGTGAAAAACACCACCGTGCCGATTACCAGAGCCCGCAAGCTGTCGCCGAACTGCCAGAAGAATAGCTCAGTGAGCATCAGCGTCAGCACCGCGCCCAATAAAACTCGTTTCATTTTGCGTTTCTTCTCGCCGTAGATAATGAACGGGATCATGGCGAAGAAAGAAATCAGCAGCGCAGCGAGGTACACCCACCAGTGCTGCTCCTTGGGCAAACCGGCTTTTTCGACCAGCGCCAGGGGTAATGCAACGAAGCTCGACATCAACATCGCGTGCAACACAAAAATGCCCAGGTCCAGGCGCAGCAGGTCCGGGTGCTTGAGCGTCGGTATCAGCGCCTGACGCGCGACACCGGACTCGCGGTGCTGCAATGGCCCGGTGGCGCGCGGCACCATGAACATCACGATAACGATGCCAAGCAGTGCCATCCCGCCGGTGGCGAAGAACAGCCCAGAGAGGCCGAAGGCACGGGTCAGCAATGGCCCTACCACCATGGCGATCGCGAACGACAGACCGATCGTCATGCCGATCATGGCCATGGCTTTGGTCCGATGCTGTTCCCGGGTCAGGTCCGACAGCAACGCCATGACCGCCGCGGAAATCGCCCCGGCGCCCTGCAGGATGCGTCCGGCGATAACGCCCCAGATCGAATCGGCATTGGCCGCCAGCACACTCCCCAGGGCGAAAACGATCAGCCCCAGGTAAATCACTGGACGTCGACCGATGCGGTCGGAAATGAAGCCAAAGGGAATCTGAAAAATCGCCTGGGTCAGGCCGTAAGCGCCAATCGCCAACCCGATGAGGGCCGGGGTCGCGCCCGCCAGGTCCATCCCATAGGTCGCCAGCACCGGCAACACCATGAACATGCCAAGCATACGGAAGGCGAACACCAGGGCCAGACCGCTTGCTGCGCGGGTCTCACTGCCACTCATGCGTTCGCTGTGGGGATCGTGCATGGAAAAACCTCATGTGAACCGGCGGCGATTCTACCAGTCCCATCGATTGACGGGGTATATCGCGACGCTATGACGCGTACAGATGACGCAATCTTCACGCAAGGCTGCGCGCCCCTCATTTGATAGTGTGCATCCATCCAGTATTTGGCCGTATACTCCTACGTTTTCGACGCCCGCCGAGCGAGGCCACTTTGGACAAGATCCTGATTCGTGGGGCCCGAACCCACAACCTGAAGAACATCGACCTGACCCTGCCACGGGACAAACTGATCGTCATCACCGGCCTGTCCGGATCCGGCAAGTCGTCCCTGGCCTTCGACACGCTGTACGCCGAAGGCCAGCGCCGCTATGTCGAATCGCTGTCGGCCTACGCCCGGCAATTCCTGTCGATGATGGAAAAACCTGACGTCGACACCATCGAAGGTCTGTCGCCAGCGATATCCATCGAACAGAAGTCGACCTCGCACAACCCACGCTCGACGGTTGGCACCATTACCGAAATCTACGATTACCTGCGCCTGCTCTACGCTCGCGTCGGTATTCCGCGCTGCCCGGACCACGACATTCCGCTGGAAGCCCAGACCGTCAGCCAGATGGTCGACCTGGTGCTGGCGCAACCGGAGGGCAGCAAACTGATGCTACTGGCCCCTGTGATCCGCGAGCGCAAGGGCGAACACCTCTCGGTCTTCGAAGAACTGCGGGCCCAGGGCTTTGTGCGGGCCCGGGTCAACGGCAAGCTCTGTGAGCTGGACGAGTTGCCGAAGCTGGATAAACAGAAGAAGCATTCGATCGACGTCGTGGTCGACCGCTTCAAGGTCCGCGCCGATCTGCAACAACGCCTGGCCGAATCGTTCGAGACCGCGCTGAAACTGGCGGACGGCATCGCTCTCGTGGCGCCAATGGACGACGAGCCCGGCGAAGAAATCATCTTCTCCGCACGCTTTGCCTGTCCGATCTGCGGCCACGCCATCAGCGAGCTGGAACCCAAGCTGTTTTCCTTCAACAACCCAGCCGGCGCCTGCCCGACCTGTGATGGCCTGGGGGTTAAACAGTTCTTCGACACCAAACGATTGGTGAACAGTGAACTGACCCTGGCCGAAGGCGCGATCCGCGGCTGGGACCGGCGAAACGTCTATTACTTCCAGATGCTTGGCTCGCTGGCCGCCCACTACAAGTTCAGCCTCGAAGTGCCGTTCAACGAACTGCCGGCCGATCAGCAGAAATTCATCCTGCATGGTAGCGGCTCGCAGAATGTCGACTTCAAGTACCTGAACGACCGCGGCGATATCGTCAAACGTTCGCACCCGTTCGAAGGCATCGTGCCGAACCTGGAACGTCGCTACCGCGAAACCGAATCGGCTTCGGTCCGTGAAGAACTGGCCAAGTTCCTCAGCACCCAGCCTTGCCCGGATTGCCGTGGCACCCGTCTGCGTCGCGAGGCGCGACACGTTTGGGTTGGCGAGAAGACCTTGCCGGCGGTGACCAACTTGCCGATCGGCGATGCCTGCGAATACTTCGGCGTGCTGAAGCTGACCGGCCGCCGTGGCGAAATTGCCGACAAGATCCTCAAGGAAATCCGCGAACGCCTGCAGTTTCTGGTCAACGTAGGCCTGGACTATCTGTCACTGGATCGCAGTGCCGACACGCTGTCCGGCGGTGAGGCCCAGCGTATCCGCCTGGCCAGTCAGATTGGCGCCGGCCTGGTGGGGGTTCTGTACATCCTCGATGAACCGTCAATTGGCCTGCACCAGCGGGACAACGACCGGTTGCTGGGCACCCTCAAGCATCTGCGGGACATCGGCAACACGGTAATCGTGGTCGAGCACGACGAAGACGCGATTCGTCTGGCCGACTATGTAGTGGATATCGGCCCGGGCGCGGGTGTGCACGGTGGACATATCGTTGCCGAAGGTACGCCGGACGAAGTCATGGCTCACCCTGACTCTCTGACTGGCAAGTATTTGTCGGGCCGAGTGAAGATCGCCGTTCCAGCCAAACGCACACCTCGTAACAAGAAGCTGTCGCTGTCCCTCAAGGGTGCTCGCGGCAACAATCTGCGCAATGTCGACCTGGAGATTCCAATCGGCCTGCTGACTTGCGTGACCGGCGTGTCCGGCTCGGGCAAATCGACGCTGATCAACAACACGTTGTTTCCCTTGAGCGCTACCGCACTCAACGGGGCAACGACCCTGGAAGCGGCGGCTCACGACAGCATCAAGGGCCTTGAGCACCTGGATAAAGTCGTCGACATCGATCAGAGCCCGATCGGTCGCACGCCGCGCTCCAACCCGGCGACCTACACCGGGTTGTTCACGCCAATTCGCGAGTTGTTCGCCGGCGTACCGGAATCCCGCTCCCGCGGTTACGGGCCAGGGCGTTTCTCCTTCAACGTGAAGGGCGGGCGCTGTGAAGCTTGCCAGGGCGATGGCCTGATCAAGGTGGAGATGCACTTCCTGCCGGACATCTATGTCCCGTGCGACGTCTGCAAGAGCAAGCGCTACAACCGCGAAACCCTTGAGATCAAATACAAGGGCAAGAGCATCCACGAAACCCTCGAAATGACCATCGAGGAAGCCCGGGTGTTCTTCGACGCGGTTCCGGCCTTGGCCCGTAAGCTTCAGACGCTGATGGACGTAGGCCTTTCGTACATCAAGCTGGGACAATCGGCGACGACGCTGTCGGGCGGTGAGGCCCAGCGGGTGAAACTGTCCCGCGAGTTGTCCAAGCGCGATACCGGCAAAACCCTGTATATCCTCGATGAGCCGACTACCGGCTTGCACTTCGCTGATATCCAACAACTGCTCGATGTTCTGCATCGCTTGCGCGATCACGGCAATACCGTGGTGGTGATCGAACACAACCTGGATGTGATCAAGACCGCCGACTGGTTGGTGGACCTGGGGCCGGAAGGCGGCTCCAAGGGCGGCCAGATCATTGCCGTCGGTACGCCGGAAGACGTGTCCGAGATGAAGCAGTCTCACACTGGCTACTACCTCAAACCACTGCTGGCTCGCGACAAGGCCTGAATCAGGCCCATGAAAAAGCCCCTGTCACTTTGTCGGTGACAGGGGCTTTTTTGTGCGTCGCCGGTCTAAAAATCAGAACTGCGATTGCAGGTAATTCTCCAGACCGATCAACTTGATCAAACCCAGCTGTTTCTCCAGCCAATAGGTGTGATCTTCCTCGGTGTCGTTCAGCTGAATGCGCAGGATCTCGCGGGTGACATAGTCCTTGTGCAACTCGCAAAGCTCGATGCCTTTGCACAGAGCTGCACGAACTTTATATTCCAGACGCAGGTCAGCGGCGAGCATGTCAGGCACAGTGGTGCCAACATCGAGATCGTCCGGACGCATGCGCGGCGTACCTTCGAGCATCAGGATCCGACGCATCAGCGCATCAGCGTGCTGAGCCTCTTCTTCCATCTCGTGGTTGATACGCTCGTAGAGCTCGGTGAACCCCCAGTCCTCGTACATCCGCGAATGGATGAAATATTGATCACGCGCTGCCAGTTCGCCTGTCAGCAACGTGTTGAGGTAATCGATTACGTCTGGGTGACCTTGCATCGCCCTACATCTCCCTGCTTGAAAGGCTGTAGTTTGAACCAACCTGACCTGAAGGTCACTCGCCCGTCGCAATAAAAGCGAAGATATTCTGAGAAAATGGGTTCAAATAACGCAAAAAACCGCCCTAATGAGGGCGGTTCTGCTTCTCGTTTAGACTTCGTTAAGCTGTACGCCCAACGCCTTCGCGATGCCTTCTCCATAAGCCGGATCGGCCTTGAAGAAATGCTGCAGCTGACGATCAACCACGTCGCCGGAAACCCCAGCCATCGCACCGGCAATGTTGTTGATCAGCAGCGCTTTCTGCTCATCGTTCATCAGACGGAACAGCGCACCCGCGTGGCTGTAGTAGTCGGTATCCTCACGATGATCGTAGCGGTCAGCCGCACCGCTCAAGGCCAAGGCAGGTTCCGCGTAGTGCGGTGCCTGTTTCGGTGATTCAACGTAGCTGTTCGGCTCGTAGTTCGGCGCCGCACCGCCATTACTGCCAAACGCCATCGAACCATCGCGCTGGTAAGTGTTGACCGGACTGCGAGGTGCATTCACTGGCAGCTGCTGGTGATTGGTGCCCACGCGGTAGCGGTGAGCATCCGCGTAAGCGAACACACGCCCCTGCAGCATGCGATCAGGTGACAGGCCGACGCCTGGGACCATGTTGCTCGGACCGAACGCGGCCTGCTCGACTTCAGCGAAGTAGTTCAGCGGATTGCGGTTGAGCTCAAGCTCGCCCACTTCGATCAACGGAAACTCTTTCTGCGACCAGGTCTTGGTCACGTCAAACGGGTTCTCGTAGTGAGCCGAGGCCTGAGCCTCGGTCATGATCTGAATGTTGACACTCCATTTCGGGAAGTCACCGCGCTCAATGGCGCCGAACAGGTCACGTTGTGCGTAATCCGGATCGGTACCGGCCAGGCGCGCCGCTTCTGCCGGAGCGAGGTTCTTGATCCCTTGCTTGGTTTTATAATGCCACTTCACCCAATGACGCTCGCCATTGGCGTTGATCAAGCTGTAGGTGTGGCTGCCGAAACCGTGCATGTGACGGTAACCGTCAGGGATGCCGCGGTCCGAAAACAGGATAGTGACCTGGTGCAGCGCCTCAGGCGAATGCGACCAGAAATCCCACATCATCTGCGCGCTTTTCAGGTTGCTTTGCGGCAGACGCTTCTGGGTGTGGATAAAGTCAGGGAATTTCAGCGGATCACGGATGAAGAACACCGGCGTGTTGTTACCGACGATGTCCCAGTTGCCTTCCTCGGTGTAGAACTTCAGGGCAAAACCGCGTGGATCACGCTCGGTGTCAGCCGAGCCGCGCTCGCCACCCACTGTGGAGAACCGCAGGAAGGTCGGGGTTTGTTTGCCAACAGACTCAAACAGCTTGGCGCTGGAGTATTGAGTGATATCGCGAGTCACAGTGAACGTGCCGTAAGCACCCGAGCCTTTGGCGTGTACGCGACGCTCCGGGATGTTTTCACGATTGAAGTGGGCAAGCTTCTCGATCAGGTGGAAATCGTCGAGCAGCAGAGGGCCACGAGGGCCGGCGGAGCGGGAATTCTGGTTGTCGGCGACAGGAGCGCCGCTGGCGGTCGTAAGTGTTTTGTTTTGGCTCATGCGATCTCTTCCTCTGTCAGTCTTGAACTGCCGGCTAAATCGGCTTGGTGGGAAGTATTGATCATCAACATGACAGTCACAAATTCATTAATTTGCAGACATCAATAGAAAATTACTAATGATCAACCCAAGCATATAGTGCCTATAGGGAAGGGTTTGAAGCTTGTACGCAGGGCGCATTTCTTGCGGGCACAAAAAACCGGGCACTAGGCCCGGTTCTTTGTTTCAGACTGACGTCTTACTCAGCGGATACAGCTTCACCGCCGACAGCACGATCAACCAACTCGACGTACGCCATAGGCGCGTTGTCGCCAGCGCGGAAACCGCACTTGAGGATGCGCAGGTAGCCACCCTCACGGGTAGCGTAACGCTTGCCCAGGTCGTTGAAGAGCTTACCAACGATAGCTTTCGAACGAGTACGGTCGAAAGCCAGACGGCGGTTAGCCAGGCTGTCTGTCTTGGCCAAAGTGATCAGCGGCTCAGCAACGCGGCGCAGTTCTTTGGCTTTTGGCAGTGTAGTTTTGATCAGCTCGTGCTCGAACAGCGACACCGCCATGTTTTGAAACATGGCCTTGCGGTGCGAGCTGGTGCGGCTCAGGTGACGACCACTTTTACGATGACGCATGGTTCATTCCTTACCAAACACAACGTTCGGTGATTACGACGATCAGGCAGTCGCCTTGTCGTCCTTCTTAAGACTTGCAGGCGGCCAGTTGTCGAGGCGCATGCCGAGGGACAGACCGCGGGAGGCCAGAACGTCCTTGATTTCAGTCAAGGATTTCTTGCCAAGGTTCGGAGTCTTCAACAGCTCTACTTCGGTACGCTGAATCAGGTCGCCGATGTAGTAGATGTTTTCCGCCTTAAGGCAGTTAGCCGAACGTACAGTCAGTTCCAGATCGTCAACCGGGCGAAGCAGGATCGGATCGATCTCGTCTTCCTGCTCGACAACCACTGGCTCACTGTCACCTTTGAGATCGACGAACGCAGCCAACTGCTGTTGCAGAATGGTTGCAGCACGGCGGATAGCCTCTTCAGGATCCAGGGTACCGTTGGTTTCCAGATCAATAACCAGCTTGTCCAGGTTAGTACGCTGTTCGACACGGGCGTTTTCCACCACGTATGCGATACGGCGAACCGGGCTGAACGAAGAGTCGAGCTGCAAGCGACCGATGCTGCGGCTTTCGTCTTCATCGCTCTGACGCGAGTCTGCCGGTTCATAACCACGACCACGAGCTACGGTGAGCTTCATGTTCAGGGCGCCGTTAGACGCCAGGTTAGCGATTACGTGATCGGGGTTAACGATCTCGACATCATGATCCAGCTGAATATCGGCAGCGGTAACCACCCCCGAACCCTTCTTCGACAAGGTCAGCGTAACTTCGTCTCGACCGTGCAGCTTGATAGCCAGACCTTTAAGGTTCAACAGGATTTCAATTACGTCTTCCTGTACACCTTCGATGGCGCTGTACTCGTGGAGCACACCGTCAATCTCGGCCTCGACTACTGCACAGCCGGGCATTGAGGACAACAGGATGCGGCGCAGCGCGTTGCCCAGGGTGTGGCCGAAACCACGCTCGAGAGGCTCGAGTGTGATCTTGGCGCGGGTTGGACTGACAACCTGCACATCAATATGGCGGGGTGTCAGGAACTCATTTACCGAAATCTGCATGGATGCACCTATTTTCTAGCCCTTACTTGGAGTAGAGCTCGACAATCAGGCTTTCGTTGATGTCGGCGGACAGATCACTGCGAGCAGGAACGTTCTTGAAAACGCCCGACTTCTTCTCAGTGTCTACTTCTACCCATTCTACGCGGCCACGTTGGGCACACAGATCGAGAGCTTGGACAATGCGAAGTTGGTTCTTTGCTTTCTCGCGAACTGCGACCACGTCACCAGCACGAACCTGGTAGGACGGAACGTTTACGGTCTGACCGTTAACGCTGATCGACTTGTGCGATACCAGCTGACGGGATTCGGCACGAGTAGAGCCAAAACCCATACGGTATACAACGTTGTCCAGACGGCATTCGAGCAGTTGCAACAGGTTTTCGCCAGTTGCGCCTTTCTTGCCAGCAGCTTCTTTGTAGTAGCCGCTGAATTGACGCTCGAGAACGCCGTAGATACGACGGACCTTCTGCTTTTCACGCAGTTGGGTGCCGTAATCGGACTGGCGACCGCGGCGTTGGCCGTGGATACCAGGTGCTGCTTCGATGTTGCACTTCGATTCGATCGCGCGCACGCCGCTCTTCAGAAAGAGATCGGTGCCTTCGCGACGAGCGAGTTTGCATTTTGGACCAATGTAACGAGCCATTCTTTACAATCTCCTGGATTACACGCGGCGCTTCTTCGGCGGACGGCACCCGTTGTGCGGGATTGGCGTCACGTCGGTGATGCTGGCGATCTTGTAGCCACAGCCGTTCAAAGCGCGGACTGCGGATTCACGACCTGGACCTGGACCTTTGACGTTAACGTCGAGGTTTTTCAGGCCGTATTCCAGCGCAGCTTGACCAGCACGTTCAGCAGCTACTTGAGCAGCGAACGGGGTGGACTTGCGGGAACCGCGGAAACCCGAACCACCGGAGGTAGCCCAGGAAAGAGCGTTACCTTGACGGTCGGTGATGGTCACGATGGTGTTGTTAAAAGAAGCATGGATGTGGGCGATGCCATCAACCACTGTCTTTTTAACTTTTTTACGAGGACGAGCAGCAGGTTTTGCCATGATTAATTTCCTGTCGATTCGCTGGGGCGATTACTTGCGGATCGGCTTACGCGGACCTTTACGGGTACGCGCGTTGGTCTTGGTACGCTGACCGCGTACTGGCAGACCACGACGATGACGCAGACCGCGATAGCAACCGAGGTCCATCAAACGCTTGATTTTCATGTTGATTTCGCGACGCAGGTCACCTTCAGTGGTGAACTTCGCCACTTCGCCACGCAGCTGTTCAATCTGCTCGTCGCTCAGATCTTTGATCTTTGCCGCTGGGTTTACCCCAGTCACTGCACAAATTTTCTGTGCAGTAGTGCGACCAACACCATAGATGTAGGTCAGCGAGATAACAGTATGCTTGTTATCTGGAATGTTAACGCCTGCAATACGGGCCATTCAGTGGGACTCCAATTGACAGCTACCTACGCCCCGGAAGCCAAGAAATAGGGCGCGAGATAATATCGCTGTAATAACAAATAATCAACCCGGCAGCGCACTAGCTGCCGGGCTTGAAGCACAATCACACTCAGCCTTGGCGCTGTTTGTGACGCGGTTCCGCGCTGCAAATTACTCGAACAACACCTTCGCGGCGAATAATCTTGCAGTTACGGCACAGCTTTTTCACCGATGCACGAACTTTCATCACCAACTCCTCGAACCTTATGGGTACTCAGCGCAACATGCCGCTGCCGTAACCCTTCAGGTTGGCTTTCTTCATCAGGGATTCGTACTGGTGCGAAACGAGGTGCGATTGTACTTGGGACATGAAGTCCATCACAACCACGACCACGATCAGCAACGAGGTCCCGCCAAGGTAGAACGGTACGTTTGCTGCAACCACCAGGAACTGGGGCAACAGGCAGACGGCCGTCATGTAAAGAGCACCGAACATGGTCAAGCGAGTCAGAACGCCATCAATGTAGCGCGCAGACTGCTCACCTGGACGGATGCCCGGAATAAAGGCACCGGACTTCTTCAGGTTTTCCGCTACGTCTTTCGGATTGAACATCAACGCCGTATAGAAGAAGCAGAAGAAAATAATCCCTGCACTAAACAGCAGAATATTCAACGGCTGACCAGGAGCGATCGACTGCGAGATGTCCTGCAACCAGCCCATACCTTCAGACTGACCGAACCAGGCACCCAACGAAGCCGGGAACAGCAAAATGCTGCTCGCGAAAATAGCCGGAATAACACCGGCCATGTTCACCTTCAGCGGCAAGTGGCTGGTCTGCGCAGCGAAGACCTTACGGCCCTGCTGACGCTTGGCGTAGTGAACAGCAATACGACGCTGGCCACGCTCAATGAACACCACGAAACCGATAATCGCTACTGCCAGCAAACCGATGGCAACCAGGGCGAAGATGTTGATATCACCCTGACGTGCAGACTCGAAAGACTGCCCGATCGCTCTCGGAAGACCGGCGACGATACCCGAAAAAATCAACATCGAGATACCGTTGCCAACACCACGCTCAGTAATCTGCTCACCCAGCCACATCATGAACATCGCACCAGCCACAAAAGTGGATACCGCGACGAAATGGAAGCCAAAGTCACCAGTGAACGCAACGCCCTGCCCCGCCAGACCAATGGACATGCCAATAGCCTGGACGAGAGCGAGGACGACAGTGCCGTAGCGGGTGTACTGGCTGATCTTGCGACGGCCAGCTTCACCTTCCTTCTTCAACTGTTCCAGCTGCGGGCTGACGGCGGTCATCAGTTGCATGATGATCGATGCCGAAATGTACGGCATGATCCCCAGTGCAAAGATGCTCATCCGTTCCAGCGCGCCGCCGGAAAACATGTTGAACAAGCTAAGAATGGTCCCCTCATTCTGTCGAAACAGGTCCGCGAGTCGGTCCGGGTTGATACCTGGAACCGGGATGTGTGCGCCTATTCGGTAGACGATAATCGCCAGGAACAGAAAACGCAGACGAGCCCAGAGTTCAGACATACCGCCTTTGCCGAGCGCAGAGAGAGCACCTTGCTTAGCCATTTATTCCTCGAACTTGCCGCCAGCTGCTTCGATAGCCGCACGCGCACCTTTGGTGGCGCCGATTCCCTTTCCGATGGTGACAGCGCGAGTAACTTCGCCGGACAGCATGATTTTCACACGCTGAACGTTGACGTTGATCACGTTGGCATCTTTCAGGGACTGCACGGTGACGATGTCGCCTTCCACTTTAGCCAACTCGGACAGACGCACTTCTGCGCGGTCCATGGCTTTCAGGGAAACGAAACCAAACTTCGGCAGGCGACGATGCAGCGGCTGTTGACCGCCTTCAAAGCCTGGAGCAATGGTGCCACCGGAGCGGGAGGTTTGACCTTTGTGGCCACGGCCACCAGTCTTACCCAAACCGCTACCGATACCACGGCCCGGACGATGCTTTTCGCGACGGGAACCCGGCGCTGGACTCAGATCATTGAGTTTCATCGATTAACCCTCGACACGCAGCATGTAGTAAGCCTTGTTGATCATCCCGCGATTCTCGGGAGTATCCTGGACTTCTACAGTGTGACCGATGCGACGCAGACCCAGACCCTTAACGCACAGTTTGTGGTTAGGGATGCGGCCGGTCATGCTTTTGATCAGCGTAACTTTAACGGTAGCCATGATCAGAAGATCTCCTTGACGCTTTTGCCACGCTTGGCGGCAATGGATTCAGGAGACTGCATTGCTTTCAAACCTTTGAAAGTGGCGTGAACCACGTTTACCGGGTTAGTCGAGCCGTAGCACTTGGCCAGAACGTTCTGAACGCCAGCAACTTCGAGGACAGCACGCATAGCGCCGCCAGCGATGATACCGGTACCTTCAGAAGCAGGCTGCATGTACACCTTCGAAGCGCCGTGAGCGGACTTCATTGCGTACTGCAGAGTGGTGCCGTTCAGATCAACTTGGATCATGTTGCGGCGAGCAGCTTCCATTGCCTTCTGGATCGCAGCAGGCACTTCACGCGACTTGCCACGGCCGAAGCCAACGCGCCCTTTACCATCACCAACCACGGTCAACGCGGTGAAAGTGAAGATACGGCCGCCTTTAACGGTTTTGGCTACGCGGTTAACTTGAACCAGCTTCTCGATGTAGCCTTCGTCGCGCTTTTGGTCGTTATTTGACATAACTTAGAACTCCAGCCCAGCTTCACGAGCAGCATCAGCCAGCGCCTTGACGCGGCCGTGGTACTTGAAGCCAGAGCGGTCGAAAGCCACCTGCGAGACGCCAGCGGCTTTAGCACGCGTAGCGACCAGCTGGCCAACCTTAGTGGCCGCGTCGATGTTGCCGGTGGCACCATCACGCAGTTCTTTATCCAAAGTCGAGGCACTTGCCAGGACTTTGTTGCCGTCGGCCGAAATGACCTGGGCGTAGATGTGCTGCGACGAGCGGAACACGCAGAGACGCACGACTTCGAGTTCGTGCATTTTCAGGCGTGCTTTGCGAGCGCGACGCAGTCGAGTAACTTTTTTGTCGGTCATTTGCTATGCCCTACTTCTTCTTGGCTTCTTTACGACGGACGACTTCGTCCGCGTAGCGCACACCTTTGCCTTTGTACGGCTCTGGTGGACGGAAGTCGCGGATCTCGGCGGCCACTTGACCTACCAGCTGCTTGTCGATGCCCTTGATCAGGATATCGGTCTGGCTAGGAGTCTCAGCGGTGATGCCTTCCGGCAGTTCATAATCCACTGGGTGCGAGAAGCCAAGAGCCAGGTTCAGCACTGTGCCTTTTGCTTGCGCTTTGTAACCAACACCGACCAGCTGGAGCTTACGCTCGAAGCCTTGGCTTACGCCTTGGACCATGTTGTTAACCAACGCACGAGTGGTACCAGCCATTGCGCGAGTTTGTTGATCGCCATTGCGAGCAGCGAAACGCAGCTCACCAGCTTCTTCAACGATCTCAACGGACGAATGGATGTTCAGTTCGAGAGTACCCTTGGCACCCTTCACCGAAAGCTGTTGGCCTGCGAATTTGACTTCGACACCGGCTGGCAGCTTAACGGGGTTCTTAGCGACGCGTGACATGCTTATCCCCCCTTAGAACACAGTGCAAAGAACTTCGCCGCCGACACCGGCAGCGCGCGCAGCACGATCCGTCATCACACCTTTGTTGGTGGAGACGATAGACACACCGAGACCGCCACGAACTTTTGGCAGATCATCGACGGACTTGTACTGACGCAGGCCTGGACGGCTAACGCGCTTCACTTCCTCGATGACCGGACGGCCTTCGAAGTACTTCAGCTCGATGGACAGCAGTGGCTTGATTTCGCTGCTGATCTGATAACCCGCAATGTAACCTTCGTCCTTCAGGACTTTGGCAACAGCTACCTTCAAAGTAGAAGATGGCATGCTTACGACGGACTTTTCAGCCATCTGGGCATTACGGATTCGAGTTAGCATGTCCGCTAACGGGTCCTGCATACTCATGGGCTAGACGCTCCTAATACACAAAAAATTAGCCTTGCGGCTACTACGTGTCGCCGAGTACATCCGCGTAAAAAACACGGGCTCAGGCGAGCCGGGTATTCTAGACACACCCCACAAATGAATCAAGCCCCAAAAGGGGCTTGATTCAAGTTCAAGGTCACCGATGGTCAGGATCTTGCGACCCCGAACACCGAGACTTTGACAGTGCTTACCAGCTGGCTTTAACCAGACCAGGTACGTCACCACGCATTGCAGCTTCACGCAGTTTGTTACGGCCAAGGCCGAACTTGCGGTAAACGCCGTGTGGACGACCGGTCAGGCGGCAGCGGTTACGCATGCGCGAAGCGCTTGCGTCACGTGGCTGCTTCTGCAGAGCTACTGTAGCTTCCCAACGTGCTTCTGGACTTGCGTTCAGATCAACGATGATAGCTTTCAGTGCTGCACGCTTTTTGGCGTACTTGGCAACCGTGAGCTGACGCTTCAGCTCGCGGTTTTTCATGCTCATCTTGGCCATTTTCCTACTCCAATCAGTTGCGGAACGGGAATTTGAAAGCACGCAACAGGGCGCGACCTTCATCATCGTTCTTGGCAGTGGTGGTCAGGGTAATGTCCAGACCGCGGAGAGCATCGATCTTGTCGTAGTCGATTTCCGGGAAGATGATCTGCTCTTTAACGCCCATGCTGTAGTTACCACGACCATCGAAGGACTTGGCATTCAGGCCGCGGAAGTCGCGAACCCGAGGCAGGGAGATCGACAGCAGACGATCCAGGAACTCGTACATACGCTCACGGCGCAGGGTCACTTTGACGCCGATCGGCCAACCTTCACGGACTTTAAAGCCAGCGATGGATTTCCGAGCGTAGGTCACAACGACTTTCTGGCCGGTGATCTTTTCCAGGTCAGCAACAGCGTGTTCGATGACTTTTTTGTCGCCGATCGCTTCGCCCAGACCCATGTTCAGGGTGATTTTGGTAACGCGCGGAACTTCCATCACGTTCGAAAGCTTAAGTTCTTCCTTAAGTTTCGGTGCGATTTCCTTCCGGTAAATCTCTTTTAGTCGTGCCATGGTCTTCTACCTAGCAGTGTTCAAGCATCAACCGCTTTTTGGGTCGACTTGAAGACACGAATTTTCTTACCGTCTTCTACTTTGAAACCAACGCGGTCAGCCTTGTTGGTTTCGCCGTTGAAGATGGCGACGTTGGAAGCGTGCAGTGGCGCTTCTTTCTCGACGATACCGCCCTGTACGCCCGACATCGGGTTAGGCTTGGTATGACGCTTGACCAGGTTCAGACCACCAACGACCAGACGGTCATCAGCAAGAACCTTCAGCACCTTACCGCGCTTACCTTTGTCTTTGCCGGCGATCACGATGATCTCGTCGTCACGACGAATCTTTTGCATGTCGGATCTCCTTACAGCACTTCTGGGGCGAGCGAGACGATCTTCATGAACTTCTCAGTACGAAGTTCACGGGTCACTGGCCCAAAGATACGGGTGCCGATCGGCTCTTGCTTGTTGTTCAGAAGAACAGCAGCGTTGCCATCAAAGCGGATAATGGAGCCATCTGCACGGCGAACGCCGTGACGAGTGCGGACTACAACAGCAGTCATCACTTGGCCTTTTTTCACCTTACCGCGAGGAATTGCTTCCTTCACGGTAACTTTGATGATGTCACCGATACCAGCGTAACGACGATGGGAGCCACCCAGCACCTTGATGCACATAACGCGGCGAGCGCCGCTGTTATCGGCCACATCGAGCATGGATTGAGTCTGAATCATATAATTTCTCCGACCCCTAGTCCTTAGACTTCCACAGCGCGTTCGAGAACATCAACCAGCGCCCAAGACTTGGTCTTGGCCAAAGGACGAGTTTCACGAATAGTGACTTTGTCGCCGATGTGGCACTGATTGGTTTCGTCGTGCGCGTGCAGCTTAGTCGAACGCTTAACGTATTTACCGTAGATCGGGTGCTTAACGCGACGCTCGATCAGAACGGTGATGGTTTTGTCCATCTTGTCGCTGACAACACGGCCAGTCAGCGTACGGACAGTTTTTTCGGCTTCAGCCATGATTACTTACCTGCCTGCTGGTTGAGCACAGTCTTCACGCGAGCGATGTCACGCTTAACTTGCGAGAGCAGATGAGACTGCCCCAACTGGCCAGTTGCTTTCTGCATACGCAGATTGAACTGGTCGCGCAGCAGGCCGAGCAGTTGCTCGTTCAGCTGCTGTGCGGATTTTTCACGAAGTTCATTCGCTTTCATCACATCACCGTCCGTTTAACAAAGGAGGTGGCGAGCGGCAGCTTTGCAGCAGCCAGGGCGAAAGCCTCACGCGCCAGCTCTTCAGAAACACCCTCGATTTCATACAGGACTTTGCCTGGCTGAATCTGGGCAACCCAGTACTCCACGTTACCCTTACCTTTACCCATCCGAACTTCGAGTGGCTTTTTGGAAATAGGCTTGTCCGGGAATACACGGATCCAGATCTTGCCGCCACGTTTAACGTGACGGGTCAGTGCACGACGCGCTGACTCGATCTGACGAGCGGTGAGACGACCACGAGCAACAGACTTCAGCGCGAACTCGCCGAAGCTGACTTTGCTACCGCGCAATGCCAGGCCACGGTTGTGACCAGTCATTTGCTTGCGGAACTTCGTACGCTTTGGTTGCAACATTTGGCGTACCCCTTACTTAGCAGCTTTTTTACGAGGCGCTGGTGCTTGTGGTTTCAGTTCTTCTTGGCGACCACCAATTACTTCGCCTTTGAAGATCCAAACCTTTACACCGATCACACCATAAGTGGTGTGAGCTTCGTAGTTGGCATAGTCGATGTCGGCACGCAGGGTGTGCAGAGGCACACGACCTTCGCGATACCATTCAGTACGTGCGATTTCAGCACCGCCGAGACGACCGCTCACTTGGATTTTGATGCCTTTGGCACCAATGCGCATGGCGTTCTGAACAGCGCGCTTCATAGCGCGACGGAACATTACGCGACGCTCCAGCTGCTGAGCTACGCTCTGCGCAACCAGCATACCGTCGAGCTCCGGCTTGCGGATCTCTTCGATATTGATGTGCACAGGCACACCCATTTGCTTGGTCAGGTCCTGACGCAGTTTCTCAACATCTTCACCTTTCTTCCCGATAACGATACCTGGACGAGCGGTGTGGATGGTGATACGTGCAGTTTGGGCCGGACGATGGATATCGATACGGCTTACGGACGCGCTTTTTAGTTTGTCTTGGAGATACTCACGCACCTTCAGATCAGCGAACAAGTAGTCCGCATAAGTCCGACCGTCTGCGTACCAGACGGAGGTGTGCTCCTTGACGATTCCCAGGCGAATGCCAATGGGATGTACTTTCTGACCCATCTCTTCGACTCCGTTACTTGTCAGCAACCTTGACAGTGATATGGCAAGACCGCTTGACGATGCGATCAGCACGGCCTTTGGCACGTGGCATGATGCGCTTCAGCGAACGCCCTTCGTTGACGAAAACGGTGCTGACTTTCAGGTCATCAACGTCTGCGCCTTCGTTATGCTCGGCGTTGGCTACGGCCGACTCCAGCACTTTCTTCATGATCTCGGCGGCTTTCTTACTGCTGAAAGCCAACAGGTTGAGCGCTTCGCCCACCTTCTTCCCGCGGATCTGGTCGGCGACCAAGCGGGCTTTCTGGGCGGAGATTCGAGCGCCCGACAACTTAGCGGCTACTTCCATTTCCTAACCCCTTAACGCTTGGCTTTCTTGTCTGCCACGTGCCCACGATATGTGCGGGTACCGGCGAACTCGCCCAGTTTGTGGCCGACCATGTCTTCGTTAACGAGAACTGGGACGTGTTGACGACCGTTGTGTACTGCGATGGTCAGACCGACCATTTGTGGCAGGATCATCGAGCGACGCGACCAGGTTTTAACTGGTTTGCGATCGTTCTTTTCCGCCGCCACTTCGATCTTCTTCAGTAGGTGAAGATCGATAAAAGGACCTTTTTTCAGAGAACGTGGCACTGTCGTATCCCTCTATTTACTTGCGACGACGGACGATCATTTTGTCGGTACGCTTATTACCACGAGTCTTCGCGCCCTTAGTCGGGAAGCCCCATGGCGATACCGGATGACGACCACCAGAGGTACGACCTTCACCACCACCATGTGGGTGGTCAACCGGGTTCATGGCAACACCACGAACGGTTGGGCGAACGCCACGCCAGCGTTTGGCACCAGCTTTACCCAGCGAACGCAGGCTGTGCTCGGAGTTCGAGACTTCGCCCAGGGTCGCGCGGCATTCAGCCAGCACTTTACGCATCTCACCAGAACGCAGACGCAGGGTCACGTAGACACCTTCACGAGCGATCAGCTGAGCCGAAGCACCAGCGGAACGAGCGATTTGCGCGCCTTTACCTGGCTTCAATTCGATGCCGTGTACGGTGCTACCAACTGGAATGTTACGCAGTTGCAGAGCGTTGCCCGGCTTGATCGGTGCCAGAGCACCTGCGATCAGCTGGTCGCCAGCACTCACGCCTTTAGGCGCGATGATGTAGCGACGCTCGCCATCTGCGTACAGCAGCAGAGCGATGTGAGCAGTACGGTTTGGATCGTATTCGATACGCTCAACAGTGGCAGCGATGCCATCTTTGTCGTTGCGACGGAAATCGACCAGACGATAATGCTGCTTATGGCCACCACCGATGTGACGAGTGGTAATACGACCATTGTTGTTACGACCACCAGACTTCGATTTTTTCTCGAGCAGCGGTGCGTGAGGAGCGCCTTTATGCAGCTCCTGGTTGACCACCTTGACCACAAAACGGCGGCCAGGGGAAGTCGGTTTGCATTTAACGATTGCCATGATGCACCCCTTCCTTACTCAGCACTGCTGCTGAAATCGAGATCTTGGCCTGGCTGAAGGGAGATAACTGCCTTCTTCCAGTCATTACGCTTGCCCAGACCGCGAGCAGTGCGCTTGCTCTTACCCAGAACATTCAGGGTAGTAACACGCTCTACTTTCACGCTGAACAGGCTTTCGACGGCCTTCTTGATTTCCAGCTTGGTTGCGTCAGTGGCAACCTTGAAAACGAACTGGCCTTTCTTGTCTGCCAGAACCGTAGCCTTCTCGGAAACGTGCGGGCCAAGCAGAACTTTAAATACGCGTTCCTGGTTCATCCCAGCAGCTCCTCGAATTTCTTCACGGCCGACACGGTGATCAACACCTTGTCGTATGCGATCAGACTAACTGGATCGGAACCTTGCACATCACGTACATCAACGTGCGGCAGGTTACGAGCAGCCAGGTACAGGTTCTGATCAACAGCGTCCGACACGATCAGAACGTCGGTCAGGCTCATGTTGTTCAGCTTGCCCAGCAGGTCTTTGGTTTTCGGCGTTTCAACAGCGAAATCCTGAACCACGACCAGACGATCAGTACGCACCAGCTCAGCAAGGATGGAACGCATTGCTGCGCGATACATCTTCTTGTTCAGCTTCTGGGAGTGATCCTGAGGACGAGCTGCGAAAGTGGTACCGCCGCCACGCCAGATTGGGCTACGGATAGTACCGGCACGAGCACGGCCAGTACCTTTCTGACGCCATGGGCGCTTACCGCCGCCACGAACGTCGGAACGGGTCTTTTGCTGCTTGCTACCTTGACGGCCGCCGGCCATATAGGCCACGACTGCTTGGTGAACCAGCGTCTCGTTGAATTCGCCGCCAAATGTCAGTTCGGAAACTTCGATCGCTTGAGCGTCATTTACATTTAATTGCATGTCAGCTTCCCCTTAACCGCGAGCCTTGGCTGCTGGACGTACAACCAAGTTGCCGCCAGTAGCGCCAGGAACAGCGCCCTTGACCAACAACAGATTGCGTTCAGCGTCCACGCGCACTACTTCGAGGGACTGCACGGTCACGCGCTCAGCGCCCATATGACCGGACATTTTTTTGCCCTTGAATACACGACCAGGAGTCTGGCACTGGCCGATAGAGCCTGGAACGCGGTGGGATACGGAGTTACCGTGGGTGTTATCTTGCCCGCGGAAATTCCAACGCTTGATCGTACCCTGGAAGCCTTTACCTTTGGACTGACCGGTTACATCAACCAGTTGACCAGCAGCGAAGATTTCAGCATTGATCAGATCGCCGGCCTGGTACTCGCCTTCTTCAAGGCGGAATTCCATTACGGTACGACCAGCGGCAACGTTCGCCTTAGCGAAGTGGCCAGCTTGCGCAGCTGTAACACGCGAAGCACGACGCTCGCCTACAGTGACTTGCACTGCACGATAGCCATCGGTCTCTTCAGTTTTGAACTGGGTGACGCGATTCGGTTCGATCTCAATGACCGTGACCGGAATGGAGACACCTTCTTCGGTGAAAATACGGGTCATACCGCATTTACGACCGACTACACCAATAGTCATGTTGTAAACCTCATGAGTGTACGGGGCTTTCACCCGCTATGGCCGCCCATTTCAGAGCGTTACACGACTAAGACCGAGTCTTAGCCGAGGCTGATCTGCACTTCCACACCGGCCGCAAGATCAAGCTTCATAAGAGCATCAACGGTTTTATCCGTTGGCTGGACGATGTCCAGAACGCGCTTATGAGTACGGATCTCGTACTGGTCACGCGCGTCTTTGTTGACGTGCGGGGAGACCAGAACGGTGAACCGCTCTTTACGGGTAGGCAGTGGAATTGGACCACGCACTTGAGCACCAGTACGTTTCGCGGTTTCCACGATTTCCTGGGTGGATTGGTCGATCAGGCGATGGTCAAAAGCCTTCAACCTGATACGGATTTGCTGATTTTGCATTGGATTTCAGACTCCGGCTGCTATTCCCACCGGGCGCAATACGCCCGTTAAAAGGAGGCGCAATTCTATAGACGCCCCCGATAGGTGTCAACCCAATAAAAAAGCCCCCGCTAAGCGGGGGCTTTTTCAAAGCATCGAAGCTATCTCAAAAGAGAAGCTTACTCGATGATTTTAGCTACAACGCCAGCACCAACGGTACGGCCGCCTTCGCGAATAGCGAAACGCAGACCGTCTTCCATTGCGATGGTTTTGATCAGGGTAACAGTCATTTGAATGTTATCGCCTGGCATTACCATTTCAACGCCTTCTGGCAGTTCGCAGTTACCAGTCACGTCAGTAGTACGGAAGTAGAACTGTGGACGGTAGCCTTTGAAGAACGGAGTGTGACGACCGCCTTCTTCCTTGCTCAGAACGTAAACTTCTGCGGTGAACTTGGTGTGCGGCTTAACGGTACCCGGCTTAACCAGAACCTGACCACGCTCCACGTCATCACGCTTGGTGCCGCGCAGCAGCACGCCGCAGTTCTCGCCAGCACGACCTTCGTCGAGCAGCTTGCGGAACATTTCAACACCGGTGCAGGTGGTGACGGTAGTGTCACGCAGACCAACGATTTCCAGTGGGTCCTGAACGCGAACGATACCGCGCTCGATACGACCAGTCACAACAGTACCGCGACCCGAGATCGAGAATACGTCTTCGATTGGCATCAGGAACGGCTTGTCAGTCAGACGAACTGGTTCTGGGATGTAGCTGTCCAGAGTTTCAACCAGTTTCTTGACGGCAGTGGTGCCCATCTCGTTATCGTCCAGACCATCCAGCGCCATACGAGCGGAGCCGATGATGATTGGAGTGTCGTCGCCTGGGAAGTCGTAAGTGCTCAGCAGATCGCGCACTTCCATCTCAACCAGTTCCAGCAGCTCAGCGTCGTCTACCAGGTCAGCCTTGTTCAGGAAAACCACGATGTACGGAACGCCTACCTGACGGGACAGCAGGATGTGCTCACGGGTTTGTGGCATCGGACCATCAGCGGCCGAGCAAACCAGGATAGCGCCGTCCATTTGAGCAGCACCGGTGATCATGTTCTTCACATAGTCAGCGTGACCTGGGCAGTCAACGTGAGCGTAGTGACGGATCTTCGAGTTGTACTCAACGTGAGCGGTGTTGATGGTGATACCGCGAGCTTTCTCTTCTGGTGCGCTGTCGATTTTGTCGAAGTCAACACGAGCCGAACCGAAAACTTCGGAGCAGACGCGAGTCAGAGCAGCGGTCAGAGTGGTTTTACCGTGGTCAACGTGACCGATAGTGCCAACGTTGACGTGCGGTAGGGAACGATCAAATTTTTCTTTAGCCACGACAATTAACTCCTTGCCTAAAGGACTGAATCAGCCTTGTTTTTTGGTAACGGTTTCGACGATGTGCGACGGAGCCGTATTGTATTTTTTGAATTCCATAGAGTAGCTTGCGCGACCCTGAGACATGGAACGAACGTCGGTCGCATAACCGAACATCTCGCCCAACGGAACCTCGGCACGAATTACTTTACCGGAAACCGTATCTTCCATACCCAGAATCATGCCGCGACGACGGTTAAGGTCGCCCATCACGTCACCCATATAGTCTTCAGGCGTAACAACCTCTACCGCCATGATCGGCTCAAGCAACTCACCACCACCCTTCTGGGCCAGTTGCTTGGTCGCCATGGAAGCAGCCACCTTAAACGCCATCTCGTTCGAGTCGACGTCGTGGTAAGAACCATCAAACACGGTAGCCTTCAGGCCGATCAGCGGATAGCCGGCAACAACACCGTTCTTCATCTGCTCTTCGATACCCTTCTGGATAGCCGGGATGTATTCCTTAGGAACCACACCACCCACTACTTCGTTCAGGAATTGCAGACCTTCCTGACCTTCGTCAGCAGGTGCAAAACGGATCCAGCAATGACCAAACTGGCCACGACCGCCGGACTGACGAACGAACTTGCCTTCGATTTCGCAGCTCTTCGTGATGCGCTCACGGTACGAAACTTGAGGCTTACCGATGTTGGCTTCGACGTTGAACTCACGGCGCATCCGGTCAACCAGGATGTCCAGGTGCAGCTCGCCCATGCCGGAGATGATCGTTTGACCAGTCTCTTCATCAGTTTTGACGCGGAAAGACGGGTCTTCCTGAGCAAGCTTGCCCAGAGCGATACCCATTTTTTCCTGGTCATCCTTGGTCTTAGGCTCTACGGCAACCGAAATAACCGGCTCCGGGAAGTCCATGCGAACCAGGATGATTGGCTTGTCAGCGTTGCACAAAGTTTCACCAGTGGTGACGTCCTTCATGCCGATCAAGGCCGCGATGTCACCAGCGCGTACTTCCTTGATTTCTTCACGGGCGTTTGCGTGCATTTGCACCATACGACCCACGCGCTCTTTCTTGCCTTTTACCGAGTTGATCACGCCGTCGCCGGAGGCCAACACGCCCGAGTAAACCCGAACAAAGGTCAAGGTACCCACGAATGGGTCGGTAGCGATCTTGAACGCCAGAGCCGCGAAAGGCTCGTCGTCGCTTGCATGACGCTCCATTTCCTCTTCCTCGTTATCCGGGTTGGAACCCTTGATAGCAGGAATGTCGGTTGGAGCAGGCAGGAAGTCGATAACGGCGTCGAGAACCAGGGGAACACCCTTGTTCTTGAAGGAAGAACCGCAAACAGCCAGAACGATCTCACCAGCGATAGTACGCTGACGCAGAGCGGCCTTGATTTCCTCGATGGAGAGCTCTTCCCCTTCGAGATACTTGTTCATCAGCTCTTCGTTGGCTTCGGCCGCAGCCTCGACCATGTTGCTGCGCCACTCTTCAGCCAGCTCTTGCAGCTCAGCAGGAATGTCCTTGCGAACAGGGACCATACCCTTGTCAGAGTCATTCCAGTAGACAGCTTGCATGTTGATCAGATCGATCTGACCCTGGAAGTTGTCTTCGGAACCGATAGCCAACTGGATTGGCACCGGAGTGTGACCCAGACGCTGCTTGATCTGACCGATCACGCGCAGGAAGTTAGCGCCAGCACGGTCCATCTTGTTTACGTAAACAAGACGTGGAACGCCGTACTTGTTGGCCTGACGCCATACGGTTTCCGACTGAGGCTCAACACCCGAAGTACCGCAGAACACAACGACAGCGCCGTCGAGTACGCGCAGGGAGCGTTCAACTTCAATAGTGAAGTCTACGTGGCCCGGGGTATCGATAACGTTGAAACGGTGTTCGTGCGAGTACTGCTTCTCAGAACCTTTCCAGAAGGCGGTGATTGCAGCAGAAGTAATGGTAATACCACGCTCCTGCTCCTGCACCATCCAGTCTGTGGTCGCGGCGCCGTCATGCACCTCGCCCATTTTGTGACTTTTGCCAGTGTAAAAAAGGACGCGCTCGGTGGTGGTGGTTTTACCAGCATCCACGTGAGCAACGATACCGATGTTACGGTAGCGGCTAATCGGAGTAGTACGAGCCATAAAGCCCTCGCAAAATTAGTGAAGCTAAAATTAGAAGCGGTAGTGCGAGAAAGCCTTGTTGGCTTCAGCCATACGGTGCACGTCTTCACGCTTCTTAACAGCAGCACCTTTACCTTCAGCAGCGTCCAACAGTTCGCCAGCCAAACGCAGAGCCATAGACTTCTCGCCGCGCTTACGGGCGAAGTCTACCAACCAGCGCATTGCCAGCGCGTTACGACGGGACGGACGAACTTCGACCGGAACCTGGTAAGTAGCACCGCCTACACGGCGCGACTTTACTTCGACCAGCGGAGCGATGGCGTCGAGAGCTTTCTCGAAGATTTCCAGGGGGTCGCTGTTCTTGCGTTCTTTAACCTTTTCCAGCGCGCCATAAACGATACGCTCGGCAACGGCTTTTTTGCCGCTTTCCATCACGTGGTTCATGAACTTGGCCAGGATTTGGCTTCCGTATTTTGGATCGTCAAGCACTTCGCGCTTGGCTGCTACGCGTCTTCTTGGCATGGATAAGCCCTCAAACGGTCTTCAGGTTCGCTCGGAATCGGTGCCCTTTCGGGACGCCTCCGACCTTACTCTTATCGACTCAGAAAAATAGAAATCGGTTTTTTGCTGCAAGCGACTATTACTTCGGACGCTTGGTACCGTACTTCGAACGACCTTGGTTACGACCTTTAACGCCGGAAGTATCCAAAGAGCCGCGAACGGTGTGGTAACGAACACCTGGCAAGTCTTTTACACGACCGCCGCGGATCAGTACCACGCTGTGCTCTTGCAGGTTGTGGCCTTCACCGCCGATGTACGAGGAAACCTCGAAACCGTTGGTCAGACGCACACGGCATACTTTACGCAGTGCCGAGTTAGGTTTTTTCGGCGTAGTGGTATACACACGGGTGCATACGCCACGACGTTGCGGGCAGTTCTGCAGCGCAGGCACGTCGGATTTCTCGACGATACGCTTACGCGGCTGACGTACCAGCTGGTTGATAGTTGCCATCTACTAGCTCCACTGTTGTCTTGCGACGCTATTGTCTTGCAAGAAAAGCAAAATGGCAGGAACGAATCCCCGCCAAATTTAGGGGTACAAGAGTCTAAAGAGGATCTTGCCCCCAGTCAAGGCAAGGCCCCGACCTCTCCCCCCATCCAACCTCGACAAATTGTCTCGACTGGATGAACGGAGCGATCAGGGCCTGCACTCATTTACTACCGCAGAACTCAGTTACCGCTCGAGTTCAGCGCTTCGGTCAGTGCAGCTTCCACTTCACTGGCGCTCACGCGCAACGGTTTGTCAGCATCACGGCGGCGCTTGCGCTCGCTGTGATAAGCCAGACCGGTACCGGCCGGGATCAGACGACCCACGACCACGTTTTCTTTCAGGCCGCGCAGGTAATCGCGCTTGCCGGTTACCGCCGCCTCGGTCAGTACGCGAGTGGTTTCCTGGAAGGAAGCCGCCGAGATGAACGATTCGGTGGACAACGACGCCTTGGTGATACCCAGCAGAACGCGAGTGAACTTGGAGACAAATTTGTCTTCATTGCTCAGACGCTCGTTCTCTACCAGCACGTGAGTCAATTCCATCTGGTCGCCCTTGATGAAACTGGAATCGCCGGATTCAGCGATCTCAACTTTACGCAGCATCTGACGCAGGATGGTCTCGATGTGCTTGTCGTTGATCTTCACGCCTTGCAGACGGTAAACGTCCTGGATCTCGTTCACGATGTACTTGGCCAGCGCACTCACACCCAGCAGACGCAGGATGTCGTGTGGATCGCTCGGACCGTCGGAGATAACTTCGCCGCGGTTTACCTGTTCGCCTTCGAAGACGTTCAGGTGACGCCACTTCGGAATCAGCTCTTCGTACGGATCGCTACCGTCGTTCGGGGTGATAACCAGACGGCGCTTGCCTTTGGTCTCTTTACCGAACGCGATGGTGCCGCTGACTTCAGCCAGAATCGAGGCTTCTTTCGGACGACGGGCTTCGAACAAGTCGGCAACACGCGGCAGACCACCGGTGATGTCACGGGTCTTCGAAGTCTCTTGCGGAATACGAGCGATAACATCACCGATCGCGATTTTCGCACCGTCCGCTACACCGACCAGGGCGTTAGCAGGCAGGAAGTACTGAGCAATTACG
Source organism: Pseudomonas sp. KD5 (assembly GCF_012932895.1). Lineage (NCBI taxonomy): Bacteria > Pseudomonadati > Pseudomonadota > Gammaproteobacteria > Pseudomonadales > Pseudomonadaceae > Pseudomonas > Pseudomonas sp. KD5. Next base: position 14,132 of record NZ_JDWJ01000003.1, on the reverse strand, counting down.
TCGGTACCCGGCAGCAAGAGATCCTTGCCGTTGTCATCAACCATCTTCACAGCAGGACGGATATCTTTACCGGCAGCTGGACGGTCTTTGGCGTCGAGTACTTCAATGTTGGTCATACCGGTCAATTCGTCAGTCTGACGCTTGATCGTGATGCCTTCTTCCATGCCCACGTAGGTCACGGTACCTTTCATTTCGGTAACGATTGGGTGAGTGTGCGGATCCCACTTGGCCACGATTGCGCCAGCGTCGACCTTGTCACCTTCTTTAACCGAAATCACAGCACCGTACGGCAGCTTGTAGCGCTCACGCTCACGACCGAAGTCATCAGCGATTGCCAGCTCACCGGAACGGGACACAGCAACCAGGCAACCGTCCACTCGCTCAACGTGCTTCAGGTTATGCAGACGGACGGTACCGCCATTCTTCACCTGAACGCTGTCGGCTGCGGAGGTCCGGCTTGCCGCACCACCGATGTGGAACGTACGCATGGTCAGCTGGGTACCCGGCTCACCGATGGACTGGGCAGCGATAACGCCGACCGCTTCACCGATGTTCACCTGGTGACCACGAGCCAAGTCACGGCCGTAGCACTTGGCGCAAATGCCGTAGCGGGTTTCGCAGCTGATCGGCGAACGCACGATCACTTCGTCGATGCTGTTCAGCTCGATGAACTCGACCCACTTCTCGTCTACCAGAGTGCCGGCAGGAACGATAACTTCCTCGGTACCTGGCTTGAATACGTCACGAGCAATGACACGACCCAATACGCGCTCACCCAACGGCTCAACAACGTCACCGCCTTCAATGTGCGGAGTCATTACCAAGCCATGTTCGGTGCCGCAATCGATCTCGGTCACAACCAGATCCTGCGCCACGTCTACCAGACGACGAGTCAGGTAACCGGAGTTCGCAGTTTTCAACGCGGTATCCGCCAGACCTTTACGAGCACCGTGAGTAGAGATGAAGTACTGAAGTACGCTCAAACCTTCACGGAAGTTCGCAGTAATCGGCGTTTCGATGATGGAACCGTCCGGCTTGGCCATCAGGCCACGCATACCGGCGAGCTGACGGATCTGCGCAGCAGAACCCCGTGCACCCGAGTCGGCCATCATGTACATCGAGTTGAAGGATTCCTGGTCGACTTCGACGCCATGACGGTCGATGACTTTCTCTTTCGAGAGGTTGGCCATCATCGCCTTGGAAACTTCGTCGTTCGCCTTGGACCAAAGGTCGATCACTTTGTTGTACTTCTCGCCCTGGGTTACCAGGCCGGAGGCGTACTGACTTTCGATCTCTTTCACTTCGTCGGTGGCTGCACCGATGATGCGGGCTTTTTCATCCGGGATAACGAAGTCGTTAACACCGATGGAAACGCCGGAGATGGTCGAATAGGCAAAACCGGTGTACATCAACTGGTCAGCGAAGATCACGGTCTCTTTCAAACCAACCACGCGGTAGCACTGGTTGATCAGCTTGGAGATCGCCTTCTTCTTCATCGGCAGGTTGACGACGTCGAAGGACAGACCTTTTGGCACAACCTGGAACAACAGCGCACGGCCGACGGTAGTGTCGACGATACGGGTGTTGGTCACGCTGCCGCCATCACGATCGTTCACGGTTTCGTTGATCCGCACCTTGACCTTGGCGTGCAGTGCGGCTTCGCCGGCACGGAACACACGGTCAACTTCCTGCAGATCCGCGAACACACGACCTTCGCCTTTGGCGTTGATCGCTTCACGAGTCATGTAGTACAGACCCAATACAACGTCCTGCGACGGAACGATGATTGGCTCACCGTTGGCTGGCGACAGAATGTTGTTGGTCGACATCATCAACGCGCGCGCTTCCAGCTGGGCTTCCAGCGTCAGCGGTACGTGCACGGCCATTTGGTCGCCGTCGAAGTCGGCGTTGTACGCAGCACAGACCAGAGGGTGCAGCTGGATAGCCTTACCTTCGATCAGTACCGGTTCAAACGCCTGGATACCCAGACGGTGAAGGGTCGGTGCACGGTTGAGGAGAACCGGGTGTTCGCGAATCACTTCAGCGAGAACGTCCCAAACCTCTGGCAGCTCGCGCTCGACCATCTTCTTGGCCGCTTTGATGGTGGTTGCAAGACCACGCATTTCCAGCTTGCCGAAAATGAACGGCTTGAACAGCTCGAGAGCCATCTTCTTCGGCAGACCGCACTGGTGCAGACGCAGGGTCGGACCTACGGTAATTACCGAACGACCGGAGTAGTCAACGCGCTTACCGAGCAAGTTCTGACGGAAACGACCTTGCTTACCCTTGATCATGTCAGCCAGGGATTTCAGAGGACGCTTGTTGGAACCGGTGATAGCGCGGCCACGACGACCGTTGTCGAGCAGTGCATCGACGGCTTCCTGCAACATACGCTTTTCGTTGCGCACGATGATGTCCGGAGCGGACAGATCAAGCAGGCGCTTCAAACGGTTGTTACGGTTGATCACTCGACGATACAGATCGTTGAGGTCGGAAGTCGCGAAACGACCGCCATCCAATGGGACCAGTGGACGCAGATCTGGCGGCAGCACCGGCAGAACGGTCAGCACCATCCACTCTGGCAGGTTGCCGGAACCCTGGAAGGCTTCCATCAACTTCAGACGCTTGGACAGCTTTTTGATTTTGGTTTCGGAGTTGGTTTGCGGAATTTCTTCACGCAGACGGCCAATCTCGTGCTCCAGGTCGATAGCGTGCAGCAGTTCGCGGACAGCTTCGGCACCCATGCGGGCATCGAAATCGTCGCCGAACTCTTCCAGCGCTTCGAAGTACTGCTCGTCATTGAGCAGCTGCCCCTTTTCAAGGGTGGTCATGCCTGGATCGATAACGACATAGCTCTCGAAGTAGAGAACGCGCTCGATATCACGCAGGGTCATGTCCATCAGCAAGCCGATACGGGACGGCAGCGATTTCAGGAACCAGATGTGAGCTACTGGCGAGGCCAGCTCGATGTGCGCCATGCGCTCACGACGAACTTTTGCCAGCGCGACTTCAACGCCACACTTCTCGCAGATCACACCACGGTGTTTCAAGCGCTTGTACTTACCGCACAGGCACTCGTAATCCTTTACCGGGCCAAAGATCTTGGCGCAGAACAGGCCGTCACGCTCAGGTTTGAACGTACGGTAGTTGATGGTTTCCGGCTTTTTAACTTCACCGAACGACCACGAACGGATCATCTCAGGCGATGCCAATCCAATACGGATGGCGTCGAACTCTTCGACTTGACCCTGGTTTTTCAGCAAATTCAGTAGGTCTTTCAAGGCCTTTCCTCCTGGCGGAGCAGAGAGCGGGCAATCCTGCCCCGCTCTCGATTCGCGTCACGTGTTATTCGGTTTCCAGATCGATATCGATGCCGAGGGAACGAATTTCCTTGATCAACACGTTGAAGGACTCGGGCATGCCCGGCTCCATACGGTGATCGCCGTCCACGATGTTTTTGTACATCTTGGTCCGGCCGTTCACATCGTCCGACTTCACTGTGAGCATTTCTTGCAGAGTGTAAGCAGCACCGTATGCTTCCAGTGCCCAGACCTCCATCTCCCCGAAACGCTGACCACCGAACTGCGCCTTACCACCCAGCGGCTGCTGGGTAACCAGGCTGTACGAACCGGTAGAACGAGCGTGCATCTTGTCGTCTACCAAGTGGTTCAGCTTCAGCATGTACATGTAGCCAACAGTAACCGGGCGCTCGAACTTGTTGCCGGTACGGCCGTCGGTCAGCTGCATCTGGCCGCTTTCTGGCAGGTCTGCCAGTTTCAGCATGGCCTTGATTTCACTTTCCTTGGCGCCGTCGAACACTGGAGTGGCCATTGGAACGCCGCCACGCAGGTTCTTCGCCAGATCCAGGATTTCCTGGTCGGAGAAGCTATCCAGATCTTCGTTACGACCGCCGATCTGGTTGTAGATCTCGTCCAGGAAGGTGCGAAGTTCAGCAACCTTACGTTGCTCTTCGACCATCCGGTTGATCTTCTCGCCCAGACCTTTGGCCGCGAGGCCCAGGTGGGTTTCAAGGATCTGACCAACGTTCATACGCGAAGGTACGCCCAACGGGTTGAGGACGACGTCGACCGGGGTGCCATTGGCATCGTGCGGCATGTCTTCAACCGGCATGATCACGGAGACCACACCCTTGTTACCGTGACGACCGGCCATCTTGTCGCCCGGCTGGATGCGACGACGGATTGCCAGGTAAACCTTGACGATTTTCAGCACGCCTGGAGCCAGGTCATCGCCCTGCTGCAGCTTGCGCTTCTTGTCTTCGAACTTGTCGTCCAGCAGACGGCGGCGATCAACGATGTAGGCCTGAGCCTTCTCGAGCTGCTCGTTCAGAGCATCTTCAGCCATGCGCAGTTTGAACCACTGGCCGTGCTCAAGACCGTCGAGAACTTCGTCGGTGATTTCCTGACCTTTCTTCAGACCGGCACCGCCTTCGGCTTTGTGGCCGACCAGAGCGGAACGCAGACGTTCGAAAGTAGCGCCTTCAACGATACGGAACTCTTCGTTCAGGTCCTTGCGGATCTCGTCGAGTTGAGTCTTCTCGATCGACAGTGCACGAGCATCACGCTCAACGCCGTCACGGGTGAAGACCTGTACGTCGATGACAGTACCCTTGGTGCCGGTAGGCACACGCAGGGAGGTGTCTTTAACGTCGCTGGCTTTTTCACCGAAGATCGCACGCAGCAGTTTTTCTTCCGGAGTCAGCTGGGTCTCGCCTTTCGGAGTGACCTTACCTACCAGGATGTCGCCTGCGCCTACTTCAGCACCTACGTAAACGATACCGGCTTCGTCCAGCTTGTTCAGTGCAGCTTCACCCACGTTCGGGATGTCTGCAGTGATTTCCTCTGGCCCAAGCTTGGTGTCACGCGCCACACAGGTCAGTTCCTGGATGTGGATCGTGGTGAAACGGTCTTCCTGAACAACACGCTCGGACAGGCAGATGGAGTCTTCGAAGTTGAAGCCGTTCCATGCCATGAACGCGATGCGCATGTTCTGACCCAGAGCCAGTTCACCCATATCGGTGGACGGACCGTCGGCCATGATGTCGCTGCGCTGAACCCGATCACCTTTGCTCACCAACGGACGCTGGTTGATGCAGGTGTTCTGGTTGGAGCGGGTGTACTTGGTCAGGTTGTAGATGTCGACACCAGCTTCGCCGGTTTCAACTTCATCATCAGCAACACGAACCACGATACGGCTGGCGTCGACGGAATCGATCACGCCGCCACGACGAGCCACGACGCAAACGCCGGAGTCGCGAGCCACGTTACGCTCCATGCCGGTACCTACCAGCGGCTTGTCAGCACGCAGGGTTGGTACAGCTTGACGCTGCATGTTCGAACCCATCAACGCACGGTTGGCGTCGTCGTGCTCGAGGAACGGGATCAGCGACGCAGCAACCGAAACTACCTGCTTCGGCGACACGTCCATCAAGGTGACGTCTTCCGGCGCCTTGACGGTGAACTCGTTCAAGTGACGAACAGCTACCAGCTCGTCGATCAGGACTTTCTTGTCGTTCATCGTGGCCGAAGCCTGAGCGATCACGTGATCAGCTTCTTCGATGGCGGACAGGAAAACGATCTCGTCGGTGACCAGAGCGTCTTTCACCACGCGGTACGGGCTCTCGAGGAAGCCGTACTGGTTGGTGCGCGCATAGGCGGCCAGGGAGTTGATCAGACCGATGTTCGGACCTTCCGGCGTTTCAATCGGGCATACACGACCGTAGTGAGTCGGGTGTACGTCACGGACTTCGAAACCTGCACGTTCGCGAGTCAAACCGCCTGGGCCGAGTGCAGAGACACGACGCTTGTGGGTGATCTCGGACAGCGGGTTGTTCTGGTCCATGAACTGGGACAGCTGACTGGAACCGAAGAACTCTTTCACCGCCGCAGCCACTGGCTTGGCGTTGATCAGGTCTTGCGGCATCAGGCCTTCGCTTTCCGCCATCGACAGACGCTCTTTGACCGCACGTTCAACACGTACCAGGCCAACGCGGAACTGGTTCTCGGCCATTTCGCCTACGCAGCGAACACGACGGTTACCCAGGTGGTCGATGTCATCGACGATGCCTTTACCGTTACGGATGTCGACCAGAGTCTTCAGAACCGCGACGATGTCTTCTTTGCACAACACGCCCGAACCTTCGATCTCGGTACGACCGATACGACGGTTGAACTTCATCCGGCCGACCGCAGACAGGTCATAGCGCTCAGGACTGAAGAACAGGTTGTTGAACAGTGTCTCGGCAGCGTCCTTGGTTGGCGGCTCGCCTGGACGCATCATGCGATAGATCTCGACCAGCGCTTCCAATTGGTTGCTGGTGGAGTCGATCTTCAGGGTGTCGGAGACGAACGGACCGCAGTCGATATCGTTGGTGTACAGAGTTTCGATGCGAACAACGCCCGCCTTGGCAATTTTTGCCAGGATTTCGGTGTTCAGCTCGGTGTTGCACTCTGCCAGGATTTCGCCGGTAGCCGGATGCACGATGACCTTGGCAGTAGTGCGACCCAGGACGTAGTCCAGAGGCACTTGCAGCTCTTTGATCCCGGCTTTTTCCAGCTGGTTGATGTGGCGAGCGGTGATACGACGACCTTGCTCGACAATAACCTTGCCTTTGTCATCCTGAATATCGAGGACAGCAATTTCACCACGCAGGCGTTGAGGCACCAGTTCCAGGCTGAGGTTTTCACCCTGCACGTGGAAGACGTTGGTGGTGTAGAACGCGTCCAGCACTTCTTCAGTGGTATAGCCCAGCGCACGCAGCAGTACCGATGCAGGCAGCTTGCGACGACGGTCGATACGCACAAATACGCAATCTTTCGGGTCGAACTCGAAGTCCAGCCACGAACCGCGGTAAGGAATGATGCGCGCGGAGTACAGCAGCTTGCCGGAGCTGTGCGTCTTGCCACGGTCGTGGTCGAAGAACACGCCCGGGGAACGGTGCAGCTGGGAAACGATTACACGCTCGGTACCGTTGATTACGAAGGTACCGTTCTCAGTCATCAGGGGGATTTCACCCATGTAGACTTCTTGCTCTTTGATGTCCTTGATCGCTTTGTTCGACGATTCTTTGTCGAAAATGATCAGGCGCACTTTTACCCGCAAAGGTACGGCGTAAGTTACACCGCGCAATACGCATTCTTTGACATCAAATGCCGGTTCGCCCAGGCGATAACCGACGTACTCCAGCGCAGCATTGCCGGAGTAGCTGATGATCGGGAAAACGGATTTGAAGGCCGCATGCAGGCCCACGTCGCGGAACTGATCTTTAGTCGCTCCCGCTTGCAAGAATTCACGATACGAATCCAGCTGGATGGCCAGGAGGTACGGCACATCCATGACGTCCGGCAACTTGCTAAAGTCCTTGCGGATACGTTTTTTCTCAGTATATGAGTAAGCCATCAGCGTTCCCCAGCTTGGTCACCTGCTTGTTTGGCCCCTCCCGACGGGAGCAGCCAGAAAATCGTGCAAACCCCATGGTTTGCGCCACCACATCGGGTGGATACAGCTCGTTACCAGCACCGACCCAGTCGGCTGCCAATAACGGAAAAAGGCCGGTGGCAAGAGCCACCAGCCATCAGCCTTTCGCTTAACGCTCGGGCTGGAGGAGCAAAGTCGATGCTTATTTCAGCTCGACTTTAGCGCCTGCTTCTTCCAGAGCTGCTTTGGCTTTGTCAGCTGCGTCTTTGGCAACAGCTTCCAGAACCATGGCAGGAGCGCCGTCAACTACAGCCTTGGCTTCTTTCAGGCCCAGACCGGTCAGTTCACGTACAGCCTTGATCACGTTAACTTTCTTCTCGCCAGCTTCGGTCAGCATGACGTTGAATTCAGTTTGCTCTTCAACAACAGCGGCAGCAGCAGCTGGACCAGCAGCAGCAACAGCAGCGGTAACGCCGAAGGTTTCTTCCATTGCTTTGATCAGCTCGACAACTTCCAGAACGGTTTTCTGGCCGATTGCTTCGATGATTTGTTCGTTAGTCAGAGACATGACTTGAATCCTGTATTGGGGTGACAGCTTACGCAGCCATCAAATTAAACATATGATTTTGAAAGGTCTCGCTGTGCCTTAGGCAGCAGCTGCTTCTTTCTGGTCGCGAACGGCTGCCAGGGTACGAGCCAGCTTGCTGGTAGCGCCTTGGATCACGCTCATCAGTTTCGCAATAGCTTCGTCGCGGGTCGGCAGGGTAGCCAACACGTCGATCTGGTTAGCGGCAAGGAACTTGCCATCAAACGCAGCTGCCTTGATCTCGAACTTGTCCTGACCCTTGGCGAACTCTTTGAAAATCCGGGCAGCAGCGCCTGGATGTTCTTTGGAGAATGCAATCAGGGTAGGGCCGGTGAACACGTCGTTGAGGACACTGAATTCAGTGTCAGCAACAGCGCGCTTGAGCAGGGTGTTACGTACGACACGTACATAAACGCCAGCTTCACGAGCCTCTTTACGGAGTCCGGTCATCGCGCCTACTGTTACGCCACGGGCATCAGCCACGACAGCGGACAGAGCGACTTTGGCAGCCTCGTTGACTTCAGCGACGATGGCCTTCTTGTCTTCGAGTTTAATTGCCACGGGTTTAACTCCTGCTTGTTACCGTTTCATCCAGTCGAAACCGGATGTCGTTTTGGTGTCTGATTCGGTAAGGAACCGGGAGCACCATCTGCGTAGGCTTGAGGTTTAAGACTTGCGTCGCCTACGGTCTTGGATAGCCCCCGCCAGGCAGGGACCCCAATCTTTCAATTGGCGCAATTACTTGCGCCAACCTGCGTCTTACGCGTCGAGCGAACCCTGGTCGATGACCAGACCTGGGCCCATAGTAGTGCTCAGGGTAACGCGCTTGACGTAAATACCTTTCGAGGAAGCTGGCTTGATACGCTTCAGATCAGCGATCAGGGCTTCAACGTTTTCCTTCAGCTTGACGGCATCGAAGCCGACTTTGCCAACGGAAGTGTGGATGATGCCGTTTTTGTCGGTGCGATAACGAACCTGACCAGCCTTGGCGTTTTTAACCGCGGTAGCTACGTCTGGAGTTACAGTGCCGACTTTAGGGTTAGGCATCAGACCACGTGGACCGAGGATCTGACCCAACTGACCTACAACGCGCATTGCATCCGGGGATGCGATCACTACGTCATAGTTCAGGTCGCCGCCTTTCATTTCGGCAGCCAGGTCGTCCATACCTACACGGTCAGCGCCGGCAGCCAGAGCGGCCTCGGCAGCTGGACCCTGAGTGAACACAGCAACGCGAACGGTCTTGCCGGTACCGTGCGGCAGCACGGTAGCGCTACGAACGACCTGGTCGGATTTACGCGGGTCAACACCCAGATTCACAGCTACGTCGAACGACTCGCTGAACTTGACAGTCGACAGCTCGGACAGCAGAGCAGCAGCGTCTACAAAGTTGTAGGCCTTGCCTGCTTCGATTTTGCCGGCGATAGCCTTTTGACGCTTGGTCAGCTTAGCCATTACACACCCTCCACGTTAAGGCCCATGCTACGAGCAGAACCGGCGATAGTACGCACGGCTGCTTCCATATCAGCTGCAGTCAGATCCGCGTTTTTGGTTTTCGCGATTTCTTCCAGCTGAGCACGAGTCACAGTGCCAACCTTAACGGTGTTCGGACGAGCGGAACCGCTAGTCAGACCAGCAGCCTTCTTCAGCAGAACCGAAGCAGGAGTGGATTTGGTTTCGAACGTGAAGCTACGGTCGCTGTAGACAGTGATGATCACTGGAGTCGGCAGACCTGGCTCAAGACCCTGAGTACGGGCGTTGAAAGCCTTGCAGAATTCCATGATGTTCACGCCGTGCTGACCCAGAGCAGGACCAACAGGTGGGCTTGGGTTAGCCTGAGCGGCCTTCACTTGCAGCTTGATGTAAGCGGTAATCTTCTTGGCCATGAGGCACTCCAATTACGGGTTCAAACGCCTCGAAAGGCTCCCCGGTTACTTGCGCGTTTATCCCAGTGACGACAAAACCCCACAGCCTAGGGCTGCGGGGTTGGGATGCTTGCTCAGCTAGACCTTTTCGACCTGGCTGAACTCCAACTCTACCGGAGTAGAGCGACCGAAAATGAGCACCGCCACTTGGATCCGGCTCTTTTCGTAGTTAACCTCTTCAACCGTGCCGGTAAAATCGGCAAACGGCCCGTCGTTGACACGTACCGACTCACCCGGCTCGAACAACGTCTTCGGCTTCGGCTTGTCGCTACCATCAGCAACGCGACGCAGAATCGCTTCTGCTTCTTTATCTGTGATTGGTGCAGGCTTGTCGGCAGTACCACCGATGAAACCCATCACCCGAGGAGTATCCTTGACCAAGTGCCAAGTACCCTCGTTCATGTCCATCTGAACCAGCACATAACCTGGGAAGAATTTGCGCTCGCTTTTGCGCTTCTGGCCATTACGCATTTCAACCACTTCTTCAGTGGGAACCAGAATTTCGCCGAAGCCATCTTCCATGCCAGCCAGCTTTACGCGCTCGATCAACGAACGCATGACATGCTTCTCGTAACCGGAGTAAGCATGCACAACGTACCAACGCTTAGCCACGGGACACCCTTAGCCGACGATCAAGGAAACAAGCCAGCCGAGCAGGGAATCAAGCCCCCACAACAGCAACGCCATAACCAGAACAACAGCCACAACGATCAACGTGGTCTGCGTAGTTTCTTGGCGAGTTGGCCAAACGACTTTACGAATCTCGGTGCGCGCTTCCTTAACCAGTACAAAGAAAGACTTGCCCTTAACCGTCTGCAGGCCTACAAAGGCAGCTACAGCAGCAATGACCAGCAAAGCGAGCACGCGGTACAGGATCGGCGAAGCAGAGTAATACTGATTGCCAACAACGCCAACAATCACCAAAGCAACTACTACCAGCCACTTAAGTATATCGAAGCGAGAGCCTTGAGCTTCAGCTTTAGGAGTCATCTATGAAGATCCTGTGAAAAGAAAGCCAGACACACCTGGTGAATCTGGCAGGTCAGGAGGGAATCGAACCCCCAACCTACGGTTTTGGAGACCGTCGCTCTGCCAATTGAGCTACTGACCTAAAACAAAATCAGGCCGACCATTATGCCGGCCCGAAAAAGACTTTACAACAATTTACTCATCGATCCTGGCCATGCACACCAGCACCTAAGACGCACAACACCCTCTCAGGCAACAACGCGCATCTACAAGCCATTAAAACAAAGGCAGATATTTTCATATCTGCCTTGTTATATGGAGCTCTTGAGCGGATTTGAACCGCTGACCTCACCCTTACCAAGGGTGTGCTCTACCAACTGAGCTACAAGAGCGTAACACTTTGCAGGACCTGCAAACCTGGAGCGGGTAGCGGGAATCGAACCCGCATCATCAGCTTGGAAGGCTGAGGTTCTACCACTAAACTATACCCGCGGAGCTTGCAGCTCTCGCTAAAAATGGTGGAGGGGGAAGGATTCGAACCTTCGAAGTCGTAGACGTCAGATTTACAGTCTGATCCCTTTGGCCGCTCGGGAACCCCTCCTAAGCGAGCCGGCATTCTATACTATGCCAGCCTTCTGTCAAGCATTTTCTCATTAAAAACCTGAGGTTAGCTGCGTTGACCTCGCTTCGCACCGTCAACCTTTAAAAGGTCTTCACTGCGAAGCGGGCGCCATTCTATGCAAACTATTCGACAGGTGCAACCCCCTCGCACGGCATTATTTTATGTTTTAACTCATTGAATTCTTTAGAAAGGCTTTGCAACTGCAAGTCATCCAGCAAACGCCGGCTTTCCGGCGCCACACGCACCCAGTAACCCGCATATTCAGGGAGATCCTTCGGCAAGGACTGAAACTTGATGTCCATGCCACTCAATCGATGTTCGATTGCCTGAGCGACTTCCTGCCGGGCAGAACCGCCCAGATAGAGACAACTGCTTTCCGTCTGCGTGGATTTTCCTTTGTCTCGGGTCGTATCAGTCGCCTCGCTCAACAAACGAATGTCCTGCTGAGAGCCCCGATACAAACTCAAGGGGGTCACATCCTTCGCGCGAAGCGGAGCCTCCTGTTGGTGCCAGACGTAATAGAACACATTGAGAACAAGCAGTAGCAGGAACAACCAACGCATAAAAACCTCAAGACAAGGGACACGCCATAGCCAACCCTACAAACACCAGATCTGGAACCACCCTGGCCTCAGGCACAATCTCGGAGACCAGATCAGCATCTCCTCCTGTGAGGAATACAGCGAAATCCTCCCCCCAATAGCTGCGCGCCAACTCTAGCTGAGCCTGAACAAAGCCCCTCAACATCAGCAAGCAACCTCGCTCGACCGCCTCGACGGTAGTACGCCCGGGAACAAGACTCTCCAAAGCGCGCTCGGCAGCAAGGTCGCCATAGCGGATTCTACGGGTATGAGTACGCAACTGGTTACGCATTAAGGGCATTCCCGGACAGATGAACCCTCCAAGATGCTCGCCATCCCTAGCGACAAAATCAGCAGTGACTGCGGTACCGAAGTCGAGCACCAGACAAGCACCTGAAGCCAGGTGAAATCCTCCGAGCATTGCTAGCCAGCGATCAAGCCCTAGCCGCTCGAACTCTTCATAGCCATTACGAACCCCGGACATTTCCCGAGCCGGTGTGGCGCACACCACGGAAACACCGAAAGCCTCTGACAACAAAGAGATCAAGGCTCCGGTTTCTTCAGCGGTTCTGACGCTCACTAACCGACAATGCTTGAGAGCGAGCCCCTTGAGCCCCCTCAAGCTCTCAAGCAGCGCAAGATCCGAATCAACGACACCCTCACCAACCACCCGCCCGACATCCGCGCCGAGCACACGCCACTTGATGAAACTGTTTCCACAATCGAGCTCAAGAATCATCACGCAACCTCAGGCTGAGCTCACCACCACTAAAGACTTTTTCCACGCCATCCACCTTCAAGCGCAAGGCACCCTGACCATCGATACCCAACACCTCTCCATCTATCTGACTAGCTCCAGCAATCAACGACACGGCGCGTCCCTGCCATAGATGATTTTGCTCCCACTCCGCCCGGATAGCCGGAAATCCGCCGACCTGGTGGCGACTCAAGTAGGCCCGGAGCATCACCCCCAACTTCGCAACCAGGTGATTGCGATCAACCGCCTTGCCCGACTCGAGCCGCATGGACGTCCACTGCTGGTCAACCTCATCAGTCATCTGCATGTTCACATTGATCCCGACACCGATCACTACGTGACACACATCTGCAGGATCACCCACCAATTCGAGCAATATTCCAGCAATTTTTTTCTGACCAACCAGAACATCATTGGGCCACTTCAACCCCGCGCCTGAAATACCAAGCTCTCGCAAGGCCTGCAGTACGGCGAGCCCAACAACTAGACTCAAGCCTTCCAGCTGCCGCATCCCACCCTCAATGCGCAACACCAGGCTGTAATAGATGTTTTCTGCGAACGGACTCACCCACTTGCGTCCACGCCGTCCGCGACCGGCCGTTTGCCGCTCAGCAAGCACCAGAAATGGCGCGACCTGGCCACGCTCAATAGCGCGCAAGGCTTCAGCATTGGTAGAGTCAATTGAGTCGAGGACCAGGATGGGCCACTCACAGGAAGGCTCACGCGCGCATATCTCGACAGGATCAAGCAGCGTCAATGGCGCAGCCAGCTGATAGCCGCGACCGCGCACTTTATGAATGGACAAGCCGAGCTCAGCCTCCAAATGCTGAAGCTGCTTCCATACAGCACTACGACTGACGCCCAAGGCGACGCCCAGGGCCTGGCCCGAATGGAATCGACCATCCTTAAGAAGCTTTAACAACGTCAGCATGCAAGTCTCGCCTCACAATGAGGCCCGCATGATAGCCATGCACCGAGCAGTTGCATAGAAACCCTAAACGTCAGTTTTCCTGCGGGCAAAACAAAACCCCTACCTGCGTACGCAGATAGGGGTTTCGGAATTTAATCTTGACGATGACCTACTCTCACATGGGGAAACCCCACACTACCATCGGCGATGCATCGTTTCACTTCTGAGTTCGGGATGGGATCAGGTGGTTCCAATGCTCTATGGTCGTCAAGAAATTCGGGTACCGAACCGTCTTTCGACGCTTCAGCAAATTGGGTATGCGATAGTTTGTGCGGCTTTTGTGAA